>NZ_CP067101.1:1909090-2545454 GCF_016616425.1 Bradyrhizobium diazoefficiens
CACGCGGTGCACCAGCGTTTCCGGCACGCCGTTGGCGCGGGCATGGGCCGCGACCATCTCGGCATATTCGGCTTCGCCCGCGAATGCGGCCTGCGGCAAGATCAGTCCGGCCGCGAGCAGCGCGGCGGCGCATCGAATCTTCATCGAATGTTCCTGAACGTCCTGGGGGCCTGTATCCGACAGCCGTTAGGCCTGCCGAACGCGGCAATGATGTGACCAAACGCCGCCGCCCGCGATTTTGCGGCGCCGAGCCGCGGTTACGACTCAATGCCGGCGTACGAGTTTCCTTCAGGCGGACGCCCCGCTCGAGACAGCAAGGCTGTCTATTCGCGCGGGCTTGCGAATGCGAGTAAAGAAGACGCCGCAAATCGGGAGAGGTGCCATGACAAAATCAACCATGGCGACAGCACACGCCGGTGACATCCCCAGGCAAAACCCCTGTGCCCAATGCGGCACGCCGATCCCGCAGCCCGACTGGATCGAGCCGGGCGAGGGGCGCATCTCCTATCTCTGGACCTGCCGCGCCTGCAACTATCGCTTCGAGGCGGTGGCGATCTTCGACGAGGCGGCCGCCGAGCACCCGCCGCTCGCGGCGTAAGCGCAATCTATCTTAAGCCGCCGCCAGGCGCGGCTGCTGCCAGAGCGGCAATTGCATCCGCACGATCAGTCCGTGCGGCGCGCGGTCGTGCAGCGACAGCTCGCCGCCATGGGCGAGCGCGATCGCGCGCGCGATCGACAGGCCGAGCCCGAAACCGGTGGACTCGTCCATGGTGCGGGCATCGTCGCCGCGCACGAACGGCTCCAGCATCTCCTGCTTGCGCGCATCCGAAATGCCGGGGCCGTCGTCCTCGACGTCGATGACGAACCCGGTGCCTGCCATCTCGAGGCGGATCGTTACCTCGGCGCCGAAGCGCACTGCGTTCTCGACGAGGTTGGTGATGCCGCGATGCAGGTCGTCGGGCCGCGCGGCGGCGGTCGCGGAAGCCGGCCCGTCATAATGCACGATATGGCCCATGTCGCCGAACTGATCGGCGATGAGTTGCAGCGTGCTCGCGATGTCGACCAGCGTCACGGCCTCGACCTTGCGGTCGTTGCGCAGCAGCGACAAAACAGATTCCAGCATCGAGCGCATCTGGTCGAGGTCGATCAGCATGCGCTTGCGATTGCCCTCGTCCTCGATGAATTCGGCCCGCAGGCGCAGCCGCGTGATCGGTGTGCGCAGATCGTGGCTGATCGCGGCGAGCATCCTGGTGCGATCCGACATCAGGCGCGCGATGCGTTCATGCATGCGATTGAGCGCGCGCGCCGCCGAGCGGATCTCCTCCGGACCGCGCTCGGGCAGGGGGTCTGCCCCTCCGTCCAGGCTGAAATTCTCCGCGGCCGCGGCGAAGGACGACAGCGGTGCGGCCAGCGCGCGCGCGGCCCACAGGCCGAGCACGGCGATACAGATGAAGACGGTCATCAGCGCCGTCAGCCACGGGCCGCCCCAGAACCACGGCCGCGGTCCGCCGTCTACGCGGCCGGCGATCACGGTGCCGTCGGGCAGTTCGACGCCGACGCGATGCGCGGCACCATCAGGAGCAAGCTGCATCGCCTTGTAGCCGCGCCCGAGATGACGGCTTATCCCGTGCAGGCTGCCGCTCTCCTCGCCGCTTGCGGTGCCGGGCGCGAGCATTTCGATGCCGAGCTTGGGGAAGGCGCGGGCGAAACCGGCGAGCAGGCGCGGACGTTCGCTGGCCTCGGTCGAGCCCAGCAGCAGCGCCGCATCGGTCAGTTGATGAGCGCCGTCCGGCGGCATGTCGGAGCGGTCCGGCCGGCTGATCAGGAAGGCGGTGGTGACGACGAGATGCAGCGCGAAAGTCGAAGCCAGCACCAGCGCGGCGATCTGCCCGCCGATACCCTTGAGGTGGAAGAACGCGAACGGCTTCATCGGCGTCCCTTCAACTGCTCAGGGACGCCGCAACCGCTTCGGTTCTTGCTGCTTCAGTTCCTGGTGCTTCAGTTCTTGGCGTTTCAGTTCTTGGCGTGAACAGATAGCCGCCGGAGCGCACCGTCTTGATGATGGTGGGGTCGGCCGGATCGGGCTCGATCTTGCGGCGGATGCGGCTGACCAGCACGTCGATGGAGCGCTCGAACGATCCGGTGTTGCGCCCTTGCGTGAGGTCAAGCAGGCTGTCGCGCGACAGCACGCGGCCGGGCCGTTCGCAGAACGTGCGCAAGAGATCGAATTCGGCGCTGGTCACCGCGACACGCGCGCCCTCCGGATTGCGCAGCTCGCGCAGGCGCAAATCGATGTGCCAGCCCTCGAAGACGAGCGTGGAGGCGCCTTCGATCGAACTTGCCGCTTGAGCCGCAGCCTGGCGGCGCAGCACCGCGTTGATGCGGGCGAGCAGCTCGCGCGGGTTGAACGGTTTGGGCAGGTAGTCGTCCGCGCCCATCTCGAGGCCGACGATGCGGTCGACGTCCTCGCCGCGCGCGGTCAGCATGATGATCGGCGTCTGCGCCTCGGCACGCACCTTGCGGCACAGGCTGAGGCCGTCTTCGCCGGGCAGCATGACGTCGAGGATGATGAGGTCGACGCGGTGATCGGTCATGGCGCGCGACATCTCGCGGCCGTCGCTCACGGCGGTGACGTTGCAGGCGTTGCTGCGCAAGTACTTCGCAATCAACGTCCGGGTTTCGCGGTCGTCCTCGACGACCAGGATGTTGGGATTGGGAATGGCCATGCGCTTTGTTTGTCCAAGATCTGGGCCAAATGGCGAAGATTTTTGTTTCGGATTGTTTCTACCGCCCTTCCCGCAACAGCCGGCAATCGCCGGGTCGCGGAGCGGCAAGCTCTCGTTAAGGCGGTTAACTCTACCGTGGCGCGGTTCGCGACGAAACCCCACAAAATCCACGGAGCCATCATGACCTCGATTTCGGCGGCCTCCGCCGGCAGCCACCAGTCGCCGCTTCAGCGGCTGCAGCAGCAATTGCAATCGGAAGTGTCCGCCGGCACGATCTCGTCGTCGGACCAGTCCGCGCTCTCGACGGCGCTGACCGACATCGACACGGCTCTTCAGCAGAGCCGGTCGAGCGACCAGTCGAGCGGCACGCGTCCCTCCAAGGACGACATCCAGTCGAAGATCGACGACCTCATCTCGGGCGAGGTGTCGAACGGTGCGCTGACCTCGGACCAGGCCGAAGAACTCAAGGGCGTGTTTCAGTCCGCCTTCGCGAGCGGTCCGGGCGTGGCAGGCGGCCCCGGTGGTGCAGGCGGACCTCCGCCCGGTCCGCCGCCGGACGACAGCTCTTCGGATTCGTCGTCCTCCACGGACACGACCGGCAGCACGTCCAGCGACCAGACCACCGCCGAGATCCTCCAGCAGTTCCTCCAGGCGCTCCAGCAATCGCAATCGTCGGCATCATCCTACGGCGCGAACGGCAGCTCCTCCGGCAACTCCGGTTTCTCCGCGCTTCTGATCGACTACAAGAGCTGACCTGCGCGACGCGGGTCGGCGCGGTCCTCGCCGCGATCGTGCTTCATCCAGGGCGCATGGTCGTCGGCGGGGAACCGTGCGTCGCAAAATGTTACTCAGTGACAAAGGAACAGCCCTCGCGGGGATTTCGTGCCCCGCGCAACGCGCGACGAAATTGCGGCGTGCACGGAACTGCGTGTGATCAGCGCTGTTTTCTCAACACGAGTTTCTTGTGAAGGAGAGGACAACATGCTGATCAAATCGATCGCTGCCGGCCTTGCCGGCACGGCGTTGCTTGCCACCGTTGCGTTCGCCCAAACACCGCCGGCCAACACCAACAAGACGGCGCCTGCGGCCACCGCCACAACGACGACCACGAGCGCGTCCGGCCAATGGCGCACGTCCAAGATGGACGGTATCAAGGTCTACAACGAATCCAACGAGAACATCGGCTCGATCAACGATCTGCTGATGGACAAGAGCGGCGCCGTCAAGACTGCCGTGATCGGCGTCGGTGGCTTCCTCGGCTTGGGCGAGCATCTGGTCGCCGTGCCCTATGAGAAGCTGAAATTCGTCAACGAGCCCGTCGCCTACACCGGCACCGCCGGCACGACCCCGGGCGCCAAGGCCCCTGCGTCCACCACTACGGGCGCTGCGACCGGCACCGCGACGAATACGAAGTCGTCCGCGTCGAAATGGTATCCGGACCACGCCGTGTTCAATGCCAGCAAGGACGAGCTGAAGAACATGCCGGAGTTCAAGTACTCGGAGTAATGCGGTCCTGAACGGCTAGCTAAACGAGGCGCGCCCGATTTCATCGGGCGCGCTGCCGTGTCTTCTTCGTCTCCGTCATTGCGAGCGACGTCCCCGGTCAGGCGCCGCCGCCCTTGAGCCGTTCGTTGCGTCGGCGCAGTCCCTCCAGCGTGGCGAGGAGGATGACCGATACCGTCGTCAGGATCACCGCCGCTGCCGTGATGGTCGGGCTGATGTTCTCGCGGATGCCGCTGAACATCTCGCGCGGCAGGGTGCGCTGCTCCGGCCCTGCCATGAACAGCACGATCACCACCTCATCGAAGCTGGTCGCGAATGCGAACAGCGCACCCGATGCGAGGCCAGGCAGGATCAGCGGCAGGATCACGCGTCGGAACGCCTCGAGCGGCGAGGCGCCGAGCGAGGCGGCGGCGCGCGCCAGATTGGTGTCGAAGCTTTGCAGCGTCGCGCCGACCGTGATCACCACGAAGGGCGTCGCCAGTGCGGTGTGGGCCAGGATCAGGCCGAGATAGCTGCCGGTCAGCCCGATCGGCGCGAAGAAGAAATACAGGCCCACCGCGGTGATGACGCCGGGTACGACGACCGGCGACAGCACGAAAGCCAGAACCAGCGGCTTGAACCGGCTCTTCCACTGCGCCAGCCCCAGCGCGGCCAGCGTGCCAAGAACCATGGACAGCGCCGTCGAGGCGACACCGATGATCATGCTGTTCTTCAGCGAATTCATCCAGCGCGGCGAGTTGATGAAGTCGTCGTACCAGCGCAGGGACAGGCCGGGCAGCGGATAGGTCAAATAGGAGCCCGAGCTGAAGGACAGCGGCATGATCGCCAGGATCGGCGCGATCAGGAAGATGAACACCAGCGTGGAGACGACGATGGTCGCGGTCCACGCGATGCGCTGGCTGGGCGTGCGGAGGGAGGAACTGTCGCTCAATTCTTCATCCCTCCCGTGACCTGCTGGCCCTGCACCAGCTTTCCGTAGACCAGCGCCAGCAGGAGGGTGGCGAGCAGCAGCACCGCACCCAACGCCGAGGCAAGACCCCAATTGGCCGTCTCGGTCGTGTAGAGCGCGATGAAGTAGCTGATCATCTGATCGGCGGCGCCGCCGACGAGGGCCGGCGTGATGTAGTAGCCGAGCGCCAGGATGAAGACGAGCAGGCTTCCCGCGCCGATGCCGGGCAGGGTTTGAGGCAGGTAGATCCGCAGGAAGGCGGTCACCGGCGGCGCGCCGAGCGAGGCGGCGGCGCGCATGTAGGCCGGCGAGATCGCCTTCATGCTGCTGTACAGCGGCAGGATCATGAAAGGCAGGAGAACGTGGGTCATTGCCACGCAGACGCCGAAGCGGTTGTAGATCAGGCGCAGCGGCTCGTCGATGATGCCAAGCCAGTGCAGGCTGTCGTTCACGACGCCGTTGCTCTGCAACAGCACGATCCAGGCGCAGGTGCGGACCAGGAGCGACGTCCAGAACGGCAGCAGGACGAAGATCATCAGCAGGTTCGACCGGCCGGGCGGCAGCGTCGCCAACAAGTAAGCGACCGGGAAGCCGAGGATCAGGCAGAACGCGGTGACGCTGAGGCTGATGATGAAGGTGCGGGCGAACAGGCTGCGGTAAATGGCCTGGTCCGGCGGGGCCGCGACGATCGCGCCGTCCACGTTCCGCGTCAGGTCGAGCGCCGCCAGAAGGTAGAAGCCCGTGATGGGGCCACTGGCGTTCTTGATCGTCGTCCAGGTGACGCGTTCGCGCCAGGCCGCATTGATCTTGCCCAGCGTCTCCCTGGCCGTGCCAGGCTCCGGCATCGCCTTCAGATGGCGTGCAGTGCCGGTCAGGATCGTGCGATAACCATTTAGCGCGTAATTGAGCCGCTTGGCCGCGATGGCGATGGTGCCGGCGGCGCGCGCCGCCAGGACGTCGCTTGCCAGCGCAGCAAAGGCCTTTTCGTCCGGCAGGTCCTTGCCGTCCCAGCTGGCGAGGGCCGCGACCGTTTGCGGCAGAACCTGACGCACCTCCGGGTCGTCGACCGTGCGCCAGAGCATGCCGGCGATGGGCCCGGCGAAGGTGAAAAGCAGGAAGACGAGAAGCGGCGCTACCAGCGCCAATGCCTTGACCTGGCGTGTCCGCTCTGCACGCCTCAATCGGCGCTTGAGCGGGACCTCGGTCGACGCATTGGCGCCGGTCAGGAACGCTGTTGTCATAGAGAGACCCTCTTGGAGCGGCCTGAGCAAGCGCCTCGTCCTTCGAAACGACCGTTTCGCGGTCGCCTCAGGATCAGGCTCATCGAAACAGGTGCCTGCAAGGGCGCTGCCACAGACTCAGACCTCATCCCGAGGGCTCGCCGCAGGCGGGCGTCTCGAAGGATGCGCCACGGGCGAGTTGCCCGCCGCGCATCCTCCACCCACTCCATGCGTCGGTTGCGGTTGAGCGCTATTTCGCGGCCCATTTGTTGAAGCGTTCGGTCAGGCGGTCGATATTCTCGAGCCAGAAGGCAACGTTGATCTCGACCGCGTTCTTGATGTTGTCAGGCGAAGTCGGCAGGTCCTTCAGAACGGCAGGTTGCAGCCGGGCGGCTGCGTCCTTGTTCGACGTGCCATAGGCGATGTTCTCCGACAGTTTTGCCTGGTTCTCCGCCTTGCCGACGAAGTCGAGGAACTTGTAGGCCGCGTCCTTGTTCGGACTGCCCTTCAGGATGACCCAGCTGTCGAGGGTGAAGAGCGCTCCGTCCCATACTATGCCGAAATTCTTCTTCTCGTTCTTGTTCGCCGCGTCGATGCGGCCATTGTAGACCGAGGTCATCGCCACCTCGCCGGAGGCGAGCAATTGCGGCGGCTGGGCGCCGGCCTTCCACCAGACGATGTCGCCCTTGATGGCGTCGAGCTTCCTGAACGCGCGATCGACACCGTCGTCGGTCGCCAGCACCTTGTAGACGTCCTTCGGTGCGACGCCGTCGGCCATGAGCGCGATCTCCAGCGTGGTTTTCGGGCCCTGACGCAGGCCGCGCTTGCCCGGAATCTTCTTGGTGTCGAAGAAATCGGCCCAGCCCTTCGGGGCGTCCTTCAGCTTGTCCTTGTCGTAGCCGAGAACGAAATCGTAGAGGATGGCGCCGACGCCGCAGGGATTGACCGCCGGCGGGATATAGGCGGCCTCGCCGCCGATTTTGGAATAGTCCATCTTCTCGAACAGGCCTTCCTCGCAGCCGACCGCCAGTTCGTCGCTCTCGACCTGGACGACGTCCCAGGTGGCAGCGCCGCCCTGCACCTTGGCGCGCAACACGCCGATGCCGCCGTCCCAGGACTCCTCGTTCATGGGAATGCCGGTCGCCTTCTTGAATGGCTCGAAATAGACCTTCTTCTGGGCGGCCTGGTACGCGCCGCCCCACGACACGACCGTGAGGTCGCGCGCCTGCGCGACTGTCGCCAGTGCGGCGCTGGCGCCGAGCGCCGCGGCGAAGCCCAGAACAATCTTGCCAATCTTGCGCTTCAGCATGGTCTTGGTTCCTTCTTCATGTCAGTTGCGGTGAGGTTGATCGATGCCGATCGGATCAGACGGGATCGAGGGCCAGGCAGTCCTCGGGGCGAAAGGCGATGAACACGCTTTCGCCAGCTCTTGGGCTGCCATGTCTCAGGCTGTCATGTCTCAGGCTGTCATGTGCGCCCGGCTGAAGCTTGACCATGAACTCCGCGTTGCCGGCGACATCGAGCACGGCCAGCGCGTGGTCGCCGAGATAGATGATGTTCTGCACCATGGCCGGCAGGCAGTTCGCTCCGTCGCTGGAGGTGCCGTCCCGGACAATGGCGATCCGCTCCGGCCGCACCGAGAGCGAGGTCGATGCACCCGCGCCTGATACATTGACCGCCCGGGCGGTTACGACACCGCCACCAGCCAGCGCGACGCGGCAATAATCCCTTTCGACCGTCTCGACGGTGCCGGCCAGCACATTGTTCTCGCCGATGAAATGGGCGACGAAACTGTTCACCGGTTGCTCGTACAGCGCGTCGGGCCTGTCGATCTGCTGCACGATGCCGTCGTTGAACACGGCAATGCGGTCCGACATGGTGAGCGCTTCACTCTGATCGTGGGTGACGTAGACGACGGTGATGCCCATCCTCTCGTGCAACTGCTTGATCTCCAGCTGCATCTGCTCCCGCAGGCGCTTGTCCAGCGCGCCCAGCGGCTCGTCCATCAGCACGATCTGCGGATTGAAAACCAGCGCACGGGCCAGCGCCACGCGCTGCTGCTGACCGCCGGACAGTTGGCCGGGCCGCCGGTGCGCCAGGGTCTCCATCTTGATCATGCGCAACGCCGCGCTGACGCGCTCCTGCACTTCTGCCTTGTTCGTCTTGCGAACGGATAGCGGGAAGGCGATATTCTCCGCGATCGTCAGGTGCGGAAACAACGCATAGTTCTGGAACACCATGCCGATGTCGCGCTTGTGCGGCGGCACGTTCTTGATAGGGCGGTCAGCGAGATAGATCTCGCCGTGGGTCGGAACCTCGAAGCCGGCCAGCATCATCAACGTGGTCGTCTTGCCCGAGCCCGACGGGCCGAGCAGGGTGATGAACTCGCCCTTCCTGATGTCGAGATCGAGGTTCTTCACCACGAGGTGTTCGCCATCGTAGGTCTTCTGAATGCCGGAAAACCGCACCAGCGCCGGCGCGAACGTGACCATGCCGGCTTCCATGTCGTCCTCGTGTTGCCCACTACAGTGCTGTCAGCACCTCGTTCGAGGTTGCGGGGAACAGCTTAGCATCCTCCGACGAGAATGCCAGCGGCGCAAGCGCCAAAGACGCGGGCCCGATGAGCGAAGGCGCGCTACATCCCCGACAGCTTGCTCACATACACATTCAGCGAGCCGCCTGCTTCCGCGACCACGCGCAGCGTCTTGGAATCGAAGGCGATGTCGGCCAGCGTCAGGCTGTCGATCTTGGCCTCGACCTTGAGGCCGTCCTCGCTTTTCTGGTAGTCGGCGATCGCGGCGGCGATCTTCTCGCGGGCGTTGGCGGCGATCGGCTTCAGGTCGAGCGTGGCCTTCTGCACCAGTGCCTGTTGCATCTGCGGCACCACCGCGCGCGCGGCGGCGCCCAACAGGCCGAAGGCGGCTTCCGATTCCACCGCGAGCTGGATGTCGGCAAGCCGCAGCGTCTGCTGCGCCTGGTCGAGCATCGGCCGGCCCCAGATGTGCACGGTCGCCTCGGCGCCGAGACCGAGCCAGCTCTTCTTCTCCTTCGCGCGCACCAAAAGCGAGATCAGCAGGCGCTCGCCCGACGGGATCACGTTGACGCTCTTCACGGTGACCTCGACCGGGCCGGAGCCGTCCTCGGGATAGGTGCGGCCGACCATCTGCGCCGCGATCAGCTTGTTGATCTCGGTGAAGGGGACGTCGATCGGCACGCCGATATTCACGCCGGTGCCGGTCGGCGGCACGATCGAGATCTTGTCGGGGAACGGGCAGTCCGGCTTGGTCGGCGTCGAGGTGACGCGCGTCTCCGCTTCCAGGCCCATCAGCAGCGTCACGGCCTGCGCGTCCACGTGCGGCTGCGCGGCGATGGCGCGGATCGGTTTCATCTCCAGCCAGAGCGGCGGCAGCGCGGCCGAGGAGCCCGAGCCTTGCAGCGGAATCGAGCGGCACGCCTTGGCCCATTGCACCTTCGCGTTCTCGCGCAGCGAGGGATCGTTGCGGATGCGTTCGGAGACGGCGTTGATCTGCTCGTCGACATTCTTGTCGATCAGCGGCTTCACCTGCGCCGGCACGTTGACCTTGGCGCCGGCGACGTTGAGATTGGTGTCGCCGAGATTGACCTGGGCGCCGAGATTGGGCTCGAGGTGCCAGTTGGCTGCGAGCTTCGGGCGCGAGGTGACGACGACGTTGCCCTTGATCTCCGCGCTGGCGTTCAGATTCTTGATGTTGACCGCGCCGATCCGTTTCGCTGCGTCACCGCCGAGCACGCTGCCGAGCACGTCGCCGAGCGCGCCCGTGGCTTTCGACGACAGCGAGCCCGTCACGTTCAGCTTGCCGGTGAGCGGCGTCGAGATGGTCAGCACGTCCTTGTCACCGGCGGCCGCCATCGGTCCGCGCACGGCGGTCCAGCCAATGTCGGCGTTCTCCAGGATCTGCGAGATCGGGTTGTCGGCCTTCCCGGCGAAATTGCGCGGCGCAGCCTTCTCGGCCTGCTCGCGGATCGCCGACAGTGCGATCGCGACCGGCGCGACCACGATCGAGTTCTTCGCGACCGGCGGCAGCGGCGGCAATTGCGCCACCGGTGGCGCAGAATTCGTCGCGCGCGGCGACAGGAAATCCATCACTTTCAGGCTGATGAAGAACGACGCCGCAAGCACCGCCACGCCGATCAGGATGGTCTTCAGATTCAACGTCGGTCGCATCATTCCCCCAAGCCGCCCCGGCAGGGATTTTACAGGGCCGGCGAGGAGGGCGCTAGAGCGCACCGATGGGGTGGAATTGGGGCGAATGGGTTAACGGCGGGGGCTGCATCGCTGGCGTGCATTCAGTGCGTTGCCGAGCGCTAACCGCGCCGGGGACGGCGGACCGCCCTCACATTGCCGTTGGCGCCGCCGCCGCAGAAGAAACGCTCGCCGCCATCGGACTCCAGCCCGGACACGCCCGTCCCGGTGGGCAGGTCGAGTTGCTCGAGCACCTTTCCCGTCTCAGGGTCGATCCGTCGCACATCGCTCTCTTCGTTTTCCCAGGTGCCGTGCCAGAGCTCGCCGTCGACCCAGGTCACCCCGGTCACGAAGCGTTTGGTCTCGATGGTGCGGAGAACCTTCCCGGTTTCCGGATCGACCTGATGGATCTTGCGCTCGCGATAGTGCCCGACCCACAGCGAGCCCTCGGCCCAGGCAAGGCCGGAATCACCGCCGCCGGCCGGCGCCGGAATGGTGCTGAGCACCTTGCCTGAGGCCGCATCGATTTTCTGGATGCGATCCTCGGCGATCTGGAACAGGTGCCGGCCGTCGAACGCCGTTCCCGCATGCGCGGCGACATCGATGGAGCGTGCGACCTTGCCGCTGGCCGGATCGATCGCATTCAGTCTGTCGCCGGATGCGAACCAGACATGCTTGCCGTCATAGGTGACGCCATGCACGGCCTCGACGCCTGGAAAGGGCCCATACTCGGTGACGATTTCGGCGGCTGAACGCTTCATGTGCTTGATCCCTGTGATGTCACCCATCCTATGTCTTCAGCAGCGGTCCGGGGAGTAACAAGGTTGTCGGGAAACCCGGGACCGGCGGCGTCATCCAGCGCCGCGCCCGCCCATGCCCGAAGGACTGCACCTTGTTCGATCGCGCCAGCTCGTCGAGTGCTCGCTGCACGGTGCGCGCGCTCGTCCCCAGCGCCAGCGCGAGGGCCGAGCTCGACCAGGGCTCGCCATCGGAGAGGAAGGCGAGGACAGTGGCGTGCTTTTCCTCGACGGGCCGTGCCAGCACGAGAACTTGTCGCGTCTTGCGCGGTGTCAGCGCAAAGCCCTGCTTCGTGGCGGTCACTTCGGCGAGTGGCCTGAGCTTCGCGCGGAGCCGCCCGATCTCGACCCGCAACCGTGCGCGATGCGATTCATCGAGGTGCCTGGCCCGAAACGCTCCTGTGATCAGCGCCTCGCGCGAGACGTCCGCGGGCCACGCCTGCGCCAGGATGCGCGCGAGCGCGAACAGCACGGGGCGCGTGCCGAGCGGCACGATGATGTCGCGCCTGCGGGCCGCGTGATGGAAGGTGTCCACGACCAGGGCCTCCGAGGTCGCGAGATCTTCGACTTCTTCGAGCAGCAGCGGCCGCTCCTCGCCGCGCGTGATCAGGCGTGCTGCCGGCGTGTCGAGCACGCAGCTTGCGCTGTCGACCTCGGCCGCCAGCGCAGGGATGCCTGCCAGCTTCGCCGCACGCACTGCCCGGTCAAGCGCCGCGCGCGCGTCTTTCGTTCGAAGGCGCCTGATTGCGATGCCGGCGACCACGAGCTCGCGGGTGACTTGCGATGCGGGCGGAAGCGGTGCGGCGCCGAGCTCGGCCAGCGAGCGCTCGGCCTCGTCGAGACGCCCGACGAGGAGGAGGCGCCGTGCTTCGATGTGGCCCGCATGCGCGGCATTGGCGAGATCGCCATGCCTTTCGAGTATCGCCCGTGCTGCGGCGAGCGTCCTCACCGGCCAGCTCAGGTCTCGCGAGACGAGTGCGATCTCGGCTTCGGCGACCACGCATCTGGCGCGCGCCACCGCCTCGCGCGGACCAAAAGCGCGCGCGGCGCTGCGCAGCAGCGACTTGGCCTTGGCCAGATCGCCGAGCTGCGCCATCGCGATGCCGCGCAGCGCCAGCGACGGAGCATCGTTGCGCAATGCGACCCGGTTCAGGGCGCCGAGCGGATCGCCGGCCTCCAACGCACGGGCCGCGGCCGTGATCAGGGACTCCATTCAAATCCCGCCACACTTGTTACTCCCACCGCGCAACTCTCCGGTGCCAGAAATCGTTGACGGCCGACGATGTGCGGTGAGGGGGCGAGCGGTTTCGGATCTCGCAGAGCGAGATGCGGAATGGCCGCCCAAGCAAAAGTTCAAGCAAGAGGTTTGGAGAGTCATGATGACAGCAGTCGAAAAAGCAGGAACTAACGTTGCCATGCAAACACCGCCGGTGGTGTCGCCGCAGGACTGGGAGGCAGCCCGTCAGCAACTGCTCGTAAAGGAGAAGGCGCATACCCGTGCCCGCGACGCCCTGGCCGCCGAGCGTCGGCGCATGCCATGGATGGAAGTAACCAAAACCTATGCGTTCGAGGGGCCCGGCGGCAAGGTCAGTCTGCTCGACCTGTTCCAGGGTCGGCGGCAGCTGATCGTCTACCGTGCCTTCTTCGAGCCCGGCGTGTTCGGCTGGCCGGATCACGCCTGTCGAGGCTGCTCCATGGTGGCCGACCAGGTCGCCCATGTCGCGCATTTGAATGCCCGCGACACCACGCTCGTGTTCGCCTCGCGCGCGCCCCAGGCCGACATTATCAGGCTGAAGCAGCGGATGGGCTGGATCATGCCATGGGTTACCATCACCGACAGCTTTGACGCCGATTTCGGCGTCGGCGAGTGGCACGGAACGAACGTGTTCTACCGCGACGGCGACCGCATCTTCCGCACTTACTTCGTCAAGAGCCGCGGCGACGAACAAATGGGTGGCACCTGGAACTACCTCGATATCACCCCGCTCGGGCGGCAGGAGGTCTGGGAGGATTCGCCGCACGGCTATCCGCAGACGCCGACCTACAAATGGTGGAATTGGCACGACAGCTACACGGAAGGCGCCGAGCCCGACAAGAAGTGGGTCGAGATCTCGACTGCCGGCGAGAAGGCGTTCCGCGAGGAGGCGGCGGAAGGACGTGACTAGTCCGCTGAGCGCAACTCCGGGTGCCAGCCGAGATGGCGCGACGGCGGCGCGCCATCTCGCGAAGTGGCTCGGTCTCGCGGCCGCGCCGACCTTCGCAGTCATGGCCTTGTTGACGGCTGTACCCGGCGGAACGGCGGACATGCTCTGCTCCTCCGCGCACGGCGCTTTGCTGGGCGGGATGGTGCCGATGTATCTGCTGATGAGCGCGTTTCATTCTGCGACGTGGCTGAAGCTGATCGCGAAGTGGCGGCGCGTCGCGCGGGCATGAGATGATCGGGCGCAAATCGAAGACGGCCCGGTTTCACCGGGGCCGTCTTTGCTATTTGCCGCTTCCGTTGACGAATAATTCCATCAGGACTTCATCAAAATATCGGCCGTTCTGTTTCAGCGCCTTCACCTCGCGGCCGTATTCGACGAAGCCGGCGGCCGCGTAGAGGCGTAACGCTGCTTCGTTCCTGCTCGCAACCGTCAGTTGGAGTTTTTCGACGTGCTTTGCAGCATGGGCAACGACGGTATCGACGAGACGCCGGCCTATGCCGGCTCTCCCTGCCGACTGTCGCACATACATGCCCCAGAGGTCAGCCTTGTGCATCGTCTGGGGGCCATCCTGCCGGCGGAAGCCGGCGACGCCGACGATCTCGTCGTCGATGAAGGCGCCGAAGACGTCCGACGTGGTGAGGCGCTCCGCAAACCAAGCGAGCGGCTGTTCCTGCTCGCGCGCCAAGGTGCTAGAGAAAGCTTCGGGATGCGCCGCGAGCGCTTCCAGCCTGATCGCGCGGTAGAGAGCGGCGTCGGCGGATGTGAGCAGTCTGATCATCTGCGCAACGATATCGCATGGCGGACCGCGTGGCGAAAGCGAAAACGGCCCGGCATAGCCGGGGCCGTTCGCATTTCAATCTCGTCTGTCGCCTCGCGTTACCGAAGCTCCGCGCGGCGCTCCGTCATTGGCAGCACGATCACCTTGGTGCCGACGTTGACGCGGGAGTAGAGGTCGGTGACGTCGTCGTTGGTCAGGCGGATACAGCCGGAGGAGACGTGCTTGCCGATGGTCTCGGGGGCGTTGGTGCCGTGGATGCGGTAGACGGTGCCGCCGAGATACATGGCGCGGGCGCCCAGCGGGTTGCCGGGCCCGCCCGCCATGTGGCGCGGCAGGTAAGGCTGGCGAGCGATCATCTCCGGCGGCGGAGTCCAATCCGGCCACTCGGCCTTCCGGCTCACCGACTGGATGCCGGACCAGGTGAAGCCGTCGCGGCCGACTCCGATGCCGTAACGCAGCGCCTGGCCGTTGCCGAGCACATAATAGAGATAAGTGTTGGGCGTATCGATGATGATGGTGCCCGGCGCCTCACGCGTCGCATAAGCGACGGTCTGGCGGCGGAAGCGGGCTGGCATCTCGACCGTATCCTGATCCTCGGATGGCGCAGCCTGGGAAGGCGCTGCCTGGTAGGGTTGATAGGGCTGGAACGGCTGCGGCGCTACCAGCGGCGGCAGTGGCTGGAAGAAGGGGAAGAGCTGCACCGGCGCGGCCTTGGCCGAACCCGACAATGCGATCGCGGAGATCGCGACTGCGCCAAAAGCAACGGCGCGCGAATAATTCCTGAACAGGTCCAGATTGAACATTGATCGCCCCTGTTTTGCTCGGTGGTGTTGATCACCGCGGCACCGTTTCGGTGCTTCGTTGCCTGAAGTCCTAGCGGCAAGACGTTTCGGGACATTTGCGCGGAAAACCGAAAACGGTTTCATGGCGGCAAGGATTGTTTCATGACAGTTTCGTGGCCGCGCCGGCCCGTTAACGAACAAAACAGCCCGCCGACACTTCTATGACGTCACACGCCTGAAATATCCTTCGTTGATGGTCGATGCCTGAGAATCATCAAACTCTCGGGATTTTCCCATGCGGGTATTAATCGCGACTGACGCCTGGCATCCCCAGGTCAACGGTGTGGTCCGGACGCTGACCTCGCTCGCGAACGCGGCCAGGGCGCTCGATATCGAGATCGACTTTCTCACCCCGGACGGCTTTCCGTCGTGGCCGTTGCCGACCTATCCGGGCCTGCGCATCGCGCTGCCTTCGGCCAGGGAGATCGCACGGCGGATCGAGAAGGCGGCGCCGGAAGCCCTGCATATCGCGACCGAGGGCCCGATCGGCTGGGCGGCACGGGCCTATTGCCGCCGCAACCGGCTGGCGTTCACCACTTCCTACACGACGCGCTTTCCGGAATACGTCTCGGTGCGGACCGGCATCCCGGCTGCGGTCGGCTATGCCGTGTTGCGTCATTTCCACGATGCTGCCGCGATCACGATGGTGGCCACACCCTCGCTGCGGCAGGAGCTGTCCGAGCGCGGCTTCAAGCGGCTCGGCTTCTGGACGCGCGGCGTCAACACCGAGCTGTTCCATCCCGACGCTCCGGCGAAGCTCGATCTGCCGGGGCCGGTGTTCATGACGATGGGCCGCGTGGCGGTGGAGAAGAACCTCGAAGCGTTCCTCTCGCTCGACCTGCCCGGCACCAAGGTCGTCGTCGGCGACGGTCCGCAGAAGGCGGCGCTCGAAAAGAAGTATCCCGAGGCCGTCTTCCTCGGCGAGAAGAAGGGTGCGGATCTCACCGCGCATCTCGCCGCTGCCGACGTGTTCGTGTTTCCGAGCCTGACCGATACGTTCGGCGTGGTGCAGCTCGAGGCGCTGGCCTGCGGCACGCCGGTTGCGGCGTTTCCGGTGACGGGTCCCAAGGACGTCATCGCCGATCATCCGATCGGCGCGATCGATCACGATTTGCGCACCGCGTGCCTGCGCGCACTCACCATGTCGCGCGAGACCTGCCGCAACTTTGCACTGGAACGCTCCTGGGAAAACAGCGCGCGCCAGTTCGTCGGCAACCTCACCTCACTTCAGCCCAGCCGCGCCTTGCGCGCCTCGCCTCGCATGGCGCGGCGGCCGGTGCGCGGCTGATCTTTCATTGGACCCACAGCGAGAACCTCATCGATGGCCAAAATCATGAACCTTGACGGCGCCCAGCAGCTTGACCTCACCCGCGGCACGGTCGAGCAGGCCTATGACCGCTGGGCACCCGTCTACGATCTCGTGTTCGGCGGTGTGTTCGCCAAGGGCCGGCAGGCCGCGATCGCGGCTACCAACAAGATCGGCGGCCGCGTGCTCGAGGTCGGCGTCGGCACCGGCATCTCGCTGCCGCTCTATGCACCCAATCTCCGCATCTTCGGCACCGACATTTCGGAGGCGATGCTCGACAAGGCGCGGCGCCGCGTGACCGAGCAGAACCTGAAGAACGTCGAGGGACTTGCGGTGATGGACGCCGAGAAGCTCGAATTCCCCGACAACTCCTTCGACGTCGTGATGGCGCAATATGTCGTCACCGCCGTGCCCAACCCGGAAAAGGCGCTCGACGAATTCGCCCGCGTGCTGCGCCCGGGCGGCGAGCTGATCATCCTGACCCGCGTCAGCGCCGATACCGGCATGCGCCGCTTCATCGAGCAGAAGCTGCAGCCGGTGGTGCGTCCGCTCGGCTTCCGCACCGCCGAGTTCGCGTGGTCGCGCTATGCCAAGTGGCTGGCCGGCGCGCACGGCGTCGAGCTCGCCGAACGCCGGCTGATCCCGCCGCTCGGCCATTTCTCGCTGGTGCGCTTCCGCAAAGTCGACGTCGCGAAAGCGGCGTGACCTGAAGCTCACGCGTTCGCGTGCGTCATCGCGCCGCTGCACATCGTCACATGACAAAATGATGATGTCATACGGCGTACATCGAATCCCTTTAACCCGGTACCCGAAAGCATTTTGGGGAAGAGCATGATCAAGAATTATCTCGAGCAGCTGCGCATCCAGCGCTGGGACGACCATCGCTACTATCACCACAGCCGCATCAATCAGAGCCTGCACTTCGTCAGCGCGCTGAGCTTTCTGTTCGCCTATGTCTGGCTGTTCGTCGATCCCGTGGTCTCTGCGCTGGTCGGCTGGCTGGTCTCGATGACCTCGCGCCAGGCCGGTCACTTCTTCTTCGAGCCGCACGACTACGACCACGTCAACCAGGCGACGCACGAGTACAAGGAAGAGATCAAGGTCGGCTACAACCTTCAGCGCAAGGTGGTGCTGATGGCGATCTGGGCGGCTTCGCCGCTGGTGCTGTTCGCAGACCCGACGCTGTTCGGCCTGTTCACGCCCTGGGCGAGCGCGACCGACTTCATGCGGCAGGTGGCGAAAGTCTGGCTGGTGGTCGGCGGCGGCGGTCTTCTGTTCCGCACCGTGCACCTGTTCTTCATCCGCGACGTGGAAACCGGCCTTGTCTGGATGACCAAGATCCTGACCGATCCCTTCCACGATCTGATGCTCTATCGTAATGCGCCGCTGGCGCTGATGCGTGGCGAGCTGATGGATCCCGGTCTGCATCTCAACCCCGAGCACACGCTGGGCCTCATCGGCGAGCCCACGCTCGAAGAGCAGCACGCCTGAGCGCGCTGCGTCGATCAAACACGCCGATGTCTGATGGCTACGTCTTGCCCGGGCTTGTCCCGGGCATCCACGTCTTGGAGCCGTCGCGCGGAGGCGCGTGGATGGCCGGGCCTTCGGCTTACCGAAGCGGCTTCGGCCGCGCAGGCGGGACAAGCCCCGCCGTGACGGTGTGGGAGTATGCGGCCTCAGCGCCCAAGACGCTTGGCCAGCATTTCCTTCAAAATCTGCCGCTTGATCTGTTTGTTGGTGAGCACGCCGTCGTGCCACCAGAAACCGTCGGCCTTCATCTTCTCGGCGGCGCGGAGGAAGCGTTCGGCGACCTCGGTGAAGTCGGCGTCGGTGTAGTTCAGGCTGAAGATGAGCCGGCCGGTGCCGACCCAGCTCAGCGCCAGGCCTTCGGCGCGCAGATAATATTGCAGCATCCAGTTGTAGCGGGACGGCGTGGTGTATTTCACCGTCCAGATCGAGGAGAAGTTGGCGAACCGCACCGGAAGGTCGGCGTCGATCATCATCTGGTTGAGCTTCTGGACGCGGCCGTTCCAGGTCTCCTCGAGACCCTCATAGACCGCGCGAAAATTCGGGCTGGCGAGCCGGCTCAAGAATTCGTCCATCGCCGTCATGACATAGGGGTGCGAGTTGAAGGTGCCGCGGGCAAAGCAGATATCGGCGGGGCGATCGTCGCGGAAGCGGCGCATCAGCTCGCGCTTGCCGCAGACCACGCCGACCGGCAGGCCGCCGGCGAGGCTTTTGCCGTAGGTCACCATGTCGGCCCTGACGCCGAAATATTCCTGGGCGCCGCCGGCGGCGAGACGGAAGCCGACGAAGACCTCGTCGAAGATCAGCACGATGCCGCGCTCGGTACAGACCGCGCGCAGCTTCTTGAGCCACTCCGTATAAGCCGCGCGATCAAAGTTGCCGCCGCGGGAGGAGTCGACCAGCGAGGAGTCGCCGGGCGCGTTGGCGTTCGGATGCAGGCCCTGCAGCGGATTGACCAGCACGCAGGCAATGTCCTTGCGCGTACGCAGCACATGCAGCGTCTTCTCCGACATCTCGGCGAGGGTGTAGGTCTCGTGCGCGGCAATGGGGTTGCCGACGCCGGGCTGCACGTCGCCCCACCAGCCGTGATAGGCGCCGGCGAAACGAACGAGGTGCGTGCGCCTGGTGTGGTAGCGCGCGAGCCGCACCGCCTGCATTACGGCCTCGGTGCCGGACATGTGGAACGAGACCTCGTCGAGGCCCGAGATCTGGCAGAGCCGGCTCACATTGTCGAGGATGACGGGATGGTAGGGGCCGAGCACCGGGCCGAGCGCGCCTGCGCGCTTCTCCGAGTCTTCGATGCACTCCTTGTAGAAGTCGTTGCCGAAGATGTTGACGCCGTAGGAGCCGGTGAGGTCGTAGGACGTGTTGCCGTCGACATCCGTGACGGTGACGCCGCTGGACGATTCCATGAACGTCGAGGTGCCGAGGTGCTCGCGGACGAGACGCGAGAACTGGAACGGCACGCGGTAGCTCTCGGTGAAGTCCAGGTCGGAGATGGTCTGCGCCGCCTCCTTCGTCATCGCGCGCCCCTTGGGATAGCGCTCGGCGTAGAGCTTGGCGAGGCGGAAGAAGCCGTCCTTGCGCTGCGCGGCGATGTTTCCCGGCGCTCCGTCGCAGGAGAAGTAGTCGCTCTCACCGAACTCGTAGAACGGGAGCAGCTTTGCCACCCGGCGCGACATCTTGGAGTGCCCGGCGAGCGAACGATGCTTGGCGCGGGACAGCTCGATCCGTGCCTTGAGCTTCGGGAAGGCGGCGGCAGCAGATGCTGCGGCGGCCACGGAAAATGAAAGAATCGGGAGTGTCGTTTCCATGACAACAAGCGCTAATACTGTGAGCTGACAGATTCATGACAGTCAAAGCCCTCATCGCCTCTTTCACCCAGCAGGAAGACCTCAACTTCCTGTTGACCAACCGCATCCCCCGCGCCGCGCTGACCCGCTTCATGGGTTGGTTCTCCAAGATCGAGAACCCGCTCGTGCGGGACGTCTCGATCGCGCTGTGGAAGCTGTTCTCCGACCTCGATCTGTCGGAGGCGCGCAAGACCCGCTTCACGAGCCTGCACGATTGCTTCACCCGGGAGCTCAAGCCGGGCCTGCGGCCGTTCGATCCGGATCCCTCCGTTGTCGCCAGCCCGTCCGACGGCATCGTCGGCGCGCATGGCCGGATCGCGGATACCGAGCTGTTCCAGGTCAAGGGCGCGCCCTATTCGCTGCTCGACCTCGTCGGCGATTCCGCGCTGGTCGATCAGCACCGCAACGGCTCCTTCGTTACGCTGCGGCTGACCTCCAGCATGTACCACCGCTTCCACGCGCCCTATGACGCGCATATCGAGCGCGTCACGCTGATCCATGGCGACGTCTGGAACGTCAACCCGATCGCCTTGAAGCGGGTCGAGCGGCTGTTCTGCAAGAACGAGCGCGCGGTGATCCGCACCCATCTTAGCTCAGGCGAGGCCGTGACGCTGGTGCCGGTCGCCGCGATCCTGGTCGCGAGCATCCGCTTGCACTTCCTCGACATGGTTCTGAACGCGCAGACCCGTGGCCCGGTGAATTTTCCCTGCGATATCAACGTCACCAAAGGCGAGGAGCTTGGCTGGTTCGAGCACGGCTCGACCATCATCATCCTCGCGCCCGGCGATTTTACGTTTTGCGATGGCATCGCCGAAGGCACCCGCATCCGCGCCGGTCAAGCGCTTCTGCGAAAAAAGTAGCCTTCAATCCGCCGCGCCGGCCGCCTATATCGGCCGCGGGGACGATTCGATCGACACGGATTTGGTGATGGCGCGGGCGCCGGTGATGGCGGCGGGTGGTATCGTACTGCGGCGTGGTTCGACGCCGCTGATTGCAGTCGTGCGCCAGCGCAAGCGCAACGAATGGGTTTTGCCCAAGGGCAAGCTCGATGACGGCGAGACGCCGAAGGAAGCCGCGCACCGCGAGGTGCTGGAGGAGACGGGCCACGACGTCGCCATCCACGAATTCCTGGGCACGCTCGTCTATCAGTCCGGCGGGCGCTCGAAGGTCGTGCATTTCTGGCGCATGGAGGCGGACGGCGGGCCGGTCCGCAAGCTGATGAACGACATCAAGGCGGTCGACTGGTTGAAGCTGGACGATGCGATCGCACGGCTGTCGCGCGAATATGAACGCGCATTCCTGACCCAGATCGGCCCGATCGCGCTTGCCGCCGCAGGCCTCGCAGCCACCGATGCCGACGTAACTTTGCGGCCCGCAACCGACGACATCGACGCCGCCATGCAGACGCTGACAGCAGCCGAGGCCGCCTCCGTCGACGACCTGCACCACGGCTTGCTGCAAAAAGTGAAGTCCTGGCTGCGCGGCGAGGCGTGAGTTCTCTTCACCGCCCCTTGCGGTCGCGGAAGCATTCGCGAGTCGGTACGATTGAAGCAGCGCCAGTTCCTTCCAAGTCATCGGTGACGGAGAGGAGGAGACTGGGCATGCTTCTCTACCGCCTCTCTTTCCTCTCCTTCGGGGCCGTCGCCGGTTTGCGCGGCGTTGCGGGCCGTTGCGTGGTGGGGAGGCGCTGCCGGAATCCGCCTTGGCGCTGGATGCCGCCTGGCTGTTGGATCGCGGGCGGCTGGCCGGGCTGCAATCCCGTACGCGGTGCTTCTGGCTGCTGCGGCGCCGCCGGCTGAGCCGGCACGGCTCCTCGAGGCTGTGTCGGAATCTGACCGCCTCGCTGTGGCTGGGTTGGTGCGCCGCTGGGCCGGGTGCCTTGCCCGGTGCGTGGCGCACCCGTCGGCCGGCCCGCGCCTTGCTGCCGGCCTCGCTGCTGCTGACCTTCCCCAGGTCGCGACGTGCCCGGCTGCACCGTGCCGCCTTGTTGTCCTTGTCCCTGCCGCTGTGGTGGCTGAGCGCCTTGCCGGCCCGGCGTGCCCGGCTGCTGCTGACCTCGACGGTCGTTCTGACCGGGCGGGCCATTCGGGCGCTGTGGCTGCTGTCCCGGCGCGGTCGTCGGCTGCAATTGCTGTTGCTGCGGCGGCCGGGCCGGCCGCGGAATGCGGCTGAGCGCGCCCGGATTGGCGCGGCGGAAGTCGCGCTGCTCGATGACGATCTGGCGGCCCGTGGTCTGCGCCAGATGGACCTGGCTGACGAAGCCGCGGTCGCGCGCGATCTGCTGCGGCGCGATCGTGATCGGCACCGCGGCGAAGCGCATGACGCCGGCGGTGGCCGCGCCGGGCCGGATCGCAAAGCCGCTCGATGCTTGCGTCAGCGCCCCGAGCCGCATGCCGCTGGTGCGGTCGTCGACGTCGATGTGGCCGACACGGCCGTCGGCGTCGGGATAGAGCTTGATGTTGACGTTGCGCGCGCCGTTCGCTGCCGCGCCTTCAGGCACATCGATGACGCCGGTGGTGCCGCGGATGCCGAGCGTCGCCGTCGGCGTCGTGATCTTCATGTTGCCGGTCTTCGCCACCGCCGCCGCCACGAAGGCGACCGTGCCCTTGCCGACGTCGAAGATCGCGGCATTCTGCTTGCCGCCGTCCTCATAGACGTAATCGTCGATGGTGATCCTGGCGCTCGCCGAGAGATTGAACGTGGTCGCATCGTTGAAGGTGATGCCGAGCGAGGAGTTCGACGAGGTCTGCACGATGTCGTTGAGATAGATGTCGTCACGCACGCGCAACGGATAGGAGTTCTTGTCGCGGATCACGGTCGCGATCCCCGTGACGGTTGCGACGTTGCCGATCGGCTCGACAGCGGCGGATTGCGCGTCCGCGGCCGGCGACGGCGAGGCTGAGGGCGTCGGGGACGGCGCGGGCGCCGGCTCTGCCTGCGCAAGCTCGATTGTCTCCGATGCACGAGTCACGCTGCTGCCTGCCAGCGGCAATGCCAGCAGCACGAGCGCGAACCCGAAGCGGCGCCAGGCCAGCATTGATGTCACGAGGAAGTCCCGGTGAGAAAGCGAGGTGATCAGTCGAGTTCAGCCGGGGGGACCTGAATGGCGGATGAACATATGTCGCACGGGAGCGGCGAGCGTTCGCAGGGTGCCGGAGGCCAGCGGATGGTGAGCTCAGATATCTCCAGGCCGTCATGGGCGGGCTTGTCCCGCCCATCCACGTCTCGCTTTGCGGCCAATCAAGAACGTGGATGCCCGGGCCTTCGCCTCGCCGAAGCGGCTTCGGCCGCGCAGGCGGGACAAGCCCGGGCATGACGGAGATAGTGCATGTGCTGGAGATGACCTCTCAGCGTGTCAACTCACGCGCTTCCAGGTCTGGCCGCCGCAGAACATGCCGCCGAAGGCGCAGCCCTGCACGCGCATCGCATTCGGGCCCTTCATGGCGATCGTGGAGTCGTAGTTGCGGCCGGAGTTGGGATCGTGGATGCGGCCGCTCCACTTCGAGCCCTGCGGCTTCATGTTGATCAGGATGCGCTCATTGCTCTTCTCCGCGTAACCGCAAAGATTGGTGCCGCATTGTTCGACGCGGACATTGCCCTTGTTCTCTTCGGTTGCCCAGAGACCGACCGGCGAGTTCGGCGCGGCCACGGGCGCGGCGGCCACTGGGGCCGGAGCAGCCGCGACTGGCGCGGGCGCTGCGGCAGGAGCAGGCGCCGCAGCAGGCTGCGCCGTGTTGTCGAAGCCGACGGATGGCGCGGCGGCAACTGTCGTCGCCGGCGCGGCAGGAGCGTCAGCGGGGGCTGCCGGTGCGGTTGCCTGAACCGGCGCCTGTTGCACGGGCTGCTGCTGCACCGGAGCCGGAGCGGGCTGCGCGGTGGTCGTGGCCGGAGCCGGCGTGGTGTCGAGGTCATCGTCCTTGGAGCCGCCGAGGCCCTTGAGGTCGATGTTGCTCAGCTTGATCGGCTTGTCCGACAGGCCCGGAGCGACGATGGTCACGCAGTTGAGCGAGGCGCAGTTGCGCGGCGTTTCGATGCGGATGTGCTGGCCCTGGATCTGGAACGAGATCGAATTGCCGGCATGGGCGGCCGCTGTCGACACGAGCAAGAGCGCGGTGGCGGCGATGGTGAGCTTGTTCATGACAATCTCCGAAAACTGCGTGGTCGGATATGGATTGAAGTCGCTGGTGGATGAGACGTGGTTCGACCCTACGCCGGACCGGTTGGACGTTCTGTGATGAACGTCACAACGGCCATACGCCGTCTGGGTGAGGCAGCGCACATTCAGCCCTTGTTTCTCTTCGTAAGGTCGTCGCGACACGACAGGAGCGCCGATGACCCGGCTTCTGACTTCGCTTGGCACATTGATCGCTTTGACGGCGGCCGCGAGCCGCGGGACAAGCTGATCACGAGATCGCGGCAATGGAGCGCGCGGTCGTAGCGACAAGCGCTGTTGTCCTCCTCCTCTCTGGAGGGGGAAAGCGAGCTGCGCTGTGGTCGGCTGCTGCCTTCTAGATGATGCCGAGCACGATGGCGCCGACGAAGGCCATGGCGAGGTACGCGGTGACTACGCTCAGTCTCCCGGCGAACGTCATGAGGTCGCTTCCTCCATGCACGCAGCTTTGCGCACGGACATCGTGGTTAACAGAGAGTCTCGTTGTGAAAAAGTCAGCCTTGCTGTCGCTCAACCCCGGCAGCGTTTCGTCGCGGGCGAGCCGGCGTGGTTAAAGAACGGTGAAATCGACACGTTGAAGAGTCTTTAAGTAAATTCACCGAACCTGCGTGCATGACGCGCGGAGTTCGTTTGTATCTCGTCGGCTCCATCGTCCTTGTTTCGCTAGCGGGTTGCGGACGCGGCTTCTTCCAGGCCGAACGTGAACCGTGGCGGGCCGAGGCGGAAGCCGCATGCCTGAAATCGGGCGCGGTGAAAGAGGGGCCGGATCTCGTCCGCATCGACCCGATCTCCGGGCCCGGCATGTGCGGCGCCGAGTTTCCGCTCAAGGTGGCCGCCCTCGGCGAATCCTCCAGCAGCTACGGCTTTGCCGACGAGGAGTTGCGCCCGCCGGGCAGCATCGGCGGTCAGCCGCGCTGGCCGGTGACGCAGCCGCGGTCGAATTATCCGCAGAGCCAGACTTATCCGTCATCCTCCTATCCGCAACGGCCGAACTATCCCGAAAGCGCAGTGCGCCAACCCGCCGGTTATGACGCCTCAACCGGGCCGATGCCGCTGAACGCGCCCGGCGTGGCGGCGCAGGAGGACGAGATCGACCTGCCGCCCGATGGCACCGACGCCGCGGGTGCGGCGCGCTACATGAATGCGCCGAGCTATCCGGCCCGACCGGCGCCGTACTCGCAGGCTCCTGCGCAGCAGCCGCTGCCGTCCCTCGGCCCTTCGCAGGGCAATCCCGTCACGGCGGTCGGTCCGGTTGCGATCAAGCCGACTGCAACACTCGCCTGTCCGATCGTGTCCGAGCTCGACCGCTGGCTCGCCGACACCGTGCAGCCTTCGGCGATGCGCTGGTTCGGCGTCCGAGTCACCGAGATCAAGCAGATCTCCGCCTATTCCTGTCGCGGCATGAACGGCAATCCGCATGCTCACATCTCCGAACATGCCTTCGGCAACGCACTCGACATCGCCGGTTTCGTGCTCGCCGACGGCCGCCGCATCACCGTGAAGAACGGCTGGCGCGGCATGCCGGAGGAGCAGGGATTCTTGCGCGACGTGCAGTCGGGCGCCTGCGCGCATTTCACGACCGTTCTGGCGCCCGGGTCGAACGTCTATCACTACGACCACATCCACGTCGATCTGATGCGCCGCGCCAGCCGCCGCCTGATCTGCCAGCCCGCCGCCGTTTCCGGCGAAGAGATCGCCGCGCGTGCGCAGTCGCGCAGCCCCTATGCCAACGCGCGCGATTCATCTGTCACCGGCTCGCTCGGTGCGCGCAAGAGCGCGACGCGCAAGCGCGAAGAAGACGACTACGCCGACGATTAGGCGGACGTTGCCCTTGAAGCCCGCATGAGCGCAGCGACATCCGGGGCAGTGTCCCGCATATCGCTGCGCTCATGCAGGCTACGATCTACGCCGGCTTCGACGGTGCGGGCATCAGCCCCATGCACCGCTGCACTTCGCCCGGGACGTTGTAGGTGCGCATGATGTGGCGGCTGTCGCGCAAGCCGGACGCCTCGCGCTGCACCACGAACATCCAGAGCGCCTGGCCGGCTTCCATCACCAGCTTGCGCCTGGCCGGCTGCTTTGATGCCGGCAGTTCCGAATGCACATGGGCGGCGTCGAACTCACGCAAACGCGTCAGCGCCTGTTCTAGTGTGCGGCCCATCCGTCCAAGCGCCGAGGCCTGCTCCTGGACGATTTCGTAATGGAGGATATCGACAGGCGGGCGAAGATCACGGGACATGGCCGCAATATAATGTCGCCCGACCCGCCTGCGCAACGCGCTGCTACTTCGCCTTATACGCCGCCAGAAACATCCGCGTCGCGCTGTCGATCACTTCGGTCATGCGCTCTTCCGACGGCGCGGGCGCGGCCTGGAAGACGAAGGGCAGGAAGAGCGAGGCCTTGCATAGTTCCATGAACTGCGAGGCCGCAAGGTCGCAATCGTCGATCTTGAGATCGCCGGAGGCGACATGCGTCTTGAGATATTCGGAGAGGCGGTTGATAGTCTTGTCCAGCACCCGCGCATAATAACGGCGACCAACATCGGGCATGCGCTCGGCGATCGCCATCACGGTGCGGATCGCCGATCCACCGCCGGGCCGGCAGAGCAGATGGTTGTAGGCCCGGCCGAACTCCTTCAGCGTGGTCTCGGCATCGCGCCACGGATCGAAATTGAACACGACCTGGCCGTGCTGGAGCGCCTCCTGCTCGAGGATGGCTTCGAACAGCGCGGATTTGTCGGCGAAGTAGACGTAGAGCGTGCCCTTGGAGACCTGCGCCGCGCGCGCGATCTCGCCCATGCTGGCGCCGTCGAAACCAAGATCCATGAACACCTTGCGAGCGCCGTCCAGGATCTGGCGACGTTTGGAGCCGTCCTCCTCCTGGATGACATGCAGATGTTCGCGGCGGGCTACAACCATTGGTTTAGGGTCTCGGAAGGTTTTGGATCAAATCTGGGCTCATGAAACCCGAATAAAGGATTCGAGCCATTACGGTCCTGCTCGGGACCATTATGTATATTGACCGAACCGTTCGGTCAATGGTATTTGGGACGGGCGAGAGGAGCCGGCCGCGCAGTGGTCGCCGTTTCGCGTTTATTTTGGGGAGGCCTTTATGGCCGTATCGAGAGACCAGGCTGCGCGCATCCTTCGCCAGGAAGCGGTGGAAGAGCCCGCGGACGGTGACGCTGCGGTCGAGGCATCTGCACCCCTTGCCGGGCAATTGCGCTCTCACGTAGTGGAGGAAGCCAAGCGCCGCACCGGTGAGGCGCCGGAGAAGCCCGTGACCGAGAAGCCGGCCGAGCCTGCGCCAGAGGCGCCCGTCGCCGGCGCTCGCAAATCCGGCAAGCGTAAATTCGTCCTGGTGGGTGCCGGCCTCATGCTCGCGCTCGCCGCAGCGGGCTATGCCGGCTACTACACGCTGGTCGGCCGGTTTTATATCTCCACCGATGACGCCTATGTCCGCGCCAACAACACCATGCTGGGTGCGCGCGTGTCCGGACACATCGCCTCGATCCTCGCCGGCGATAACACGCCGGTGCGCGCCGGCGACGTCGTCCTCCGCATCGACGACGGCGATTACAAGATCGCGGTCGATGCCGCCGCGAGCCGGATCGCGACCCAGCAAGCCACCATCGATCGCATCGGCCGCCAGGTCGCGGCGCTCGACAGCCAGGTCGCGCAGGCCAAGGCGCAGCTCGTCTCGGCCGAAGCGGGCCTCAAGCGTGCCGATCTCGACTATGAACGCCAACAGGCCCTGAGCAACAAGGGGTTTGCCTCGCGCGCCGTGTTCGAGAGCTCGGAAGCCGGACGCGACCAGGGCGCCGCCGCAGTCAAGGCGGCGCAGGCCGCCTACGATGTCGCCGTCAGCAATGTCGACGTCGCCAAGGCGCAGCAGGCCGAAGCGCGGGCCCAGCTCGCCGAGTTCAAGACCACGCTCGCCAAGGCCGAGCGCGACCTCTCCTTCACCGCGGTGCGTGCGCCGGTCAACGGCACGTTCTCCAATCGCCTGGTCAACACCGGCGACTTCGTCGCCGTCGGCCAGCGCCTCGGCAACATCGTGCCGCTGGACGACGTCTATATCGACGCCAATTTCAAGGAAACCCAGCTCAAGCGCATCCGTCCCGGCCAGCCGGTGACGATCAAGGTCGATGCCTACGGCATGCGCAAGTTCTCCGGCGTCGTCGACAGCATCGCGGCAGGCGCGGGTTCGGTGTTCACGCTGCTGCCGCCTGACAACGCCACCGGCAATTTCACCAAGATCGTGCAGCGCGTGCCGGTCCGTATCCGCGTGCCGAAGTCGGTGGCGAAGCAGAATCTGCTCCGCGCCGGCATGTCGGTCTATGCGACCGTCGACACCAACAAGGGTGCGGCCGACGCGGACAGCGAGGTCGATCTCGACGATCCCACCGCGATCCACCCGCAGTAGGGGCGCGGTAAACAACGATGTTCAAGGCGAGCGCAGCTTCGTCCTTCACCTCTCCCGAAGGGAGAGGTCGGATCGCATCGGAAGATGCGATCCGGGTGAGGGGTTACGCTCTCTCGTGGGAGCTGCGGCCCCTCACCCGATTTGCTGCGCAAATCGACCTCTCCCCGACGGGGAGAGGTGGACCGCGCACTCTCGCGCGATCTGGGTAAGAGCATGGCCAATGCCACCACCGCTTCACCTGCCATGATGACGGCCCAGGCTTCGGAGCGCATTGCGCCGAAGCGGCTGTTCGCCTTCCTCATCATGGTGTTCGGGATGTTCATGTCGATCCTGGACATCCAGATCGTCTCGGCGTCCCTGAGTGAGATCCAGGCCGGCCTGTCGGCAAGCTCCAGCGAAGTCTCCTGGGTCCAGACCGCCTATCTGATCGCCGAGGTGATCGCCATCCCGCTGTCGGGATTCCTGTCGCGGGCCTTCGGCACGCGGCTGTTGTTCGCGATCTCGGCGGCCGGCTTCACCGCATCGAGCCTGCTCTGCGGTTTTGCCACGACCATCGAGGAGATGATCCTCTGGCGCGCGCTCCAGGGCTTCCTCGGCGCCGGCATGATCCCGACAGTGTTCGCCTCGGCCTATACCGTGTTCCCGCGATCGAAATTCCACATCGTCGGCCCCATCATCGGCCTGGTCGCGACGCTGGCTCCGACCGTCGGACCGACGGTGGGCGGCTACATCACCGACCTGATGTCCTGGAACTGGCTGTTCTTCATCAACGTCGTGCCCGGGATCGCCATCACGGCCGGCGTGCTGGCGCTGGTCGATTTCGACGAGCCGCATTTCGAACTGCTCGACCGCTTCGACTGGTGGGGCCTGCTGTTCATGGCCGGCTTCCTCGGCACGCTGGAATATGTGCTGGAGGAAGGCCCGCAATATGAATGGATGCAGGACACCTCTGTGGCGATCTGCGCGTCGATCTGCGCCGTCTCGGCGATCGCGTTCTTCTGGCGTGTGTTCACGGCGGCCGAGCCGATCGTCAATCTGCGCACCTTCTCCGACCGCAATTTCGCCGTCGGCTGCACGCTGCAATTCTGCATCGGCATCGGGCTCTACGGCCTGACCTACATCTATCCGCGCTATCTCGCCGAGGTGCGCGGCTACAGCGCACTGATGATCGGCGAGACCATGTTCGTCTCCGGTATCACCATGTTCCTGGTCGCGCCGCTGGTCGGACGTCTGATGGCCAGGGTCGACATGCGCTACATGGTCGCGTTCGGACTCGTCGTGTTCGCGCTCGGCTCCTATC
Organism: Bradyrhizobium diazoefficiens; assembly: GCF_016616425.1. Taxonomy (NCBI): domain Bacteria; kingdom Pseudomonadati; phylum Pseudomonadota; class Alphaproteobacteria; order Hyphomicrobiales; family Nitrobacteraceae; genus Bradyrhizobium; species Bradyrhizobium diazoefficiens. Next base: position 1,938,914 of record NZ_CP067101.1, read on the forward strand.
AGATGACGTGGATCACGCGCGACTACGATTTCTACGAGCTGCTGGTACCGCAGATCCTGCGCGGCATCGGCATGATGTTCGCGATGGTGCCGACGAACAACATCGCGCTCGGCACGCTGGCGCCGGAGAGAGTGAAGAACGCCTCTGGCCTGTTCAACCTGATGCGCAATCTCGGCGGCGCCGTCGGCCTTGCCGTCATCAACACCGTGCTCAACGACCGCACCGATCTGCACATCATGCGCCTGCAGGAGCGCGTGACCTGGGGCAATGCGACCGCGACCGAAACCCTGACCATGTTCATGCAGAAATTCCAGGGCCTCGGCGATTCCGCGCTGATGGCGATGAAGCAGCTCTCCCAGCTCGTGCACCGTCAGGCCGTGGTGATGAGTTTTGGCGACGCCTTCTTCGTGCTGACGCTGTTCTATCTCGGCCTCAGCCTGCTGGTCACGCTGCTGAAAAAGCCGGCCTCACCGTTCGGCGCCGGCGGCGACGCGCACTGAACCTTCCACGCATCCGGTGTCATCGTCCGGCTTGACCGGACGATCCAATATTCCAGAGGCAGGCGTTGGGGAGCTCTCCCTCTCACCACATCCGCCGCGGCGTACTGCATGCCCCGCCTTCGCGGGGCATGACGGCGGAAATTGACGCGGCGGCGACGCGCATCAAGACGTCGTGCACCAAATTGCAACACTCGTCCGTGATCTCGCGCGAGCCCCGTTGCAAATGACCAGCGACACATCTATAAAGCGCACCTCATTCAATCGAACCGGGGAGAGATTTGCATGATTTCGTCGCAGTCGCAGATCGTACGCCCGCGCTCGATGATGTTCTGGCTCGGTATGTGTTCGGCCTCCTAGAGGCCCTTTCCGCCAGCTTCGATTGGGCCAAGGTTTCGACCAAGAGTCCCGATCGCTCCGCTCCCCAAAATAAAGCCAACCCTAAGTGACGCCGTCTCGGCCCTCGCGGCCGGCCTGCGTCCATCGATGGAGCCGGTCCGCGCCAAGAGCGGCCGGATGATGCCATGACCGTTCTGTCAAAGAAGCCGACGGCAATGCGCCTGGTGCTGCCCTTCGTGTTCCGGCGCTGGCGGAAGCAGCCGGGACGCGGGCTCGTCGTGGCCGGCGGCCTGCTGGGTGCCACCGTGGCCGATCTGTTCATGCCGGTTTTCTCCGGACATTTGATCGATGCGCTGACGCGTGGTCCGTCCGATCCTGATGCGCGCCACGCGGCGCTCGTCGCTTTCGGCGCGATCGTGGCGCTTGGCGCGGCATCGATGGTGCTGCGGCTCGCCGGCCTGCAGGCGATCGTGCCCTTCACACTGAAGACGATGTCGGAGGTCGCCGAGGGCGCCTTCATGCGCGTGCAGCGCTTCTCGACCGACTGGCACGCCAACTCCTTCGCCGGCTCCACCGTGCGCAAGATCACCCGCGGCATGTGGGCGCTCGATCTGCTCAACGACACGCTCTTGCTGGCGCTTCTGCCTTCGTTTGTCGTCTTGATCGGCTCGATGGTCCTGCTCGGCGTGCACTGGACCTCGCTCGGCGTGGTGATTGCGCTCGGTGCGCTGGCCTATGTCACGATGACGGTGCTGTTCTCCACCCGCTACATCGCGCCGGCCGCGCGCGTCTCCAATGCCTGGGACACCAGGGTCGGCGGCACGCTCGCGGACGCGCTGACCTGCAACGCGGTGGTGAAATCCTTCGGCGCCGAAGCGCGCGAGGACGCGCGGCTCGCCCGCGTCATCGACCGCTGGCGGGTACGGGTGCGGCGGACCTGGTTTCGCTATAACTACACCGCCATGGCCCAGCTCTCGCTGCTGCTATGCCTGCGGGGGTCCGTGATCGGAGGATCGGTGCTGCTGTGGATGTCCGGGCATGCTTCGCCCGGTGACGTCACCTACGTGCTCACCAGCTACTACGTCATCCACGCCTATTTGCGCGACGTCGGCATGCACATCAATCACCTCCAGCGCTCGGTCAACGACATGGAGGAACTGGTGGCGATCCACGACGAGCCGATCGGAATTGCGGATGCCACCGACGCGCAGCCGATTGCGATCGAAGGCGGCGAGATCGTGTTCGACGACGTCACGTTCCACTATGGCGGCCATCGCGCCCCGCTCTACGACGGGCTGTCGGTGACGATCCGGGCCGGCGAGCGTGTGGGCCTCGTCGGACGCTCCGGGTCCGGCAAGACCACCTTCGTCAAGCTGGTGCAGCGGCTCTACGACGTCACCGGCGGGCGCGTGCTGATCGACGGGCACGACATCGCGCACGCCACGCAGCAATCGCTGCGCAGCCAGATCGCGATCGTGCAGCAGGACCCGATCCTGTTCCACCGCTCGCTCGCCGAGAACATCGCCTATGGCCGGCCCGGCGCCAGCTTTGATGCGATCGAACAGGCGGCGCGGCTGGCCAATGCGCACGATTTCATCCTGCGCCTGCCGAAGGGCTACGGCACGCTGGTCGGCGAGCGCGGCGTGAAACTGTCGGGCGGTGAGCGGCAGCGCGTAGCGCTGGCGCGCGCGTTCCTGGCGGACGCGCCGGTGCTGATCCTGGACGAGGCGACTTCGAGCCTCGATTCGGAATCGGAGGCGCTGATCCAGGAGGCGATGGAGCGGTTGATGAAGGGCCGCACCTCGATCGTGATTGCGCACAGGCTGTCGACGGTGCGCAGCCTTGATCGGATCCTGGTGTTCGACCGCGGCGAGATCGTCGAGCAGGGCACCCACGCCGTGCTCGCAGGCAAGCGAGGGGGCATCTATCGCAGCCTGTTCGAGCGCCAGGTGGTGGAGCTCGGGCATATCGCAGCAGCGGAATGAGCTCGCGGCAGCGGGGCGAATGTCCCGCTGTCACGCCGCCAAGGAATGGGCCAAGGATGGAATGACCATGAAAGACCTGACGAACGGCTCCATCGTGAGACACATCCTGGCCATGGCACCTCCGATCATGGTCGGCATGGTCACGATCATGATTTGCCAGCTGGTCGACCTCTACTTCGTGTCGGGATTGGGCGATGCCGCGGTCGCCGGCGTCGCGGCGGCCGGCAATGCCGGCTTTCTCGTCAATGCGCTGATGCAGGTGCTCGGCGTCGGCACGGTGGCGCTGATTGCGCATGCCGTGGGGCGCAAGGACCGGCCGGATGCGAACCTGATCTTCAACCAGGCGATCGTGCTGTCGGTGCTGTTCGGACTGTTGACCCTGGCCGCAGGTGCCGCGCTGTCGCGCGCCTACATGCAGTCGATTGCCGCGGATCAAGCCACGATCGAGGCAGGGACCACCTATCTGCTGTGGTTCATGCCGGCGCTCGCGCTGCAGTTCGCGACCCAGGTGATGGGATCCGCACTGCGCGCCACCGGTATCGTACGCCCCGCGATGCTGGTGCAGGCGTTTGCCGTGGTCATCAATATCGCTCTGGCGCCGGTCCTAATCACGGGCTGGGGCACCGGCCATGCGCTCGGGGTGGCCGGTGCGGGGCTGGCGAGCTCGATCGCAGTGGTCATCGGCGTGCTGATGCTGCTGGCGTATTTCCGCAAGGTCGAGCGCTATGTCGCCTTCAATCCGGCGCTATGGCGTCCGCAAGCGCACCACTTGAAGCGCATCCTCAGTGTCGGTCTGCCCGCCGGCGGCGAGTTCGCGATGATGTTCATCTTCATGGCGGTGGTCTATTACGTGCTGCGCGATTTCGGCGCCGCGGCGCAGGCGGGTTTCGGCATCGGGCAGCGAGTGCTCGGCCTGATCCAGATGCCGGCGCTTGCCGTTGCGCTGGCGGCCGGGCCGATCGCCGGGCAGAACGTCGGCGCTGCAAACGGCGCACGTGTGCGGGAAACCTTCGTCAAGGCTGCGCTGATCGCCACCATCGTGATGCTCGGCTTCATGATCCTTGCGCAGTTGAAGCCGGAGCTGTTGCTCGCCGGATTCTCCAACGACCGGGAGACGATGGAGATCGCCTTCCTGTTCTTGCGGATCATCTCGCTCAACATGATCGCGCAGGGTCTGATCTTCACCTGCTCGAGCATGTTCCAGGGCCTCGGCAATACCAAGCCGGTGCTCTTGAGCTCGGTGACACGCGTGTTCACCTACTCGCTGCCGGCGATCTGGCTCTCGACGCGGCCGGGCTTTCGCATGGAGCACGTCTGGTATCTGTCGGTCGCGGCGACCACGTTCCAGGCCGGCTTAAGTGTCTGGCTGCTGCGCCGCGAGTTCAATAAGCGTCTTGTGTCGCCCCGGCACGAGGAGGCTGGGTCCGAGCCATCCATACCTCCCGCACGCGCACCGGCGTAACGATCGCCTCGGCCGGACATTTGCGGTGGAGCAAGTCCCAAATCAATGCGTGCCAAAGCTGTTCCAGACGAGGCCGAGGCCTGACAGGAACAACAGACCGAGCACGACATCGCCAAAATGCTTGTCGCTCAGCGCCCGATAGACGCGGGCGCCGGCCCAGGCGCCGATCAGCGTGCCGGGAAAGGCGACCAGCGCCAGCCAAACCACCTTGAACGCCACGAGGCCTGAAGCCGTTTGCAGCACCAGCGCAGTGGCGAGCACCGTGAAATTGAAGAGCTGGAAGATGCCGCGCCGCTCATGCTTGTTCCAGCCGCGGATGTTGGCCCACAGGATCGGCAGCGGCCCCGACAGCCCGGCAAGGCCGCCCAGGATGCCGCCGGCAAAGCCGATCGCGCCGTCGGCGATGCGGCCGCCAAACCTGAAGGCGAGCGGCCTCTTGTTCAGATAGAGCGCCGTCGAGAAGATCAGGAGCAGCACGCCGACGCTCAGCTTGAAAACTTTTGGATCGGCCGAGGCGACCATCATCGTACCCAGCGGCACCCCGATCAGCCCCCCGATCAGGAACGGCCACACCAGCGAGAGATCAAAACTCTTCCACATCGAGGGCAGTGTCGATGTTTGCGCGATCACGGAGCAGATCAGCACCAGGGGCACCGCGAGCGAGGGCGGCAGCACGTAGAGCCAGATGCCGAGCGCCATGAGCGCCGTGCCGAACCCGGCCAGGCCCGAGACGAAGCCGCCGGCCAATGCGCCGAGCAGCAGCAGCGCGTAGGTGAGCGTTTCCAACAGATTGTCCTTGTCGCCGGGGCCATGCCGAATTGTTGACGGCCGTCGCCCGCATAGCACGGCTGCGGCTGTGCAAGTCAATCCATCCTGCACGCAAGCGTGATCTGCGGCGTCGGGCGTTCACGAAAGACATGCCCACCATCGCCGTCATCGTCGATGATCTAGACGATCTGTCTGGTGTCGGCGGGCTTCTGCAATGCACCGACCAGGATGCGCAGCGCTTCCGTCAATTCCGATCTGTCTCGTGCCGCCCCCAGCGAGACGCGCGCCGCATGCGGCGGTGTGCCGTCGACTGTGAAGGCATCGCCGGCGACGACCGCAAGTCCGTTCCGCAAGAGATGTGCGGCGACATCGGGCCGGCCCTCGGGCAGCCGCAGCCACAGATGATGCGCTGCGGGCTTGGCCAGGAACTGGAAACCCTTCAAGGTGCGTTGCGCGAGCTGCTGACGGCCGACTGCCTCGCTCCGGATGGCGGTGATGATACGATCGGCAATGCCGGTTTCGATCCAATGCGTCACCAGTGCGACCATCAGCGGCGCAGGCATTTGAACGGTGGCCTGCAAGTACGCGCGCATCTCAAGCTGCGCGTCGCGGTCGGGCATCACCAGATAGGCAACGCGTAGGGCTGGCGCGATGCATTTGGACAGCGTGGTCGCGAGATAAGTCCGCTCCGGAATGAGGCTTGCGATCGGCGATGCCGAGCGGTCGAGCAGGCCGTAGGCGTCGTCCTCGATCAAGATCGTGTCGGTATCGCGGATGATCTGTGCGATGGCGCTGCGTCGCTCAGGGGGCAGCGTCGCGGTGGTCGGATTGTGCAGCGTCGGAATGAGATAGACGGCCTTTGGCCGGTGCATGCGGCACGCCCTTGCCAGCGCATCGGGAAGGATGCCGCCGTCATCCATGGCGACGCCAACGAGCTTGACGCCGAGCCGCGCCGCTGCGGCCTTGATGCCGGGAAATGTCAGCGCCTCCGTCAGCACGATTTCGCCGGGCCGCGCGAGGCGGGTGAGCAGGTTGAACAGGATCGTCTGCGAACCCGGAAAGATCACGAGCTTGTCGGCATGCGCGTGTGGCACCCGTGCACGCATCCAGCGCGCGGCGACTTCGCGCTCATGCGCGCTGCCGCCGGGCGGCTGATAGTTGAGATACGCGGTCAAGCCCGATTGCGCGCGGATGGATTCCATCCCCGCGACGATGCGCTCGTCGAGTTGCGCCTCCAGCGGATGCGGCGGCACGTTCATCGAGAGATCGATCGCTACGGGATGCGGCAAGTCGACCGCGCGGCGCGCGCTGGTCTCCGACACGAACGAACCCTGTCCGACCCGCGCCTCCAAGATGCCGCGTCGCCGAGCCTCGGTGTAGGCGCGCGTTACCGTGGTGAGGTCGACGTCGAGCGCCTTCGCCAGCGCGCGCTGCGTTGGAAGCTGCTGGCCGCGCACCAGCCGGCCGGCGGCGATATCGGCTTCCATGGCCTCGACAATGCGCTGGTAGCGTGGCCCTGAGAGCTCCGAGATTGTAGGAGTCCAATCCATGCAATGTCGACCAACACCTTTGAATGTATGAATACAATATATTATTGTATGGATCATTGAAAAGGAAGAGGTGTGGTCATGGCGGCCGGTTCAGTCTCTCTGGCGAAGGCGATGTGGCGCGGTTTCCGCGGCAAGTGCCCGAATTGCGGCGGCGGGCACCTGTTCGGGCGTTTCCTGAAGGTCGCTCATAATTGCGAGCATTGCGGCGAGGAGCTGTTCCACCAGCGCGCCGATGACTTTCCTGCCTATCTCGTGATGGTCGTGGTCGGCCATCTCGTGGTGCCGGCGACCCTTGCGGTCGAGACCGCCTATGCGCCGGCGGTCTGGTTGCAACTGGCGGTGTGGTTGCCGGTGACGCTGTTCGCCTCGCTCGCGCTGCTGCAGCCGACCAAGGGCGCCATCGTCGGCCTGCAATGGCAGCTCGGCATGCACGGCTTTGAAGCGAGCAAGCAGCGGCGCGAGGCCCTCGAGCTCGCGCCGGTGCTGGTGAAGGCGGATATGCGCGCGGCCTGAGCGGCGTTTACATCGCGCGGCCGGCCGCTACACTCCATCGTATCAAACAAGAACGATGGAAAACGCCGATGGCGGCACGCCCGAAGACCTTTCTGCTCTGTCATGGCGCCTGGTCCGGCGGATGGGCCTGGAAGAAGATGCACCCGCTGATGGCTGAGGCCGGTCACCGCCTGGTGACGCCGACCTATACCGGGCTCGGCGAACGCGCGCATCTCGCCAGCCCGGCGATCGATCTCGAGACTCACATTCAAGATATTCTCAACGTCATCGCCTTCGAGGATATCAGCGATATCGTGCTGCTCGGCCATAGCTACGGCGGCATGGTCGCAACCGGTGTCGCCGACCGCGCCGGCGAGCGCGTGACGCGGCTGATCTATCTCGACGCTTTCGTGCCGCGCGATGGTCAGTCGCTGTTCGACCTCAACGAAGGAGGGCGCGAGCCGATGCGGAAGGCGGCAGCTTCTGGCGACGGCTATCGCATTCCCCCGAACCCGCCGCCGCCGGATACGCCGCAGGCAGATCTCGACTGGCTCAACTCGCGCCGGGTTGCGATGCCAATCAAGTGTTTCGAGACGAAGCTGAAGCTCGCGCATGGCGAGCCGGCGATGCCGCGAAGCTACATCTATTGCACGCGGATTCCGCCGGGTGACGTGTTCGGGCAGTTTGCGCAGCGCACGAAGAGCGAGAACGGCTGGCGCTATTTCGAGCTCGATGCGAGCCATGCGCCGAATGTCACGGCGCCAGAGGCGCTGATGGGCGTGTTGGGGAAGATCGTCGCGTAACTCACAGCTGTCATTCCGGGGCTCGCGAAGCGAGAGCCCGGAATCCATTCATCCACCGTCTCTGCCGCCTGATGGATTCCGGGCTCGTGCTTCGCACGCCCCGGAATGACGCCATTTCAGGACTGCGCGCCGGGGTCCAAAATGGTGAGGGGTCCGATGCGATCAGCACCGAACCCCTCGTTGCAAGGCATCAGCCGGCCTGTAAGCCGGGTTCTGTAGGGCATCGTCCGCTTGCGCGAACGATACGTGACGGCCATTCCTCTGGGACCATGTTTGCACATGGTCTCGAGCAACCTACCCGGACGGCGGGCCTGACATCGCCCCGCGGCGTTATCGCTCAAAGCGAACAGCCCGCTACGCCGTCCCTATTCGGTTTTGCTCCCGGTGGGGTTTGCCCTGCCGGCTCCGTTGCCGGAACCGCGGTGCGCTCTTACCGCACCTTTTCACCCTTACCCTGCAAAGCCCGAAGGCGAAGCGGGGCGGTTCGTTCTCTGTGGCACTTTCCCTGGGGTCGCCCCCGCCGGACGTTATCCGGCACCGTATGTCAAGGGAGCCCGGACTTTCCTCCCCGGCGGCCTTTCGGCACCTGCCGGAGCGGCCGTCCGGCCGACTGACGGATAACGCATGAGGCATTTGTGACGGTTTCGTCAAGCCGATATCGCTGAGCGCACCGCCTGCAAATAATTTATCCTGAAGATGTCGTTTGGAGCGTACCCCGTTCGACTGGATGTCGGCGACACAGCCGAACAACAGGAGTGAAGCGATGCAGTATCTGCTGATGATCTACCAGAACGAGGCCGAGTACGCGAAGATTGACACGGGAACCACCCAGAAAATGTCGGCGGAGTATGAGGCCTTTACGCAATCCATCATTCGGAACGGCAATTTCAAGGCCGGCGACCGGCTCCGCCCGACCACCACCGCGACGACCGTGCGCGTGCGTGACGGCAAGACGCTGACGACCGACGGACCGTTTGCGGAGACGCGCGAGCAGCTCGGCGGCTACTATCTGATCGAGGCCAAGGATCTGAACGCCGCGATCGAGATCGCGGCGCGGATTCCCAGCGCAAGGATCGGCTCGATCGAGGTGCGGCCGATCTGGGTTTACGAGAAGTGACCGTGGTCAGGGAATGACCCCTTCCGAGATCGACAAGATCTTCCGCGACGAGGCGGGGCGGGCGCTGGCCACGCTGATCCGTCTCGTCGGCGATTTCGATCTTGCCGAGGACGCGCTCCAGGATGCCTTTGCCGTCGCGCTGGAGCGCTGGGGGGCATGCGAAGCCCCCGACAATCCGCGCGCCTGGCTGGTCAATGTCGCCAGGCACAAGGCGATCGACCGCATCAGGCGGCAAGCTGCGTTCCGCGGCAAGCAGCAGGCGCTCGTGCACGAGCGCGAGCTGAACGCACAAGCGCCCGACGAGCCGCCGGCGATGCTCGACGATGACATGCTGCGGCTGATCTTCACCTGTTGCCACCCGGCGTTCGCAGCCGAGGTCCAGGTCGCGCTGACGTTGCGCACGGTCTGCGGGCTGTCGGTCGCGCAGGTCGCGCGCGCCTTTCTCCTCGGCGAGGAAGCAATGGCGCAGCGGCTGGTCCGCGCCAAGCAGAAGATCAGGCTCGCCGGTATCCCCTACGAGGTGCCCGAGCGTGACGCGCTGGCACCGCGGCTCGATGGCGTGCTCGCCGTGATCTATCTCGTCTTCACCGAGGGCTATGTCGCGACCGAGGGCACCGATCTGATGCGGCCCGATCTTGCGGCCGAGGCGATCCGGCTCGGCCGCTTGCTCGATCGGCTGATGCCGGATCGCGCCGGTATCAAGGGCCTGCTGGCCTTGATGCTGCTGCACGATGCGCGTCGCGCCGGACGCGAGACGACAGCCGGCGATATCGTGCTGCTCGAAGAGCAGGACCGCAGGCTGTGGGATCGCGCGCAGATCGGGGAGGGCCTGGGTCTGGTCGATGATGCGCTGCGCGTGCCCGGCCGGCCGCAAGCCTATGCGGTGCAGGCCGCGATCGCCGCGCTGCATGCGCGCGCGCCGAGCTTTGAGCAGACCGACTGGCCGCAGATCGCCGGACTCTACGAGGTCTTGCTGCGCATCAACCCGTCTCCGGTCATCGAACTCAACCACGCCGCGGCATTGTCGATGGTCGACGGGCCGGCACGTGCGCTCGATCTCGTCGATGCGATTGCCGCCCGAGGCGGACTTCGCGGTTATGAGCTGCTGCCGGCGGTGACGGCGGATTTGTTGCGGCGGCTTGGCAGGACGGAGGAGGCGCGCGAGGCCTACCGCGCGGCGACGGAGGCGACGCAGCTCGAGCCGTTGCGGCGGCTGTATGCGCGAAGGATGAGGGAGATGGACGACTAGTACTGTCATTCCGGGTTCGCACTTCGTGCGCCCCGGAATGACCACGACCGTCACTTCGACGATACCGTCGTTCCTTCCGCCGGCAGGCTGGCCAGCAGCGCTTGCAATGTCGACAGCGTCGAGTGGTCCGCAACCCCATCGAGCCGCGCCGGGCGGAAATGGCGCTGGAAGGCCGTGACGACTTCCATGGTCGCGGCGTCGTATTTGCCGTTCAGCGGCACGCCGTAGCCGTACCTGGCGAGCGCCTGCTGCATGCTCAGCACCGCATCGCTGATGGTGCCGAGCATCAGGCTCTCGCCGCGCACGACAGGTGCCGGCGTCACCCAGTGGCCGACGCCGGAATTGGCCAGCGAATGCCATGGAAACTTTTCGCCGGGGTCTTTCTTGCGCGCGGGCGCGACATCGGAATGGCCGAGCACGCGGTGAGGCGGCACCTTGCGGCGGAGCATGATGCCGCGGCACAACGCGATCACGGCGGCGATCTGGCGCAGCGGATACTCGGGATAGCCCCAGTCATGGCCGCGATTGACGATCTCGATGCCGATCGAGCAGGAATTGATGTCGTCCTCGCCGGCCCAGGACGATACGCCGGCGTGCCAGGCCCGCCTGGTCTCGGGCACGCATTGCACGATGCGGCCGTCTTCCAGCACGACATAATGCGCCGAGACTTCCGTGCCGGCCGTGCACAGCCGCGCCAGCGCACCCTCGACATCGGGCATGCCGGTGTAGTGCAGCACGATCATGTCGGGCTGCCGTCCCTTGCTGCGCTCGCCGTGGTTCGGCGAGGGGATGATGTCGGAGACGATTGAGGAGTCAGGCTCGAATGTTCGCATGTTCGCCGCGGCCTTGGGAACCGGGAGAATGCGTTGACGCTTCGAATCGGATCCAGACGGCGTGGACGAACCGGACGGCGGCATAGATATCCCAAGTCGGACGGAGAATGAGCCCTTCTCTTTACTATTCATTTACCCTCGACCGCGCGCAATCGCGTGGCGCGGTTAACGGACGCATTTCGGCCCAAGTGTGTGGATGAAGCATCACCGCGACTTCACCTTGTCGACTTGTAAGGAGCCGATCAACGCTTTCTTAACGCTAAGGGTCGTTACTGAGGGATGAAGAGCCGACCCGCATCCGGAGGCGGCCAAAGCGCATTTTGGCTCGAAATCCCATGGCTGCCCGACAAATTCCACTGGGAACACTGGGTTTGCGGCCCGGGATGACCGGCCTTGGTAACCATGCTGGACGAGGGCTTTGTCGTGGAACCGCCGCGACGCGGAGTGATTCGAGACGTTATGGGCTTGCTGGTCCGCGATTCGGCATGGGCGTCAGGCAGGCTTGGCACATGAGTTCGGCTCCGCACGTTCCCGTTCTTGGCCGTGAGGCCATCGCTCATCTCGTCCCGCGCGAGGGTGGCATCTATGTCGACGCTACTTTTGGCGCCGGCGGCTATAGCCGCGCGATTCTGGAGATACCGGGAACTCGGCTCATTGCCATTGACCGCGACCGCACCGCAATCGCAGGCGGTGCCGCACTGGTCGAACGTTCCGCCGGCCGGCTGACCCTGGTCGAGGACCGCTTCTCCAGCCTTGCCGAAATCTGTGCGGCGCAGGGCGTCGAGACGATCGACGGCGTCGTGATGGATGTCGGGGTGTCCTCGATGCAGCTCGACCAGGCCGGTCGCGGCTTTTCCTTCCGTCTCGACGGTCCGCTCGACATGCGGATGGGGCAGTCGGGGCCGACTGCGGCCGATGTCGTCGCCCGCGCCTCGGAAGGCGAACTCGCCGACATCATCTATCTCTTCGGCGAGGAGCGGCATTCGCGCCGCATCGCCCGTGCCATCGTGGCAGACCGGCAGGAGACCCCATTCACGACCACGCGTGCGCTCGCCGACCTTGTCGCCAGGGTCGTGCGCTCGAAGCCCGGAGATATTCATCCGGCGACGCGGACGTTTCAGGCGTTGCGCATCTTCGTCAACGAGGAGCTCGAGGAACTCCAGACCGCACTGGCCGCTGCCGAGCGTGTGCTCAAGCCGGGTGGCCGCCTCGTCGTGGTCTCGTTCCACTCGCTGGAAGACCGCATCGTCAAGAATTTCCTCTCTGAGCGTTCAAAAACCGGCGGCGGCTCGCGGCATCTGCCGGAGGTGGCGCAAGTTCCGCCAAGCTTCCAGCTTCTGACGCGGCGGCCCGTCGTCGCCGGTGAAGACGAAGTCGCGCACAATCCGCGCGCGCGTTCCGCAAAGCTGCGCGCGGCCGAACGCACCGCGGCGCCGGCGCACGAGAATGGCGAGCAATCGTCCTGGCCCAAACTCTCCGACGTGATGAGGGGCGGCTAGCGCATGCGCATCGTCCACCTCCTCGTCATCGGCGCGCTGATCTTCGCGGCGGCCTATGTCTATCGGATCAAGATGGACTCCACGGCGCGCACCGAGAAGGTGCTGCGGCTGCATGCGGAGATCCGCGCGCAGCGCGACGCGATCGCCTCGCTGCGCTCCGAATGGGCCAAGCTCGATGCGCCGCTGCGACTGCAAGGCCTGTCCGAGCGGCACCTGCAGCTCAAGCCGGTCAACGGCACGCAATATGATTCGCTGAAGAACCTTCCGGACCGTCCGCCCCGGATGTTCAGGCCGGGCGAGCCCGATCCGATCGGGGCCATGCTCAACGCCATCGAAGCCGCGAGCGATCCGGATAACGTGACGGGCTCCGTGCCTCAGCCCGAGGACAAGCAATGAGCCCGGCGACGCCTGCAAAACCAGCCGAAAAGCCGACCGAGCCCTGGCGCCAGCGGCTGATCCGTAGCCTGCTCTACGGGCGCAACGTCGATCGCGCCGCCAAGGCGCGCGCCCGCGTTGGTCTGGCGATGCTCGCCTTCGCCTCGGTCTACGCCCTGATCGGCGGCCGGCTCGTGATGTTCGCGATCGGCGCCGATGCCCATGGTGCACGCCGCGCCGCTGCGCAGGAAGTGGTGGCGACCGCACGCCCCGACATCGTCGACCGCAACGGCGCCATCCTTGCGACCGACGTCAAGGCAGCGAGCCTGTTCGGCGAGCCGCGCCGCATCATCGACAAGGACGAGGCGATCGAGCTTCTCACCGCGACCGTGCCCGACCTCGACGAGGCCGAGGTGCGCGAGCGCCTGTCGTCGCGCAAGGGCTTCGTGTGGCTCAAGCGCGAGGTCACGCCGGCGCAGCAGCAGGCGATTCACAAGCTCGGCATTCCCGGCATCGGGTTCCTGCGCGAGAACAAGCGCGTCTATCCGACCGGCAACGAAGTTGCCCACCTCATCGGTCTCGTCAACATCGACAACCAGGGCATCGCCGGCATGGAGAAGTGGCTCGACAATCAGGGCCTCGCCGATCTCCACCGCGCCGGCTTTGCCACCGACCGGCTGCAGAAGCCGGTCGAGCTCTCGGTCGATCTGCGCGTCGAGCACGCGCTGCGCGACGAGCTGTTGAAGGCGAAGGACAAGTTTCACGCCAAGGCGGCCTCCGGGCTCGTCTCCAACGTCAAGACCGGCGAGATCGTGGCGATGGTCTCGGTGCCGGATTTCGATCCGAACAATCCGAAGGAAGCGCACGACCCCGATCGCATCAACCGCCTGACCACCGGCGTCTACGAGATGGGCTCGACCTTCAAGGCCTTCACGCTGGCAATGGCGCTCGATTCCGGCAAGTCCGATCTCAATTCGATGTGGGACGCGCGTGGGCCTTTGCATTACGGCAGGTTCGCCATCCACGACGACCATCCGCTTGGCCGCTTCATCAACATGAAGGAAGTGTTCTACTACTCCTCCAACGTCGGTGCGGCGCGCATCGCGCTGTCGCAAGGCGTCGAGGCCCACAAGGCGTTCCTGCGCAAGATGGGACAGCTCGATCGCCTGCGCACCGAACTGCCGGAGAGTGCCTCGCCGATCCTGCCGAAGCATTGGGGGGAGCTGAACACCGTCACTATCTCCTTCGGCCACGGCATGGCGGTCGCTCCGCTGCAGGCGGTGATGGGCATCGATGCGCTGGTCAATGGCGGCTATCTCATTCCGCCGACCTTCGTGAAGCGTACCGAAGAAGAGGCAATGGCGGTGGCCAAGCGCGTGATCAAGCCCGAGACCTCGGACAAGATGCGGTATTTGATGCGGCTCAACGCCGAGGTTGGCACCGCGAAGAAGGCCGATGTTCCCGGCTACTATATCGGCGGCAAGACCGGCACCGCGGAAAAGGTCATCAACGGCCGTTACGCCAAAAAGCGAGTTCTCAACGCCTTCACGGCGATCCTCCCGGCGGACAATCCGAAGTACCAGCTGCTGGTCATGCTGGACGAGCCGCAGCCGTTGAAGGAGACCTACGGTTTCATCACTTCCGGCTGGAACGCCGTGCCCACGGGCGGCAAGGTGATCGAACGGATCGCGCCGCTGCTCGGCATCGAGCCCCGCTTCAATCTGCCGCCGTCCGACCGCCTTATTCTTGCAGCATCCAGGACAACCCAGTAATCAACGGGGTAGGCCATCGCCGCTGCCGAGTCGGGATTTTCCCGGGGATTCGGCCTTCCGGCAGGGCATGTCGACTGGAAGACCATGAAGCTGCGCGACCTCATAGGTCAGGACGTTCTGGGCAATGATGCCGCAATCGAGCCCGCTGTCGCGGCGCTCGAGGTGACCGGCGCTGCCCTTGACAGCCGCGTGGTCAAGCCGGGCGATCTCTTCTTCGCGCTTGCGGGCAGCAAGACCGACGGCACACGCTTCATCGACGCTGCGGTTGCAGCAGGCGCGGTCGCCGTCGTGGGCCACCATGCACCCGACGGCAGCAAGGTGCCGTTCATCACGGTTGCCAATCCGCGCCGCGCGCTCGCGCTGACCGCCGCGAGATTCTTTCCAGCACAACCGGCGACCATCGCCGCGGTGACCGGCACCAGCGGCAAGACCTCGGTCGCCGCATTCACGCGCCAGATCTGGGAGCAGCTGGGACATGCCTCCGCCAGCATCGGCACGATCGGCCTCGTCTCGCCCAAGCGCACCGTCTACGGTTCGCTCACGACGCCGGATCCGATCGCGCTGCACCGCCAGATCGACGAGATCGCGCGCGAGGGCGTTACACATCTCGCCTTCGAAGCATCGTCGCACGGACTCGATCAGTATCGCTTGGACGGGGTGCGCATCACCGCCGGCGGCTTCACCAATCTGTCGCGCGACCACATGGATTATCATCCGACCGTCGCCCATTATCTTGCCGCCAAGCTGCGCCTGTTCAGAGAACTCGTTTCCCCGGGCGGTGCGGCAGTGATCTCGGCCGATCACGATTGCTCGGCCGATGTCATTGACGCAGCGAAGGCGCGCGGCTTGCGCGTGATGACGGTCGGCCGCAACGTCGACGGGGCGGGCGAGGGCATTCGTCTCGCCGCTGCCGACGTGGAAGGTTTTTCGCAGGTGCTCGCGCTCGAGCATCGCGGCAAGCGCTATGCCATCCGGCTGCCGCTGGTCGGCGAATTCCAGATCGAGAACGCGCTGGTGTCGGCCGGCCTTGCCATCGGCACCGGCAGCGATGCGGCCGATGTGTTTGCGAGCCTCGAACATCTCGAAGGCGCCAAGGGCCGTCTCGAGCGCGTCGGCGAGCGCAACGGCGCGCCGATCTTCGTCGACTACGCGCACAAGCCCGACGCGCTGGCCAAGGCGCTGCAGGCGCTGCGGCCCTACGCCAAGCGCAGGCTGGTCGTCGTGTTCGGCGCCGGCGGCGAGCGCGATGCCGGCAAGCGGCCGATCATGGGCGAGATCGCGGCCGAGAATGCAGACGGTATCATCATCACCGACGACAATCCGCGCAGCGAGAAGCCGGAAGCGATCCGCGCCGCGATCCTCGCCACCGCGAAAGGCGCCCGTGAAATCGGCGACCGTGCCGCGGCGATCCGCGCCGCGATCGAGGAGCTGGAAGACGGCGATGCGCTGCTCATCGCCGGCAAGGGCCACGAGACCGGGCAGATCGTCGGCCGAGAGGTTTTGCCCTTCAGTGACCACGAGGCGGTCGCCGCCGCATTAGCGTCGAGGGTTGCATGAGCGCGCCGATATGGACGGTTGCCGAAGTGGCGCGTGCGCTGGGCGCTGAAGGATCTTTCCCGGACACCCCGATCGATTTCGTCACCCAGGACAGCCGCTTGGTGAAACCGGGCAGCCTGTTCGTCGCGCTGAGCGGTACGCCGAGCGGCGGCTTCGTGTCGGCCTTCGCCAGCGCGCGTGACGGCTGGGAGTTCGCGGACAAGGCGGAAGCCTCAGGCGCGGTCGCGATGATCGTGCCGCACGAGATCGCGGGCATCGGCATTCCGCAAATCGTCGTCAAGGACACGCTGATCGACGGCCTCTGGAGGCTCGCGCGCGCCGCGCGCGCCCGTTTCCACGGGCCCGTGATCGGGCTCACCGGCAGCGCGGGCAAGACCAGCACCAAGGAGTTTCTGGCGGCCTATCCGAACGCCTATGCGAGCCCGTCAAGCTTCAACAATTTCTGGGGCGTGCCGCTGACACTGTGCAACGCGAAGCCCGATGCCAGCCTCTGGGTCGTCGAGATGGGCATGAACCAGCGCGGCGAGATCGCGCGGCTCAGCGAATTGACCCGTCCGACGGTGGCGCTCGTCGTCAACGTTCAGCCCGTGCATCTGGAAAAGCTCGGCTCGCTCGACGCCATCAGGCGCGAGAAGGTATCGATCGCGCTCGGCCTGCCCGAGGATGGAGTCCTGGTGCTGCCGGCCGGGATCAAGGCGTCCGACTGGAAGGGCAAGGTCGTACGCTTCGGCGAGCACGCCGAGGTGCATGAGGTTGCGCACGCGCCGCATGGCGAGAGCTGGCAGGTCGTCGCCGCACTCGGCAAGAAGGAGATCGCCTTCAGCCTGACGCCGGGCGCGCCGCACCGCGTGCAGAATGCGCTGGCTGCGCTCGCGGCGATCCGTGCGGCCAATCTCGATCCGGCGACGCTCGCGATCAAGCTCGACCGGGTCGGCATCATGACCGGCCGCGGCGTCGAGCAGGCGGTCGGCGGCATCACGGTGATCGACGACAGTTTCAACGGCAATCCGGCCAGCGTCGCTGCCGCGCTGCAAAGCCTCCAGGCGCGCAACGTGACCGGCGGCCGCCGCGTTGCGGTGCTCGGCGACATGCTGGAGCTCGGCGATAATGCGCCAGACTATCACATCGCCCTCGCCAAACATCTCGACGGTATTGACGGCGTCTACTGCGTCGGCCCTCTGATGCGCCATCTCTATGAGGTGCTCCCGGCCGGCAAGGGCCTCGGCTGGCACGACGATCCCGCCTCTCTGAAACCGGGAGAGATCGCAAATCTGTTGAGGGCAGGCGATGTCGTGGTTGTCAAGGGCAGCAAGAAGATGTTCTGGGTCAACAAGTTTGTGCCGGGTCTGGTGGCCGCCTTGCAGGCAAAGGCGTAAACTGCTTGGAAGGCGCTGTTCCCGAATCCCGACCTTTGCGGCGCGAAGCCGTTCGGTTTCCCGAGGTCGCGCGACCCATGATGAAGACAAGCGAATGCGCGTGAGGCACGCTGAGGCCAGGATAGAGACGAAGATCAAGGCCAAGGCCGCGCGCATAGGCGCCACAGGACCCTTTGAATGTTTTACTGGCTAATCGATCTCTCCAACACATTTTCGGGCTTCGGTGCCGTTCGCGCCTTCCTGAATGTCTTCCGCTACATCACTTTCCGCACCGGAGGCGCCGTCGTCACCGGCGCGCTGTTCGTGTTCCTGTTCGGGCCCTGGATCATCGATCATTTGCGCATCCGTCAGGGCAAGGGCCAGCCGATCCGCACCGATGGGCCGCAATCGCATCTCAGCAAGAAGGGCACGCCCACGATGGGCGGGCTGATGATCCTGTCCGGCCTCACGGTCGGCACGGTGCTGTGGGCCAATCCGCTCAACCCCTACGTCTGGATCGTGCTGGCGGTGACGCTCGGCTTCGGTTTTGTCGGCTTCTATGACGATTACCTCAAGGTGACCAAGCAGACGACGACCGGGTTCGGCGGCAAGCTTCGTCTGCTGATCGAGGCGGCGATCGCGCTGGTCGCCTGCTACGCTCTGGTGCGGCTGAACCGCGATCCCGCATCGACCGCGCTGACGATTCCCTTCCTCAAGGATACGGTGCTGCATTTCGGCTGGTTCTTTATCGTGTTCGGTGCCTTCGTCATCGTCGGGGCCGGCAATGCGGTGAATCTCACCGATGGCCTCGATGGTCTCGCCATCGTGCCCGTGATGATCGCGACCGCAAGCTTTGCGATGATCGCCTATCTCGCCGGCAACGCGGTGTTCGCCGAATATCTCCAGATCAAATATGTCGCCGGCACCGGCGAGCTCGCGGTGCTCTGCGGCGCGCTGCTGGGTGCCGGGCTCGGCTTCCTCTGGTTCAACGCGCCGCCGGCCTCGATCTTCATGGGCGACACCGGGTCGCTCGCGCTTGGCGGCATGCTGGGTTCCATCGCGGTCGCGGTGAAGCACGAGATCGTGCTCGCGGTGATTGGCGGCCTGTTTGTGCTGGAGGCGGTCTCCGTCATCGTGCAGGTCGTATCGTTCAAGCTCACCGGAAAACGCATCTTCCGGATGGCGCCGATCCACCACCATTTCGAGCAGCTCGGCTGGACCGAGCCGCAGATCGTCATCCGGTTCTGGATCATCTCGGTGATGCTGGCACTCGCTGGCCTGTCCACGCTGAAGCTGCGGTGATCGATCGATGATCCCCGTCACGTCCCTTGCCGGCAAGACCGTCGCAGTGTTCGGCCTCGGCGGCTCGGGGCTCGCCTCCTGCCACGCCCTGAAGGCCGGCGGCGCCGAGGTGATCGCGGCCGACGACAATGCCGAGAACGTCGCCAAGGCCGCGCAGGCCGGTTTCATCACGGCGGATTTGCGCAACGTCTCCTGGGCGAATTTCGCTAGCCTCGTGCTTGCGCCCGGCGTGCCGCTGACGCATCCGGTGCCGCACTGGAGCGTGCTGAAGGCGCGCGAGGCCGGTGTCGAGGTGATCGGCGACATCGAGCTGTTCTGCCGCGAGCGGCGGCGCCACGCGCCGGATGCGCCGTTCGTTGCCATCACCGGCACCAACGGCAAGTCGACCACGACGGCGCTGATCGCGCATCTGACCAAGGTTGCCGGCTACGATACCCAGATGGGCGGCAATATCGGCACCGCGATCCTGTCGCTGGAGCCGCCGCGGATGGGCCGCGTCCACGTCATCGAGATGTCGTCCTACCAGATCGACCTCACGCCCTCGCTCGATCCCTCCGTCGGCATCCTGCTCAATATCAGTGAGGACCACATCGATCGTCACGGCACCGTCGCGCACTACGCCGCGGTGAAAGAGCGCCTGGTTGCCGGTGTGCAGCCTGGCGGCACCTCCATCGTCGGTGTCGATGACGGCTATTGCCGCGACATCGCCGATCGGCTCGACCGTGCCGGCAAGAACGTGGTGCGCATCTCGGTCAAGAACCCGCTGGCGAGCGGCATCCATGTCGAGCACGGCAATATCGTGCGCACCTCAGGCGGCGCCCGCAGCGAAGTTGCCGCACTTGGCGGCATCGGCTCGTTGCGCGGCCAGCACAACGCGCAGAACGCGGCCTGCGCCGCCGCCGCCGCACTTGCGATGGGCATCAATCTCGATGTGCTCCAGAACGGCTTGCGCAGTTTTCCGGGTCTGGCGCATCGCATGGAGCAGGTCGGCCGTCGCGGCAACGTGCTGTTCGTCAACGATTCCAAGGGCACCAACGCCGACGCAACTGCGCATGCGCTGTCGTCCTTCTCGGACATCTTCTGGATTGCCGGCGGCAAGCCGAAGGCCGGCGGCATCACCAGCCTGACCGGTTTCTTCCCGCGCATCCGAAAAGCCTATCTGATCGGCGAGGCCGCGCCGGAGTTTTCGGGCACGCTGGGCGCGCAGGTCGCGCACGAGATCAGCCAGACACTGGACGTCGCCGTCGAGCACGCGGCGCGCGATGCGGAGGCCTCGGGGCTCAGCGACGCCGTCGTGCTGCTGTCACCTGCCTGCGCCTCCTTTGACCAG
This sequence comes from Bradyrhizobium diazoefficiens, assembly GCF_016616425.1. Classification (NCBI taxonomy): domain Bacteria; kingdom Pseudomonadati; phylum Pseudomonadota; class Alphaproteobacteria; order Hyphomicrobiales; family Nitrobacteraceae; genus Bradyrhizobium; species Bradyrhizobium diazoefficiens. The sequence continues at coordinate 1,959,199 of NZ_CP067101.1, forward strand.
TACCGCAATTTCGAAATCCGCGGCACCAGGTTCCGCGAGCTGGTGCAAGCCTTGCCGGGCGTCATGCCGGTGGTGTGAGGACGTCGACAACGCGGGATGACGCATGAATTTGCTGGGTGCGTGGCTGGTAGATGAGAGGGACGAGTTGGCGCTACCCGTTTGGGAAACGTCGTGCTTGAGTTCGATGAAAATGGCGGGCTGCGCTACACGATTCGTGAGCAGGACAAGCGTCAAATCATCAACCTTCGATATCGGGTGGAGGGCTCGACGATTGTCACAGACCAGCCCTCGGCGTCACAAGTTGAACGCACCCAATTCTCCTTCGCCGACGATGGCGTGCTGACTCTCACCTTCGGCGGTGTACCGTATCGGTTCGTTAGGGCATCTGGGCCGTAGTCCGGCATGAACTCATCTCTCAAAAGTTACCGATCTCCTTAACCCCCCGGTAACCAACCTCGGCGACCAATGGACGGACCTCTGTCCGAAAGCGGCCGCCCATGCTCTCCCGTGAAGAACGCACCCCCTTTTCCGAGTGGTGGTGGACCGTCGACAAGCCGCTGATGGGCGCCATCCTGGCGCTGATGCTGACCGGGGTGATCCTGTCGCTGGCCGCGAGCCCGCCGGTTGCGACCCGCATCGGGCTCGATCCCTTCCACTTCTTCAACCGCCACGTGATGTTCCTGGCGCCGTCCTTCATGGTGATGGTGGGCGTCTCCTTCCTGTCGCCGCGGTCGATTCGCCGAAGCGCGCTGATCATCTTCACGGTCAGCATCATTCTGATCGTCGTGACGCTCGCGATCGGCCCCGAGGTGAAGGGCTCGCGGCGCTGGATCACGCTGCTCGGCGTCAACATCCAGGCCTCCGAAATCGCAAAGCCGTCGTTCGTCGTCATCGCGGCCTGGCTGTTTGCGGAATCGACCAAGCGGCCGGAGATGCCGGCGACCTCGATGGCGCTGGTGCTGCTCTTGATGCTGGTCTCGCTGCTGGTGATGGAGCCGGATTTCGGCCAGACCATGCTGATCCTGATGGTGTGGGGCTCGCTGTTCTTCATCGCGGGCATGCGCATGATCTGGGTGTTCGGGCTGGCAGGCCTCGGTGCGGCCGGCCTGTTCAGCGCCTATCTGTTCGTCCCGCACGTCGCCGGCCGCATCAAGCGTTTCATGAATCCGGCCTCGGGCGATACCTTCCAGGTCGATACCGCCATGGAGGCCTTCTACAACGGCGGCTGGTTCGGCCTCGGACCGGGCGAGGGCATCGCCAAGCGCAGCCTGCCGGACAGCCATACCGACTTCGTGTTCGCGGTCGCCGCCGAGGAATTCGGCATCATCCTGTGCCTTGCCATGCTGGCGCTGTTCGCCTTCGTCGTGATCCGCACGCTGTCGCGCGCCTATGCCAACGAGGACATGTTCTCGCGCTTCGCGGCCTCGGGCCTTGCGATCCTGTTCGGCGTGCAGGCCGCGATCAACATGTCGGTGAACCTCCAGCTCATCCCCGCCAAGGGCATGACGCTGCCGTTCATCTCCTACGGTGGCTCCTCGATCGTGTCGCTGGCCTATGGCGTCGGCATGATGCTGGCGCTGACGCGCCTGCGCCCGCGCACCGAAGTCGAGGCGAGCGGCCACGCCGACGCGATGCGCAGCTACGCGTGACAGGTCTCGTGTCCCGGACAAGCGCAGCGAAGCGGAGCGCAGAGCCGGGACCCAGAATGCCGCACCAATGGGTCCCGGTTCAGCAGCGCACCACGCTGCGCCCGGGGCACGCACGCCGTGTAGCCGGCTCGCAATGACGGCGAAGGCCTTGTAAAAAGACACTTATGGACACGTCCCCCCTGATTCTTCTCGCCGCGGGCGGCACCGGCGGCCATCTGTTTCCGGCCGAGGCGCTGGGCGTCGAGCTGATCCGGCGCGGCTTTCGCGTCCGCCTCGTGACGGACGAGCGCGCGCTCCGTTACAGCGGGCTGTTCAGCAAGGACATGATCGATGTCGTGTCGAGCGAGACCGCGCGCGGCCGCAATCCGCTCCAGCTCGCCTATGCCGGACTCACGCTCGCCGCCGGCACGCTGTCCGCTTACAGCCTGATCAAGCGCCTGAAGCCCGTCGCCGTCGTCGGCTTTGGCGGCTATCCGACGCTGCCGCCGTTGGTCGCGGCGAAATTCGCCGGCGTGCCCGGCATCATCCACGACGCCAATGCGGTGCTCGGCCGCGCCAATCGGTTCCTGTCGAGCCGCGTTCGCGCCATCGCAACGTCCTTGCCCGGCGTTCTCGACCGCGATCCGGCGCTCTCCGGCAAGACCACGACGGTCGGCACGCCGATGCGCCCGGCAGTGCTCGCCGCGGCTGCTGTCAAATATTCTGCCCCTGAAACCAACGGGCCGCTGCGCCTGCTCGTCGTCGGCGGCAGCCAGGGCGCACGCATCATGGCCGATATCGTGCCGGGCGCAATTGAGCGGCTCGAGCCCGCGCTGTGGGGCCGGCTCGTCCTTACCCAGCAGGTGCGCGACGAGGACATGACTCGCGTGCGCGCGGTCTACGACAGGCTCAAGATCAATGCCGAGCTCGCGCCGTTCTTCACCGACCTGCCGGCACGGCTCGCTTCAAATCATCTCGTGGTATCGCGCTCCGGTGCCGGCACGGTCGCCGAGCTCGCCGCGATTGGCCGGCCCTCGATCCTGGTGCCGCTGCCGGGTTCGATCGACCAGGACCAGTTCGCCAATGCCGGCGTACTGGTCAAGGTCAATGGCGCGATCCGCATCCCGCAGACCGAGTTCACCGCCGATCGCCTCGCCGCCGAAATCTCCGCCTTCGCCGCCGAGCCCGCGCGCCTTGCCGCCATGGCCGAGGCCGCCGGCGGCGCCGGCCGTCTCGATGCGGCCGAACGGCTGGCGGATCTGGTGGTCAAGGTCGCGGGACTCTGACGCCTGTTCCGCCCCAGATGGCCAAAAAAAAGCCCCTTGTCATGCCCCGCGAAAGCGGGGCATCCAGTATCCGACGCAGTTGATTTGAATCTCTGGCGTCGCGGAGTACTGGATCGTCCGCCTTCGCGGACGATGACCTCAAGGAAACCACATGAGACTGCCGCGCGAGATCGGACCCATCCACTTCGTCGGGATCGGCGGGATCGGCATGAGCGGCATCGCCGAGGTGCTGGTCAATCTCGGCTATGCCGTGCAGGGTTCGGACGCTTCCGACAATTACAATCTAGACCGCCTGCGCAAGAAGGGTGCGAAGGTTTCGGTCGGCCACAAAGCCGAGAATATCGATGGTGCCGAGGTCGTCGTGGTTTCCACCGCAATCAAGCGCGACAATCCGGAACTGATGGCGGCGCGCGAACGGCGCATTCCCGTGGTGCGCCGCGCCGAGATGCTGGCCGAACTGATGCGGCTGAAGAGCTGCGTCGCCATCGCCGGCACCCACGGCAAGACCACGACGACCACGATGGTCGCAACGCTGCTCGACGCCGGGGGGCTCGATCCCACCGTCATCAACGGTGGCATCATCAACGCCTACGGCTCCAACGCGCGTCTCGGCGCCGGCGACTGGATGGTGGTCGAAGCGGACGAAAGCGACGGCACGTTCCTGAAGCTGCCGACCGACGTCGCGATCGTCACCAATGTCGACCCCGAGCATCTCGACCACTTCAAGACCTTCGAGGCCGTGCAGGACGCGTTCCGTCATTTCGTCGAGAACCTGCCGTTCTACGGCTTTGCCGTGATGTGCAGCGATCATCCCGTGGTGCAGAGCCTCGTCGGCAAGATCGAGGATCGCCGCATTATCACCTATGGCGAAAACCCGCAGGCCGACGCGCGGCTCGTCGATCTCACCCCGATGGGTGGCGGATCGAAATTCACGGTCGCGTTCCGCGACCGCAAGACCGGCGCTGGGCATGAGATTGCAGAGCTGATGCTGCCGATGCCGGGACGCCACAACGCTTCCAATGCGACCGCCGCGATCGCGGTGGCGCGCGAGCTCGGCGTGTCCGACGAAGCGATCCGCAAGGCGATCGCCGGCTTCGGCGGCGTCAAGCGACGCTTCACCAAGACCGGCGATTGGAACGGCGTCACCGTCATCGACGATTACGGCCATCACCCCATCGAGATCGCGGCCGTGCTGAAGGCGGCGCGGGAATCCACCAACGGCAAGATCATCGCCGTGGTGCAGCCACATCGCTACACCCGCCTGCAGTCGCTGTTCGAGGAGTTCTGCACCTGCTTCAACGATGCTGACGCGGTCATCGTCGCCGACGTCTATGCCGCTGGCGAAGCGCCGATCGACGGTATCGACCGCGACCATTTCGTCGCAGGCCTGCGGGCCCATGGCCATCGCGAGGTGATCGCGCTGCCGGCAGCGTCGGAGCTCGCGGGCATTGTCAAGGGACTGGCGAACTCCGGCGATCTCGTCGTGTGCTTGGGGGCGGGCAACATCACGCAATGGGCGTATGCCTTGCCGGACGAATTGAAGGCGCTGGTGTGAGGGCGGTGATTTTGATTTCGCTATTCGCCATGAAACACACTGCGCTCCCTCCCCCCTTGTGGGGGAGGGTGGGGGAGAGGGGTAGCCACGAACTCCGACCTCGCTTGGGGCTACCCCCCTCCCTGACCCTCCCCCACAAGGGGGGAGGGAATAGAAGCAATGCGCCTGCCTTACACGAGCTAGATTTTCGCGGAGGCGGTGCAGTCGCATGAGCTTCCCCGACATCACTTCCTCGCTCAAAGCCGCGATGCCGGAGCTGCGCGGCCGGCTGCTCGCCAACCAGTCGCTTGCCGAACTCACCTGGTTTCGCGTCGGCGGTCCGGCGCAGGTGCTGTTCACGCCGGCGGACGAGGACGATCTCGCCTATTTTCTCGCGCATCTTGCTTCCGACATCCCCCTCTATGTCGTCGGCGTCGGCTCCAACCTGATCGTGCGTGACGGCGGCATCGCGGGTGTGGTGGTCCGGCTGGCGCCGCGCGCCTTCGGCGAGGCGTGCGCGAGCGACGATGTCGTCACCGCCGGCGCTGCTGTGCTCGACAAGCGTGTGGCGGAGGTCGCCGCGTCGGCCAATATCGGCGGGCTCGAATTCTACTTCGGCATTCCCGGCACGATCGGCGGCGCCTTGCGCATGAACGCGGGCGCCAATGGCGGCGAGACCAAGGACGTGCTGGTCGAAGCGACCGGCATCGGGCGCGATGGCAGGAAGCACGTGTTCTCCAACGCCGAGATGAAGTTCGTCTACCGTAACAGCGGCGTCGATCCCTCCATCATCTTCACCTCCGCGCGCTTTCGCGGTCAGATCAGGGACGCTGATACGATCCGCGCGCGCATGGCTGACGTGCAAAGCCATCGCGAGACTGCGCAGCCGGTCCGCGAAAAGACCGGCGGTTCGACCTTCAAGAATCCGCCCGGCCATTCCGCCTGGAAGCTGGTCGACGCTGCCGGCTGCCGCGGTTTGCGCGTCGGCGGCGCGCAGGTCTCCGAGATGCATTGCAATTTCCTGATCAACACGGGCGATGCCACCGCGCACGACATCGAGACGCTGGGCGAAACCGTACGCGAGCGGGTGAAGGCAAATTCCGGAATTGAGCTACACTGGGAAATCAAGCGGATCGGGGTTTCCGCGTGAGTGTCATTCCGGGGCTCGCGAAGCGAGAACTACGATGCGCAATTGCGCATCGGAGAATCCATCGGGCGCCGGAGACGGTGATGAAATGGATTCCGGGTTCGATGCTGCGCATCGCCCCGGAATGACGAACTGGAGAGATTGCGGACTATGAACATGCGCATCACCATCCTCTTCGGCGGCTCCAACAGAGAGCGTCTTGTCTCGGTCGCCTCAGCCCAGGCGCTGCATCAGGTACTGCCCGAGGCCGACCTGTGGTGGTGGGACGTCGAGGACAAGGTGCATGTGGTGCAGTCGAGACAGCTGCTTGAACACGCCCGTCCGTTCGAGGACGAGTTCAAGCCCGGCACATCAGGCATTCCACTGGAGCTGGCGCTCGACCAGGCCAAGGCCGAGGATCGCGTCCTTGTGCTCGGCCTGCATGGCGGGCGTGCCGAGAACGGCGAATTGCAGGTGATGTGCGAAGCGCGCGGCGTACCCTTCACCGGTTCGGGCTCGGCCTCCTCACATCTTGCCTTCGACAAGATCGCCGCCAAGCGGTTCGCCGCACTCGGCGGTGTGACGCCGCCGGCCAACGTTGCGCTCGACGACATCGACGAAGCCTTCGCCGAATACGGGAGGTTGATCGCCAAGCCTGCGAAGGACGGGTCCAGCTATGGCCTGATCTTCGTCAACGCCAAGCAGGATCTCGTCGCCGTCCGCAATGCGGCCAGGCACGAGGAGTATGTGATCGAGCCCTATATCGCCGGCGTCGAGGCGACCTGCGGCGTGCTGGAGCGCGCCGATGGTTCGATCATCTCGCTGCCGCCGATCGAGATCATTCCCGGCGAGGGCAATTTCGACTACGCCGCAAAATATCTCCTGAAGTCGACCCAGGAGATCTGCCCCGGCCGTTTCGCACCCGAGATCACCGCCGCGCTGAAGGCGCAGGCGATGCTGGCGCACCGCGCGATGTCCTGCACCGGCTATTCCCGGTCGGACTTCATCGTCTCGGACCGGGGCCTGGTCTATCTCGAGACCAACACGCTGCCCGGGCTGACCAAGTCCTCGCTCTACCCCAAGGCGCTGAAGGCCGAGGGTATCGAATTCGTCGACTTCCTGCGCGGCCTGGTAGAGCTCGCCGGGCGGGGTGTGCGGAAATAGTTAGGACTGGTTAACGGCCGGACGGGCGAAACTGCCCGGTTTGGCGCCCAAAACCGATAAAATGCCGGATATCGCGGCATAAATGCCTCACATGGCGGGGCAAATTGCGCCGGGCGTTAACGAATTTTACCTTTTGTTTACCAGGACGTCCGAAGGTTAACGCTGGCGGCGCATATGGCGCTTTGGCTGTCGGCGCGTGAGCTGTTGCGGGTGATGTCACCTCCAGCGAACGCTTTGAAGGGGAGAGGCTTCTTCTGCTGAAGACCAGCACCCGGCCCGGCACGCCCAGGACGTCATGTTCGCCAGGATCCGCGCGATGTCGCGGACAAACTGTTGACGAGCTCGTGCAATGGATGGAGCAGGAAGCCTCACCCGGTCGCTTTTCAGATCGCTGAGGCCCCAAGCTGACCTGAAGGCGGCCGCGATCGGAGCGGTCGTGCTTCTGCGCGAGTGGGTGCAGGACAAGCGCGACGAGCAGCGCGCTGCTGCCAAGATCAAGTCCAGAGTCAGGACAAAGGCCGTCGCCGAACGCGAGCCGCCGCCGCGCGTGGTTGCACTCGTCGAGCGCTACCTGCCGCGCCGGGTCGGGATCAGCATGACCGTGCTGCTGCTGATCGGAAGCTGCGGTTTCGGCATCGTCAAGGGCGGCCATCTCCAGGATTTCATCACCGCGGTCAGCGACGCCCGCAACGCGCTGGCCAATTCCGCCGGCTTCCGCATCACCTCCGTGGTGATCAACGGCCGCAAGCAGCTCAGCCAGGACGAGATCCTGGCGATCGGCGGCGTCAGCGGCCGCTCCTCGCTGCTGTTCCTCGACGCCGACGCGGTGCGCGACAAGCTCAAGGCCAATCCCTGGATCGCGGATGCAACCGTACTGAAGCTCTATCCGGGCCAGCTCATGATCGAGCTCACCGAGCGCAAGGCTTTCGCGCTGTGGCAGGAGGCCGGCCGGCTCTCGGTCATCGCCGATGACGGCGCCGTGCTCGAGCCCTACGTCTCGCGTCGCTTCCTGTCGCTGCCGCTGGTGGTCGGCAAGGGCGCCGAGACCCAGGCCCGCGACTTCCTCGCGCTGCTGGCGCGCTATCCGCAGGTCAATTCGGTGACGAAGGCTGCGATCTTCGTCGGCGAGCGGCGCTGGAACCTGAGGCTCAAGGACGGCCTCGACATCCGCCTGCCCGAGCAGGACGTCGGCAACGCGCTTGCGATGCTGACCAAGCTCGACAAGGAGGACAGGCTGTTCTCCCGCGACATCGTCGCCGTCGACATGCGCTTGCCCGATCGGCTGGTGGTGCAGCTGTCCGAGGACGCCGCCAAGGCGCGCGAGGATCAGTTCAAGGACAAGAAGAAAAAGAAGGCCGGGGATTCCGCATGACCGGTCTCGATCGCACCCAGACGCCGAAGACGCGCCCGATGCCGCACAAGCGCGGCGGCCTCGTCGCCTGCCTCGACATCGGCACCAGCAAGATCGCCTGCATGATCGCGCGCCTGAAGCCGTCGCCGCCGAGCGATGCGCTGCGCGGCCGCACCCACGCAGTGGAATTGATCGGCTACAGCCAGATCCAGTCGCGCGGCATGAAGGCCGGCGCGGTGATCGATCTCGGTGAATGCGAGCAGGCGGTGCGCCAGGCCGTCGCGCTCGCGGAGAAGATGGCCAAGGTGCGGGTCGAGTCCGTGCTGCTCTCGGTCTCCGGTGGCCGGCTCTCCGGCCAGCTGGTCGAAGCCGCCGCCGACATCCGTGGTGGCGCCGTGACGCAGGCCGATGTCAGTCGCGTCACCTCCACCGGCATGCGTCACGCCACCGGCGAAGGCCGCACCGTGCTGCACGCGCTGCCGGTCGGCTACACGCTCGACGGCGTCAAGGGCATCCGCGATCCCCGCGGCATGGTCGCGCATCAGTTCGGTGTCGACATGAACGTCGTCACCTGCGACGCCACCGTTGCGCGGAACCTGATGCTGGCGGTGGAACGCTGCCACATCAATGTCGAAGCCATGGCGGCAAGCCCTTATGTGGCCGGATTGTCGGTGCTGACCGACGACGAGGCCGATCTGGGAGCTGCCGTCGTCGAGATGGGCGCCGGCACCACCACGATCGCGGTCTATTCCGGCGGCCGTTTCGTGCATGCGGCTGGTTTTGCGGTTGGCGGGCAACACATCACGATGGATCTTGCACGCGGACTCTCCGCGACCATTGCCGATGCCGAGCGAATCAAGACGTTATACGGGACCGTCATCACCGGCGGATCGGACTCGCGTGAGCTGATGTCCGTGCCGACGGCCGGTGACGAGCAGGATCTGCCGCAGATCGTCTCCCGCGCCACCATCGCCAACATCGTCAAGCACCGTGCCGAGGAAGTCTTCGAAATGGTTCGGGACAAGCTGAAGGATTCGCCCTTCGCCTCGGAGCCCAACGGCCGTGTCGTGCTTTCGGGTGGAGCTTCGCAGCTCACCGGCCTCGTCGAACTCGGAACCCAGATTCTCGGCCGGCCCGTGCGGGTCGGGCGTCCGCTCGGCTTCGGCCGGCTGCCCAACGAGGCGAAGAACGCCGCGTTCGCGGTGCCGGCCGGACTCCTCGTCTACCCGCAATATGTTCACCACGAACATGTCGAACCGCGGCATACGCGGCAGCAGGTCAAGACAGGGACCGGCGGTTATTTCGGAAAGGTGGGACGATGGCTACGCGAGGGCTTCTGATGACTCCTTTCCGCAATTCCCGATTTTCACCAACTCCCGCGGCCGCCGGCCGGGGCGAACCCACGCGCGCGTGATCGAGAGGCAGCAACCATGACCATCAGCATCAATGTCCCTGATATTCACGAACTGAAGCCCCGGATCACCGTGTTCGGCGTCGGCGGCGCCGGTGGCAACGCCGTCAACAACATGATCACGGCGGGCCTTCAGGGCGTCGATTTCGTGGTCGCCAACACCGACGCGCAGGCGCTGACGATGTCGAAGGCGCAGCGCATCGTGCAGATGGGCACGGCGGTCACGCAAGGCCTTGGCGCAGGTTCGCAGCCGAACGTCGGCGCTGCGGCGGCGGAAGAGGTGATCGACGAGCTGCGCGACCATCTCTCGGGCGCCAACATGGTGTTCGTCACCGCCGGCATGGGGGGCGGCACCGGCACCGGTGCAGCGCCCGTGATCGCCAAGACCGCGCGTGACATGGGCATCCTCACCGTCGGCGTCGTGACCAAGCCGTTCCACTTCGAGGGCGGCCGCCGCATGCGCACGGCCGAAGCCGGCATCAACGAGCTTCACAAGGTCGTGGATACGCTCCTGATCATCCCGAACCAGAACCTGTTCCGGGTCGCCAACGAGAAGACCACTTTCGCCGACGCCTTCGCGATGGCCGACCAGGTGCTCTACTCCGGCGTTGCCTGCATCACCGACCTGATGGTCAAGGAAGGCCTGATCAATCTCGACTTCGCCGACGTGAGAGCGGTGATGAGGGAAATGGGCAAGGCAATGATGGGCACCGGCGAAGCCTCGGGCGACAAGCGCGCGCTGACCGCCGCGGAAGCCGCGATCGCCAATCCGCTGATCGACGATTCCTCGATGAAGGGTGCCAAGGGCCTCCTCATCTCCATCACCGGCGGCAAGGACCTCACTCTGTTCGAGGTCGACGAGGCCGCAACCCGCATCCGCGAGGAGGTCGACCAGGACGCCAACATCATCGTCGGCGCGACCTTCGACGAGGCGCTCGATGGCCTGATCCGCGTCTCGGTCGTTGCCACCGGCATCGAGCAGGCCGCGATCGCCCGCAACAGCCAGGCCACCAGTGCCCCGGTTGCGAACGCGGCGCCGCAGACGCAGCAGGCGCCCGCAGTTCCAGCCGCAGCCGCTGAGAGCCGTCTCGCCGACCTGACCGCGCGGCTCCGCGCCGACAACCAGCGCATGGCCGAGCGCGCCCAGAAGCCGGAAGGGCAGTTCCCGGCAGCAGGACAGGCTCCGGTCGCTGCCGCGCCGATGGCGCCCCGTCCGAACGTCGAGCGCGCCGCGCTCGCCGCCATCGCGGCCGCCGTTGCGGACGTCCCGCAGGCGCCCGCGCCGATGCAGACCTACGGCGATGTCACCGTGCGCCCGATCGCGCAGAAGCCGACCCTGTTCCCCGAGCCCGACATGGCTCCGGTCGCGATGCAGGAGCCGATGACGCCGGAAAACTTCATCCCGCCGCAGGCCGAGCGCGCGCCGGTCCGTGCGCCGCGGATGCCGCGCCTTGACGAATTGCCGATGCCGGCCCAAGCCGAGATTCGCCAGGCCCGCGGCGAGGTTGAGGAGGAGACCCCGCAGAAGACCCGCCTGTCGCTGCTCCAGCGCCTCGCCAATGTCGGCCTCGGCCGTCGCGACGAGGAGAGCGAGGCACCGGTCGCGGCCCGCAGCGCCGGTCCCGCGATGCCGCCGTTGCCCGAGCGCCGGCCGCAGAAGACGGTGGGACAGCAGATCGCATCGAGCGAGCCGGTATCGGAGTATGCCCGTCGTCCTGCGCCGCAGGGGCTGGACATGCACGGCCGTCCCGCGCCTGTTGCGCCGGCGCCACAGGGTGACGACCATCTTGATATCCCGGCATTCCTGCGGCGGCAGGCGACCTGAGGATTGTTACAATAAGGCAGAGCCAAAAAGGTCCCGGCAACAAGCTTGCCGGGACCTTTCCTTTTGTCTCTCGCATGGCCGGGCTGCATAGCCAAGCAACTGATTTTAAATCATTAATTACGCATGTGGGTGTTCAGTAAGATTGCCGGAAGCGGCCCAAAACCTCGGCGCAATTTGGTTAAGCCTTGGCGCGAATACGGCAGGTTTGGGGTAACAATCGGTAAAAAAGCGTGAGTTGGCGCTGTTTGGGGCAGTGACTATGGTTTGCCGTGACTTGGGGATACGGATTCGCGAACGGGCGGCAAGGCCCGGCCAAGCGGGTCCAGTATAAGTCGCAGCGGGTCGTAGTGGGGCGGGTTCCTGATGAAATTTAGCCGGCAAACAACGCTTCGTGCGCAAGCCTCCGTGGCAGGCGTAGGCGTTCATTCCGGTCTTCCCGTCACTCTCACGCTTGGGCCTGCGCCTGTCGACGCGGGTTTTATTTTTGTCCGCACGGGCCTTGAGGGAAGCGATCGCGAAGTTCGGGCGGCCGCTGACCAGGTGATCGCGACCGACTTCGCCACCGTCCTCGGCGACCGCGAGGGTCCGCTGGTGTCCACCGCCGAGCACGTGCTTGCTGCACTGCGGGGCATGGGTGTCGACAACGCCACCATCGAGATCGACGGTCCGGAAGTGCCGATCATGGACGGCAGCGCCGCGGCCTTCATTGCGGCGATCGACCAGGCCGGCATCGTGACCCAGACGGCACAGCGCCGCTTCGTTCAGGTTCTGAAGCCAGTCTCGGTCAAGATCGGCGACTCCTTCGGCGAGATCAGGCCCTACGCCAACGGGTTCTGCGTCGAGGTCGAGATCGACTTCACCAATCCCATCATCGGCCAGCAGAGCTACGCTTTCGACCTCAACCCGGAACGTTTCCGCCGCGAAGTGGGCCGCGCCCGGACTTTCGGTCTGATGTGCGACGTCGCGCGGCTCTGGAGTGCGGGCTATGCCCTCGGCGCCTCCTTCGACAATACCGTCGTGTTCGACGACGAGCGGCTGCTCAACGCCGAGGGCCTGCGCTACGCCGATGAATGTGCCCGCCATAAGGTGCTGGACGTGATCGGCGACCTCTCGCTGGCCGGCCTGCCGCTGCTTGGCGCTTATCGCTCGGTGCGTGGCGGCCACAAGCTCAACCACGCTGTCCTGACCGCGTTGCTCGCCGACCGTACCGCCTGGCGGGTGGTCGAGGGCGAGGCGGCCCGCCGTACCACGCGTCCCGTGGGCGAGGTCGGTCGCGGCATCGTCGGCGGCCGGATCGCTGCGGCCTACGGGCCGGACGTATCCTGACTTCCTTGCTACCGCAGGCATTGGCCGCGGCTACCCCCCGGGAAACTCCTGGTAACCATGATCGACTAGCATTGCGGCGCGTTCGCCTTAATCCGGGCGAAATGCCTGCCTATCCGGTTGGTTACCGATCGTTTTTGGGATACATCGGCGTGGTCGCATGGCAGGCGCCACGGTTACATTTCGCGCCCATGACGGGGTTCATGGGCTGGCGGACACCGCATCACAGGGCGTCAGGGCTTAAACTCATGTCGGCACAGCGTATGACGCGCGGATATCCCGCGGTTTCGCCAAGAGTTTCGATGAGAGTTGCTTCGATCGGAGCCCGTGGGCTGCTTCAGGCCGTCACCTTCATCATGCTCGCGCTGCCGCTCGCCGGCTGCGGCACCGGCGCGCTCTGGGACAAGTTCACCGCCAAGGACGACACCTTCGTCGAGGAGCCCGCCGACAAGATCTACAATGAGGGCCTGTACCTCATGAACGAGAAGAAGGACCTGAAGGCGGCGAACAAGAAGTTCGAAGAGGTCGACCGCCAGCATCCTTATTCAGACTGGGCCCGTAAATCGCTGCTGATGTCGGCCTACGCGTCCTACCAGGGCGGCGACTATGACGGCTGCATCGGCGCCGCCACCCGCTACGTCACGCTGCATCCCGGCAGCCCGGATGCGGCCTATGCACAATATCTGATCGCGGCCTCCCATTACGACCAGATCCCGGACATCAGCCGCGACCAGACCCGCACCGAGAAGGCGATCGCCGCTCTTGAAGAGGTGGTGCGCAAATACCCGAACTCGGAATACGCGACGTCGGCCAAGGCCAAGATCGAGGGCGCGCGCGATCAGCTCGCCGGCAAGGAAATGAACGTCGGCCGCTACTACGCGAAGCGGCGCGACTACACGGCCGCGATCAACCGCTACAAGACCGTTGTCACGCAGTACCAGACCACCCGCCATGTCGAAGAGGCGCTGTTCCGGCTCACCGAGGCCTATATGGCGATTGGCATCGTCGGCGAGGCGCAGACCGCGGCAGCCGTTCTCGGGCATAATTTTCCTGACAGCCGCTGGTACAAGGACGCCTATAATCTTGTAAAATCCGGCGGTCTCGAACCGAGCGAGAATCAGGGGTCCTGGATCAGCCGGACCTTCAAGAAGATGGGTCTCGGCTAGGAAATTTGGTTCCATGCTGGCGCGTCTGTCGATCCGTGACATCGTCCTGATCGAACGGCTCGATATCGAATTCGCCACCGGGCTCGCGGTTTTGACCGGCGAGACCGGTGCGGGCAAATCCATCCTGCTCGATGCCTTTGCGCTGGCGCTCGGCGGCCGTGGCGATGCCGGCCTCGTGCGCCACGGCGCGGAGCAGGGGCAGGTCACCGCCGTGTTCGATGTCCCCAAGAATCACCCCGCGACGAAGATCCTCGCCGAGAACGGCCTGGACGATACCGGGGAGATGATTCTCCGCCGGGTGCAGCTCGCCGACGGCCGCACCCGCGCCTTCATCAACGACCAGTCGATCAGCGTGCAGACGCTGAAGGCAGTCGGTGCCGCCCTGGTCGAGATTCACGGCCAGCATGACGAGCGTGCACTGGTCGATGCCGCCACCCACCGCCGCCTGCTCGACGCGTTCGCCGGCCTGGAGAAGGACGTCGCCGCGGTCGAGACGCTGTGGGACGCACGCCGCGCCGCCAACACCGCGCTGGAGGAGCATCGCGCCGGCATGGAGCGTGCCGCCCGCGAGGCCGACTACCTCCGCCACGCCTCCGACGAGCTGAAGCAGCTCGCGCCCAAGGACGGCGAGGAGACCTCGCTGGCCCATCGCCGCACCACCATGATGCAGGGCGAGAAGATTGCCTCCGATTTGCGCGAGGCGCAGGAGGCGGTCGGCGGCAACCATTCGCCGGTCTCGGCTCTCTCGGCAGCGGTACGCCGGCTGGAGCGCCGCGGTGTCAACTCGCCGGCGCTGGTCGAGCCCGCCGTGAAGGCGATCGACATGGCGATCAACGCGCTGGAGGAAGCCGACCAGCATCTCCAGGCGGCACTCGCGGCGACCGACTTCGATCCGTCCGAGCTGGAACGCATCGAGGAGCGCCTGTTCGCACTGAGGGCCGCCTCGCGAAAATATTCGACGCCGGTCGACGGACTCGCCGCGCTGGCCGCCAAATATGCCGCCGACGTCGTGCTGATCGATGCCGGCGCCTCGCAGCTGAAGAAGCTGGAGCAGGCGGCAGTCGAGGCCGACGCGCGCTATGCCGCCGCCGCGAAGAAGCTGTCGATGGCGCGGCAGAAAGCGGCCGAGAAGCTCAACAAGGCCGTCAACGCCGAGCTCGCGCCGCTCAAGCTGGAACGCGCAAAATTCATGACCCAGGTCGAGACCGACGAGGCCGCGCCGGGGCCGCAAGGGTTCGACCGTGTCGAGTTCTGGGTCCAGACCAATCCGGGCACCAGGCCGGGTCCGCTGATGAAGGTCGCCTCCGGCGGCGAGCTGTCGCGCTTCCTGCTCGCGCTCAAGGTCGTGCTGTCCGACCGGGGCTCGGCGCCGACCCTGGTGTTCGACGAGATCGACACCGGCGTCGGCGGTGCAGTTGCCGACGCCATCGGCGGCCGCCTGGCGCGGCTTGCCGACAAGGTCCAGGTGATGGCCGTGACCCACGCCCCGCAGGTCGCCGCCCGCGCCGACCAGCATCTGCTCATCTCCAAGGACGCCCTCGACAAGGGCAAGCGTGTCGCCACCCGCGTCAACGCGCTGGCTGCCGACCACCGCCGCGAGGAGATCGCCCGCATGCTCGCCGGCGCCGAGATCACGGCCGAGGCGAGGGCGGCTGCGGAACGGCTGCTCAAGGCGGCAACGGCTTAGCTGGTGTCCCGGACGCGCGTTGCGCGAGCCGGGACCCAGAATGCTGCCACAATGGGCCCCGGCTCTGCAGCGCACCGCAAGGGCGCTGCGCTGCGTCCGGGGCACGCGCTCTTACCTCCTTTACCCTTCCGCCCGCTCCGTCGTATCCAAGCACCATGGCCAGAGCAGCAAAATCCAAAGCAGCACCGCTTCGCGACGTCGTCGACCTCACCAAGGCCCAAGCCAAGGTCGAGCACACGCGGCTTGCGCTCGAGATCGAGGGGCATAACGAGCGCTACTATCAGGAGGACGCGCCCACCGTCACCGACGCCGAGTACGATGCGCTGCGTCAGCGCCTCAACGCGATCGAGAAGCGCTTTCCGGAATTTGTCAGCGCGGACTCGCCCTCGCAGAAGGTCGGCGCGGCGCCGTCCGGCCGCTTCAAGAAGGTGCGGCACACCGTCCCGATGCTGTCGCTCGACAACGCCTTTGCCGAAGAGGACGTGCGCGACTTCGTCGGCCGCATCGTGCGCTTCCTGAAGCTCGATGGCGACAAGGTCAATTTCTCCGCCGAGCCGAAGATCGACGGCCTCTCGATGTCGCTACGCTATGAGGGCGGCGAGCTCGTCACCGCGGCGACGCGCGGCGACGGCGCGGTAGGCGAGGACGTCACCGCCAACATCCGTACGCTCGAAGACGTGCCGCAAAAGCTGAAGGGCCGCAGCGTCCCCGAAATCTGCGAGGTGCGCGGCGAGGTCTACATGACCAAGAAGGCGTTCCTGGCACTCAACGAGCGGCAGAAGGCGGAAGGCGGCACCATCTTCGCCAACCCGCGCAACTCCGCCGCGGGCTCGCTGCGGCAGAAGGATCCCACCATCACCGCCTCGCGCCCCCTCGGCTTCTTCGCCTATGCCTGGGGCGAGATGAGCGCGATGCCGGAAGAAACGCAGAGCGGCATGATCGGCTGGTTCGAGCGTTGCGGCTTCAAGACCAACCCGTTGACCAACCTCTGTCATTCCGTCGAGGCGTTGCTCGCCTTCCATCGCTCGATCGAGGAGCAGCGCGCAAGACTCGACTACGACATCGACGGCGTCGTCTACAAGGTCGATCGCATCGATTGGCAGGAGCGGCTCGGTTTCGTCTCGCGCACGCCGCGCTGGGGCATCGCGCACAAATTCCCGGCCGAGCAAGCCATGACCGTGCTGCGCGACATCGAAATCCAGGTCGGCCGCACCGGCTCGTTCACGCCGGTCGGCAAGCTCGAACCGGTCGGCGTCGGCGGCGTGATCGTGCAGAACGTCACGCTGCACAACGAGGACTACATCAAGGGCATCGGCAACAAAGGCGAGGTGCTGCGCGAGGGGCGCGACATCAGGATCGGCGACACCGTCGTGATCCAGCGCGCCGGTGACGTCATCCCGCAGGTGGTCGACGTCGTCCTCGACAAGCGGCCGAAGAGTGCCAAGGAGTTCCATTTCCCGAAGAAGTGCCCGTGCCCGCTTCATACGGACGTCACGCGCGAGGAGACGGCGACAGGCGAAGAGGGGTCCCGTGCCCGCTGCACCGGCGAGTTCGCCTGCCCCTATCAGAAGATCGAGCACCTCAAGCTGTTCGTCTCGCGCCGTGCCTTCGACATTGATGGTTTGGGGGAGAAGCAGCTCCAGTATTTCTTCGACGAAGGATGGGTCAAGGAGCCCGCCGACATCTTCACGCTGGAGAAGCGCAACTCGAAACTCAAGCTCGAGGAGATCGAGGGCTATGGTGCGACCTCGGTGCGCAATCTGTTCGCTGCCATCGAGAGCCGGCGCAAAATCGCGCTGGAGCGCTTCGTCTACGCGCTGGGCATGCGCCATGTCGGCGAGACCACGGCGCTGGCGCTGGCACGCGGCTACGGCTCGTGGAACGCCTTCCACGATGCCTGCATGAGGGTCGCCAAGGGCGACGAGGAGGCGATGGCGGACATGGACGCGCTCGACCAGATCGGCGACACCGTGATCAGGAGCATCGCCGATTATTTCGGCGAGAGCCACAATTGCGGCATCGTCGAGCGGCTGACGAAAGAGGTCGAGATCGTCGATACCGAAAAGCCGAAGAGCAACTCGGCGGTCGCCGGCAAGACCGTGGTCTTCACGGGTTCGCTGGAGAAGATGACACGAGATGAAGCCAAGGCCACCGCGGAGCGCCTGGGTGCAAAGGTGTCGGGCTCGGTCTCGAAGAAGACCGACCTCGTCATCGCCGGCCCCGGCGCAGGCTCGAAGCTGGCGGAGGCCAGCAAGCACGGCGTCAAGGTGCTCACCGAGGACGAGTGGCTGAGGCTGATCGGCGAGTGAAGTCGTCTTTCGTCATTGCGATGTGCCCGCGACAAAATTGCCAAGCAATTCGCTTCGCTCGCGATGACGGCGGCGCCGGGCCGTCCCTCACATCATTCCCGTCTCTTCCTCCCCCGCCTGTTCGATCAGCGCCTCGCTCGCCACCGCCTCGCGGCACGACGAAGATCATCACGCAGGCGCAGAGCAGTGAGATCGCGAGGACCGCGGCGGTGAGCGGCAGCGTCGTCGCGGAGTGGCCGCCGAGATAGGCGCCGAATTGCGACATCAGCGCGCCGATGCCCTGTTGCAGAAAGCCCATCGCGCCCGAGGCGGTGCCTGCGGCTTCGGGGCGGATGCTGATCGCGCCGGCAGCGGAATTCGCCATCACGAAGGCATTGCCGACCATCACGATCATCTGCGTGCCGAACAGCCAGACTGGGGCCTCGTTCCAGCCGGTCAAGCTCCAGAGCAGGTTCAACAGGCTGCCGCACAGCTGCAGGCCAAGCCCAAACCAGATCAGCTTTTCCAGCGAATGCCGCGGCGCGAAGCGCACGCAGAGGAGATTGCCGACGAGATACGCAAATCCCGTCGTCGCGAACCATGCGCCGTATTCGGCGCTGCTGCGGCCCATTTGCGTCACGACGATGTAAGGGCCGCCGCCGGCGAAGGTGAAGATGATCTGGGACGCCAGCACCTGGCACATCACATAGCCGATGAAGGCGCGGCTCTTGATCAGGGTGCCGACGTCGCTGCGAAAGCCGCCGCTGCCGACCGCGCGGTCGCGACGCGTCTCGGGCAGCGCCAGCGCGATGCCGACCGCGACCGCGATCGCGCCGATCGTGATGGCGTAGAAGATTGCCCGCCAGCCGAATGCGGTCTCGATCAGGCCACCGGTGAGCGGCGAGACCATCTGGCCGATCATCAGGGCGGCGACGACGAGGCTGATCATGGACGCGACGCGGTCGCGCTGGTAGATGTCGCGGATGATGGCGCGGCTCACGACCATGCCGGAGGCGCCGCCGAGAGCCTGGAAGAAACGCGCTGCGATCAGTTGCGGCAGTGTTTCGGCGAAGATGCAGGCGATGCTCGCCGCGACCATCAACGCGAGGCCTCCAAGCAGCACCGGGCGCCGGCCGAACTTGTCCGACAATGGCCCCATGATGAGCTGCGACAACGCGATGCCGACCATGTAGAGCGACACCGTCATCTGCACGATCGAGATGTCGCGCCCGAACGTCGTCGCCAGCACGGGCAGCGCTGGAACCAGGATGTATAGCGAGATCGGCGCGATCCCGGTCATGACGACCAGCAGCAGCAACACCACGCGCGAGGTCGCGATGTTCTTCGATGCCGTCTCCGGCGGCCTGCTGATCATGCCGTGCATGCGTGTCCGCCTTTCGAATTCGAGTCGGACTGTAGCGTGCTCGCACAAGACGGAAATCGGCGTTTCGGAATGCGGCCATACCGATTCCGGGACGGTTATGACAACAGCGCGATTGCGACCGCCTGGCCGCACGTCGTTCCAAAAACGCGATGTCATTCCCCGCGAAGGCGGGGAATCCAGTATTCCAGAGGCGATCGTGATTGAATCGAGAAGCTGCGGCGTACTGGATGCCCCGCCTGCGCGGGGCATGACAGTCTGTGGTGGGGCGAGGAGCGTTGCATTGGTCGCGCAGCGCCATGCGGACACCGTCTAAGCCGTCAGCTCCGCCGTCGCCTGATCGAGCCAGGCCTTGGTCGCCTCGTCCAGCGCCGGCCGCACCTCGGCCCGGACGCGCGCGTGATAGGCATTGAGCCAGGCGAGCTCGTCGCGGCTCAGCATCGCTGCGTCGATGAGCCGGCGGTCGATCGGCGCCAGCGTCAGCGTCTCGAACGCGTTCATCGGCTTCTCGGCGCCCTTGATGTCGGCGGCCACCACCAGCTCGAGATTTTCGATGCGGATGCCGAAACCGTCGGTCTTGTAGTAGCCGGGCTCGTTGGAGAGGATCATGCCACGCTTCAGCGCCGTGGTGCCGAGCTTCGAGATCCGCGCCGGCCCTTCGTGCACCGAGAGATAGCTGCCGACGCCATGGCCGGTGCCGTGCTCGAAATCGAGGCCGGCAGCCCAGAGATATTGCCGCGCCAGCGTGTCGAGCTGCGCGCCATTGGTGCCGTCCGGAAACACCGCGCGCGCGATCGCGATATGGCCGCGCAGCACGCGGGTGAAGCGGTCGCGCATCTCATCCGTCGGCTCGCCAACTGCCATGGTGCGCGTGACGTCAGTGGTGCCGTCTTCGTACTGCGCGCCGGAATCGATCAGCAGCAGGTCGCCGGGCGCGATCCGCCGGTTGCTCTTGCGGGTGACGCGGTAGTGCACGATGGCGCCGTTCGGGCCGGTGCCGGAGATGGTCGGAAACGACACGTCCTTCAGCGCGCCGGTGTCGCGGCGGAACGTCTCCAGCGCCTCGACCGCATCGATCTCGGTGAGCTTGCCGCTTGCGGCCTCGCGGTCGATGAAGGCGAGGAAGCGCGCCAGCGCCACGGCGTCGCGCCGATGCGCCGTCTGCGTACCCTTGATCTCGGTCGCGTTCTTGACCGCTTTGAGCAGTGCAATCGGATCGCTGCCTCGCACCGGCTTGCCGCCGGCGCCCGCGATCAGCCGGCTGAGCGCATCGGCCGCGGTGGCACTGTCGAGCGCGATCGATCCGCCGCCCTTGGCGAGCGCCATCAGCGTCGGCGCCATCGCGTCGGGCTCGCGCACGTCGGCGGACTGTTCGAGATGGTCGCGCGTGAGGTTGGAGAGCTTGCGATGGTCGATGAAGATCGTCGGCCGTCCGTCCTTCGGCACCAGCGCGTAGGACAGCGGCAGCGGGGTGTGGGCGACGTCGGCGCCGCGGATATTGAAGGTCCAGGCGACCGCGTGGCTGTCGGACAGCACCAGCGCGTCGACGCCGAGCTTGCCGATCTCGTCTCTGATCTGCGTCAGCTTCTCGACTTCCGCCACGCCGGCATGCTGTAGTCCGTGCACAGCGATGGGGGCGAGTGGCGGCTGCGGGCGGTCCTGCCAGATCGCGTCGACAGGATTGCTGTCGACCGCGACCAACTCGGCGCCGGCCTTGGCGCACGCGGCGGACAGGCGCTCGGCTGCCGCAAAAGTGTGCAGCCACGGATCAAATCCGAGGCGGTCGCCGGCTTTCAGATGCGCCGACACCCATGCCTCCGGTGGCGGGTCGACCAGTGATTCCACGGCCCAGGCCTTTGCATCGACCTGCTTGGCGACCTGAAGCGTGTAGCGGCCATCGACGAACACCGCGGCTTCCTGGGTTAGAACCACCGCGAATCCCGCCGAGCCCGTGAAACCGGTCAGCCAGGCCAGCCGCTCTTCCGACGGCGGTACATATTCGTTCTGCTGCTGATCGGCGCGCGGAACGACGAAGCCGGTCAGCTTGCGACGGACGAGTTCTTCGCGAAGTGCGGCCAGCCGTGCCGCCAGTGCGACGCCGGCCTCCGGCTCCTCGAATGTCTGGAAGTGTGCTTCGAACATGGTGGATCACTTTAGGTTCATGGAGGCGAGTCCGCAATCTGGACGTATTTGCGTCGCATCTGGCACAGACTGTGCTTGAACTGGTTCCACTCGAATCGAGTGGAGTTGAGGATACGGCAGCCGCGCTTCGTCCGGATAACAGGGACATTCGAGCAGGTGGTTCATCTCAACGAAGAGGGGACACACGATGCCAGCATTCACGTTTGAGAAGATCTCGCCATCGGCGCGCCGTGCCCCGATGGCGGCGGCACCGAAGAAGCCGCGCGGCATCATCGGTCAGGTGATCGAGCGTATCGCCGAGCGCCGCGCAAGGCGTGCCTTGCAGGACGAGCACGCGATGCGCCGCGACGAGAAGCCGGCGGAGTAGGCGAGATTTTGTGGGTTGGCCGAATGCGTAACCCACCACCTTCGTCCTCGCGCAAAGAGAAGAGGGGGATTACGCTCCGCTAATCCACCTTACGAAGGCTTCCGTAGCAACAGACTGCTCCACCCCTCGATCCGCAGGTGCTTCAACGGTACGAGGCCGCGCGCGCGGTAAGCGGCGATCACGGCGGGAGCCTGGTGCGTCAGCAGGCCGGAGAGGATGACGCGTCCGCCGGGCGCGAGATGCCGCGCCATCGGGCCCGCCAATTGCCGGAGCGGGTTGGCAAGGATGTTGGCCAGCACCAGGTCGAACGGACCTGCCCGCCCAAAATCCGGCGCGGCGAAGCCGGTGGCACGGATCACCCGCACACGGTTGCCAACTTCATTCAGCGAGGCGTTCTCGGCCGCCACCCGCACCGAGGGCGGATCGATGTCGGAGGCGAGCACTGCGCGATGCAGCGCCTTCGCCGCGGCGATCGCCAGCACGCCGGTGCCGGTGCCGAGGTCGAGCACGCGGCCCGGCCGCGCGCTTTTGAGGACATGGTCAAGCAGCAGTAAACAGCCACGCGTGGTGCCGTGATGGCCGGTGCCGAAGGCGAGCGCCGCCTCGATCTCGATGGCGAGCTTGTTCGGCGCCACACGGTCGCGGTCATGGCTGCCGTGCACGACGAAGCGTCCGGCCGGAACCGGGACGAGATCTTCCAGGCTGGCCTTGACCCAGTCCTTGGCCTCGATGGTGTCGAAGAGAAGCGTCCCGGCGATCTCATTTCCTGCTGAATTTGCAATGAGTTCGCGTAGCCATGCCTGATCGGGCGTCGCAGCGAAATGGAGCGTGACGTCCCATTGTCCGTCCGGCCGCTCGAAGGCGGCAACCGCCGCATCGCCCTCGAAAAACATCTCGGTGAGCACGTCGACGACGCGCCTGGCGTCGGCTTCACTGCCGATCGAAAAGCTGGCGCGATGAGTAGGAGAAGGCTGCATTCAGGATTCCGTTGAGTTCAATTTTTCGAACTTCCGTTGCCAATTTTCTGCACAATTTGCGGTTCCCGAGTTAACCGAGCCGTAGGTCGTGCCCCGTAGATTTTCGGATGTCGAATTGAGCCAACACAGCTTGGAATTGAAACGGAGGCAGGTCTTGAAAGGCATGATTCAGAAGTTCTGGTCGGATGAGTCCGGTGCAACGGCGATCGAATACGGTCTGATTGCCGCGGGTATCGCTCTGGCGATCATCACCGTGGTGAACAACCTGGGCTCCACCTTGAACGAGAAGTTCACTTCAATTAGCACCTCCTTGAAGTAATTTCCGCCCCCATCTCCTGGCGGGGGCTGTTTTCTTCAGAGGCTATTCCTGATCATCGCCCGCAAGGGGATTCCCCTGGCGGGCGAGGTCGTTTTGGGCGAGCGATCTCGGGAGTATTCACAGGTTGTCCGCAGCTTGCCGGGACGCTATCCGGTGATGTCTCAGTTTGAAATTCTGACTATCTAAGCCAACGATACGCGGCAACTGCAACAGTTGCTGTTACCAATATCCGTATCAGTTCAACGTGGCCCATCATCCAGATACTAGGCGCGGGCGCTCTGGGATTTAACCTATGCTCAGCCTTTCGATAGCCGTACCAGCGGAAAAGGCAGTTCACCATTTCTGCGATGGTTGCGACGCCTAGAGCGGGAATAATATATCTCGCTATTTCTAGAAGGTAAGCGACCTTGGCAGAATCCGGCTGCATTTTCAGCCAAATGAACCCGCCAATGACAGCCGTGGACACCTGCACAAAGAAACGGAATGTGTCCTCCATTCTCTTCATAAAGGCATCGAGCATCGAACATACACGTTTGTAGTGTTCAAGGGGGGTGACGCGCATTTCAGCTGGCATTTGCGGCTCCCGCGATATATGCTTAGCGTCAAGCACTCTATAGGTTGTGGAACAAATGCCAAGAGGCCCAAAAGGCGAAAAGCGTCCCGCCGACGCCATCGGCAACGCCATCATGATCGCCAAGATCGCCACCGGCGAAATTGAGGACATGACGACGGAGGATGGCAAGAACGCCGCCGCCGTGGCCTTGGGGCGCATGGGTGGCAAGGCGCGGGCGGCTGGGATGACGGCCAAAAAGCGAAAAGAGATAGCAAAGAAAGCAGCAAAAACACGCTGGGGAAAATAGCAAGAACGTTCTCTTTTGTTCTCTCTCGTGCTTGCTATACAACAGCAAGCATAGTACCGGTTCCATATAGCAAGCATGGAGCAGGTATATGTCTGACGACAACCCGCAGCGCCGCGGTGGCAACAAACGGGCAGCGAACCTCACCCCCGAACAACGTCGCGAGATAGCTAGCAAAGCCGGCAACGCTCGTTGGTCAAAGTTTGCAATTGAACCCGGCCAAAAGCTTCTGAAGTCGGTCGCGAGCGGGATTCTTAACCTTGGAAGCGCTCAGCTTGAATGTGCCGTCCTCGATGACGAAAACCACACGCGCGTTCTGACGCAGGCGGGATTTTTGACGGCATTGGACCGGGCACCTAAGCCAAATTCTGGAGGCGGAGGGGCGGTCGCCAACTTGCCTGTATTTTTGCAGGCCAAGAACTTAGAGTCGTTTATTTCCAAAGAGTTGGAGTGGTCGTCAACTCCGATCGTTTTTGAAGCAAGCAAGGGAGGTGGCTTGAGTGGCCGCTCGCTCGGATATCGCGCTCAGTTATTGCCAGATGTTTGTTGGGTTTATCACAACGCCCAAATCGCCGGGAAACTGCTCCCTTCCCAGATGCACGTTGCTGAGAAGTGTACGGCGCTTCTCAGGGCTTTGACGAACGTTGCCATCGACGCGCTGGTAGATGAAGCGACGGGCTGGCAATACCTGCGCGAGAAAGACGACCTACAGAAGTTGCTGGCGGCCTACATGTCATCCGAGTTGATGCCGTGGACTGAGCGCTTCCCGCGCGAGTTCTATAAGGAAATGTTTCGGCTTTGGAATTGGCAATGGCCTCCGGCGAATAGCGATAAGGGCGGTCCGCAAGGTCCCAGGTACGCTGGCAAGCTGACCAATAAACTGGTGTACGACCAGCTACCTCCCGGGGTGGCCGATGGCTTGAAAAACAAGACCCCAGCCGATGCAAACTGGCAGCGCAAGGACCGTCTGCACCAGTGGCTGAATGAAGAGATCGGTCAGCCGCACCTAGAAAAGCAAGTCGCGGTCGCCACCAACATCATGAAGGTTTGCGACGACAAGGACGAATTCATGATGAAATTCGAAAGAGCATTCCCGAATACATTCGAGAGAGGTCGCCAACTTTCCTTCCATAAGAAATTGAGTGGTCCGAAAGACCTCGACGAATAATGCTTGACGGTAAGCATAAAAGTTCAGATAATAGGGGCATGAACAAGCTGCCCCTGCAAACCCGCGTTCAAATCCTCCAGATGCTCTGCGAGGGATCGTCCATGCGTTCGATCTCCCGGATCACGGGAGTTTCGATCAACAGCGTTTCCAAGCTTCTGATTGATGCCGGTTTGGCTTGCGCGGCCTACCACGACCTGATGGTCCGCAACGTGCCTGCGAAGGCCGTCCAGTGCGATGAGATTTGGTCGTTCAGTTACGCCAAGCAAAAGAACGTCAAGTTCGCCAAGGCCGCCCCTGCGGCTGCTGGCGACGTCTGGACGTGGACCGCGATTGACGCCGACTCCAAGCTGATCGTCTCTTGGCACGTTGGCGACCGTAGCGCGGACACGGGCACGTCGTTCATGTTCGATTTGAAGGCCCGTCTTGCGAACAAGGTCCAACTGACGACAGACGGCCATAAGGCGTATCTCAAGGCCGTTGAGGAAGTGGACCTTGATGCTGACTATGCGATGCTGAACAAGATTTTCGCAACGGACTACGCTGGTCCGGGCCGCTACAGCCCGCCCAAGTGCATAGGCGCGATCAAGAACCCCATCAAAGGCAACCCCGACCCGGCCCTGGTCAACACGTCCTTTGCCGAGCGGCAGAACTTGACCATGCGCATGTCAATGCGCCGCTTTACCCGGCTCACCAATGCGTTCAGCAAGAAGTTTGAAAATCACTGCCACGCGCTGGCGCTCTACTTCGCGTTCTACAACTTCTGCCGCGTCCACAAGACGCTTGGCGTCACCCCGGCGATGGCCGCTGGCCTGATCGAAACGCCGGTCAAGATGGACGGCATTATCAAGATGATCGATGAGGCAAGCCCGGTTAGGGCGCGCGGCCCTTACAAGAAGCGGAACGGCCCTGAAATTTCAAACTGAGACACTACCCGCTATCCACCCGCTTTTCCCGCAATTGTCTTGGGATTTTCCACCGACTTTGCCCAAGCCGGACTCGACGTTTTGGCCCCGGTAGTCCCCGGCCTGTCCACAACTCATCCACAGATCTATCCACGGCTTCCGAACAGCGATCGGTGATCCCTCAGGATTGCCTGCGCAGCGTTATGGCCCGGCGCGCCGGTAACGCCGCCGCCGGGGTGTGCGCCGGCGCCGCAATGGTAGAGGCCCTTGAGCGGCCCGCGATAATCGGCATGGCCCAGCATCGGCCGCGCCGAGAACAGCTGGTTCAAGGTCAGCGCGCCGTGGAAGATGTCGCCGCCGAGCAGGCCGAACTGCCGTTCGAGATCGAGCGGGGACAGGATTTGGCGGCCCAGCACGCTCGTCGCAAAACCCGGCGCGTATTTGTCCACCGTCGCGATCATGAGATCGGCAACTTCTTCGCGATGATCGTCCCACGATTGTCCATCGGGAAGCCGTGGCGCGACGTGCTGGCAGAACAGGCTCGCGACATGCTTTCCCGCCGGCGCCAGGGTGTCGTCGAGCGTCGAGGGGATCAGCATCTCGATGACGGGCGAGCGGCTCCAGCCTTGCGCCCGGGCATCGAGCCATGCGCGGTCCATGTAGTCGAGGCTCGGCGCCAGGATGATGCCGGAACTGAGATGATCGCCCTCGCCCGGCAGCGCGGCGAAGGAGGGGAGGCGGTCCAGCGCCACGTTCATGCGGAAGGTGCCGGAGCCGTTCTTCCAGTGCCGGATGCGAGCGAGGAAATCTGCAGGCAGGGCCTCGGCCGCGACCAGCCGCGTATAGAGCAGCTTTGGATTGACATTGGCCGCGACATATCTTGCGCGGATGGTTGAGCCGTTCTCCAGTACGACGCCGACGGCGCGGTTACGCTCGACGATGATCTCGCGGACGCCGGCATCGATGTCGATCGTGACGCCGCGGTCCCGTGCCGCGCGCGCCATCGCCTGCGTGATTGCGCCCATGCCGCCGATGGCATGGCCCCAGACGCCCTTCTTGCCGTTCACCTCGCCGAAGGCGTGGTGCAGCATCACATAGGCCGAGCCGGCAGCGTAGGGGCTGGCATAGTTGCCGACGATGGCGTCGAAGCCGAACAGCGCCTTGACCAGATCGTGCTCGAAGCGCTCATCCAGTATCTCGCCGGCCGAGCGGGTGAAGAGATCGAGCAGGCTGCGACTCTGTTCGAGCGTGAGGCCGCGCAGGATGTTGGCGGTCTTCCAGGCGTTGACACCTTCGCGGACGGCCGCTGTGCCAAAACCGTCGACGAGGTTCGGCGGTGCGCGCAGCACGAGCTGCCGCAGCACGTCGGCGATATCTTCCAGTTCGCGTGAAAACCCCTCGAGCGCAGCCGCGTCATGCACGCTCAGCCGCGCGACTGATGCCTTCGTCCGTCCCTCGCCGGTGAGGAGATAGCTGCCGTCAGGTGCGGGCAGAAAGTTCTGGGCGCGCCGTTCGACGATCCGCAATCCCTGCTCGGCGAGCTTGAGATCCCGGATCACCCGCGGATTGAGCAGGCTCACGGTGTAGGCCGCGACCGAATTGCGGAATCCCGGGTGAAACTCCTCCGTGACCGCGGCACCGCCGACCACCTTGCGGCGCTCGACCACGCGCACGCGCAGGCCCGCCATCGCGAGATAGACCGCGCAGGTGAGGCCGTTGTGGCCAGCGCCGATGATGACGACGTCGGTTTCGTTCATGATTTCCCTGGCCGCCATTCCGGGGCGATGCGCCGCATCGAACCATGGTGCGGGCTCCGCACCGGAGAATCTCGAGGTTCCGGGTTCGCTTCCTCGAGGCGCCCCCGAACGACATCTCTATATCAAGCATTTCTCGCTGCAACATCACGACACCCTTCATTGCCCGTTCAGGTGCCTTGTGCTCCATTGCGCGTCCGGCCCCCGCCGGGGGAATGCCGGAGCTTCCATGGATTCGATCGTGCAACCTGCCGCCACGGAGCAGCCGTCCTCGTCGCGCAACCGGCTGCTGCTGACGGTCTACACCGCTGCGATCTTCGTCAGCGCGCTGCTGCTGTTTTCGGTGCAGCCGCTGTTCACGAAGATGGTGCTGCCGCGGCTCGGCGGTTCGCCGGCAGTGTGGTCGGTGGCGATGGTATTCTTCCAGTCGCTGCTGCTGGCGGGCTACGCCTACGCGCATCTGTTGATGCAGATCAGGAACCGCATCGTTCCGGTCGCGATGCATCTGGTGCTGCTGATCGCTGCCTTCGCCACGCTGCCGCTCGGAATCGCCTCCGCCTATGGCGAGCCACCGGCTTCGGGTTATGCGTTCTGGCTGCTCGGCCTGTTCGTGGTCTCGATCGGGCTGCCGTTCTTTGCGCTCGCCGCCAACAATCCGCTGCTGCAGGCCTGGTTCGTCCGCACCGGACATCCCGCCGCGCCCGATCCCTATTTCCTCTATGCCTCCTCCAACGTCGGCAGCTTCCTCGCGCTGTTGTCCTATCCGTTCCTGCTGGAGCCGATGTTCACACTGCATGCGCAGAACCGGCTCTGGGCCGGTGGCTATGGTCTTCTGATCTTCCTGATCGCCGCCTGCGGCGTGCTGCTGTTGCGCTCGCCGAAGTTGGCGGTGGTCGATGCGCGAACCGAGGACCTCAATGCGCCGGCGCCGAGCTTCGTGACGCGGCTGCGCTGGATTTTCCTCTCCGCGGTGCCGTCGGGTCTGCTCATCGCCGTCACCGCGCACATCTCGACCGACGTTGCGGCGGCGCCGCTGCTGTGGGTGCTGCCGCTGTCGCTGTATCTGCTCACTTGGGTGGTTGTGTTCCAGTCGCGGCCGCTGCTGCCCCACAGGTGGATGCTGATGCTGCAGCCGGTCGCGATCGCAGGCGTCATCGTCCTGCTCGCCTTCGGCGGCGAACAGAATCTTCTGCTGACGCTCGGCGGCCACCAATTGTGCTTCTTCGTCATCGCCATGGCCTGCCACGGCGAACTGGCGCGGATCCGGCCGGCCGCCAAACATCTCACCGGCTTCTATGTTGCGTTGTCGTTCGGCGGCATGGTCGGCGGCCTCTTTGCCGGTCTCATCGCTCCATTCACGTTCTCGTGGATCGCCGAATACCCGATCCTGATCGCGCTTGCCGCGCTGTGCCGGCCGGCTGCAAACGAGCGGCTTGCCGGTGTCGTCAAATGGTACTGGCTGGTGCTCGCCGCGCTCGCGGTGGCGGTGGTTGCGCCGTCCTATGCCACGGGCGGCCTCTCGACCTGGTTCGAAGAGCACCGCGTCTGGGTCGCTGGCGGCGTCGGCGTGCTCGCTGCATTGCTCGCACTGGCGCTCAATGCCGGACGCTGGAAGATCTTCGCCACCGTAGCGCTCGCGCTGGCGTTGATCCGGGTCTATCCCGCGGACGAGGGCCGCGTCACGACGGTGCGCAGCTTCTTCGGCGTGCACAAGATCGTGGTGACGCCCGGCGGCTACTTCCATGTGCTGATGCACGGCACCACCATCCACGGCGCCGAGCGCATCCGCAACAATGACGGCACGCCGGTCACCGGCCGGCCCGAGCCGATCACCTATTATCACAGGGATGGCGGCATTGGTCAGGCCGTCAGCGCGATCCGCGAGCGCAAGGGCGCGCCGCTCAAGGTCGCCGCGATCGGCGTCGGATCGGGCACGCTCGCCTGCGCCGCCGAGCCCGGCGAGGACTGGAAATTCTTCGAGATCGACCAGTCGATGGTGGATGCCGCGCGTGATCCCAAGAACTTCCGCTACATCTCGAGCTGCCTGCCTGACCTGAAGCCGGTGATCGGCGATGCGCGGCTGACCTTCGCGAAGGAGCCCGACGGCGCCTACGACCTCATCATCGTCGATGCCTATTCGTCGGATGCGATCCCGATCCATCTCGCCACCGCAGAGGCGATGAAGATCTACAAGGACAAGCTCGCGCCGCACGGTGCCGTGGTGATGCACGTCTCCAACCGGCACCTCGATCTCGAGCCCGTCGTGGTCGGCATTGCGGACGCCAACGATCTCAAGAGCTGGGTCTTCAACGAGGATTCCGGGCGCGATTCCGATTACATCTTCTCGACCGACGTCGTCATCTCCGCACGCGAAGAGGGCGATGTCGGCAGACTCGCGTCCTCCAAGTCATGGGAGCAGACCGAAGCCGATGACAGGGTGCGGGTCTGGACTGACGATTATTCCAACGTCCTGGGCGCACTGTATCGGCGGTTGCGGGATGGCGAGTAGGGCGGCGCGACACGAGACTGGAGTTACGGCGCCACCGCCGTCCCCGCAGGTAACGCAATTCCCTTTCCGCCGGCCACCTCTCGCAACAAATCCGGCCTGTCCGAGATAATGCCGTCCACGCCGAGCTCAATCATCCGCGCCATGTCTTCACGCTTGTTGACCGTCCAGACCACCACGCGCAATCCGAGCCGGTGGGCCTCCGAGATCAGCGCGGCGGTCACATCGCCGAAATAGGGCGACCAGATCGCACCGCCCGCCGCCTTGATCGTCCGCGGCAGCGAACCGCCGTGATCGGCCGGGTTGAAGCCCGCCGTCCAGCTGGTGGCCTTGTCCAGCGCCACGGTCTGGCCTGAGCCGCGCTGGAGCGTCAGGTACACCGTCGGTATCTTCGGAGCCTGCTGCTGGACGAGCTGCAAGGTTCTCCAGTCGAAGGACTGGATCATGACCCTGTCGGAAAGCGCTTCAGTCTCGATCAGTCCCAGCAGCTTCGCGACAAAGGCTTGCGGACCGAGCGTTTCGTCCGGATGGTTCGGGTCGATCTTGATCTCGATGTTGAAGCGGACACGCGAGTTGCCGGACTTTTGTACCAGCGCGAACAGCTCGTTCAGCGTGGGAATGCGTGTCCCCGGCACGGCGCGCTGGTCGGGGAATTGTTTCGCATACGCACTGTCCGGCCGGATCTGGCCGACGTCATAGCTCCTGACCTCGTCCAGCCGCAATCTTATGAAGGGCGTGCCGGGCGGAGTGACGTATGCGCCGTCGGCGCTGCGTGCGAGATCGGGATTGAGCCTGCGCTCATGCGAGACGACGACCGCGCCGTCCGCGGTCACGCCGACGTCGAGTTCCAGCGTGTCCACACCCATCGATAACGCATTGGCGAAGGCCGGCAGGGTGTTTTCCGGCAGCAACCCCCGCCCGCCGCGATGCGCCTCGAGATCGAACCCCATGGCCCGGCCTGTCATCAGCATCGAGAATACCGTCAGAACCGTCGCGGCACGTGAAGGCATGGTGCCTCGAAAGCAAATCTCTTGTTCGTGCAGGCCGGCGAGCGCGGCGGATGGCGACCGCGGCCACCTCAATTCTGATAGTAATAGTCGCGCGGCTGATAAACCTGCCGGGGCTGCGGCTGATAATAGGTGCCCTGCTGGCCATAGCCCCGATTGTAGTACTGTTGCTGCGGCTGATAGACCTGCGCATCGTAGAGCGGGCGGCTGGCCGAGCGCGGTGCCGGGTAACGCGCTCCGGTATCGCTGCCGTTGGCCGGATAGATGTAATCGTCGTCCTGCGGCACATAGCGGCGGGCAGGCTGCGCCGGCGGCATCAAGCTCACCGGATCGCCCGATGTAGCGTACTGCTCTTCGGCAGGCCGCTGGGCGCGGGCCACCGCGTTGGCGTTGCGGCCGTGCGGATTGCGCGCCAGCGCCACCTGCGCCGAGCCGGTCAGTGTCACGGTGGTGTTGAGCACGCCCTGCTGCTGCACCAGCGCATAAAGCGTCGATGCATTCTGCCGCGACAGCCGCACACAGCCGTGGGAGGCGGGCGAGCCGAGACGGCTGACCGAATCCGTGCCGTGGATGGCGTGCCCGATCTTGGTGAAGAAGATCGCGTGCGGCATCGGCGCGTCGTCGAATTCCTTGGAGTAGTGGTCCTCTTCCATCCGGAAGGCGCGGAACGAACCGTTCGGCGTCTCGCGCGAGGGGATTCCCGTCGATACCGGCCAGTGATAGCGCGGGACGCCGTCGACCGCGACGGTCATCTGCTGATTGTCCTTGTCGATGGTGATCTCGACCTTGGCCTGCGCGGCACCCGCGGTCAAAAGCATCAGGGATGTGAAAGCGATGAAAAACGACCGCATCTGACTTCTGGCCTCCGGTTCGCGCAAGCGCCGCGGCTCTCCGTCCCCGGCCTGCACTATGCCTGCAATCCGGCTTTCGTTCCAGCGGCCTGCCTGCCCATCGTTAACGTGATGCTGGGCGTAAGCAAGGCCGCTTTGTGCTGCGCCGCGCGCGGCGGCGCTGACATTTTCGCGAGCGCGCGGTCACAACGCCGACAATTCATCACAAAGGCGCAACCATCTGGCTGCCTCGCGCGTTGATCATTCCGGGCTCGCACGTCGCGCGCCCCGGAATGACGGCTGAGGTCAGTTCTTCAGTCGATATCCGGTGCGGAAAATCCACCAGATGATGGCGAGGCAGATCGCCAGGAACGCGACGGTCATGCCGATGCTGACGGACACGCTGACATCCGCAATCTCGTAGAAGCTCCAGCGGAAGCCGGAGATCAGATAGACGACCGGATTGAGCAGCGCCACCGTCCGCCAGGTGGGCGGCAGCATGTCGATGGAATAGAAGCTGCCACCGAGGAAGGTCAGCGGCGTCACCACCAGCATCGGGATCATCTGGAGCTTCTCGAATCCGTCGGCCCAGATGCCGATGATGAAGCCGAACAGGCTGAACGTCACCGCAGTCAGCACCAGGAAGGCCAGCATCCAGACCGGATGATGGATGTGTAGCGGCACGAACAGCCCGGCCGTTGCCAGGATGATAAGACCCAAAATGATCGACTTGGTCGCAGCCGCGCCGACATAGCCGAGCACGATCTCGAAATAGGAGATCGGTGCCGACAGGATCTCGTAGATCGTGCCGGTGAATTTCGGGAAGTAGATACCGAACGAGGCGTTGGCGATGCTCTGGGTCAGCACCGAGAGCATGATGAGGCCGGGCACGATGAAGGTGCCGTAACTGACGCCTTCGACCTGGCTGATGCGCGAGCCGATCGCGGCACCGAACACCACGAAATAGAGCGAAGTCGAGACAACGGGCGAGACGATGCTTTGCAGCAGCGTGCGCCAGGTGCGTGCCATTTCGAACAGATAGATGGCGCGTATGGCGCGATGATTCATGACGTCCTCACGAGGTCGACGAAGATGTCCTCGAGCGACGATTGCGTCGTGTCGAGATCGTTGAAGCGGACGCCGGCAGTGCGGAGATCGCCGAGCAGGCTGGTGATGCCGGTGCGCTCGCCCTTCGTGTCGTAGTCGTAGACCAGAGTCGCGCCATTGTCGCAGAGCTCGAGCGCGTACTGCCTGAGGCCCTCGGGCAGCGCATCGAGCTTGCCCTGCAGATGCAGCGTCAGCCGCTTCTTGCCGAGCTTCTGCATCAACGTCACCTTGTCCTCGATCAGCACGATCTCGCCCTTGTTGATGACGCCGATGCGGTCGGCCATCTCCTCGGCTTCCTCGATGTAGTGCGTGGTGAGGATGATGGTGACGCCGGACTGCTGCAGCGTGCGCACCACCTCCCACATGCCCTTGCGCAGCTCGACGTCGACGCCGGCGGTGGGCTCGTCGAGGAACAGGATCTGCGGTTCGTGCGACAGTGCCTTCGCGATCATCACGCGGCGCTTCATGCCGCCGGAGAGCGTGATGATCTTGTTGTCCTTCTTGTCCCACAGCGAGAGGTCCTTCAGCACCTTCTCGATATGATCGGGATTCTTCGGCTTGCCGAACAGGCCGCGGGAGAAGCTCACAGTCGCCCACACGCTCTCGAAGGCGTCGGTGTGCAACTCCTGCGGCACCAGGCCGATCAGCGAGCGCGCCTTGCGGTAGGAGGTCCGGATGTCCTCGCCGCCGACGCTGACCTTGCCCTCGCTCGGATTGGCGATGCCGCAGATGATGGAAATCAGCGTGGTCTTGCCGGCGCCGTTCGGGCCGAGCAGCGCGAAGATTTCGCCGCGCTTGATGTCGAGATTGACGTTCTTGAGCGCCTTGAAGCCGGACCCATAGGTCTTCGACAGGTTGGCGACGGAAATGATGGAGGACATGATGGCCGAAGGCTAAGGGGGCTCTGGGGAGGGAAGGCTGGAACCGTCCCGGGAGGGAGGTCAGCGGAACCCTGAAATAGGAATGCCCTTGCCCGGCCGCAATTGCCCCTAGAAGAATGGTCCTAAAACAGGCTCTTCGGCGACGGGTTCCGGGGAAGTGTTGCGCGATGGTCACGGGCTGTGGCTAACATTGCCGCTCACGCGCCTCTTTGTTGCGTCTGCGAGCATGCCGTGGCTACGATTCCAGCCAATCGCAATGCGTATGTCCCCGGGGAATAGATCGATGAGACCGAACGGCCGTCACACCGCCGGCGCCAGCCAGTTGTCCGCCCTCCGGGTGTGGGCGATGTGCCTGCTCCTGCTGTCAGCTATTGCCATCAACCCGACCGCCGCCAAGGCCGCGCCCAGCCAGGCCGCGGTCGCGACCACGCATGTCTATTTGCTCCGCGGCGTGCTCAACATCTTTTCACTCGGGCTCGACACGATCGGCGCCCGGCTTCAGGCGCAGGGCATCCCGGTGACCGTCGCGAACTTCGTCTCCTGGTCCTCGCTCGCCGATGAAGCCGCCGCCGCCTACAGGGCCGGCCGGCTCAAGACCATTGTCCTGGTGGGCCATTCCTCCGGCGCGACCGCGCTGCCCGACATGATCGCGAAACTCAATCGGCTCGGCGTGCCCGTGAAGCTCGCGATCGGTCTCGACTCCGTGTTCAAGACCAAGCTCTCGACCGGCGCGGAGCGCTACATAAATATCTATGTCGGCGATGGTCCCGGCGAGCCGGTAAAGCGGGCCGACGGATTCCGCGGCAAGCTCGACAATGTCGACGTGCGCGGCACCGGCGTCGGCCATATCACGATCGACAAGAACGAGACGATCCAGCGCCGCGTCATTGCCGAGATCGACGCCGCGATCATGCGCTCACGCGCGCCGGCAGCCCCGATCGCGGAACGTGGCGCACCGCGGCAGCCGCGGTCGGCTGCAGCAATGGTCCCGGCAAGGAACTGAGGCGCCCGCCCCACGAGGTCGAAGATCAGCGCGACATAGGTCGCGTTCACCAGGGAGAACACGGCGGCCGTAGAACGCGACCGGCTGCGGCGCGAGCTGATGCGGCGCTGGCGATCGCGTTGCGACTGGGTTCCGTGCCCCAAAATCCACCCAATCGGTGGTCACTAAGCCCCAGAGGAGGCCATTGCCTCCCGTGGCGGGACGGCTGGACTGATGAATCATTTGAGGCGACTAGCCGCGCTGGCAGCGATTGTGCTGCTCGCCTTGAGCAGCGGCATGGCCGCTGCTTCACCAGCCAAATCCAGGACCACTGCGGCGGTGCCTGCCGCGCCGCCGTCCCCACCCTTCGAGCCGTTGCCGCCGCCGAAGGTCTACCTGTTCCGCGGGGCCATGGGACCGTTCTTCTCGACCGGCATGGACCGGCTCGGTGAGAAATTGACGCAGGCTGGCTTCTCGGCCGACGTCTATGAATTCACGCTCTGCCGGTTCATCGGCAACCGGGCCATCTCCAGCTACAAGGAGACGCCGGCCCCGATCGTGCTGATCGGCCACTCCATGGGCGGACTGTGCTCGATCGTCATCTCCGAGATGGCG
Organism: Bradyrhizobium diazoefficiens; assembly: GCF_016616425.1. NCBI lineage: Bacteria > Pseudomonadati > Pseudomonadota > Alphaproteobacteria > Hyphomicrobiales > Nitrobacteraceae > Bradyrhizobium > Bradyrhizobium diazoefficiens. The sequence goes on from NZ_CP067101.1 coordinate 1,994,783, forward strand.
GCCAAGGAGAACATCCCGATCAGCCTCGTCATCACCATCGATCCCGCGCATGCGACCGGCGATGTGCCGCCCAATGTCCAGCGCTTCATCAACATCTTCCTCTCCGACAGCGTGCTCGGCGGTGGCGACGTCGTCGCCGTGCCCGGCTTTCGCGGCCATTATGCGAGCTACGACCTCAAGGAGAACGCGCGCGTCTCGCACATCAACATCGAGAAGTCCGACGACATCCATCGCCAGATCGTCGAGATGGTGACGCAGCTGCCGCGCATTCCGCCGCAGACCCAGGCCGATGCCGTGCCGCTGCGCTATGTCGTGCCCGCCGATACGCTGGTCGAATTGTGGGATAGCGGCGTGCGGATGCCGGTGCGACGCGGCGACACCATGGAGAGCATCGCGGCCGCCAATCGCGTACCGCTATGGAGCCTCGCGCAGAGCAATTCACTGCCGGAGAACGCGCAGCTGACCCCGGGCCAGTCCATCATCGTGCCGCGCCACCTGACGCCGCCGGAGCCGGCAGCCGCGATGGCGACGCCGCCGGCGCCGGCGAGCGGGCGGAGGTAGGCTCCCTGCGTGCGGCAGGGCTATCGCATTTGGCAATTTGCGCGACCTGAGCGCACGCCCTGTCCTTCGAGACGACCGCTTCGCGGTCTCCTCAGGATGAGGCTGAACTTGCATCGGTGTGCTTGGCAACTGCAGCCGCGCACTCCGCCCTCATCCTGAGGGCCCGCCAACGGCGGGCGTCTCGAAGGATGTGCCGCGGGAGGCCGCCTCAAATGCGATAGCCCTGCCGCGTGCGGCGGCAAAAGACGCATCTCGGACTAAACGTTCGACCCGTGGATCGTGTCGATCACGGCATCCGTCACTTCCTTCGTCGTCGCCTTGCCGCCGACATCCGGCGTCAGCACGCCGGCCGCGCAGACGCGCTCGACCGCCGCCATCAGCCTTGAGGCGGCTTCCTTCTCGCCGAGATGCTCGAGCATCTGCGCGCCGGTCCAGAACGTTGCGACCGGGTTGGCGATGCCCTTGCCGGTGATGTCGAAGGCCGAACCGTGGATCGGCTCGAACATCGAGGGGAAGCGGCGCTGCGGATCGATATTGCCGGTCGGCGCGACGCCGAGGCTTCCGGCCAGCGCGCCGGCGAGATCGGACAGGATGTCGGCGTGGAGGTTGGTCGCAACGATCGTGTCGAGGCTGTTCGGATGCAGCGTCATGCGCACGGTCATGGCGTCGACCAGCATCTTGTCCCAGGTGACGTCGGGGAATTCGGTCGCGACTTCGGCGGCGATCTCGTCCCACATCACCATGCCGTGGCGCTGCGCGTTCGACTTGGTCACGACCGTGAGCAGCTTGCGCGGCCGCGACTGCGCGAGCTGGAACGCATAGCGCATGATCCGCGTGACGCCGACGCGTGTGAACACGGCGACCTCGGTGCCGACCTCTTCCGGCAGGCCCTTGTGGGCGCGGCCGCCCATGCCGGCATACTCGCCTTCCGAGTTCTCGCGTACGATCACCCAGTCGAGATCGCCGACGCCGACATTGCGCAGCGGTGAGGCGACACCCGGCAGGATCTTGGTCGGGCGCACATTGGCGTATTGGTCAAAGCCCTGGCAGATCGGCAGGCGCAGGCCCCACAGCGTGATGTGATCGGGCACGTCGGGCGCGCCGACCGCGCCGAAATAGATCGCGTCGAACTTCTTCAGCTCGCTGAGGCCGTCGGCCGGCATCATGACGCCGTGCTTCTTGTAGTAGTCCGAACCCCAGTCGAACGTCTTGACGTTGAAGGCGAGGTCGCCGCTGCGTTTTGCCAGCGCCTCCAGCACGCGGATCCCGGCCGAGATCACCTCGGGGCCGATTCCGTCGGCGGGGATTGCTGCGATCGAATGGGTGCGCATGGGGAAAGCTCCATCGGAGAAAAATTAGCGAATTTTGCGTCCGCGGATCACGGTCCAGGCCGCAGCGAGTCCTGGCAGGGCCGGCAAGGCAAACCAGTTCGCGCTGGCTTATACAGAAAATGATGCGCTATGACATCAGTCCAGCCGGAAAGTAGGATGCGATGACTGGACAGAAAACCTCCAACGAATTGCGGGTTGCCATCGCGGGCCTTGGCTCGATCGGCACCAAGATTGCAACTGCGCTTGATCAAGGCATCGAAGGCCTGGCGCTGTCTGCGGTGGCCGTCCGCGATCGCGCGAAGCACGAGGCCCTCCTGAAGGGCCTGCGCCACCCGCCGCAAGTTCTGCCGATCGACCAGCTCGGCGAGGCCGCCGACATCGTGGTCGAATGCGCGCCGAGCATTCATCTGCGCTCCATCGTCGAGCCCGCGGTGAAGCGCGGCAAGGCCGCGGTCGTCGTCAGCGTCGGCGGCCTGCTCGACAATTTCGATCTCGTCGATCTCGCGCGGGCCAATGGCGGCCGCATCATTGTGCCGACCGGGGCGCTGATCGGGCTCGATGCCGTCAACGCCGCCGCGGTCGGCACCATTCATTCGGTGAAGATGGTCACGCGCAAGCCGGTCGACGGGCTGAAGGGGGCGCCGTTCATCGTCGCGAACAACATCGATATCGACAATCTGCGTGAGCCGCTGAAACTGTTCGAAGGGACCGCGCGCGAGGCTGCAAGGGGCTTTCCCGCCAATCTCAACGTCGCGGTGGCGCTGTCGCTCGCGGGCGTCGGGCCGGATCGTACCCAGGTGCAGATCTGGGCCGATCCCACCGTGACGCGCAACGTACATCGCATCGAGGTCGAGGCAGATTCGGCGCGCTTCTCGATGTCGATCGAGAACATCCCGTCTGAAAATCCAAAGACTGGCCTGATAACGGCGCTGTCGGTGATCGCGCTGCTGCGCAAGCTGCGCGCCACGCTTTGCGTTGGCACGTGACGGGCTGAGGCTTAATTGGCCTGGACGGCGGTGCGCTCCCTCTCCCGCTTGCGGGAGAGGGGTGGGGAGAGGGTGTCTCCGAAACGAAGAACCCCAAGAGGTGAGAGCCCTCACCCGGCGCTTCGCGCCGACCTCTCCCGCAAGCGGGAGAGGTTACGCGAACCCAATGGCATCGCGCCTTACGCCCCGGTGACGCGCCAGATCACGTTGCCGACGTCGTCAGCCATCAGCAGCGATTTGTCGGGACCGATCGCGACGCCGACCGGACGGCCATAGGACTCCTTCTCGTCGGGCGAGAGGAAGCCGGAAAGGATGTCGCGCGCCGGGCCGCAGGGGCGGCCGTTCTCGAATGGGATGAACACGACCTTGTAGCCGGACAGCTTGCTGCGGTTCCACGAGCCGTGTTGGCCGATCACCATGCCGTCGGGGAAACCGGGCAGCGTGCCCGCGGGCATCCAGCACAGGCCGAGCGAAGCAGTGTGGCCTCCGAGCGCATAGTCCGGTTGAAGCGCCTTGGCGACGAGCGCCGGATCCTGCGGCACGCGGTCGTCGACCGTCTTGCCCCAGTAGCAATAGGGCCAGCCGTAGAAGCCGCCGTCGCGCACCGACGTCAGATAGTCCGGCGGCGTCTCGTCACCGAGTCCGTCGCGCTCGTTGACGACGGTCCAGAGCACATTCGTATTCGGCTCCCAGGCAAGGCCCACGGGATTGCGCAGGCCGGCGCCGAAAATGCGATGCGTGCCGGCAACGAGGTCGAGCTCGTATACCGCGGCGCGGCCTTCCTCGACCTCCATGCCCATCTCGGCGATATTGCTGAGCGAGCCGACGCCGGCATAGAGCTTCTTGCCATCGGGGCTTGCGAGCAGGCTGCGCGTCCAGTGGCCGCCCGGCTTGAAGGTCGTGAGCCGCTTGCCCGGCGCGGTGATGCGGTCGGCACCCGCGACGTAGGGGAAGGCCATCACGCCGTCGGTGTTGCCGACATAGAAGGTGTCGCCGACCAGCGCCATGCCGAACGGCTGGCTGAGGTTTTCCATGAAGGCGCCGCGGTGTTCGGCGACGCCGTCGCCGTCCTTGTCGCGCAGCAGCGTGATGCGGTTGGCGGAAACGCCAAGCGCCGCGGCGCGGCGCATCGTCGCCTGCATCGCGTAGTGAAATACGGTGCGCGGTGCGCCTGCGATCTGCGTCGCCTCCGCGATCAGCACGTCGCCATTGGGCAGCACCTCGATCCAGCGTGGATGGTCGAGACCGGCCGCGAACGCATTGACCTCGAGCCCGGGCGCGGCCGTCGGCTTCTGTCCCTCGCTCCAGCCGCGCGCCGTCGGCATCTTCAAAGTCGGGATCGCGCCTTGCGGCTTCGCTTCGGGAATGGCGGGCTTCTCTCCCCAGGCCGGCGTGGGCTCGGTGCCCGACAGCCTCCGCCATTGCAGCGCGATGCCGCCGAGGATCGCAACGAACTGCGCAAAGATGCTGGAAAAGGTCATGAGAAGCCCCCGTGTGCGCGCGCATCCAACTGGCTGACGGGGCCCGCGTCAACCTGTACGGCGCGCCAGCGGGGCCTATTCCCGCGGAATGGCAGCCGATCGAATTTGCATGGGGCGAAGAACGCCGCCGGGCTTTGCCCGGAGATCAACGGCGGATCTGCCGCTCCACTCGTCGTGCCACACGAAAATCCTCGAGGTGATGAATGTTCGGCGCGAGCGCAGCCTCCTTGGACAGGAGATGATAGACCCGCGCCACCGTGCGCTGCTTCCGCTTCGGCCAGCCGGGCGGCAACGCCCGCGCCTTGCGGACGGCGGCGATCGCGTGCTCGCGAAAATAATCGTAGGCATCCGACATGGCTCGATGCTCTGAGGTCAGTGCATGCGTCGAGGGGTAACGGGATTGGGGGAGGGGTGGTTCCGCGTCGAACGGTGTGCGCGTGTCCCGGACGCAGGGCAACGCTAAGATCATTGCAGCGCGTCCGGGACTCGAGAGTGAACCCTCACCGCGGCGATAGGAACGGGATGATCATCGGCACGCGGCGGCAATAGGCGCCGTAGGCGTCTTCGCCGAGCTCCTTGGACAGGAACACCTCTTCCATCCGGCCCTTCTGCCACATGCCGAGTGAGATCAGGATCGCACCGAGGATCGCGGTCACGGTGCCGACCGCGATGCCGGTCGCGAGCATGCCGGCGATCAGCCCGGTGTAGATCGGATGGCGCACGATGCCGTACGGGCCGGTGTCGACGACGCGGTGGTCTTCCTTGTGGGTGATGGCGTTGGACCAGAATTTTCCGAGATGGAGCCGTCCCCACCAGGTGAAGGAAATGCCGGCGAGCACGATCAGCGCCACGATGTAGACGCCTAGGTTGCTGAAGACCCAGAGCGGTTTCTCGCCCAGCACTTCCGCGGTCCACGGCGTGAACAGGATGCCGCCGACCAGGATCGGGATGCGATAGCGGCCGGACGCCAGCGTCATCACCTGCTTCTGGGTGCGGCCCTGCCAGAACGAGGCGCCGACCCAGCTGGCGAGCCAGGCGAGCCAGATCAGGGCGAGCAATTGCGTCGGCCAGGTCGTGGTCCAGCCACCCCAGGCGACAGAGAGAAGCTTGCTGAAATCAAGGGACATGAAGGTTCTTTGCGTTGGGCGGAAAGCTCAGCTCGCGCGCGAGGAGAGCGCGCGATGCGCGATGGCGCCGGAGGGCAGCTGGCCGTTGCGGGCGAGCAGATGGGTGATAGTTTCGCGCAAGACCGGTTCGATCGGGCGCGGCGAATAGCCGAGCTCGGTGCGCGCCTTGCCGATCGAGAGATCGCTGGCGGCGAGCGCAATGCGCACGCCCTCGGCGGTGCCGTTGGGCGGCCGGCGCGTGAATTGATCGGAGATGTATTCGAGCATGATTGCGGAGAGCTCGGCGATCCTGCCGGGGACGACAATCGGATACTGCCGGCGGCCGCTCATCGCCGACATCATCCGCAGGATGTTGCCGAGCGGGACGCAGTCGCCGCCGAGGATGTAGCGCTGGCCGAGGCGGCCGCGTTCCATGGTCAGCACGAGGCCCGTGGCAACGTCGCGAACGTCGACGAGATTGACCAGGAAGTCGAGATGCGGCTGCACCTTCTTCTGGAGGAAGTACCACAGCATCGCGGTCGGCGGCGTCAGATTGTGGTCGGCGGCGCCGATCGGCATGGTCGGCGTGCCGATCACGAGCGGAAAGCCATTGGCCGCCGCCTTGGCGGCATGATGCTCGGCGAGCGACTTCGACCGCGTATAGGCGCCCGGCATCGCCTCGGCCGGCTGCAGCGCCTCTTCGGCGCGAGCGCCTTTGAGGTCGGAATAGGGGAACAGGATTGATTCCGTCGAGCAGTGCAAAAAACGCGACACGCCGCGCTTCATTGCGGCCGCGAGCACGATTTCGGTGCCCCGGCAATTGACGTCGTGAAAGTCCTGCTTGTTGGCGACCCACATGCCGGGCAGGCCGGCGAGGTGATAGACCTGATCGACCCCGGCGATCGCAGCATCGACCGCGGCGCCGTCCAGTACGGAGCCGTGGATGTATTCAACGTCGCCATTCGCCGTTGCCGGCGCACGGACATCGAGAATACGCACCCGCTGCCCACGGGCGCGGAGCGCTTCGACGAGATGATGTCCGATGAAGCCGCTGCCACCGGTAACCAGTACGAGAGCCATGCAGAAGGGTGCTGTTTCGCTTCTAGAGCTATCGGGTTGAAAGGGAATTGGCGGGAAGAGGCGCCAGAATCGCGGCAAGGTCGCGACGGAAGCCCATTGCAATGAATAATTTTGCCATCACGAACATCGGTCCAAGCAAAAGGTGCGAGGGAAAAGTGAACAACGAGGCTTCGCGCCCCTCAAAAACCTTGTGGCCGATGGCCTGTGCGGCGAGGCCGAGCACCACCAGCGCGGCGAAAATCGCCCACATCGCCATTGTGCTGACTTGCGCGGCAATGGTCGTCGCAACCGAAAACAGCACGATCGAGACCGCCAGAATGCCGATCCCAAGCGCCACATCGAGCAGCAGCCAATAAATCAGAACCGGCAGGGCCAGGATCACCGCCAGGCTGACATCGAAACCGAACAGCGGAAGCTTGACCAGCGTCAGCGGCAGCACGGCGCCGGTGAACAACAGAAGAATACCGACCACATGCATTGCCGTGTTCCGGGGGTCGCGATGGTACTCGACGTAAACGGCAAGCTGGCGCTGGAAAAAGCCACCCATTTCGGTCTCATGCAGCACGGGGTCGGGAAGGGCGAATAGTGGCTATAGCACTGGACCGGGCGGTGCACAAACCGGCGCTTTTGTCGCGCAAGACCGCATTGGCGCGCTCCTGACAGGTCCACAAAACGGTCAGAACTTCAAAGGGTTCCGCCAGGCGCGAGGCCGTCTTTGCTCAGCGTTTCTTGGCGGGCTTTTTCGCCGCAGGCGCGGCAACCGGATGCGCAGGCGCCTCCTCAGGCAGCTTGGCATAGGTCAGGATTTGCAACTGGCCGTTGACGGCCGAAGTCGGCCTGGCCCGGTCGAGAAACTGCTCCTCGCCGAGGCCGATCGGCTGCAGCCGCTTGGTCGAGATCTTGAACGTGTTCACCAGCACGTCGCGGACCGCGTCCGCGCGGCGCTGGCTCAGGATCGCATTGGCCTCACGCGTCTTCGAATTGGATTCGACATGGCCGACGATCAGGAATGTGTACGGCAGCAGCGAGGAATGAACCAGCGCGTCCGCGATGCGGCCGACGGTCTGATAAGAGGCGGGCTGGATGATTGGCGTGTCGGCATCGAACTGGATCTGCGCGTTGAAGGCGGGCAGCTTGGCAAGATCCGGCGCGATCAGCGGCCGGTTCACCGGACCCGGATCGTTCCTGATCCGCGCCCTGGCGCGTTGCATCACCTGTTGCTTCAGCTCTGGCAGGTCGACCTCGGCGTCTTCTTCAAAATGGTTCAGCTTGGCGATGATGTCATCGCGGGTCGGCGCCGCCGTCTGCGCGCCGGCTGCGCCCGCGAGCAGGGCGAAGCCAAAACCAAACGCGATGCCGATTCCGGCGGTGGGAAATCCCTTCGGGCGCATCAGCGATACCCCGCGTCGTCGACGGCCTTCAGGCAGTTGTTGCTGATGCCCTTGGGGGTCGAGACCAGGCAGGGGATCGACCTGCTGGTCTGCTTGGTCGAGCCGCCGCAGATCTTGACGATCTCGCGCTGGCAGGCATTCGCCACCGTGACGCGCGCGGCGACGCGCTTCTGGATGGCGTCGAACGCGCTGAGATAGTCGCTCGCGCACTGCTGGGACAGCACGTCGCGGTTACGCGACAGACACTCCTTCAGGCGGGTCGAATCCGGGTTGACGCCGCGGCAGTTGGCGACGATTTCCGCACCGCAGCTTGCCGCCAGCTTTCCCATCGAATCGCCAAAGCTGATGGTCTCCGCCGCCGCAAGCGATGGCATCCCCAATGCAAGTACGACCAGTGTGACGGAGCCCCGGACCATGGGTTGCATCTGATACGGGGAAGTTCGTGATGGTCAAGGGCTGTTCGGACGAGAACTGTCGAGAGTTGCGTCGGTGGCGCGAACGGTCCTCACTCGGTCGCCTCGGTGAGGGGAGGCCATGCAATCAGGGCGACCGTGTGGTTCCTGAGGTCGTTGGCCACGTCAGGGTCGGCCTTGAGCTCGTCCAATGGTCTTGGCGGGGGCAGCTGCCGGCCATCCGCGATCAGGTCCTGCGCATAGAGCGCGAGCGCCTCGGGCGCATTCTCCAGGGCCTCGTCGACATCGTCACCGCCGGAAATGCAGCCGGGCAGGTCGGGAAACCAGACGCCCACCGCATGATCCGGGCCGGCGTCTTCGATGATGGCCACATACCGAGCCATATCGGCCTCACGCCCGCTGCACGAAGCTGTCCACGACCTTCTTCTCGCCGGCCTTGTCGAAGGCGATGGTGAGCTTGTTGCCGTCGATCTTGGTGACGCGGCCGTAGCCGAATTTCTGGTGGAAGACGCGGTCTTGCAGCGAAAATTCCGAGATCGTGCCGGTCGATTTGGCGACCAGCTCGCCCTCGATCGTCAGGGGCCCGCGGCGGCGCGAGGAGAAGCTGCCGAAATCGGGTGAGGCCGAAGACGAGAACGGGGCGGCCTCTTCCTCGAAACCACCGCCACCGCCGTTGCGGCCGCCGCCGCGGTTGCGGTTGGCCTGGGCCCGCTGCCAGCCCGGCGTCGAATAGCTGGAGCCGAACGCTTCCATGTCGTCGAAGCGCGAGGCGCCGTAGCCGCCGGTGCCGCCCCAGGCCGAGCCGCCCTTGGATTCCGTGATCTCGACATTGGCCGCCGGCAATTCGTCGAGGAAGCGCGACGGGATCGTGGTCGACCAGGTGCCATGGATCCGGCGGTTGGTCGCGAAATAGATTTTCGCGCGCCGTCTCGCACGCGTCAGGCCGACATGGCCGAGGCGGCGCTCCTCCTCGAGGCCGGCGCGGCCCTGTTCGTCCAGCGTGCGCTGGCTCGGGAACAAGCCTTCCTCCCAGCCAGGCAGGAACACATTGTCGAATTCGAGCCCCTTGGCCGAATGCAACGTCATCAGCGACACCGCGTCGTCCTCGGCGCCGCCGTCGCGATCCATCACCAGCGAGATGTGCTCGAGGAACCCTTGCAGGTTCTCGAATTCTTCCATCGAGCGCACCAGCTCTTTCAGGTTCTCGAGCCGGCCCGCGGCGTCCGCCGAACGGTCCTTCTGCCACATCTCGGTATAGCCGCTCTCGTCGAGCACGATCTGGGCGAGATCGGTGTGTGCGGTGACCTCGCGCTGGGCGCGCCAGCGGTCGAACTGGGCGACGACGTCGCGAAGCGAGCCGCGCGCCTTCGGCTTCAGCTCGTCGGTCTCGACCACCGCGCGGGCCGCCTCGAACAGGGGAATGCGGCGCTTGCGGGCATGGTCGTGCAACATCTGCACGGTGGCGTCGCCGAGGCCCCGCTTGGGGACGTTGACGATGCGCTCGAAGGCGAGGTCATCGGCCGGCGAATTGATGACGCGCAGATAAGCCAGCGCGTCGCGGATTTCTGCGCGCTCGTAGAAGCGCGGGCCGCCGATGACGCGATAGGGCAGGCCGAGCGTGACGAAGCGGTCTTCGAACTCGCGCATCTGGTAGGAGGCGCGCACCAGGATCGCGATCTCGTTGAGCTTCTCGCCCTGGCGCTGCAGCTGCTCGATCTCCTCGCCGATCCCGCGCGCTTCCTCTTCCGAATCCCAGGAGCCGGTCACCGTGACCTTCTCGCCGTCCTGGTCCTCGGTGCGCAGCGTCTTGCCGAGCCGGCCTTCGTTGTGCGCGATCAGATGCGATGCGGCGGCGAGGATGTGGCCGGTCGAGCGGTAGTTGCGCTCCAGGCGAATGACCTTGGCGCCGGGGAAATCGTGGTCGAAGCGCAGGATGTTGTCGACCTCGGCGCCGCGCCAGCCATAGATCGACTGGTCGTCGTCACCGACGCAGCAGATGTTTTTGGTGGAGCCTGCCGCCGCCACCGTCGTTCCGGGATGCGCCGAAGGCGCAGACCCGGAATCCCGAGTTGTGGACTCATCTCCGGATTCTCCGATGCGCAATTGCGCGTCGTAGTCCGGCTCTTCGAGCCGCCCCGGAATGACAGTAGACACGGTTGACTTCGAAGGCGCCTGCGACAGCAGCCGCAGCCACAGATATTGCGCGACGTTGGTGTCCTGATATTCGTCCACCAGGATGAACTTGAAGCGCTGCTGGTACTGCCGGAGGATATCCGGGTGCTCGCGGAAGATGCGGATGTTCTCCAGCAGGAGATCGCCGAAATCGGCCGCGTTCAGGATCTTCAGCCGCTCCTGATAGCTCGCATAGAGCTTGCCGCCCTTGCCGTTGGCGAACGTGGCGGCTTCGCCCGAGGGTACCTGCGAAGGCGTCAGGCCGCGGTTCTTCCAGCCGTCGATCAGGCCGGCCAGCATGCGCGCCGGCCAGCGCTTGTCGTCGATGTTCTCGGCCTGAAGCAACTGCTTGAGCAGCCGGACCTGGTCGTCGACGTCGAGCACGGTGAAGTTCGACTTGAGCTGCGCCAGCTCGGCATGGACGCGCAAGATGCGGCCGCCGATGGAGTGGAAGGTGCCGAGCCACGGCATGCCCTCGACGGCGTGGCCGAGCATCTGGCCAAGCCGCTGCTTCATCTCGCGCGCAGCCTTGTTGGTGAAGGTCACCGACAGGATCTCGGCGGGACGGGCGCGGCCCTGGCTCAGGATATGGGCGATGCGCGTCGTCAGCACCCGGGTCTTGCCGGTGCCGGCGCCGGCCAGCACCAGGACCGGGCCGTCCAGCGTCTCCACCGCCTCGCGCTGCTCGGGATTGAGCCCGGAGAGGTATTTCGGACCCACCGAGGCGCGCGCACGCGCGGCGATGCCGCCGGCTGCGGGCTGGTGGTCGGGTACGCCTGTGATCTTGCTCGGCTCGGTCATGCGAATCATTGGCCCACGATGGCACCACGCCGTCGCGGGAGGGAGCCTTCATAACAGGGATTGCTGCCTATATGGGGCGGCGGCAAGGGGTTTTCCACGTAAGCGGCAGGCCGATTTGTTCCTGCGAAGGCGGCGAATTTCGCTCCTGCGCGCGCCGGAACCATCGTTCCCGCCTCGAGATTGTCTCGGCAGGTGGTGCGGCCCGCCGCGCCAGATGCAGACAGACATCAAGACGAGGGTTTGACCATGCTAGGCTGGGTTCTGACGTTTCTGGTTATCGCACTGATCGCCGGCATCCTGGGCTTCGGCGGCATCGCCGGCGCTTCGGTCGAGATCGCCAAGATCATCTTCTTCATCGCGGTGGTCCTGTTCCTGGTCTCGGCCGTGGTCGGCTTGGCTCGCGGCCGCAACAGGATATAGCGGCGATACTCACCTCTCCCGTAGGGAGAGGTCGGATCGCATCGTGAGATGCGATCCGGGTGAGGGGTTACACTCTCACTTATTGCTGCGGCCCCTCACCCGGATTGCTGCGCAATCCGACCTCTCCCCGCTGGGGAGAGGTGAACCACAGCACCCGAGCTGCTAATGCTTCGAGGGCATAGCCACGTTCCGGCCGATGCCTTCGGGGCGGGGAACGGCGCTGTGGGCCTTTGTGACCGCAGCGATGCGCTCGCCGATGTCAGGCGGAAACGGCGCGACGCGCCGCGCATTCATGTCCATGTGCAGCGACATGTTCTCGGACGTGGCCGACAGCCAACCCTCGCTCGCGTGCCGCATCTCCTCGAACGTGTGCAGCCGCTTGTCGTCGGCCTCGAGCAACCAGACGAAGATCTGCACGGGATCGCCGAGATGGATTTCGCGCAAGTAACGCACATGGCATTCGGTGGTGAAGGTCGAGCCACCCCGCTCCTTCATGTAAGTCGGCCCGATGCCGAGCTCGCTCCAGAGCTGGTCGATCGCGCGATCGAACATCACGTTGTAATAGGCCATGTTGAGATGGCCGTTATAGTCGATCCATTGCGGCTCGATCTGCATGATCGCGGCGCGGAACGGCTCTGATTGGGGCGCTGAGGCGGCGGTCTCCGGCATGTTTCCTTCCAGCTATGCGTCCAGTAGCTTGACTTGACCGGTTTTATGTCCTTTGCCACGGTTCTTCTGTCGGGAGGAATTCCGTGGGTACGACCGTCACCAATAATCCGCCGCGGCCTGAGCCGAAAGCCCTCGCGAGCGCTTTGGAGCAGCTTGCCGCACGCTTCGGCAACCGCCTCATCACCTCGCAGGCCGTATGCGAGCAACACGGCCATACCACCACCTGGATCCCCAACCAGCCGCCTGACGGCGTGGTGATGGCGCAGGAGACCGCCGACATCCAGGACGTGGTGCGGATCTGCGCCAGGAACCGCGTCCCTGTCATTCCTTTCGGGACCGGCACCTCGCTCGAGGGCCAGGTCAACGCGCCCGCCGGCGGTATCTCCATCGACCTGCGCGACATGAACGAGGTGCTCGCGGTGCATGCCGAGGACCTCGACTGCGTGATCCAGCCCGGCGTCACCCGCAAGGCACTGAACGAGTATCTGCGCGACCAGGGCCTGTTCTTCCCGCTCGATCCCGGCGCGGATGCCTCTCTCGGCGGCATGGCCTCGACCCGGGCCTCCGGCACCAATGCGGTGCGCTACGGCACCATGCGCGAGAGCGTGCTGGCGCTGAAAGTGGTGCGCGGCGACGGTGAAATCATCAGCACAGGTACGCGCGCCAAGAAATCATCCGCGGGCTACGACCTGACCCATCTGTTCGTCGGCGCCGAAGGCACGCTCGGTATCATCTCGGAGCTGACCATCCGTCTACGCGGCATCCCCGAGACGATCGCGGCCGGCGCGGTGTCGTTCGCGACGGTGCACGGGGCCTGTCAGGCCGTGATTCTGGCGATCCAGACCGGCATTCCCGTAGCGCGCATCGAGCTGCTCAATGCGGCGCAGGTGAAGGCCTGCAACGCCTATTCGAAGCTGACGCTGCCGGAGACGCCGCTGCTGCTCATGGAATTCCATGGCAGCGAGATCGAGGTTGCCGAGCAGTCGAAGGCCTTCGGCGAGATCGCCAAGGACTGCGGCGGCGGCGATTTCTCCTGGACCACCAAGCCGGAGGATCGCACCAGGCTGTGGCAGGCACGGCACGATGCCTATTGGTCCGTGAAGGCGTTGCGGCCCGGCGACAGCATCGGCGTGGTCGCGACCGACGTCTGCGTGCCGATCTCGCGGCTCGCCGATTGCGTCAGCGAGACCGAGGAGGATTTGAAGCGCCTCAATTTGTTGTCGCCGATCGTCGGCCATGTCGGCGACGGCAATTTCCATTGCTCGCTGGTCTGCGACACCAACGATGCGGCCGAGATGGCGCGCGGCGAGGAGTTCATGCATCGCCTGGTCGAGCGCGCGCAGGCCATGGACGGCACCTGCACCGGCGAGCACGGCATCGGCCAGGGCAAGCAGAAATATCTGAAGGCGGAGCTCGGCCCCGAAGCGCTCGATGCGATGCGGGCGCTGAAGAAGGCGCTCGATCCGCTCAACATCTTCAACCCCGGCAAGATCGTACCCGAGGCGTAGCGCGCGGCGTGAGCGCCGTTTATGCTCGCTCGATCAGTGACGGAGCGAGCAATGCGCTGGTTCGCGCGAAAGATGCGACAGGACATCTGGGACGAAGCGATCGAAGGACCGCTCGGCGACATCGAGGCCGCCGAACGCATCCGCGCGATCTGCGATGCCGCTTCCGCCAACGCGGCAGGTTCCGCGCAGGCCGGCCAGCGCGAGCGCTATGACCGCGCGGCCCGCGTCGCGATGGAAATGGCGATGAAGATCTCCGACGACCTGATGCGCGACGACGCCGTCCGCCGCATCGTCGACCTCTGCATGAAGGCCTACGATACCAAGACCGCGCAGGTCCTGTTTCGCGCGATCCAGGCAGGCTGGATCCGGGAGGCCGTCCAGCGGGATCATCCGGTGCTGCCGCAGTAGATCCGGCTCGCGCGATTGGCCGAGCGCGGATCTCCGTTCGTCCCGGAGCGGTTTAGTATCTGCGGGAGTCGCCGCGATAGTGGTCGTCGCCGCGGCCGCCCATTCCGATGCCGATCCCGATACCGACGCCGATGCCTTGCATCAGGGCGGCAGGCGGCGGACCCGATGGCGGCGCGCGCTCGTAGATCACTTCGTCCCGCGGCGCCGGGCGGCGCTTGGGCGGCGTCTCGACGACTTTCCGCTTCCGCGGTGTGTCGTCGACGCGCTTCTTGATCACGGGCGCGACGCTCGGATTGACGGGCGTTGCCGGCGTCGAGCACGGGCAGGTCGGCGCGATAGCGACGGCAACCGGGGCAGGGGTTGCGGCGGCGGCGACAGGCAGGCCATAGTTGCGGTTCTGCACCCGGAGCAGCAGCCTGCGCGCGGTCGCAGCGAGGTCGCTGTTGTCCCAGTTGGCCAGATAAGCCTCGAACGAAGCGCGGGTGTTGATCGCGGTTGCGCGCTCCCAGGCCAGCATCTGGCGCCGCCGTTCCAGCACCGTGCGCAGGCGCGGCGTGCGGGCGTCTTGTGCGTAGAGTTCGATATAGGCCTGATATGCCGGCACCGTGTCGTCGGCGATGACGAGTTCGTAGGCGACCATGGCCGGCTTGCCTTGCAAGTCTCTGCGCCATTCCTCGACGCTGCGCGTGCCGCTGGCGAGTGCCATCGAGGATGCGACCGGCGTGGCAGGCTGACTGCCGCCGCTATCGCCGAAGAATTTGAAATCGGTCGTCAGCGAGGAGCTTTCCCAGGGAATCTGCCGTCCGTCGGTCGATTGCGCGACGGCGACGCGGATGCGCTTGAATACCTCCTCGATCGGCAAATTCGGCTGCCTGGCGATGGCCAGCGCGGCTGTGGTGTAGGGGCTGTCGATGCCGGAGCCGTCCTCGGCTTCGGCGCCTGGCGAGGTTGAATAGGAAATGAAGGAGCCTGGTGCGCCGGCCCTGGTATCGACGATCGCAAGCCCATGGCCGGCGCCGCTCAGCGCCGGGAACGGATTGTTGCGGCACGCATCGAGCATGAAGATGCGCGCCCGCGTCGGCAGCGCGCCGAGCGTGTTGAGCAGGTCGTTCAGCCGGACGCCCTGGAGCGGAATGTCGGCCTCGCGCTTGGGATCGAGATCGACCGGCACCAGATAATTCTCGCCGTCGATCTGCAGGCCATGGCCGGCATAGAACACCAAAGCGACGGTGTCGGCGCCACTGGCGCTGACCTTGCCGGCGAAATCCGAGATCGCCGCGCGCATCTCGTTCTGCGCCAGATTGGCGGCGGTGGTCACGGTGAAGCCGGCATTGCCGAGCAGCTCGGTCATGCCCTTGGCGTCGTTGGCGGCGTTCGGCAGTTCCGGCACCGTGCGATAGGCGGACTGGCCGATCACCAGCGCGAGCCGCGCTTCTGCGGCGGCGTCGGTCGGCGTCATCAACTGCGCGAGCGCAAGAAAACCGGACGCAACGAGCAAATTGGAAAAGACTGGACGGCGCATGGTGTCACCTCCATCGGCAATGCGCACGATGATGCCACTTTTTGTAGGGGGCCGCCACGCGTCTGTCTGTGCACTGGATCACGCTCGGCGTGCGGCAAAATGGGGCAGGGTCTGCCGGAGCCGGAGGGCATCGATCTGGGCTCATCCATATGAATCGCCTATTGATCTATGCTCCGATTGGATCGATTTCGGCTCTGCGCGACAGCACCCCTTGCGCGGATGTGGCCGCAGGCCGATCCTGCAAGTCCCTGCCTGCTCGTCATCGCCTTCGTGCCGTGGCTGAGCACCGCGCTGCCGCGGGCATTCGGTTATCGAAGGAGTCTTGTCGTGAAGGTGCTGTTGGCTCACACGCCGGAAATGCGGCGGAACTACTACGGCGATCGCAGCCTGACCGGCCTGCGCGCGGCCGCCGAGGTGATCCTGCATGAGGGCGATGATCCACTGGACGCCGCCGGCCTGGTGCGGGCCGCGAAAGATGCCGATATCATCGTTGCCGATCGCATGACCGAAGGGCGCGGCGAGATCTTTGCGCAGCTGCCGCATCTGCGGGCCTTCGTCCGCTGTGCTGTCGACATCCGTAACGTCAATGTGGAAGCGGCGTCAGCGGCCGGCGTGCTCGTGACCCGCGCCGGGCCCGGCTTCGTCCAGGCGGTCGCCGAGCTGGCGCTCGGCTTCATGGTCGATCTCTCCCGCGGCATCTCGCGCACGACGGCGGACTACCAGGCCGGCCGCAAGGCGGAGGCGCGGATGGGCCGCCAACTCGCCGGCAGCAAGCTCGGCATCATCGGCTATGGCAGCATCGGGCGATACCTTGCCGAAGCGGCGAAGGCGTTGCGCATGGAGGTGCTGGTCTCCGATCCCTTCGCGACCGTCGGCGATGCTGCGATCCGACAGGTCGCTCTCGACGAGCTCCTCGCGGCGTCGGACTACGTCGTCTGCCTTGCCATTGCCAACGAAGAGACCGAGAGCCTGATTGGCGAAGCGGCGCTGGCGCGCATGCAGAAGCATGCCTTATTCATTAATCTCTCGCGCGGCAATCTCGTCGACGAAGCCGCGCTGGCGCGGGCGTTGCGCGATGGTCGCATCGCCGGCGCCGCGATGGATGTCGGCCGCGCGCCCGACCAGATGCCGACGCCGGAACTGGCGAAGCTTGCCAACGTCATCGCAACGCCGCATGTCGGCGGGCTGACGCCGCAGGCGATCGAATATCAGTCGCTGGAAACCGTGCGGCAGGTCGAGGCGATCGTCAAAGGCGAGATCCCGCCGGGCGCCGTCAACGCCGAGCGCTGGACACGGCGGCCTTAAAGCCGATCCACTGCCTTGAACGTCCCGTCCTTCTGGATCACCGTCAAGAATTCCTTCGGCGGCGCGTCGAGCATGCGCAGGCCGGCGGTGACAGTGCTGCCGCTAATGTCGAAGCGGCCGACATCGTCGATGTCGCGCAACAGGCCCGCGCGCGTCGGATCTGGTCCGGCCGTTTCCAGCGCCGCGGCCGCAAGGCGGCCGGAGAGGTAGCCTTCGGGCCACAATGCCGGTTCGTTCGCGCACTTCGTTAACTAATCCACGCGTTGCGGAACCAGCCGGTTCCGAAATTGTGCAGTTCTTAACCGCCGTCTTGTTCCGATAGCGGCGCCGGCTCCTCAACCAGAGGTTCGGTACATCGCGGATAGGGGACGGCGGCTTCAAGATGGGCGATCGCGATCAGAATGATCAGGATCGGAGGCGTATGACCGGATGGTGGCGTGCCGCGCCGCCGCTCGGGCTCTATCGCCCTGCGCTCGTCGCGGTCGGCGTCGGTCTTCTGTTCTCGGTCGTGGGCGCGGCCGCCGTGGCCCGGTGGGAAGATCGCGTCAACAGGATCGAGTTCGAGAACGCGGCCGAAACCGAAGCGATCGTCGTGCAGAACGGCATGGGCGAATACATCTCCAGGCTCATCGCGCTGCGCATGCTGTTCGAATCCACCAGCGACGAAGTCACCCGCAGCGAATTCGAGACCTTCAGCGCCCGCCTGTTCGAGCACCATCCCGGCATGCTGCGCATCGCCTGGCTGCCGCGCGTCAACCGCAAGGAGCGCGCCGAATACGAGGCCGCGGCGATCACGGACGGCGTGTCCGGTTATCGCATCAAGTCGCTCCAGGGCGAGACGTTCGCGACCGCGCCGCAGGGTGACGAATATTTTCCGGTGTTCTATTCGACCCAGCCGAAGACCTCGTCGGTCTACGGCATGGACTACGCCACCGTCCCGGAGCGCCGCGCGATCCTGGAGCGCGCGCGCGACAACGATCAGGTCGCAGCCGTTCGCACCCGCCTGTTCGAGCCGAGGGAGGGCGGCCGGCTGCCCGACGTCCTCGTCGCCGTTCCGGTCTACGCCAAGGGAACCTCGCGCGAGACGGTCGCGGACCGGCGCCGCAATCTCGCCGGTTTCGTGGTCGGCATCTTCGACCTGCCGCTGCTGATCCACGCCATTCGCGTGACCACCGCAGCAAGTCCCGCGGTCAGCATGAACGTCTATCCGCCCTTCAGCGCGCAGATCGTCAGCCTGGAGCAGATGCTGCCGGATTATTCGTCGGCGGCTGCGGCCCCGCAGTCGATGCGGGACGTCGCGCGGGCGCTGCACTGGTCGGGCAGCCTCAAGATCGGCGATACCGATTGGCAGCTGCGAGCGGTTCCAACCGCCGGCGGTCCGCTGGATACGACTTATGATCGCGCGGGTGCAGTGCTGATCGTCGGCCTGCTGCTGACGCTGTCGCTGTCGACCTATCTCATGCTCGCAAGCCGCAATTCGCGGCGGCTGTCGCTGGCCAACCGGCGGGTGCTCGAGCTCGCCCAGACCGACATCCTGACCGGATTGCCGAACCGCGCCTTCTTCCTCACCCGGCTCGACGAGATGAACAGCCAGTTGAGCGTGCGGGGCCTGCCGTTCTCGATCCTGATGCTCGACCTCGACCGCTTCAAGAACGTCAATGACTCCCTCGGTCACGGTGCCGGCGATGCGCTGCTGCGTCAGGTGGCGCAGCGGCTGAAATCCGCCGTGCGCGCCAGCGACGTTCTGGCGCGGCTCGGCGGCGACGAGTTCGCCATCATCCAGGAAGTCGGCGAGGACCAGCGCGCCTGCGCGACCGAGCTTGCGGCGCGGATCGCCAAGCTCGTGACCGAACCGTTCCTCCTGCCCGGTCATCGCATCGAGATCGGCACCAGCATCGGCATCGCCATCGCGCCGGATCACGGCAGCGATCAGGAGCAACTGTTAAAGAAGGCGGACCTTGCGCTCTATCGCTCGAAATCGGCGGGTCGCAACTGCTTCACCATCTATGACGAGGCGATGTCGGCCGAGCTCGAGGCCCGCAACACGCTGGAAGGGGATCTGCGCGACGCCATCGCGCAATGCCAGTTGGAGGTGCACTACCAGCCGTTCGTCGACGCCCTCAGCGGCGCGCGGCGCGGTTTCGAGGCGTTGGTGCGCTGGCGGCATCCGGCACGCGGCCTGATCCCGCCGGACCAGTTCATTTCGCTTGCGGAGGAGACCGGGCTGATCGTGCCGCTCGGCGAATTCGTGCTGCGGCGCGCCTGCGCGGATGCGGCCGGCTGGCCCTCCGATCTCGCGGTCGCCGTCAACCTGTCGCCGATCCAGTTCAAGGAGGCCGAGCTGTTCGAGGTGATCTGCGCTGCGCTCGCCGATGCCGGCCTGCCGCCCCGGCGGCTGGAGATCGAGATCACGGAATCCGTGCTGCTGGAGCGCGGCGGCGAGAACCACGCCTTCATGCAGCGGCTAAAGCACCTCGGCGTCGAGCTCGCGCTCGACGACTTCGGCACCGGCTATTCGTCGCTCAGCTATCTGACTGCGTTCCCGTTCGACAAGATCAAGATCGACAAGTCGTTCATCCGCAACCTCACGCAGCAGCCGCGCAGCTCCGCCATCATTTCCTCGATCGTGACGCTGGCGCGCGGGCTGGACATGTCGGTCACCGCCGAGGGTGTCGAGACCCGCGAGGAGTACGAGCGGCTGAAGGCGCTCGGCGTCAATTTTGCGCAAGGCTATCTGTTCGGCCGTCCGCAGCCGATCGAGCAAATCCTGTTCGACGCGCCCGTCAAACCTTCACGGCGCGACGCCGCCTGAGGTCACCCTGACGCATCTTGCCCGACGGGCATGCGCGAAATCCCCTTGACCCGGGCCCCCTCAGATGGTCCCAAGGACCGTCCAGGGATGAAATAAGCACAACATGCGGCTTCCGTTCTTCTACGGCTGGGTCGTGGTCGCCGTGACCTTCGTCACCATGGCCATCGGCGTCAACGCGCGCACCGCCTTTTCACTGTTCTTCCCTCCGATCATCTCCGAATTCGGCTGGGAGCGCGGCGTCACCGCCGGCGCCTTCTCCTTCGGCTTCGTGGTGTCGGGTGTGGTCAGTCCGCTGATCGGCCGTCTGATGGATCGCGCCGGCCCGCGCGCGGTGATGGAGCTCGGTGTCGTGCTGATGGGCGGCGGATTGCTGCTTGCGCCGCTCACCACCGCGCCCTGGCATCTCTATGTCACCATCGGCGTCATGGTCGGTGCCGGCTCGGTGTGTCTCGGCTATTCCGGCCAGTCGCTGTTCCTGCCGAACTGGTTCATCCGCAAGCGCGGCTTCGCCATCGGCATCGCCTTTGCCGGCGTCGGCATCGGCTCGGTGACGCTGCTGCCATGGGTGCAGCACATGATCGAAGGGACCGGTTGGCGCACCGCCTGCACCGCGATGGGCCTGCTCATCCTGGTCGTGCTGGCGCCGGTCAACCTGCTGCTGCACAAGCGCCCGCAGGACATTGGCCTCGAACCGGATGGCGATGCCGCTCCGGCCACGGGCGCCGCCCAACCCATCTCCAACGTCGTCGATCCCGCCTGGGTCGGTACCGACTGGACGCTGAGACGCGCCGTCGCGACCGCACGATTCTGGTGGATCGCACTCGGCTATTTCTGCGGCCTGTACATCTGGTACGCGGTGCAGGTGCACCAGACCAAGTTCCTGCTCGATATCGGCTTCAGTCCCGGTGTCGCAGTGTGGGCGCTCGGCACCGTCAGCCTGCTCGGCATTCCCGGCCAGATCCTGCTCGGCCATGTCTCCGACCGGATCGGGCGGGAATGGGTGTGGGCGATCAGCTGCGCGGGCTTTGCGATCTGCTTTGCGGCGCTGATGGCACTGAAGTTCCAGCCGTCGCTGTGGCTGGTCTACGTGATGGTGTTCACGCAAGGCGCGCTCGGCTACGGCCTCACCTCGATTATGGGCGCGGTGGTGTTCGAGATTTTCCAGGGCAAGCACCAGGGCAGCATCTTCGGCACGATCATGCTGGCGGCGCTGGCGGGCGGTGCGGCCGGACCGTGGGTCACCGGCTTCCTCTACGACCGCGCCGGCGACTACACGCTCGGCTTCGGCATCGCGATGCTCGTAAGCGGATTGTCGGCACTCGCGATCTGGCAAGCTTCACCGCGCAAGGTGCGGGCGGTCGCCGGCCGGCTGTACAAGCACGGCGATCCTGCGAACTAGGTTCCGCAAAGACCGCATCCCCGCTTCTTTTTTCGGAAAACGTTAAGCATGTCGCGTCTTGGCGGGACGCCACGGGATTGCAAAAACATCTTGGACACTATCGAGCGCTAGCGTCGGTCGATCACCGCTTCCTCCCGATGCCCTCCGGGTTCAACGATGTCTGCCTCCGACTGCCTTGTGACCGAAATGCCGGACGTGCTGCGGATGGCGCTCGAACGCGCCGACGACGGCATCGTCATCGTCGACGGCGTGCGCCGCATCACGCATTTCAACGCCGGCGCGGAACGAATCTGGAGGCTCGCGCGCACCGAGGTGCTCGGTCGTGATGCCGCAGTTCTCACGCTCAAACGCCTGCAAGCCGACCCGGTCGCGGAATTCCGCGACGAGATCAGCCTCACGCGGCGTGACGGCAGCAGGATTCGGGCGGCCATTTCGGTTTCCTTCATCGACGGCGGCGCCGGGACGCATCACGTCGTGTTCGCGCGCGACGTCAGCGCCGAGGCCGAACGGCGCGCGCGGATCGCGCTGCTCGACGCGGTCTCGGACCAGACCAACCGCGCCGTGCTCGTCACCGGCCCGAAGCTGGATATACGCTACACGAATGCGGCGTTTGCCTCGCTGTTCGGCTATTCCGCCGCGGAAGCGGAAGGACGACGGGCGACAGCTCTCCTGGCCGGGCGTCACACCGATCGGAAGGCCCTGAGGGCGATCGGACGGCGTCTCATCGAGGGCGGTCCCGGCGGTGAAGCCGAGATCCTCTTCTACACCAAGGACGGCGAGGAGATCTGGGTCTGCGCCAGGATCGACGCGTTCCGCGACAAGAAGGGCCGGGTCAAGCACATCTTCGCATTGCTTGAGGACATCACCGAGACCAAGCAGCTGCGCTCGCTCCAGCAGCTCATCATGGGCGCGCTCGCCGACGAGGTTCCGATTACCGAGATCGCGGACAGGCTGTGCCGCCGCGTCGAAGAGATCGCACCCGATGTCGTCTGCTCGCTGCTTCACGTCGATGCCGCAGGCCTGATCCACCCGCTCGGCGGCCCCAGCCTGCCCGAGGACTATTCCCGCGCATTGGATGGTATTGCGATCGGCCCCGATGTCGGCTCCTGCGGGACCGCCGCCTTCTATGGCCGGCCGGTGCTGGCGACCGATCTGGAGATCGATCCGCGCTGGCAGCCGTACAAGGCGATGCCGCTGGCGGTCGGGCTGCGCGCCTGCTGGTCGACCCCGGTCAAGGCCAAGGACGGCCGCGTCATCGCAACGTTCGCCTTCTATTATCGGGAACCCCGCGCGCCGAGCAACTGGCACCGGCGCATCGTCGAGGCCTGCGTCAGTCTCGGTGCCTTCGCGATCGAGCGCAAGGAAGCGCGCGCCGAGATCGCGCGGCTCGCTTATCACGACATCCTCACCGGCCTGCCGAACCGTGCGCAGCTGCGGCACCTGATCACCACGGCGATCGATGCCTGCCCGACCGGCAGCCATGTCGCGCTGGCGTTCCTCGACGTCGACCATTTCAAGGACGTCAACGACACGCTCGGTCACGCCGCCGGCGACGAGCTCCTGGTCCAGCTCGCACAGCGCCTGCGCCAGCATATCGGTCCCGAGGACATGCTGGGACGGCTCGGCGGCGACGAGTTCGTCATCCTGCTGCCGCAACGCAACGCCGAAAGCGCCGAGCGCGTCGCGGCGGGGATCACCGAAGCGCTGGCCGCACCCTTGAGGCTCGGATCGAAGCTGATGCCGATGTCGGCCAGCATCGGCATCAGCCTCTATCCCGACCATGCGACCGACATCGACACCTTGATGCAGCAGGCCGACGCCGCCATGTACATGGCCAAGCAGGCGGGACGCTCGACCCACCGCATCTTCAGCGCCGAGATGAACGGGCTCACCGAGCAGCGGCTGGCGCTGATCGCGGCGCTGCGCCGCGCCATCACGGAGGGAGCGCTGAGCCTCAGCTACCAGCCGCAGATCCGCAGCTGCGACGGTGCGATCCACGGCGTGGAGGCGCTGTCGCGCTGGCGTGATGCCGTGCTCGGCGACGTCTCGCCGGCGAAGTTCATTCCGCTTGCCGAAGAGTGCGGCCTGATCGAGCAGATCGGCCTGTGGTCGGTGCGCGAGGCCTGCCGCCAGATGGCGAGCTGGCGCCGCGCCGGGCTCGACATTCCCTGCGTGTCGGTGAACCTGTCGCCGATCAATTTCCGCAACGTCACGCTGGCCGCGCGGCTCAAGGACATCCTTGCCGAATACGATCTGCCGGCGGCCGTCTTGATGCTGGAGATCACCGAAGGCGCGTTCATGCAGGACAGCGTCGCCGCGCTGGAGACCATGAACGCGATCCGCGAGCTCGGCGTCGGGCTCTCGGTCGACGATTTCGGCACCGGTTATTCGAGCCTCAGCCGGCTCGCGCACCTGCCGATCCGCGAGCTCAAGATCGACCGCAGTTTCATGCGCGATATCGAGAAGGACGCAGGCGCGCTCGCGATCGCCACCGCCGTTGTGCGCGTCGGACAGGGTCTCGGCATGACCGTCGTCGCCGAAGGCGTCGAGACCGAGGGCCAGCGCAAGACGCTGGCCGAGCTCGGTTGCGACGTCGTGCAAGGCTTCCTCTACGCCCCCGCGCTTCCTCCCGTCGCGTTCGAGCGATGGCTGATCGAGCACTGCGCCGAGCAGGCGAGGGCGATGCTGGGGCGGCTTGATGTCAAGTCGGCGGCAGCGGTTGCGGTGGAGCGGTCGGCATAGTTGCCTTTGGGCGATATTCCCAGCCGATGGGAACATATTGGCGACCGGCGGCTTGGTCCTACGATGTCCGCCGGAGGGGCACCCGCCATGTCCAGACTGCAAATTGCAGGGCCCCGATGAAGAAGCCGGAAAAAAGCGCCACTCCCGCTCGAGTGGCTGGCTTCCGACCTTCGCGGCCGCTGCTCAGAGCCATCACGGCATGGATAGCCTGTCAGAGTGACAGGCCCAGCGTGCCTGAGGCAATAACTCGCCTGGTGGAACTTGGACTGACGTTGCACGCCGATCCGGATCATCAGAAGCGGCGTGCTCGAAAGATGGCCGGCGACACCATTGATCGCATCGACGACACAACGTCGACGATGGGCGATCGGGCAATCCGCAAGCGGGATCTGCTCGATGGACCCAAGGAATTCGACCAGGTACGAATTGACCGGCCCAAGCGCAGCGGGCTGATCCGGGAATAGGTCGAGCACCAGGAAGCCGCCGAGACCGGCGGACTTCGAAATCACCGGAGGTATGGAGGACAAGCCATGAAACGGTATTCCCAATCGCATGCAGCGAACGAGGCGAACAACCTGTTCAAGCCGACCGGGACGAAGCCGACGACTGAGTACGAGAAGGCCGAACAGGCGTTCAACGCAAATCGGGAACGACTGAAGGCTGAACGGTTGGCGAGGGAGGCAGAACGGCGGAGCCGGTCCGAGGGGACGCCTTAGATGTCGCAATTCTACTTCGAAGAAGGGCTGGATTTGTCCAGCCAACGGGCCGCAGAGATCGAGGCCGCACTGTCTCTTGCCGACATTGCAAGGCAACTCGAGCCGGTCGCCAGCAGCGACGGGCTGGCCGTCAATGTTCGGGATACGACCGGTCCGGTGTTGAGAGCCGTGTTCGTCTGCGAAAGAGTTCCGCCGGTCCATTGAGATCGTTAAAAGACGCTCATCCCCGGCTGATCGCTCTGACTAAAGCATCGAAAGCTCGACGATCCCGTCTTCGAGCTCGCCTGAAGCAAGACGCGCGCGCGCCATACGCTCGAATTCCGTGCGATGCTTCTGGAGATAACTGAAGGCCTGCTTCTGCGTGTTGAATGTCGTCGCGAGCCGGCACATCTGCCGATTTACGCCGAACGCGAGAAAAAAGGTGATGGTTCCGTCGTTCGGTTTGGTTCTAGGCACGACCTGCACTCTCCGGCATGTGATCGGCCCCTTCAAATTTCGGCAGCGGCTTGAAGACGACTATCGCGCCGGCTTCCTCGAACGCTTCTTGAGCGTGGGCGCTGGCAAAGCTGTTCGAACGGCTTCATCAGCCGCTTCCTTGGCTTCGCGCACCTGTCGGAGCCGTGCCATGTTCTTGCGAACCTCGATGGCCTGCCTTTCGGCATCGGCCAATGCCCGTGCTCCCTCTTCAGCGGCGAGGCGCCGACGATCGGAACGCGCGATGCTTTCGGGTGACGGCTCTGCCGGCTTCTTGGCGCTCATCGTTCACCGGCTCCGTAACCGATCAAACCCGCTCAATTCGAGAATTGAGCGGGCAGAGCGGCCGTTTCAGTACATCCGTGAAACGGCGCCACGATCTCAAGCCAGCGAGAGGTTCTCGGCGCTGACTTTACCTCGCATCTTGTCGGTCTTGGTCTCGAAGTTGACCTTTTGCCCCTCCGCGAGGCCGGCAAGGCCAGCTCGTTCGACGGCACTGATGTGAACGAACACATCATTGCTGCCGTCGCTTGGCTGAATGAAACCAAAGCCCTTTTGGCCGTTGAACCACTTGACAGTACCTGTTGCCATTTTCTTCTCCAAAGCGCGCAAGCGCGTTCCGCGCGACAATCACGCAGTTATCTTCAACTTCGTCGATGTCATTGGAAAAGGAGCCCGCGGGCGCATTCAACAAGGCACAGCGGCAAATCGAACCCGCTCAATATATACGACTTTCGGGATTTTGCAAGGAGCGAAGCCAGTTAGTTTCTGCGAGGCGGTTCTGGTGTTCCCATCGAGGCGCTTCGGGTGTGCCCGTCGACCGGCAAGCAAGACGTTATGGCAAGCCAGACGTTATGGATTGACAGCGCTGCACGACAGTGGTCACGTTGACAGCATCAAGCTGCATCGCCGTGACAGGCAGATCAGCTCGCCTAAAGCCGCGACGAATGTCGCCGCCACTATCCTCAAAAATCGCGATGAAGCTCCTGCGCAATTGGCTGCCCTGCAGGACGTGTGGCATTCGCAGCCCCAGCCGGGAGGATCAATTTGCACGTACTCGTCAGAGACAACAATGTTGAGCAGGCACTCCGTGTTCTCAAGAAGAAGATGCAGCGCGAGGGCGTCTTCCGCGAAATGAAGCAACGGCGTTCCTACGAAAAGCCGTCGGAGAGAAAGGCCCGCGAGAAATCTGAAGCTATTCGTCGCGCCCGCAAGCTTGCCCGGAAGCAGGCGATCAGAGAGGGATTGCTGCCCGCGCCGCCGAAAAAGAAGCCCTTTGAACGCAAGGCGCCCTTGCCGGAGATCAAGGCACGGACGGAGTAGGGGAAACCTCTCTTGGGCCAGCTGCGATCATGGGATCGCGACGGCCAGAGGTTCCTTCCGCCCTGCATCCGGCGGTCGCTATGGCCTGAAATCGATGCCGCGTAGCACGATGCCCGGCGGCGTGCCTTCGAACTCCGTCGCACGATATTTGCTCGCCGCGCGCGCTTCGATGCGATCGCGCAGGCGGGTGAACTGGGCCTCCCGCTGCTCGGGCCTGACTTGCGGGCCGCGCTCGAGATAGTCCATCGCGGAGGTCGAGACCGCGCAAGGAATTTCCCTGGCGCCGTCGCGCATCGAGAACCGGACGATCATCCGGTCGTATTCGTGGCTGATGAAGCGGCCGCTGGTCAATGTCATGGCTTGCTCCCTTACGTGATCGTCAGGCGCCATCGCGCCCTTGAATGACAGCCGGCGACCGGCCGACTGCTTTTCCGTCGCGCATGGCGGTGTTGAGCATGCAGGCGGCGGTCGTTCGCGTCAGCTTTCCCCCGACAGCCGGGCGAAATCGTCGAACAGCGCTGACACGAGCGCGCGGTGGCGCGTGTCCTCGGCGGGCAGGCCCGCGGCGTAGAGGTTGAGCAAATGGCGCGCCTTCACCGCGGCCTCCGGCCAGGACGCAGCGGGCACCGTCATCATGCGGTGCTCGAGATCGGCCTCGCGCTCGCGCAGCTCCCTGACATGGGCCTCGACCTCGGCCAGCGCGCGGCGCAGGTCCGTGGCCTTCTGTGCAGCCATGCCGCGGTGCTTGTCGAGATCGACCGTCCGGTCAGTCATTGGCGATGCTCGCGTCCGCGGCTTGCGCATTCGCAAGATCCACCGAGCCGATCGACAGCATCTGCATGGTGCCGCCCGCGCCTTCGGCGGGCACGGTGATCATCGTGGCAATGCGGCGATAGGCGGCAAAGGTCAGGCCGTCGATCGTCTCCTCGTCGGTGACGACCTCATAGGCGCCGGCCGGCAAGACGCGGTCAATGCCGCGGACGCAGAACGGATGCCTGAAGGTGACGGTTTCCCGCCGCGAGCGGATGGTCATGCACGCCTGCCTTTCGCAAGTGAAGCCCCAACCGGTGCCGGCACCCGAGACCATGCGCCTTTGGCGCGGCGATGGCCAGCACTATCGTCACCGTCAAGGACGCGCTTCAGTCTGACGCTAGCCCCGTCCTCCGCCTCAAATCCGTAATCGCGCGCAGAAAACTGTCGGCCGGCGTCGTCTCGGGATCGATCAGCCGATGCAGGCGGAAACCGTCTTCCAGCGCGAGCACGACGGAGGCCATCCAGGGCGGGTTCAGATTGTCGTACCGTCCATTGTTCTTCAAGGTCGCCTCGACGATGTCGGCAATCAGCTTGCGCCGCGCGCGCAGGCGTTTGGCAAGCTCGGGACGGCGCTTCTCGGCGCGCGCGACGAACAGGATCATCTCCATGTGCAGCAGCGGCGAGCGGCCGAGCGGATCCTGCCTCGTGCGATCCATCGTCTTCAGCGCCGCGATGAAATCGTCGAGATTGTCGTGCTCGGCGAGGATGTCGAGGTTGCGGCGGATCGACTGCTCGACATGGTCCTCGAGCATGGCGATGATCAATTCGTCCTTGCTCTTGAAGTTGGAATAGAACGCGCCGCGGGTGAAACCCGCTGCCGCCGCGATCGCCTCGATGCTGGCCCCGCCGATGCCGTCCTGTTCGAACACGCGCGCGGCCGCCTCGAACAGCTTGTCGCGCGTGTCGTCCCTGGTCGGCCTGGTTCTCGCCCTTGACATGGACGCAAGTTAGGGCAGAATGCAACTCGATACAACAATGTATCGAGTTGATAAATCCAGGGATGGTTACGCCGGGCGGTGGGGCTGCGATCGGCGTATTCGTGTCATGCGGCAACCGATTGAGGTCACCATGAACGAGCACGTGCAAGGCGCCGGCGGCGGGCCGCTGTTCAACCCGCTGTCGCCGGATTTCATCCGCGATCCCTATCCGCATTACGATCGCCTGCGTACGATCGATCCGATCCATGTGACGCCGTTCGGCCAGTTCGTCACCAGCCGCCACGCCGATGTCAGTCTCGTGATGCGCGACAAGCGCTTCGGCAAGGATTTCGTCGAACGCACCACGCGTCGGTACGGTGCGCAGATCATGGACGAGCCGGTGTTCCGCAGCATGAGCCACTGGATGCTGCAGGCCGATCCGCCGGACCACACCCGCCTGCGCGGCCTGGTCGTGAAGGCCTTCACTGCACGCCGCGTCGAGGACATGCGGCCGCGCATCCAGCAGATCGTCGACCAGGCCATCGATGCCGTGATCGACCGCGGCCATATGGACCTGATCGAGGATTTCGCCTTCCGCCTGCCTGTTACCATCATCTGCGAGATGCTCGGCATCCCCGAGGAGCATCGCGAGGCGTTCTACAGGAGCTCGCGCGACGGCGGGCGGCTGCTCGATCCCGTGCCCTTGACCCCGGAGGAGATCAAGAAGGGCAACGAGGGCAACCTGATGGCGCGGATGTATTTCCAGCAGCTGTTCGAGCTGCGCCGCCGCACGCCCGGTGACGATCTCACCACCCAGCTCGTGCAGGCCGAGGAGGACGGCAACAAGCTCACCAACGAGGAGTTGACCGCCAACATCATCCTCTTGTTCGGCGCCGGCCACGAGACCACCGTCAACCTGATCGGCAACGGCCTGCTCGCGCTTTACCGCAATCCGGACCAGCTTGCGCTGCTCAAGGCGCGGCCGGAGCTGATGGAAGGCGCGATCGAGGAATTCCTGCGCTACGATTCCTCGGTGCAGATGACCGGACGTGTCGCGCTGGAGGATATCGAGGATCTCGGCGGCAAGAAGATCCCCAAGGGCGAGACCGTGCTGTGCCTGCTCGGCTCGGCCAACCGCGATCCGGCGGTCTATCCTGATCGGCCGGACCGGCTGGATGTCACCCGCCAGAACGTGAAGCCGCTGTCGTTCGGCGGCGGCATCCATTTCTGCCTGGGTGCCCAGTTGGCGCGCATCGAGGCCGAGATCGCCATTGCCACGCTGCTGCGCCGGCTGCCCAATCTGCGCATCGACGACGTCGAAAACCCGGAATGGCGGCCGACCTTCGTGCTGCGCGGCCTCAAGAGGCTGCCGGCGAGCTGGTGAGGCTCGCCGGCGTTAACCGCCGCGCGCAACAGTCGCTGTGACTTCGCCACACTTCCCCCTATATAAGGGCTGTTCCGGCACGCCTGAAGTCCGCTAAGGCCAGGGTTTGGTCCGGGTGCCGGTTTGGCCGAGGGGAGACCCGTGCAGACGACACTGCTCGGATTGGCGATTGCCTTCATCATTGCGCTGCTGGCCGCGCTGATCGGGCCTTACTACGTCGACTGGAACCAGTTCAGGCCCCAGTTCGAGGCGGAGGCTGGCAAGATCATCGGCGTGCCGGTGCGGGTCGCGGGCGAGCTCGACGCGCGGCTGTTGCCGGCGCCGACGCTGCGGCTGCGTCAGGTCACCTTCGGCGGCAACAACGATCTCGGCCGCCTGCGCGCCGACAAGCTCGACGTCGAGTTCAGTCTCAGCTCGCTGATGCGCGGCGAATGGCGCGCCACCGAGCTTTCGGTGGGGGGGATGGCGGTCGATCTCGGCCTCGATTCGCGCGGGCGGGTCGATCTGCCGCCCACCGCGAGCGGCGCCTTCAATCTGGCGTCCCTCGCCATCGAGCGGCTGAATGTCACCGGCCGCATCGCCCTGCACGACGCCGCCAGCCGCTCGACGCTGGAGCTGAACGACATTGCCTTCTCCGGTGACGTCCGCTCGCTCGCCGGCTCGGTGCGCGGCGATGGCAGTTTCACCGCCGCCGGAGTGCGCTATCCGTTCCGCGTCTCGTCCGGCCCGAGCGCCGACGGCAACGCCACCCGTCTTCATCTCAACATCGACCCCGGCGATCGCGCCATCCTCGCCGATCTCGAAGGCGTGCTCGCCTTCGACAACCGCGTGCCGAAATTCGACGGCGCTCTGACGCTCGCCGTGCCGGCGGTCAAGACGGCGGGCGAGGCGGGGCCGACGCCGTGGAAGCTCACGACCAAGCTCAAGGCCGATCCGGCCGGCGCGAAATTCGACCAGATCGACGTGAGCGTCGGTGCGGAGGACACCGCTTTGAAATTCGGCGGCGTCGGCGACCTCAGGTTCGGCGCCTCGCCGCTGCTGCGCGCGGTGCTGTCGGCGCGCCAGGTCGATGCCGACAAGCTCGCCGGCAAGGACGATGCCGAGCCGCTGCGCGTCCTGCCGGCGCTGCGCGCTGGGCTCGCCGCAATTCCGCAGGCGCCGATCCCGGCGCAGATCGAGTTCAACTCCGACCAGATCATGCTCGGCGGCCGTCCGCTGCAGAACATCACGGCCGAGCTTCAGACCGACGGAAGGTCCTGGACCTTCCGTCGGCTCGAGCTGCGCGCACCCGGCATGACCCAGCTCTCGCTCAACGGTGCGGCGCCCGGCGCCGACAGTTTCAGCGGCCGCCTCAGCGTCGAATCCTCCGACCCCGATACGCTGGTGGCCTGGCTCCAGGGCCGCAGCGAGGTCAACCGCCGCAGCACGCGGCCGCTGCGCCTTGCCGGCAACGTGACGATCGCCGCCAACCATCTCGCCATCGACAGGCTGAAGGCCGACATCGAAGGCGGCGCCGTCGAAGGCCGCATCGCCTTCGTCCAGACCGGCGCGAGCAACGGCTCGCGGATCGACGCCGAGCTCAAGGCCGACCGGCTCGACCTCGACGCCGCCGCCAGCTTCGTGCGCGCGCTCGCGGGACCGCAAGGCGAGTGGCCGGAGCAGGCAAAACTCTCGCTCGATATCGGCCGCGCGATCTCCGCCGGCCAGGAGCTGCGGCCGTTCGCTGCAAAGCTCGGCTACAGCCCGACATCGCTGTCGCTGGAGCAGCTGCGCTTCGGCCAGGCCAGCGGCGTCACTACGGAGGCTAGCGGCAGCTTCGACCGTACCAAAACGACCGGCAAGCTCACGCTGAAATCCTCGGCCAATTCGCTGCGCGAGCTCACCGCGCTGATCGAGCCGTTTGCGCCCGCGGTGGGCGCGCGCTTCGATGCCATCCCGTCATTATCGGGTGCGACCCGCCTCAAGCTCGATCTCAGCCTCGACAAGAATGCCGAGCATGCCGATCGCAGCAATGCCCGCGCGGTGCTCGACCTCGACGCGCCGCAGCTCAAGGCGACCGCGACACTGGCCGCGCAGCTGCCGGCGGCGGCCATCGGCGGCATCGATCTCGATCGTATGCGCGACAGCGAGTTCACACTGGATTCGCGAGTCTCGACGCCGCAGGCCGGCGCGCTGGTGGCGCTGCTCGGGCTCGATCGCGTGGTGGCCGCAGGCGAGGGCGCCTCGCGGTTCGAAGGCAAGTTGAGCGGCGCCTGGCGGCGGCCGATGCAATTGAACGCAAAGCTCAGCGGTGGCGGGCTGGATGCGGACGCGCAAGGCAGCGTCGAATTGCCGGAGCCGAAATCGTCCGAACTCAAGGCCAGCGTGAACCTGCGCGTGCGCGACGTCAATCTGGCGCCGCTGCTCGGGACCAGCCCGACCGACAAATCGGCGCAGAACGTCAGCCTGTCCTCCCGCGTCGGTCTCTCCGGCAATCGCCTGACTTTCGACGATCTCGACGGCAATGCGGCCGGCTCGCATCTGCGCGGCCATCTTGCGGTGACGCTCGATCGGGAGAAGAGCATCGACGGCGAAGTCGGTCTCGACGCGCTCGAGCTTGCGCCGGCCTTCGCGATGGCGATCGGCGCGGCCGGTCATGATTCCGGCGAGCCGTTGAGTCCAGGCTTGCTGGGCGGCTGGCGGGGCCGGATCGCCTTCCAGGCCTTGCGGGGGATGTTGCCGGGCAACATCGAGCTGCGCCCCTTCGGCGGCATGATCCGCAGCGACGGCCAGTCGCTCGCGCTCGATGCGCTGAAAGGCAGCGTCGGTGGCGGGACGATGTCGGCGAGTTTTGACGCGCGCAATGGCGCGGGGGGTCTCGCGTTGAATGCGCGTATCGAGCTCGCCAATGTCGATGCGGCGGCGCTGCACTATCGAGATCTCGCGCTGCCGAAGGGGCGCGTCTCGGTGCAGACGGCGCTGACCAGCCAGGGCCGCAGCGTCGCGGCGCTCACCGGTGCGCTCGCCGGCAACGGCACGGTGACGCTGGATTCCGCGGAAATCAACGGCCTCAATCCGCACGCGTTCGAGATCGCGATCCGCGCCAGCGACGCCGGCCAGGTCTCCGACGACAATCGCTTGCGGCAGCTCGTCGAGCCCGCGCTTGGCGCCGCGCCGATCACGGTGGCCTCGGCGCAGATCCCGTTCACGATCCGCGACGGACGCTTGCGCGTCGGCGCGACGACGCTGGAAGCGAAGAACGCCCGCGTCATCGTCTCCGGCGGCTACGATATTCCCGCCGACCAGGCCGACATCCGCGCCAGTCTGACGCCGATCATGACCGGTCTCTCCGGCGCCCCGCCGGAGATCCAGCTGTTCGCGGCGGGACCTCCCGACAAGCTGAGCCGCACCGTCGACCTCACGCCATTGTCTTCGTGGCTCGCGGTCCGCACGATCGACCGCGAGACGCGCCGGCTCGATGCCATCGAGCGCGGCGAGCCGCCACCGGCGACCGCGGCGCTGCCGACGCTGGTGTCTCCGGACGGAGCGTCCGAGCACATGCCCGCCAATGTGCCGCTGCCGGGCCAGGATCCGCGCCGCGTGCCGTCAAAGCCCAAGGTCGAACCCAGGGCCGCGCCGACGCCCAAGGCCCCGCACGCAGCCACCGCCGCGCCAAGCCCGCCGCTCGCGAGTCATCAGCTTGCGCCGTTGCCGCCGCCAATCGACGTGAAGCCTGCCCCGGGGCCGGCGCCCGCAAAGCCCAAGCCAAAGCCGCCGCTGGTGCTGACGCCGCAGAATCCGTGAAGCGATGGTGCTCGCGGCTGGGCTCGGTCTTCACCTCTCCCCAGCGGGGAGAGGTCGGATTGCTATGGCGCGCAATTGCGCGCCTGAGCAATCCGGGTGAGGGGCCGCGGCATTCGCTGAGACCGTAACCCCTCACCCGGATCGCATCTTTGGATGCGATCCGACCTCTCCCTACGGGAGAGGTGAAGCTGCACCTTCCGGGCCCGTTAACGCACTCCCTCGCATTTGATTGAATTTTGCCCGGCAAAACTGATTTGCCGATTTTACTGAATTCTCGCGTTTGATCTCTAGTCTCCGTTCCCAGAGGAATCCGGGGTTCCGCCACGAGCGGCGGGACGGCCCGCCAACAATTGCTCGCCAAGAACTGGGGTAATCGAGATGAA
This sequence comes from Bradyrhizobium diazoefficiens, assembly GCF_016616425.1. Classification (NCBI taxonomy): domain Bacteria; kingdom Pseudomonadati; phylum Pseudomonadota; class Alphaproteobacteria; order Hyphomicrobiales; family Nitrobacteraceae; genus Bradyrhizobium; species Bradyrhizobium diazoefficiens. The sequence goes on from NZ_CP067101.1 coordinate 2,028,683, forward strand.
CGGGGCGAAATCGCTTCTGCAGGATCTGGACGACGCGATCGCGCGCGGCACCGACGAAAGCCGCTCGAAGGCGTTGTGGCATGCGACTGACATTCTGATTACCGGCCGCTACAGCGACGACGAGATCAGCATGTTCGGCGAGGTCATCGGCCGGCTCGCCGAAGAGATCGAGGTCGCCGCGCGTGCGCAGCTCTCGGAGGTGATGTCGGCGTGCGATCACGCTCCGCTCAACGTCATCGAGAAGCTCGCCCTCGACGACGAGATCGAGGTCGCCGGCCCCGTGCTGCGCGATTCCAATCGCATCGACGAGAAGATGCTGGTCGAGAGTGCCATGACCAAGGGCCAGTCGCATCTGCTCGCGATCGCCCAGCGCAAGTCGATCGGCGAGGCCGTGACCGACGTGCTGGTCAAACGCGGCAACCAGGAGGTCGTGACGTCGGTCGCGAAAAACGAGGGCGCGCGCTTCTCCGGCTCGGGCCTGTTGCACATGGTCCGCCGCGCCGAAGGCGATTCGATCCTCGCCGAGCAGCTTGGCCTGCGCAAGGATGTGCCACGCCACATCTTCCAGCAGCTCATCTCGAAGGCCTCCGAAGACGTCCGCCGCCGGCTCGAGATCGAGCGGCCCGAGATGATGGCGCAGATCCAGAGCTCGGTAACCGAGGTCACCGGCGACCTCCAGTCCAAATTCGGTCCGTCCTCGCGCAGCTACTTCGTCGCCAAGCGCGTGGTCACGACGCAGTACCGCCAAGGCAATCTCAACGAGGATTCGATTTCGAGCTACGCGCGTCAGCACCGCTTCGACGAGGTGCAGATCGGCCTGTCGCTGCTCTCGTCGCTGCCGGTCGACGTGATCGAGCGCGCGCTGATGGATCGCAACCGCGAGATGATCCTGGTCTTGTGCAAGGCGCTCGACTTCTCCTGGGACACGACGATGTCGCTCTTGTTCCTCGGCGCCAAGGATCATCTGATCACGGCGCGCGAGCTCCAGGACAACGAGCGCGAGTTCGGCCGGCTCAAGATCGAGACCTCGCACAGTATTCTGAAGTTCTATCAGTCGCGCAAGAATAGCGCGGGTGCTGACTCCGCTACGGGCCGTCAGCCCGAGCTTCAGGTTCACTGAGCGGGAATTCGAGAGGGGAGTATTTGCAATGTTACCTCAATTCGGTACCGCCGTGCGCAAGAAGAACCTCAAAAGTGCCGTCACCGCCGATATCGGCGGCGGAGCACCGGACAAGGCGTCGGTGGACGCGGCCTGGCTCGTGCTGGAAGCCGCAAACGATCTCGGCGACCATGCTGCGATCGAAGCCTGTCGCCGCGTCATCGACGCCGAGCTGAACGGCACGGTCGCCGACAGCTCGGACCTCGATCTCGTGCTGGGGTATTTCCGGTAAGACTTTATAGCTCGGGTCGGGCGCGGTGCATCAGTTCGCGATGTCCGGGGCTGCAGTCGAGGAGTGTCCGGAGCGTGGCGCTCAATTCTGCACGGAAGTTCCGGAGAGACTGCGAGCGACCAAGGTTAAGTCGGCGCTAAAGTCATTGCATCGGTGCGAACTGGCATCCGTAGAGTTGCGGAGCTGCGCCGTATTGGTTCTTTAACCTGCTGATGTGACTATTCAAATCTCCACGCGGAGAGTTTGAAAATGCGTCGGCTGGTGCTTGTTACTGCAATCTCGGTCCTCTCTGGATTCAGCGCGGTCGCCGCCGAGGCCGGCGGCGAGCCTATGCTCAAGGCGCTCAAGGCCGGGGGCTATGTCGTCTATCTCAGGCATGATCAGACCGATACGTCACGCAGCGACACTGATCCGATTGACCTGAACGATTGCACGAAGCAGCGTTCACTGTCGGACGTCGGCCGCGCTCACGCACGTACGATCGGACTCGCCTTCAAGGCGTCGGGTATCCTGGTCGACCGGGTTTTCGCCAGCCCGGTCTGTCGCGCCGCCGAAACCGGTTCGCTCGCATTTCCCGACATCAAGCAGACGACTCCCCGAGCGCTGGTCTACACGTTGGCCCTGCCGAAGAAGGATCTGGGCGCCGCTGCCGACGAGCTCAGGAGGATGCTCGCAACGCCGCCGCAGGCCGGCACCAACACGGTTCTCGTCGGCCACACGACGAATCTGAAGGAAGCCGCCGGCCTCTGGCCCAAGTTCGAAGGCGGCGCGCTGGTTTTTCGACCCGACGGACAAGGCGCCTTCACGCTGGCCGGCACAATCGATCCGGCCGAGTTCGAACGAGCCGCCCTTGAGTGACATCGACAACCTCCATTATCCGACTCGCGAGGAGCGATCGTGAGTCTTGGATTCAGCACCCTCCGCGCGCGACTGATCGGCAGTTCGGCCTTGGCCGTCATCGTTCTGCTCGTCGTCTGTATCGAGTTCCTCCGGGCGTTCTCGCATCAGGAGGCGGTCGTCCACGAAATCAAGCAGAACCAGATCAGGCGACTTGAGAAGATCGGCCGCCTGATGCTGTCCCTCTCGGAGAACCAGGTGCAGCTCTCGGACCTACTCGCCGGCGCGATCGAACGGAAGTTCGACGAAGAGGCCGTCTTCGAACGCGGGCGGATCATGATCGACGCGGTGCGGGCCATCGTCAAGCAATATGGCGAGTTGCAAGCCTCGTTCCAGCACGATCAGGAAGCGCTCTCGGTCTACGCCGCGGCCGACCGCGAACTTGCCCTCTACCGGGCATCGTTGTTTTCGGTTGTGGATCTGTGCACCGTCAATGTGCGGCTTGCGCCGGTCGAGATGCTGAAGGTCGGCAGCAGCTACGTGCGGATCACCAACCATATGAATAGCGTCGTCAACCTCACAAACGCGCGGGTCGCTTCAGAGCTGGACCGGATGCAGGTCGAATCGAGGCGCGCGAGCCAGTATTTGCTTGCCAGCGGCGGCGCGTCATTGCTCGCGTTGATGTTCGGCTCCGCGCTCTTCTACCGTGACATGCGCCGAGCCGAGATCGCGCGCGACCGCGGCAAAGAGCAGATTCAGCACCTTGCCCATCACGATACGCTCACGGGTCTGCCCAATCGCGCGCTGTTCGCAATTGAGCTCGAGCGGGCGCTGGCGCGCGCGAGCCGTGGCGAGAAGGCCGCGCTGCTCTATCTGGATCTCGACCACTTCAAGCGCGTCAACGATACCCTCGGCCATTCCAGGGGCGACGAGCTCTTGCGCCAGGCCGCAGACCGGTTGCGTCTTTGCGTCCGGGACACCGATGTGATCGCGCGTCTCGGCGGTGACGAGTTCGCGGTGGTGCAGACGCTTCTGCACCGCCCCTCCGACGCCGCCGCGCTTGCGACGCGCATGAATGAGGCTCTCCAGCCGCCATTCCTGCTCGGCAACCAGGAGGTCGCAGTTGCCGTCAGCATCGGCATCGCGATTGCGCCGGAAGACGCCATCGACCCGGAGCAGCTCGTCAAGAAGGCCGATCTTGCGCTCTACGCGGCCAAGGCGAGCGGACGCGGCGCGTATCACTTCTACGAGGCCGCGCTCGATGCCCGCCTCAAGGCCCGTCAACAGGTCGAGATTGACCTCCGACTCGCACTCGCAGAGGAGCAGTTCGAGCTTTATTACCAGCCGATCGTCGATCTCAAGAGCGGAGAGGTGACATGCTGCGAAGCGCTGCTGCGCTGGCATCACCCCGCCCGCGGGATGGTTTCACCGCTCGAATTCATTCCGGTTGCCGAGGAATGTGGCCTGATCGGAGCGATCGGACAGTGGGCGCTGCGGCAGGCCTGCATGGCCGCCGCAAGCTGGCCGTACGGCATCTCGGTCGCCGTCAACCTCTCGTCCTCGCAGGTCAGGCCCGACACGCTGGTCCTGCAGGTCGCCGCCGCGCTCGCAGCTTCGGGGCTTGCGCCTGATCGGCTGGAGCTGGAGGTGACCGAATCCGTTCTGATGCAGGATACGTCTGACACGCTCGCGACCTTGCACCACCTGCGCGAGCTTGGCGTTCGCATCGCTATGGACGACTTCGGGACCGGGTATTCGAGCCTGAGCTATTTGCGCACGTTCCCGTTCGACAAGATCAAGATCGACAAGTCCTTCATCGACCATATCTCGGACAAGGATGACTGCGTCACGATCGTGCAAGCCGTCACCATGATGGCGCAGCGGCTCAACATGACGACCGTCGCGGAAGGCGTGGAGACGGACGCCCAGCGGCTGAAGCTGACCGAGCTTGGATGCACCGAAATGCAGGGTTACCTTATCAGCCGGCCCCGCCCCGCCGAGGAGTTGATGCGGCTTCTTCAGGAGCGTACCGGGGCAATGAGTGCGGCATAGGTCGACATTGCGTCGGGCTGCAGGCTCACTTCGATCATGCCATCATGCCAGTGTTTTGTCCGACGGTGCAACCGGCGCGTCGCCGAGCCTGCGACCGGATGATTTTCACGTCTCCGCAAGCCATTGATTTCACAACCGCCGTCTACGGTGCATGGGGTTGTTTTCGCCGTTTTGGTTGGAGAGGGGCTATCCGGCCCCGAGCACGACGGCGACGTTGTACGTCACAAGGCTCGCCGCATAGGCCAGCACCAGCATGTAGGTGAAGGTCACGGCCATCCAGGTCCAGCTTCCGGTCTCGCGCCGGATCACGGCCAGCGTCGAGGCGCATTGCGGAGCGAAGATGTACCAGGCCAGCATCGACAAGGCGGTTGCGAGCGACCATTTCGTCGCCAGCACCTGGCCGATCTGCTCGGCCGCCTCCTTGCCGCCTTCGATCGCATAGACGGTGCCGAGCGCGGCGACCGCGACCTCGCGCGCCGCCATGCCCGGGATCAGCGCGACGGCGATCTGCCAGTTGAAGCCGACCGGGGCGAGCAGTGGCGCAAGCGCCTTGCCGATGATCGCAGCCAGGCTGAAGTCGATGGCGGGCTCGGTCGCGCCCGCCGGCGGCTGCGGGAACGAGGCCAGGAACCAGATCAGCACCATCATCGAGAAGATCGTGGTGCCGGCGCGCTGCAGGAACATCTTGGCGCGGGTGTAGATGCCGATCACGATCGATTTCAGCCGCGGCATCTTGTAGTCCGGCAGCTCCAGCATGAATGGCGCCGGCGCATAGTCGCGCAGCATGAAGAATTTTATGAGGAACGAGACCGCAAGCGCGCTGATGATGCCGGCGGCGTAGAGGCCGAACATCACGAGGCCCTGCAGGTTGATGAAACCCCAGACGTCCTTCGCGGGGATGAAGGCGGAGATGATCAGCGTGTAGACGGGAATGCGCGCCGAGCAGGTCATCAGCGGCGCGATCAGGATCGTGGTCAGCCGGTCGCGCTTGTTGTCGATGACGCGCGTCGCCATGATGCCGGGAATGGCGCAGGCAAAGCTCGACAACAGCGGAATGAAGGCGCGGCCGTGCAGGCCGGCGCCGCCCATGATGCGGTCCATCAGGAACGCGGCGCGCGCCATGTAGCCGAAATCTTCCAGCAGCAGGATGAACAGGAAGATGATGATGATCTGCGGCAGGAACACGATGACGCTGCCGACGCCGGAGATCACGCCGTCCTGGAGGAAGCTCTGGAGCAGACCGGCGGGCAGCGTGGCGTGCACGAACGCGCCGAGGGCGTCGAAGCCGGATTGCAGCAGCTCCATCAGCGGCTGCGCCCAGGCGAACACCGCCTGGAACATCACGAAGAGGATCAGCGCCAGCACGATCAGCCCGGCGACGGGATGAAGCACCACGGCGTCGATCCGCGCGGTCCAGGTGTCGGGCCGGCTCGGCAGGCTGACGCAGTCGGCGATGATGCGGTCGGCTTCGCGCTGGGTCGCGCGCAATTCGGAGACGCTGAGCGCGCGCCAGCTGTTCTGCTCCGCCTCGGCGGCGAGTTTTGCCGAGATCTCGTCGGTCAGTTTCAAGAGGTCGGCGGTGCCGCCCTTGCGCACCGCGATCGAGGTGACGACGGGCAGGCCGAGCTCCTTGGCGAGCCGCTCGACGTCGACCGTGATGCCGCGGCGGCTTGCGATGTCGAACATGTTGAGCACGAGAACCATCGGCCGTCCCGTGCGCTTGAGCTCGAGCAGCAGGCGGATGGTCAGCCGCAGGTTGGTCGAATCGGCCACGCACAGCACGAGATCGGGCACGGTCTCGCCGGAGGCCTTGCCGAGCACGAAGTCGCGGGTGATCTCCTCGTCCGGGCTGCGGCCGCGCAGCGAATAGGTGCCGGGCAGGTCGACCACCGACACCTGGCGCCCCGACGGCGTGACGAAGAAGCCTTCCTTGCGCTCGACGGTGACGCCGGGATAGTTCGCGACCTTCTGCCGGCTGCCGGTCAGCGCGTTGAACAGCGACGTCTTGCCGCTGTTTGGCGTGCCGACCAGGGCGAGATGCAGCAGGGGTAATTCCATGTGGTCAAAGGCCTGGCAAAAGGCTTGGCAGAAGACTCGGGATGAGGCGTCCGGTCGCCATCTAAGCGACGATGACGGCCATGGCTTCGCGGCGGCGGACCGCAATCGTGATGCTGTCGACCCGCACCGCAATCGGGTCGCGCCCCACCAGCCCCTCGTGCAGGACCTCGACCCGGGCGCCCTCGACGAAGCCGAGCTCGATCAGGCGGCTCTCGAGCTCGATGTCCGAGAGCGCCGAGCCCGCTTCGCGAGCGGAAAGATGCTGGATGACGCCGGTATAGCCGCGCTGGGCCAAACCCAGCGGCATATGCGGGCGCGTGTCATTGGGATCGGTCATGCCCTGTATTTTCAACGCAAGGCATTGAGGTCAAGCGTGCCGGCTCGTTGAAACCGCACCTTAGAGTGATTTTAAAGTGCGGGTCGCGAGGCGCCGGTCGACGGGCGCCCCCGGCGGCTACAGCGCCGGGGCTTTGTCCGGCTGAGCGGCCATTGCCCGGCTCTTGAAGTAATCCAGGACGAACAGGCGGATCGCCGACGACAGATTGCCCTGCTGGCGGTTGTTGTCGATCTCGCCGACCAGCTCGGACAACGTCATGTTGCGCTGGCTGGAAATCTCCTTCATGCCGTTCCAGAACGCCTCTTCCAGGCTGACGCTGGTTTTGTGCCCGGCGACGACGATCGATCGTTTCACGACGGGCGACTTCATGGCTGCTCCTCGCGATCGATCTGATGCTGGTCCAGATGCGCCTTCGCCTTGTCCGCGCGCGTCTCCTCCGCCGACCGTTCCGCCTTCGTGCGGCCGGACTTCGTTCGGTTGGCGTGCGCCTGCTTCGCCGAGGCTTCCCGCTCGGCGCGCTTCCGGAAACGATTCAGGTTGATGACGTTCCCCATGCCGCGTCTCCATCATCCGATCCTCGTCAGGCAGGATGAAACATTCAGAAACAGGGTGCCGCGTTGCGCCCCACAAGACTTGATTGCCATTCGCTCGTCCTCGTCAATCAGCCCCTCGGGCCATCAAACGATGAATTTTGCCCCCGTCGAGGGCCGGAAGAGCTGCTAGCATGCCGCTCCACCGGAACATTGACGGTAATCAAATCCCGCCCCCAGCGCCGCACATTTCTGGGCGTCGAGCGTCCGTATCATTACGGATGACTATCGGAATTCGGAATTTTATCCCGGGCTGGTCATCTTCTCAGGGCGGACCAGGCGATCGAATTCGTCGGCCGAGACGAAGCCAAGCCGCAGCGCCTCCTCCTTCAACGTGGTGCCGTTGGCATGGGCGGTCTTGGCCACCTTGGCGGCGTTGTCGTAGCCGATCTTCGGGGCAAGCGCCGTCACCAGCATCAGCGAGCGTTGCATCAGCTCACTTATTCGCTTCTCGTCGGCGCGAATGCCGCTGACGCAATGCTCGGTGAAGGATCGCGCGGCATCCGCCATCAGCCGGATCGAGTGCAGCATGTTGTAGGCCAGCACGGGCTTGTAGACGTTGAGCTCGAAATGGCCCTGGCTGCCGGCGACGGTGATCGCGGTGTGATTGCCGAATACCTGGCAGCACACCATGGTCATCGCCTCGCACTGCGTCGGATTGACCTTGCCCGGCATGATCGAGGAGCCCGGCTCGTTCTCCGGCAGGATCAGCTCGCCGAGGCCCGAGCGCGGGCCTGATCCCAGGAGGCGGATGTCGTTGGCGATCTTGAACAGGCCTGTCGCCACCGCATTGATGGCGCCATGCGCCAGCACATAGGCATCGTTCGAGGCCAGCGCCTCGAATTTGTTGGCGGCGCTGGTGAAGGGAAGCTTCGTGATGCCGGCGACGTGCCTTGCGAACAGCTTTGCAAAGCGCGGCTTCGAGTTGAGGCCGGTGCCGACGGCAGTGCCGCCCTGCGCCAGCGGATGGAGATCCTTCACCGCGACCTTGAGGCGGGCGATGCCGCTTTCGACCTGCGCCGCATAACCGGAGAATTCCTGGCCGAGCGTCAAGGGCGTCGCATCCTGGGTGTGGGTGCGCCCGATCTTGACGATCTTCGCGAATGCCTTCTCCTTGTTGCGCAGGGCGCGGAGCAATTCGCCGAGGGCGGGGACGAGATCGGCATTGATGCGGCTTGCGGCCGCGATGTGCATCGCGGTCGGGAACGAATCGTTCGACGACTGGCTCATGTTGACGTGGTCGTTGGGGTGCACCGGCTTCTTGGCGCCGAGCTCGCCGCCGAGCAGCTCGTTGGCGCGGTTGGCGATCACCTCGTTGAGGTTCATGTTGCTCTGCGTGCCGGAGCCGGTCTGCCACACCACGAGCGGAAAATGATCGTCCAGTCTGCCCTCGATCACCTCGCGCGCGGCGCGGATGATGGCGCCCCCGCGGCGCTGGTCGAGCAGGCCGAGCTCGAGGTTGGACTGCGCCGCGGCGAGCTTGACGATGCCGAGCGCGTGCACGAGCGCGATCGGCATGCGATCCGTCCCGATGCGAAAATTCTGGCGCGAGCGTTCGGTTTGCGCGCCCCAGTAGCGATCGGCAGGAACCTCGATCGGACCGAAACTGTCGGTCTCGGTGCGGGTCGCGGATTGGCGTGAGGGGGCGGTCTTCGAGCGAGCAGTCTTCAAGCGGGACGTCTTGGCCATGAGCACATCCATTCTGCCGCGCGGGACGCCGCGCGACCTTTCATATGCTCTTCTATATAGGCAGTCTGTTCGGGCGCGACGGCTTCGCGGCCAAGCTGGATCATTTCTTGCGGAAACGATCGAGCCGCACGACTTCGGCGCCGCCCTGGCTCGGAGCCGCCGGCTCTTCCGTGCTTTCCGCCGCTGCCGTGGCAGGCGTCTGCGCGGTGACGGCCGACGGCGCGGGAGCTGCCGGCAGCGTCTCGGGCGCGACCTCGGCGACGTCGGAGGTGTCGAACTGGAGGCCGAACTTCACGGATGGATCGAGGAAGCTCTTGATGGCGCTGAACGGCACCACCAGCCGCTCCGGAATGCCGCCGAAGGACAGGCCGACCTCGAACCGGTCCTCGAGCACGGTCAGATCCCAGAACTGGTGCTGCAGGATGATCGTCATCTCTTCCGGATATTGCGCGAGCAGCCGCGACGACAGCTTCACGCCCTCGGCTTTCGACACGAAGGTGATGAAGAAATGGTGCTCGCCCGGCAGGCCATGGGCCGCGGCATCGGTCAGCACCTTCCGCAGCACGCCGCGCAGCGCGTCGCGGGCCAGCACATCGTATCGGATATGATCGGTCGCCATGGTGGTCCTGTTGCATCCCCGAAGCCGGACCCTGCCGGCTCGACTCGCCAAGCCACAATACTATCGTGCCTGACGGATCAGCAGGAGTCCCCGCCGGGGAAGAAATAAAGGCAAGTGGAGGCTTCTGTTGCCAGGTGCCTCCGAACCCCGCCTAACGGAGCTTAACCCGTTAGGACTTTAAGATGGTCTTTCAAACTGCGTTACGCAGCCTGAGCAACCGGAGCAAAGTTGTCGTTGGCAACTATTGCAGTAGCCCGATAACGGCGGAACAATACCGGGAAAAAGTACGCCCTTTACGCCCTCGTCGATCCTATTTCGCCCCCGCCAAAGCCCGCTTCTAAGGCAAGCCCAAGTGGGCTTTGGTGGAGGCGCCGGGTACCGCCCCCGGGTCCGAATGGTTTATTGCGACGACCGTTTATTTCCATAGCCGGCGAACCGGCACCCCCAATATAGGGGGTAAAGGTTTCGAAAAACAGGGGTTTCGAGTGAGTTTTGGGGGCGGTTCCCTTTGGATGGGTTCCCGACTGTCTTGGCCGCGGCGCGACGCTCGTTCTAAGTTCCTGACATGTCCTCGGATTCAGCACCGGCCATCCGAGAGCTGGATCTCGTCACCGCACCGCCTTGGCGAGCTGTTCCTGGCGTTCGCCCGGATGTCGCTGGCCGGTTTCGGCGGCGTGCTGGTGTTTGCCCGGCGCACGATCGTCGAGCAGCACCGCTGGATGACCGCAGACGAGTTCAACGAGACTTTTGCGCTGTGCCATCTCCTGCGTTGGAAAGTAGCGGCATGAGCGCCAAGCAGTTTCACCGATGCCTATGCGATCGCGCAGCTCTCAGGTCCGAACGTGCTCTCGATCGATTGATGGCGGCGAGTGCCCTGATCCTGGCCCGGTCGACGATCACACAACTGCTGCAGTGCTTCTGACCGCAATGGTTGCCGTGATCGCCTCCGTCTCGCGCATCAACCCACCCTGGCTTCTGCTCTTCGGGGGCTATTGGGTTTTGCTGGTATTGTGCGATGAAAATCGCTAGGCAGTATCCGGGCGGGGGGATCCAGTTCCAGCCGATTTAGAACAACAGTGCTCGTGACTTACAAGTCGCGGAGGAGACATGCATGGCCGACACGATGGGCCACTCAGCGACGGCCATCCGAAACACCCGGCTGGCGTTGGGCTTTTGTCTGCTGGCGATTGCGCCGCAGATTTTCGAATTCATCTGGTCGATAGGGACGATTTTTGGTTGGGGCGCGGGCCGCGGCCCGGCCGCAGTCGTGATCAGTCACGCGACGGCGTTGCTCGCCGGCGCGCCTGGTGCATTGATCGGGGCGGTCAGCGGTGACACCAAGAAAGCGTCATCCGATGTGCTGCTGGCACTGATCTATTCCTATCCGATCTTCGCGGTGGCGATCGTCACGCTGTTCATGACCATCAGGTCGGCGCAGGATTATGTCGGTGGGATCGTCCTGATGGCGCTCGCCTTGTTCGCGCTGTGGGCCGCTAGCGACTTGCAGGGGATGCGCGGCTTTTCCTTTGGTGCAGGTACGGCGCCACGGATATTTGGCGCGCTTCTCGTAGCGCTTGGCGCCGCCATCGCGTTGACGGGACTTTTGTCCGAAGGACCCGCGATGGCGCACTATGCCTGGCGCGGGCCGCTGTTCGTGATGGTCTCGATCGTCTTCTTTGCCTTGGCGATTCGTCCGCTGGGGGTCGTGGTTACGGCGTTTGCGAGCTTCCTGATCGCGGCGATGGGCACGCATGAAACGCGCTGGATCGAAGCGATCATCGTCGGTGCCTGCCTGACACTCGGCTGCGCGCTGCTTTTCCCGTATGTGCTCGGGCTGCCGATGCCGATGTTCCCGCGTTTCCTGATCCAGTGAGGGTGTGATGGAGATCTTTGCCAACCTCGCTCACGGTTTCGCCGTCGCGCTCTCTCCGATCAACCTCCTGATGTGCCTGATCGGCGCCCTCGTCGGCACGCTGGTCGGCGTGCTTCCGGGGATCGGCACCATCGCGACGGTCGCGATGCTGCTGCCGATCACCTTTGGATTGCCACCGGTCGGCGCGCTGATCATGCTCGCCGGCATCTATTACGGTGCCCAATATGGCGGCTCGACCACGTCGATTCTGGTCAACATCCCAGGCGAGGCCACCTCGGTCGTCACCGCGATCGACGGTCACCAGATGGCCAAGCAGGGTCGTGCCGGCCCGGCGCTGGCGATCGCCGCGATCGGCTCGTTCTTCGCCGGCTGCGTTGCGACCGTGCTCATTGCCGTGCTCGGCGCGCCGCTGACCAAGCTCGCGCTGGCGTTCGGCCCGGCGGAATATTTCGCGCTGATGGTGCTTGGCCTGATCTTCGCGGTCGTCCTGGCCAAGGGCTCGGTGCTGAAGGCGATCGCGATGATCGTGTTCGGCCTGCTGTTGTCGATGGTCGGCTCGGACATCGAGACCGGCGCCTCGCGCATGGCCTTCAACATTCCTGAACTCGCCGACGGCCTCGGCTTTGCGACGGTCGCGATGGGTGTGTTCGGCTTTGCCGAGATCATCCGCAATCTCGACGCCGGTGCCGAGATGAACCGCGACCTCGTGCAGCAGAAGATCACCGGCCTGATGCCGACCAGGAAGGACCTGATCGACTCGACGCCGGCGATTCTGCGCGGCACGGTGCTCGGCTCGATTCTCGGCATTCTGCCGGGCGGCGGCGCGGTCATCGCCTCGTTCGCGGCCTATACGCTCGAAAAGAAGCTCGCCAAGAATCCGTCGCGGTTCGGCCGCGGCGCGATCGAAGGCGTGGCGGCACCGGAGAGCGCCAACAACGCTGCGGCGCAGACCTCCTTCATCCCGCTGCTCACGCTCGGCATCCCGCCGAACGCGGTGATGGCGCTGATGGTGGGTGCGATGACCATTCATGGTATCGTGCCAGGTCCGCAGGTGATGCAGAAGCAGCCCGACCTCGTTTGGGGCATGATCGCCTCGATGTGGATCGGCAATCTGATGCTGATCATCATCAATCTGCCGCTGGTCGGCATCTGGGTCCGCCTGCTGCGCGTGCCGTACCGCCTGATGTTCCCTTCGATCGTGATCTTCTGCGCGATCGGCATCTACTCGGTGAACAACGCGCCGGTCGACGTCATCCTTGCCGGCGTGTTCGGCCTCGTCGGCTACTGGCTGATCAAGCACGATTTCGAGCCGGCGCCGCTGCTGCTCGGCATGGTGCTCGGACCGTTGATGGAAGAGAACCTGCGCCGTGCGCTGCTGATCTCGCGCGGCGACTGGAGCGTATTCCTGACGCGGCCGCTGTCTGCGGTGCTGCTCGCGATCGCGGCGAGCCTCCTGCTGCTCACCGTGTTGCCTGTGTTGCGGTCGAAGCGCGACGAGGTGTTCACCGAGTCGGAGAACTGAGGGACTGGATCCCGTGCGCAATTCGGCGACCTGAGCAGCAGGATCAAGGCGGTAGGACAGGGGGTGGGACATAAGTTCCGCCCCTTGTCATTTGCGCCGGGAACGCTCACTTTTCGGGGTATAATCGGTGCGGATAGCGAATCGCTGCTGTTGCAGCGCGGGGGCGGCCGCTAAATTCGGCGCCTCCCCAAAGGTTCAGTGGCACATGCACCAGTATCAGGACCTGCTCGAGCGGATTCTTTCAGACGGCGCCGAGAAGACCGACCGGACCGGTACCGGCACGCTGTCGGTGTTCGGTCATCAGATGCGCTTCAATCTGTCGGCCGGCTTCCCGATGCTGACCACCAAGCGGCTGCCGCTGAAGGCGATCGTGCATGAGCTGTTGTGGTTCCTGAAGGGCGACACCAACATCAAATATCTGCGGGACAACGGCGTCACCATCTGGGACGAGTGGGCGGATGCCAATGGCGATCTCGGCCCGGTCTACGGCCACCAGTGGCGCTCCTGGCCGGCGCCCGACGGCCGCAGCATCGACCAGATTGCGAACGTGGTCGACATGATCAAGCGCAATCCGGACTCGCGTCGCCTGATCGTCTCGGCGTGGAATCCGGCCGAAGTTGACAAGATGGCGCTGCCGCCGTGCCATTGCCTGTTCCAGTTCTACGTCGCAGGCGGCAAGCTGTCCTGCCAGCTCTACCAGCGCTCGGCCGACGTCTTCCTCGGCGTTCCCTTTAACATCGCCTCCTATGCGCTGCTCACCATGATGGTGGCGCAGGTCACGGGCCTGAAGCCTGGCGACTTCGTGCATTCGTTTGGCGACACCCATCTCTATTCCAACCATCTGGAGCAGGCGAAGCTCCAGCTCACGCGCGCGCCGCGTGCGCTGCCGGTGATGCGGATCAATCCCGAGGTGAAGGACATCTTCTCCTTCCGCTTCGAGGATTTCGAGTTGATCGGCTACGATCCGCATCCGCACATCAAGGCGGAAGTCGCGGTCTGACGCAGATGTCGCTCAACATCCGCCGTGTGCGCCCGGGCGAAGCCGCGCTCGTTCTTTCCTTCATCCGAGAGCTCGCCGAATACGAAAAACTCTCGCACGAGGTGGAGGCGACCGCGGCTGACATCGCGGACGCGCTGTTCGGCGAAAGACCGCAGCTCCATTGCGCGATCGCCGAATCGAACGGCGAGCCGGTCGGCTTCGCGGTCTGGTTTGTGAATTTCTCCACCTTCAGCGGCCGCCATGGCATCTATCTCGAAGATTTGTATGTGCGGCCGTCGCATCGGGGCAGGGGCCTCGGCAAGGCGCTGCTGGTCTATCTCGCGAAGCAATGCGTCGACAACGGCTGGGCTCGCCTGCAATGGGCGGTGCTCGACTGGAACGCGCCGTCGATCGCGTTCTACAAATCGATCGGCGCCGTCATGATGGACGACTGGACGCTGTGCCGCGTCACCGGCCCGGCGCTGGCGCGGCTTGCCGGGAGCCGCGCCTGATGGAGATCGTTTTCGTCGTCGCAATGGCGGAGAACGGCGTCATCGGCGCGGGCAACGCCATGCCGTGGCGATTGAAATCCGACATGGCGCGCTTCAAGGCGCTCACCATCGGCAAGCCCGTGATCATGGGCCGCAAGACCTTCGAGTCCCTGCCCCGCCGCCCCCTGCGGGACCGCACCAATATCGTCATCACGCGCGATGCGGATTATCGCGCCAGCGGCGCCATCGTCACGACATCGGCCGCGGATGCGGACGCCGTTGCGCGCGGCGATGCCCTGCGGCGTTCGGTCACCGAGATCGCGGTGATCGGCGGTGCCGAGATCTTTCGGCAATGGCTCGATCGCGCCGTTCGCCTTGAAATCACCGAAGTCCACGCGCGTCCCGAAGGCGATACGCATTTCGAGATCGACAAGGCGGAATGGGACGAGGTGGCGCGCGTCCGCCATGCTGCCGGAGGCGACGACAGCGCCGATTTCTCCTATGTGACATATCGTCGGCGGCCGCGCCATTAACCGCATTCGTCAATGTTTACATTGACTTTTTCGTGCCCGAGCATAGCTCGGAAGACGGCCCGGGCTGCGTTGTAAGGGACCGGCCTGTCCCCTATAAAGCCGGACCGGACAAAGCGGGCGGGGGGCAATTCCACCCTGCCGAGGAGAGCGTCGAATGCCGTGGAAGAATCAGGGCGGTGGCCCATGGGGCTCGGGTCCAAGGGGACCATGGGGCTCAGGCCCGCAACCGGTCGGGCCGAGGCCGCCGGATCTGGAAGACCTTCTGCGGCGCGGCCAGGACCGCCTCCAGCAGATCATGCCGGGCGGTTATTTCTCCGGCATCGGCATCACCCTGATCATCCTGCTGATCATCGCGTTCTGGCTGCTGTCGGGCTTCTTCCGCGTGCAGTCCGAGGAACTCGGCGTCGTGCTGCGCTTCGGCAAGCATGTTCGCACTGTGCAGCCGGGCCTGAACTATCACCTGCCCTATCCGATCGAGACCGTGCTGCTGCCCAAGGCGCTGCGCGTCAACACCATCTCCATCGGCATGACGCTGATCGAAGATCCGGCCCGGCGCGGCCGCTCCATCCGTGACGTGCCGGAAGAGAGCCTGATGCTGACCGGCGACGAGAATATCGTCGACGTCGACTTCACCGTGCTCTGGCGCATCAAGCCGGACGGCGTCGGCGATTTCCTCTTCAACATACAGAATCCCGAGGGCACCGTGAAAGCGGTCGCCGAGAGCGCGATGCGCGAAGTGATCGGCCGCTCGCAGATCCAGCCGATCCTGACCGGCGCACGCAACGTCATCGAGATCGGTGTGCAGGAACTGATCCAGAAGATCCTCGACGGCTACGGGTCCGGCATTCAAGTCACCCAGGTGCAGATGCAGAAGGTCGATCCGCCGGCGCAGGTGATCGACGCCTTCCGCGACGTCCAGGCCGCACGCGCCAATCTCGAGCAGTTGCAGAACGAGGCGCAGACCTACGCCAACCAGGTAGTGCCGCAGGCGCACGGACGTGCGTCCAAGATCCTGCAGGATGCCGAAGGTTACAAGGAGCAGGCGGTCGCCGAGGCCAAGGGCCAGAGCGCGCGCTTCCTGAAGGTTTACGAGGAATACAAGAAGGCGCCCGACGTGACGCGTGAACGGATCTATCTGGAGACGATGGAGCGCGTGCTCGGCGGTGCCGACAAGCTCGTCTATGACGGCGGCTCGTCGGGCCAGGGCATCGTGCCCTATCTTCCGCTTCCCGAACTGACGAGCAAGCGGCCGCCTACTACCGGTCCGCAGTCGAGCGGAGGCAACCGATGAGGTCTCCGGTCACAGGTATCGTCACGCTGCTGGGACTCCTGCTCGTCGTGATCGTCGGCTACATGTCGCTGTTCACGGTGCAGCAGACCGAGCAGACCATCGTGCTGCAGTTCGGCAAGCCCGTCGACGTCGTCACCGCGCCCGGCCTGCACTTCAAGGCGCCGTGGAATTCGGTGATCAACATCGACAAGCGGATCCTCGATCTAGAGAACCCATCGCAGGAAGCGATCGCGTCCGACCAAAAGCGGCTCGTGGTCGACGCCTTTGCACGCTATCGCATCAAGAACGCGCTGCGCTTCTATCAGAGCGTCGGCTCGATCCAGGCCGCCAACATCCAGCTCACCACGCTCCTGAACGCGGCGCTGCGCCGCGTGCTCGGCGAGGTCTCCTTCATCAACGTGGTGCGCGACGATCGCGAAAAGCTGATGCAGCGCATCCGCGACCAGCTCGATCGCGAGGCCGACGGTTACGGCATCCAGGTCGTCGACGTCCGGATCCGCCGCGCCGACCTGCCGGAGCAGAATAGCCAGGCTGTCTATCAACGCATGAAGACGGAGCGCGAGCGCGAAGCTGCCGAGTTCCGCGCGCAGGGCGGCCAGAAGGCCCAGGAGATCAGATCCAGGGCCGACCGTGAGGCGACCGTGATCATCGCCGAAGCCAACTCGCAGGCCGAGCAGACCCGCGGCGCGGGCGATGCCGAGCGCAACCGCCTGTTCGCGGAAGCCTACAGCAAGGACGCCGACTTCTTCGCTTTCTACCGGTCGATGACGGCCTATGAGAACGGGCTGAAGTCGAGCGACACCCGCTTCCTGCTTCGGCCGGACTCGGATTTCTTCCGGTATTTCGGTAACCCGTCGGGCAAGACGGCCACCGGGACGCCGGCGAAGCCGTAAGCCAGACAAGGGCGGCAGTTCTGGCGCCCTTCGTTCAGACAAGAACAGCACAACGGGAGGTTCCAATCCGATGAGGTCCATTGCGTTCGCCGACTTCCTCATCGGCTTGGGCATCCTGTTCGTGCTGGAAGGCTTGATGTTCGCGGCCAGTCCGAACTGGATGCGCAAGGCCATGAAGAGCGCCATCGCCACGCCGGACAACATCCTGCGGGCGGTCGGGATCGGCTCCGCCGTGGCCGGCCTGATCCTGATCTGGGTTGTGCGACGTCCGGTTTAGGCCTCGTGCCAACGCCAAAGTGAAGGCGAAAGACCGGTTTTCGCCGTATTATCGGGGTCTTGAGGCCCGTTAAGCTCCGTGCTTGCACCGTCCCCCTGTTCGAGCGCAGTCTTGACGCCAAATCCTGTTCCCTGGAGATACCAATGCCCGCTGCCACCATTGCCCCGACCCGCTTGCGTTTAGGGCTGGCCGCGCTCGCCGTCAGTGCATTCAGCATATTCGGCACGCCGGCTCATGCGCGCGGACCGGAGGGTATCGCCGACGTCGCCGAGAAGGTGATCGACGCGGTCGTCAACATCTCGACCTCGCAGACCGTCGAAGCCAAGGGCGGCGGCAGCAACACCATGCCGCAACTGCCGCCCGGCTCGCCCTTCGAGGAGTTCTTCGACGACTTCTTCAAGAACCGCAGGGGCCCCGGCGGCGGCGGCAAGGGCGGTGAAAACAGCCCGGCGCCGCGCAAGACCAATTCGCTCGGAAGCGGTTTCATCATCGACACATCAGGCGTCGTCGTCACCAACAACCACGTCATTGCGGACGCCGACGAGATCAACGTCATCCTCAACGACGGCACCAAGATCAAGGCCGAGCTGGTCGGCGTCGACAAGAAGACCGACCTTGCCGTGCTGAAGTTCAAGCCGACGAAGCCGCTGGTCGCGGTGAAGTTCGGCGACTCCGACAAGCTGCGTCTCGGCGACTGGGTGGTCGCGATCGGCAACCCGTTCAGCCTGGGAGGCACGGTGACCGCCGGCATCGTCTCGGCCAAGAACCGCGACATCTCCTCGGGCCCCTATGACAGCTACATCCAGACCGACGCCGCCATCAACCGTGGCAATTCCGGCGGTCCGCTGTTCAACCTCGATGGCGACGTCGTCGGCGTCAACACGCTGATCATCTCACCTTCCGGCGGTTCGATCGGCATCGGCTTTGCAGTGCCGTCGAAGACCGTCGCGGGCGTCGTCGACCAGCTCCGCCAGTTCGGCGAGCTGCGCCGCGGCTGGCTGGGCGTGCGCATCCAGAGCGTCACCGACGAGATCGCGGAAAGCCTCAACGTCAAGCCGGCACGCGGCGCGCTGGTTGCCGGCGTCGACGACAAGGGCCCGGCGAAGCCTGCCGGCATCGAGCCCGGCGACGTCGTCGTCAAGTTCGATGGCAAGGACGTCAAGGACCCCAAGGATCTCTCCCGCGTCGTCGCTGACACCGCGGTCGGCAAGGAGGTCGACGTCATCGTCATCCGCAAGGGGCACGAGGAGACCAAGAAGGTCACGCTCGGCCGCCTCCAGGATCCCGACAAGGTGCAGGCCGCGGTGAAGACCGAGGAGCCGGCGCCCGAAAAGACGGTGACCCAGAAGGCGCTCGGCCTCGATCTCGCCGCGCTGAACAAGGATCTGCGCACGCGCTACAAGATCAAGGAGAGCGTCAAGGGCGTGGTCGTCACCAATGTCGACGCCAATTCGGATGCTGCCGGGAAGCGGCTCTCCGCCGGTGACGTCATCGTCGAAGTCGCCCAGGAGGCCGTCTCCAGCGGCGCCGACATCCAGAAGCGGGTCGACCAGCTCAAGAAGGACGGCAAGAAGTCCGTGCTGCTGCTGGTCTCGAATGCCGAAGGCGAGCTGCGCTTCGTCGCGCTGAGCGTGCAGTAGGAGGCGTCGCCGCCAACCACACACCACTGTCATGCTCCGCGAAAGCGGGGCATCCAGTACGCCGTGGCCTCTCCGTACCCTCGCGCTGTCTCTGGAATACTGGATCACCCGCTCTCGCGGGTGATGACAGTGGAGGCTACGCCTCCACGAACTCGTCGCGCCGATAGCCCTGCGCATAGAGCAGCGCGGTGAGATCGCCGTGATCGATCCTTGCCGCCGCAGCCGCGGCCACGGCCGGCTTGGCGTGATAGGCCACGCCCAGCCCCGCCGCCTGGATCATGCCGAGATCGTTGGCGCCGTCGCCGACCACGACCGAGTCGATGTCGTCGAGATCGAAGGACTCCATCAGGTCGACCAGCGTGGCAAGCTTCGCCGCGCGACCCAAGATCGGCTCCTTCACCTCGCCGGTAAACTTGCCGTCGCGCACGACGAGTTCGTTGGCGCGGTTCTCCTGGAAGCCGATCTTCGCGGCAACCGCGGTCGTGAACAGCGTGAAGCCGCCGGAGACGAGGCAGGTATAGGCGCCGTGGGCGCGCATGGTCGCGACCAGTTCGCGGCCGCCCGGTGTCAGCGTGATGCGCTTGGCCAGCACCTCGTCGACTGCGCTGGCGGGCAGGTCCTTGAGCAGCGCGACGCGCTCGCGCAGCGCCGGCTCGAACTCGATCTCGCCGCGCATGGCGCGTTCGGTAATGGCGGCGACATGCGCCTTCACCCCGACGAGGTCGGCGAGTTCGTCGATGCATTCCTGGCCGATCATGGTGGAATCCATGTCGGCGAGAAAAAGCTTCTTGCGCCGGACGCCGACTGGCTGCACGACGATGTCGACGGGCAGGTCGCCGCGAAGCTCGCGCAACCGCTGCTCGATGGCGTGACGGTCGCCTTCGAGGTTACTGTCGGCGCCGAAGGGGATGTCGACCGCGACCCCGTCGAACAGCCAGTGCGCGGGAGCTGCCTGAGGCAGCACGGCGCGCGCGCCATCGACGATGGTCGAATCGAGCGCGGGATTGTCAGGATTGCAGATCAGCGTGGCGACGAGGGACATTTGAGGTTTTCGTGAGCGGGGAGCAGGTCAGCAGAAGGCCTATTGGCGAGGCCGTGCTTATCGCAGGCCCGACCGCCAGCGGCAAGTCGGCGCTGGCGCTCGAGCTGGCGCTCGCCACCGGCAGTATCGTCATCAACGCCGACTCCATGCAGGTCTATCGTGACCTCCGCATCATCACGGCGCGGCCGACACATGGCGAGGAAGCCCGCGCTCCGCACCGTCTCTACGGTCATGTCGATGCGGCCGTGAACTTCTCGGCGGGCGCCTGGGTGGCTGACGCGGCAAAGGCGCTCGACGAGGCGAAAGCGGACGGCCGCCTGCCGATCTTCACCGGCGGCACCGGGCTGTATTTCAAGGCGCTGACGGCGGGGCTCTCCGTGGTGCCGCCGATTCCCGCCGAGCTGCGCGAAGCCGTGCGCGCGCGGCTGGAACGGAACGGCGCGGAGGCGCTGCATGCGGAACTGGCGCGTCGCGATCCGCGCGCCGCCGAGCGATTGAATCGGCGCGACCGTGCCCGCATCGTGCGCGCGCTCGAGGTGGTCGAGGCGACCGGCCGTTCGCTGCTCGACTGGCACCGGGAGGGCCAGCCGCCGCTGCTGCCGAAGGGCAGTTTTCGCGCCGTGTTTCTCGCTCCGGAGCGCGAAGAGCTCTATGCGCGGATCGACGCCCGTTTCGATGCCATGCTGGGTGCCGGCGCGCTGGGGGAGGTCGAGCGGCTTGCCGCCAGACACCTCGATCCGCTGCTGCCGGCAATGAAAGCGCATGGCGTGCCGGCGCTGATCCGGCACCTGCGCGGTGAGCTCAGCCTGGAGCAGGCCGCCACGATCGGCCGTGCCGACACTCGCCACTATGCCAAGCGGCAATTCACCTGGTTCCGGCACCAATTGCCGGAGTTCGAATGGGTGAAGCTGGAGGAGGCGCGGGGATGGCTTGCCGCCATTGTGAGCGCGGCCCAAGATCGCGGCTGACGCGCTTTTCCGTCCGGGTTCCGCAATTTACCTCTCGCCGAACCCCGGGAACGCCGCTACACTGCCAAAATCGCGCGTGAACGGCCGCATTGCCTTGACATTCGGGCTTTGGCCGCTATGTTTCGCGCAACCTTTGGGAAGCTGAGCGCCTGCCATGCGTAACATTATTACCAAACTCCTTATTGCCGTCGTACCCAGGCGCACCGCCGGGGATGGCTAGCTGCCATCCACAGACAGGCGGTGTGCATGGGCCCTCTTCGGGGCCTTTTTTATTTCCCGAGCCCGACACGAACGAAGCCGCTGGCAACAGCGCATCCGGAGCAAGCCAATGAGCGACAAGAGCCATGATCCGAACCAGATGACCGGCGCCGCGATGATCGTTCGCGCGCTCATCGATCACGGCGTGACCGACATTTTCGGCTATCCCGGCGGCGCGGTTCTTCCGATCTATGACGAGATCTTCCAGCAGAGTGAGGTCCAGCACATCCTGGTTCGCCACGAGCAGGGTGCGGGCCACGCCGCCGAGGGCTATGCGCGCTCGACTGGCAAACCGGGCGTCGCGCTGGTGACCTCCGGCCCAGGTGCCACCAACATGGTGACGCCGCTCACTGACGCACTGATGGACTCGATCCCGCTGGTCTGCATCTCCGGCCAGGTGCCGACGCATCTGATCGGCAACGACGCCTTCCAGGAATGCGACACCGTCGGCATCACGCGCCCCTGCACCAAGCACAACTGGCTGGTGCGCGACGTCAACGATCTCGCGAAGGTCCTGCACGAAGCCTTCTACGTCGCGACCTCCGGCCGTCCGGGCCCGGTGCTGGTCGACGTTCCCAAGGACGTGCAGTTCGCGACCGGTACCTATCACCCGCCGCGCAAGTCCGACGTGCACCGCTCCTACGCGCCGCGCGTGAAGGGCGATGCGAGCCAGATCCGCAGAGCCGTGGCGCTGCTCGCCAATGCCAAGCGGCCCGTGATCTACAGCGGCGGCGGCGTCATCAATTCCGGCCCCGAGGCGACCAGGCTGCTGCGCGAGCTGGTCGAGGTCACCGGTTTCCCGATCACCTCCACGCTGATGGGCCTCGGTGCGTATCCCGCGTCGGGCAAGAACTGGCTCGGCATGCTTGGCATGCACGGCACCTATGAGGCCAACATGACGATGCATGATTGCGACGTCATGCTGTGCGTCGGCGCGCGCTTCGACGACCGCATCACCGGTCGCGTCGACGCGTTCTCCCCTGGCTCCAAGAAGATCCACATCGACATCGACCCGTCCTCGATCAACAAGAACATCCGCGTCGACGTGCCGATCATCGGTGATTGCGGCAACATCCTCGGCGACATCCTCCAGGTGTTCAAGGCGGAGGCGAAGAAGCCCGACATCAGGAATTGGTGGCAGCAGATCGCGCAGTGGCGGGCCCGCAACTCGCTCTATTACAAGAAGAGCAGCGACGTCATCCTGCCGCAGCACGCGATCCAGAGCCTGTTCGAGCTGACGCGCGGCAAGGATACCTACATCACGACCGAGGTCGGCCAGCACCAGATGTGGGCGGCGCAGTTCTACGGCTTCGAGGAGCCGCATCGCTGGATGACGTCGGGCGGTCTCGGCACCATGGGCTACGGCCTGCCGGCGGCGATCGGCGTGCAGGTTGCCCATCCCGACAGCCTCGTCATCGACATTGCGGGCGACGCTTCGGTGCAGATGACGATGCAGGAGATGTCGACGGCGGTGCAGTACGAGCTGCCGATCAAGATCTTCATCCTGAACAACCAGTATATGGGCATGGTGCGCCAGTGGCAGCAGCTGCTGCACGGCAACCGCCTGTCGCATTCCTACTCGGAGGCGCTGCCGGACTTCGTCAAGCTCGCGGAGGCCTATGGCGGCGTCGGCCTGCAGGTGCACAAGCCCGGCGATCTCGAGGGCGCCATCAGGGAGATGATTTCGGTCAAGCGCCCGGTGCTGTTCGACTGCCGCGTCGCGGCGCTGGAAAACTGCTTCCCGATGATCCCGTCCGGCAAGGCGCACAACGAGATGCTATTGCCGGAGCAGGCCAACGACGAGGCGACCGCGAGGGCGTTTGCCGGCGGCAAGGCGCTGGTGTGACAAGAGACATTTGAGGGGACGACAATGAACCAGCCCGCATCCGCCTACTTCATCGAGGAGCGCCACGATCCGAACGAGACCCATACGCTCTCGGTGCTCGTGCAGAACGAGCCGGGCGTGCTCGCGCGCGTCATCGGGCTGTTCTCGGGCCGCGGCTACAACATCGAGAGCCTCACGGTGTCGGAGACCGAGAGCCAGAAGCACCTGTCGCGCATCACCATCGTCACGACGGGCACACCGATGGTGATCGAGCAGATCAAGCACCAGCTCGACCGCATGATCCCGGTCTACCGGGTCGTCGACATGACGCTGACCAAGCGCTCGATCGAGCGCGAGCTGGCGATGGTGAAGGTGCGCGGGCAGGGCGAGCACCGCGTCGAGGCGCTCAGGCTGGCGGATGCGTTTCGCGCCCGGGTGATCGACGCCACGACCGAGAGCTTTGTGTTCGAGATCACGGGCAATACGGACAAGATCAATCAATATATCGACCTGATGCGCCCGCTCGGCCTTGTCGAGGTGTCGCGCACCGGCGTTGCCGCGATCGGTCGCGGGCCCGAAGGGATGTGAACCATGCTGGCGCGCGACTGGTACTATAACGAGCGGAACCGGATGGGGATCGAGCCCGCGGTGGCCTCGATCTACGACAGCCATGAGGACGACGATCTGCGGGCACGCGCCGCGCTGAAAATGCTGGGGGTCCAGCGCGGCTGGCGTATCGCCGACATCGGCTGCGGCAACGGCGTGCTGGCGACCGAAGCGGCGCTGATGGGCGCCGACGTTGACGCCATCGACATCTCGCCGGCGATGCTGGCACTTGCCGAGATCTACGCGCGTGATCGCAAGGCGCCCGTGCGCACCCAGTCCGCCGGCCTGCTCAGCTTTGCCTATCGGCCGGAATCCTACGACCTGATCGTCAGCGAATTCACGCTGCATCACCTGCCGGATTTCTGGAAGGCGGTGGCGATGTCGCGGATCTATCGCGCCTTGAGGCCCGGTGCGAGCTTCTACCTGCGCGACATCGTCTATGCGTCGATGCCCGACGCCATCGAGCGCGATGTCGAGCAATGGGCCGATTTCCAGATCAAGAACCACGACTTTTCGCGCAAGAGCGTCGTCACGCACATGCGCGATGAATATTCGACCTTCGGCTGGGTGATGGAGCGGATGCTGACCGACGTCGGCTTCACGCTGGTCTCGGCCGACTACCACGCACCGATGCACGGCACGTATCTGCTGCGCAAATCAAGAGCCGGCGAGCAAGGCTAGACGACAACGACAGGGCTGCACGACAGGGCAGAACCGAGAACAACAATGAAGCCGGCCGACATCTTCATCGCCATGCTGGTGGCGGTCATCTGGGGGCTTGCCTTCGTGGCCAGCCGGATCGCGCTCGACGAGTTTTCGCCGGAGCTGATGACGGCGATGCGCTTTTTCATCGCCGCGGTGCCGTGCCTGTTCATTCCCAAGCCCAAAATCGCCTGGTCGATCCTGATCGCGATCGGCTCCACGTTGTTCCTCGGCCAGTTCCTGTCCCAGGCCTATGGTATCGCCCATGGCGTGCCGGTGGGCCTCGCCAGCGTCGTGGTGCAGAGCCAGGCGCTGTTCACGATAGGTTTTGCCGCGATCGCCTTTGGCGAACGTCCGAGGCCGATGCAGGCCCTCGGCGTCGGTATCGCGGCGATCGGTCTTCTGATGATCTGCGGCACGGTCGGCTATGATTTCAGCGTCGCTGCGTTTGCGGTGTTGATGATCTCGCCGGTCAGCTTTGCCGTCGGCAATCTCCTGCTGCGCGGCGCCCGCGGTGCGCCGATGTTCGACTTGTTTGCCTGGCTCTGCCTCACCGCCGCGGTGCCGCTGTTCGCGCTTGCGCTGGCCGTCAACGGGCCGATGCCGACCTTTCAGTCGCTGATCCACATGTCGCTCACCGGCCTCGCCTGCATGCTGGCGCTCGGCGCCATCTCCACGAGCATCGCCTACTGGCTGTGGGGCCGCCTGCTGCGCGACTATCCCGCCGCGCAAGTGGTGCCGTTCGCGCTGCTGGTGCCGTTCGTCGGCTCCGCCGCCTCCAGCTTCGTGTTCGGCGAGCGGTTCGGACCCTTGCGGCTTGCCGGCATGCTGACCGTGATCGGCGGTATCGCCGTGATGGTGCTGGCGAAGCGGCCCAAGGCTTTGCCCAAAGAACCGCTGCCGAAGACGGCGTGAGGTGAACGTGTCCCAGTCGCTGTTCTACGCCTTCCTCATCTTCATGGTCGTGATGTACTTCACGCCCGGACCGAACAACATCATGCTGCTGTCCTCGGGCCTGACCTACGGCTTCCGGCGTACCATCCCTCACATCGTCGGCATCGTCCTGGGCTTTGCCTTCATGGTCGCCACTGTCGGGTTCGGGCTCGGCTCCGTCTTCCTGGCCTATCCGATCCTCCAGACCATCCTGAAATATGCCGGTGCCGCCTACCTGATCTATCTCGCCGCCGCGATCGCCATGTCCGGCCCGGCCAAGCCGGGTGAGGGGGATGGCCGCAGCCCGATGACCTTCTGGGGCGCGGCGATGTTCCAATGGATCAACGCCAAGGGCTGGGTGATCGTGATCGGCACCATCACCGCCTATGCGGCGATCGCCCAATTCCCGCTCAACATCGCGATCCAGACGCTGATCAGCCTGCTCGTCGGCACGGTCTCGACCGTGGTCTGGGCGCTGTTCGGCTCCGCTTTACGGCCGGTCCTGACCTCAGACCGGCTGGTCCGCGCCTTCAATATCCTGATGGCGATCCTGCTGCTGGCCTCCCTCTACCCCGTTTTCATGGATGCATGATGCCGCGAATTTCCATGCAGAAACGGGTTTCCCAGGGGGCCGAAAATGCTCTAGACAGCCCCCGAAATCCGCAAATTTCACCGCCCGAGAGCTGACCAACGGCCGATTCCGGCCCCTGAATGAGGAAACGACTATGCGTGTTTATTACGATCGCGACGCCGACCTGAACCTGATCAAAGGCAAGAAGGTCGCCATCGTGGGCTATGGCAGCCAGGGCCACGCCCATGCGCTCAACCTGAAGGACTCCGGCGTCAAGGAGGTCGCGATTGCGCTGCGCAAGGACTCGGGCTCGGTCAAGAAGGCGGAAGCCGCCGGGTTCAAGGTGATGGAAGTCGCCGAAGCCGCCAAATGGGCCGACCTCGTCATGATGCTGACCCCGGACGAGCTCCAGGGCGACATCTACCGCGAGCACCTGCACGACAACATGAAGAAGGGCGCGGCCCTGGTCTTCGCGCACGGCCTTAACGTCCACTTCAACCTGCTCGACCCGCGCGCCGATCTCGACGTGCTGATGATCGCGCCGAAGGGTCCCGGCCATACCGTGCGTTCGGAGTATCAGCGCGGCGGCGGCGTGCCGTGCCTGATCGCGATCGCCAAGGACGTCTCGGGCAACGCCCATGACCTCGGCCTCAGCTATGCCTCCGCCGTCGGCGGTGGCCGCGCCGGCATCATCGAGACCACCTTCAAGGAAGAGTGCGAGACCGACCTGTTCGGCGAGCAGGTCGTGCTTTGCGGCGGCCTGGTCGAGCTGATCAAGGGTGGCTACGAGACCCTCGTCGAAGCCGGCTACGCTCCGGAGATGGCCTATTTCGAGTGCCTGCACGAAGTGAAGCTGATCGTCGACCTGATCTATGAAGGCGGCATCGCCAACATGAACTACTCGATCTCCAACACCGCCGAGTATGGCGAGTACGTCACCGGCCCGCGCATCATCACCGACGAGACCAAGAAGGAGATGCGGAAGGTTCTCGCCGACATCCAGGGCGGCAAATTCGCCCGCGACTGGATGCTCGAAAACAAGGTCAACCAGACCTCGTTCAAGGCGACCCGCGCCAAGCTCGCCGCGCACCCGATCGAGGAAGTCGGCGCAAAACTCCGCGACATGATGCCCTGGATCAAGAAGGGCGCGCTGGTCGACAAGAGCAAGAACTAACTGATCGTGCTCCGGACGCAGCGCATCGCGTAAGCGGTGCGCTGCAGATCCGGGATCATTGCGGCTTTCTGCGTCCCGGCTCTGCGCTCCCCTTTGCTGCGCTTGTCCGGGACACGCGAGCGAAAACACAGTTTTCACTCGCCAAACCAAATCTTAAATCTTCGCGGCTAGATTCGAGCGAGATCGCAAACAGCGGTCTCGCTCCTTTCGTGCCGCGCGAAGCATTGCTGCTTCATTCAAACTCTTCGCGAGTTGAAGTGCACCGAGAGCACCAAGAACTGACGTTTAAACCACATTCTTGGGCTCGCGTCGTTTCTCAGAATTTCCCAGCGCGTTTCCGAACGCCAAAACGGCAGCATCTTCAGGGTCAAAGATCCGGTTCTTCATCCGCTGTCTTATCGTGCATGCAGCCATGGCGATCGGCCCTTCGCACGCAGCTTCATCATCTTAACAACGACACGCGATGCGAATTCTTGTGGTGCCTTCCTGGCGCTGAAAAGTGCTCCGTGCGCGGCCTGAGAACCTCGCGGCATTGCATTGCCCTGCCGTTCTTCTGCATGATCCCGGGAACCATTGGGGGGACACATGCAATCCGTCGTCATCACCGGCGCGTCCACAGGCATTGGCTGGGCCATTGCCAAATTGCTGATCGAGCGCGGCTTCGGCGTGTTCGGCAGCGTCCGCAAGCAGGCGGATGCGGATCGACTCAAGACCGAGTTCGGCGCCAATTTCACTCCGCTGCTGTTCGACGTGACCGATGAAGCAGCGGTATTGGCTGCTGCGCGCCGGGTGCGCGAGGCGCTCAAGGGCGAGACGCTGGCCGGTCTCGTCAACAATGCCGGCATCGCTGTCGGGGGGCCGGTCCTCGAACTGTCTGCGGATGACTTCCGCCGTCAGATGGATATCAACGTCATGGGCCCTGTTATCGCGACGCAGGCTTTCGGGCCGCTGCTTGGTGCCGACCTCTCGCTGAAGGGGTCGAAAGGACGGATCGTCATGATCAGCTCGGTCGCCGGCAAGAACGGCAATCCGCTATCGGCGCCGTACTGCACTTCCAAGCACGCCATCGAAGGGCTGTCGGAGAGCCTGCGCCGCGAACTGATGTTGTTCGGGATCGACGTCATCATAGTCGCCCCCGGCGCGGTGAAGACACCGATCTGGAGCAAGGCTGAGGAGATCGATCTGTCTATCTACCAGAACTCGCCCTATCTGCCTGCGTTCAAGAAGGTCTTGGCGTTCATGACGAAGCTCGGCGAGACCGGCCTGCCACCCGAGCGGATCGCCGAGGTCGTGTTCGAGGCGCTCACCACGGCAAGTCCCAAGGTGCGCTACCAGATCACACCGAACTGGCTGCGACATTTCGTGACCGCCACGCTGCCCAAGCGAGCCGTCGACCGCATCATCGCCAAGCGGCTCGGGCTGCTGCCCCAGGGGTGATGCCTCTCTTCGCGATCAGCCGCAGCGTCAGCGCGGCCAAGAGCGGAATGAGGAAGGCGGCATAAAGCGGCATGGCCGGCACGCCGCCGGGTGCAGATCGATGCTGCGCTGCAACTGGCAGCCGAGAGCGTTTCCCGCGGTGGGGCGTGGAGGAGCGCGAGATGGAGCGGATGGCGGAGGCGGTAATCGGTCAGTTCATTGCGGCGATCGCCAAGCCCTGGCGCGCACCACGTGCGGCCCTTCGCCGCCTGCTAACATTAAGCGAAGGTCGGATCGCTGCACGCGTTGCTTGTCCATAACCCTTCCATTACAGTTTTGTGACGCGGCGCAGGCTTTCCGGCTGCGTCGAGCGCCGCAGGCCGGTCAGGCGGCATGGCATCACCTGCCGGACCAGCTGTTGCGTGTCGTCGATGGCGTCCGCGCCCAATCCAGGTCCTTCCGCCACGACCGCCGTGCTGGCGAGCGTCGCCGCGCTCGGCATCTGGCGGCTGCTGGCCGTTGCGGCGCCTCATCTGGCGGCGCTCGCGGTGATGTACGAGACCGAGGCCGATTTCGGCTCGCGCCTTTCCTTCGCGCTGGCCTGGGGCATCCTCAACTTCTTCTGGATCACGCTGCTGCGCCGGCCGGCGCTGTCCGGCGCGCTGTCGCTGACCATGGTCGTCGTGCTGGTGCTGCTGTCGCGCCTCAAGCACGACGTGGTGCAGATGACGGTCAACTTCATCGACCTGATGATGATCGACCGCGACACCGTCGCATTCCTGTTCACGATCTTCCCGAATTTGCGCTGGTCGGTGATCCTGGCCGGCTTCGTCACGCTGCCGCTGATGTATGCGCTGTGGTGGCTCGATCCATTCCGCATCCGCCGCCTGCCGGCGCTCGCCTGCAAGCTGGCCTGCCTTGCCGCGCTGGTCGGCTATTCGCTGTATCATCCGGACGAGGCCTGGCGCGGCTATTACGACGACGGCTATCTGTCGAAATTCTTCCGCTCCGCCGTCAGCTCGGTCTCCGACTTCATGCAATACGGCGTCATGGAATCGGCCGCGGCGACCGACGAGCGGCTCAATATGCCGCTGGTCGATTCCTGCCATCCTGCCGGACGCCGCCCGAACATCATCATGGTCCATGATGAATCGAGCTTCGACATCCGCGCCGCTCGGGGCATCAAGGTGCCGCAGGGCTATGGCAGCCACTTCAAATCCTGGGACGGCAAGCAGCGCACGTTCCTGGCCGAGAGCAATGGCGGGCCGAGCTGGTTCACCGAATACAACGTGCTCGCGGGGCTCTCCTCGCGCTCGTTCGGCCGCTTCGCCTATTTCGTGACACGCATCGCCGCAAACCGCGTCGAGCGCGGGCTGCCGCTGGCGCTGCGCCGTTGCGGCTACGAAACGATGTCGCTCTATCCGGCCCGCGGCGGCTTCATGGGCGCCCGCAGCTTTCAGATGACGACGGGGGTCCAACGCTTTTTCGACTCGAAGGATCTCGGCGCCAAGGACGTCGAGCCCGACAGCTTCTTCTACGGCAAGGCGCTCCAGCTGATGGGTCAGCAGCCGCCGAACAAGCCGCTGTTCACCTTCATCTATCTCGGCGCCAATCATTTCCCCTGGGAGATGCGCTTCCGTTCGGACCTGCTGACGAACTGGCGCGCGCCGGGCAATGTGCCGTCGATCGACGAGTATCTGCGCCGGCAGGTGATGAGCGCCGAGCAGTACAAGGCCTTCGTCGCGGGCCTGAAGAAGACTTTTCCGGGCGAGCCCTTCCTGATCGTGCGTTACGGCGATCATCAGCCCGAGTTCGCGCCGAGCATCCTCGAGCCGGGCCTCGACGAGGGCGCGATCGGCAAGAAGCTTGACGCCTACGATCCACGTCTCTACGCGACCTATTATGCGATCGACGCCGTCAATTTCGAGCCGGTGAAGAGTGCGGCCGTGATGGACACGGTCGACGGCGCTTATCTGCCATTGATCGTGCAGGAGACTGCCGGAATCCCGCTCGATCCATCCTTCGCCGAGCAGAAGGAAATCATGCTCCGCTGCAAGGGCATCTTCTACGGCTGCAAGGGCGGCGCCGAAGCGCGGCGGCTGAACCGCCTGCTGATCGAGGCGGGGATCATCACGGGGCTTTAGCGGACGTGATGAACTTCAGCGAGAGCGTCATCGTGGCTGACCGGCACGTGCCATTCATCATATTACGGCATCGTAATCTTTCGCGCGTGCAAGCCGTTTTCAAACTAAAGTCTGAGCTGAAAGAGCCTGCAATCACCGACTTGTAATTGGCCGGCCGCTTCGCCTCCAAAACTTCGTCACGATTGCTCTCATCATCCAACACGCCGCCACCATCGTCTTCCGGCGGCGCGTTGCCCGTTCGTGATCCATCTTCCTTGCAGGAGTATCGTCCATGCGAGCGCTTCATGCTGCGCGCCTTGCATTTGCCCTCATGCTGCTGAGCCCGGCCGTCCACGCGACCGATGCCGCGCATGACATCAAGGGCCTCTATCTCATGACCGACTATCCGGCGGTCACCGTGCGGCCCGGCACCACGGCCAATGTCTCGCTGCGCTTGCAGGATTATGGCCTTGCGCCGGCGCGTTACCAGCTTTCGGTCGCAGGCGTGCCGAGCGGCTGGACCGCAACGCTGCTCGGTGGCGGCCAGCCGATCGGCGCGGCGATGCCCGCGCCCGATGGCAGCGTCGCGCTTCAGCTCAGGCTGGACGTGCCCGCCGGCAGCGATCTCAGCGCGCATACGCTCACGGTCAGGGCCGAAGGGCAGGGTACGACCGCCGAGCTTCCGATCGAGGTGTCGCTCGCCAAGGAGCTGCCCGCGAAACTGACCGTCAAGTCGAGCCTGCCCTCGCTGCGCGGCAGCCCGAAATCCAATTTCGATTACACCCTCTCGATCAAGAACGATTCGGGTCGCAACCTCGTGGCCAGCTTCGCGGCGGAAGCGCCGGCCAATTTCGAGACCTCGTTCACCGAGGCGTATGGCACCCAGGAACTGTCCTCGATCCCGATCGATGCCGGCCAGTCCAAGGACATCAAGCTGAAGGTGCGTCCGCCCACCACCGTCGATGCCGGACATTTCCCGGTCAAGGTGACGGTGAAGGCGGAGGACGCCTCGGCCTCGACCGAGCTTGCGCTCGACGTGGTCGGCGAGCCGCATCTCCAGATCTCCGGGCGCGACGGCCTCTTGAGCGCGCGTGCGGTCGCGGGCAAGCAGAGTTCGATCCCGATCGTCGTGACCAACACCGGCACGGCGCCGGCCGAAAACATCGCGCTTGCGGCGACCGCTCCGAGCGGATGGAAGGTGACGTTCGAGCCGGCGACGATCGATCGCCTCGTACCCGGCAAGGACAGCGAGGTGCAGGCGCTGCTCACGCCCAGCGACAAGTCGCTGGCCGGTGATTACCAGGCCACGATCCGCGCCACATCCCGCGGAGAGAGCGCTTCCAGCCAGTTTCGCATCACGGTCGCCACATCGACGGTGTGGGGCATGGCAGGTGCCGGCGTCATCGGAGTCGCGCTTCTGCTGATGCTGGGTGCAGTCGCGAGGTTCGGACGGCGATGAGCAATCAGTCCAGCGAGAGCCGAGGGACGGCACCAGGTCCCGTCATCGCCGCGCGCGGGCTGACGCGGCGCTATGGCGCCACCGCCGTGGTGGATGCCATCGACTTCGACATTGCCCGTGGTGAGGTGTTCGGCCTGCTCGGCCCGAACGGCGCCGGCAAGACCACAACCATCCTGATGATGCTCGGTCTCACCGAGATATCATCGGGAGAGGTCAGCGTGCTCGGCTTCAATCCCGCGCGCGAGCCGCTGAAGGTCAAGCGGCGCGTCGGTTATCTTCCCGACGCCGTCGGCTTCTACGACCAACTCACCGCAACGGAGAACCTGGCCTACACGGCCAAGCTGATGGGTCTTCGGCGCGCGGAACGGGCTCGGCTGATCGAGGCGGCGTTGTTCCGGGTCGGATTGGCGGACGTCGCGTCGAAACGTGTCGCCACCTTCTCGCGCGGCATGCGGCAGCGGCTGGGTCTGGCCGAGATCATCATGAAGCGCGCCGAGATCGCGATCCTGGACGAGCCGACTTCCGGGCTCGATCCGCAGGCGACGCAGGAATTCCTCGGATTGATCGGCGAGCTGAAGGCGGAGGGCGTCACCGTGCTGCTGTCATCCCACATGCTCGACCAGGTGCAGCGGGTCTGCGATCGCGTCGCGCTGTTCCGGGCAGGCCGGATCGTGCTGATGGGCGCGGTGCCGGACCTTGCGGTCAAGGTGCTCGGCGCAAGCTTCGTCGTCGAGGTGGAGGCGGAAGGGCCTGGCATCGCCCGGCGGCTTGCGCTGATTCCGGGCGTGACCAGCGTGGAGACCCTGGCCGACAACCGCTTCCGCATGACGGCCGAGCGCGACGTGCGGCCTGATGCGGCCCGCGCGGTGGTCGCGGTCGACGGGGCGCTGCGAAAACTGTCGGTCGACGAGCCGAGCCTCGAAGCGATCTATGCGCACTATTTCCAGGCGCAGCCCACCGGAGACGTTCGTCATGCGGCGTGAAGGATCACCGTTCCAGGGACTGTCGACCGTCTTCGTCAAGGAGCTCGCCGATCATGTCTCCAGCATCCGCATGCTGATGCTGGAGCTCCTGATCGTGTCCACGGCGCTCGCCGCGCTCTATGAAGCGATCGGCCGCCTCAGGCAGACCACGGCCGAGGATCCGTTCCTGCTGCTGCGCCTCTTCACCGTCGATCAGGCGCCATTGCCGTCCTTCGTCGCGATTCTCGGCTTTCTCATCCCGCTGATGGCGATCGGGCTCGGCTTCGATGCCGTCAACGGCGAGCACAACCGGCGGACGCTCTCGCGCATCCTGGCGCAGCCGATCTACCGGGATGCGTTGCTGATGGGGAAGTTCCTTGCGGCGCTCGCCACCATCGGCATCAGCCTCGCCGCCTTGTGGCTGCTGGTCATCGGCCTCGGTCTGCTCTTCCTCGGCGTCCCGCCCGGCGGCGAGGAGATCGCAAGATCGCTGGTCTTCCTGATCGTGGCGATCTTCTATGCCGGCGTCTGGCTGTCGCTCGCGATGTTGCTGTCCACCGTGTTCCGGTCGGCAGCCACCGCGGCGCTGGTCTCGCTCGGCATCTGGCTGTTCCTGACGGTGCTCTGGCCGATGCTGGCTCCGGCCGTGGCGCAGGCGATTGCGCCGGCCGATCCCCGCTATTTGCTGCTCGGCCTCAACGATCCAGCGACCGCCGTCTGGACGCAGGAATTGCAGAGGCTGTCGCCGAACGACCTGTTCGGCGAAGCGATGCTCGCCGTGCTGTCGCCGACGACGCGCACGCTTGGCCCCGTATTCCTCGATCAGCTCCGCGGCGCCGTGATGGGTGCGCCGCTGCCCTTCGGCGAAAGCATCATGATCGCCTGGCCGCAGACCGTCGGCCTCGTTGCCGGCACCATCATCCTGTTCGCGTTCAGCTACGTGCTGTTCCAGCGGCAGGAGGTGAGGGCGTGAGCGTGAACCAAAACTGATTGGTGTTGCCCTCTCTTCCTCCAGGAGACGGGCGAGAGGGGGTGGCCGGAATTCCCCATCGCGGCCACCCCCTCGACTTTGCTCTACCTGATCTTCCCCCACAGCCATTTCGCCACCGCATCGGGCGACGAATTCGCGTCGTTGCCGCTGGCGCGCAAGTTCGCCTCGCGCATCGTGGCGATGTCGATCTTGCCGAGCAGAGGTTTGAGCGCGGCTTTCAGACGGTCGTCCCCGACGCGCTTCGGCGCGAGCAGCAGGATGGCATCATAGGGCGGGATCGCGTGTCTGGGGTCGTCGAGCGCAACCAGATCGTATTTTGCGATCAGGCCGTCGCTGGTGTAGCCGGCGATCACGTCGACCTCGCCGCTGGCGACGGCCGCATACATGAAGTCGGGCTGCATCTGGCGTTGGGCGCGGAACTGAAGGCCGTAGGCCTTCTGCAGCGCCGCCCATTCCGGCCGCGAGAAGAACTCGTAGTCGCCGGCAATCGACATCGTCGGTGCGTGCGCGGCGAGATCGGCGATGGTGCGGATGCCGAGCGCTTCGGCGCGCTTCTTCGGGATCACCAGCGCATAGGCATTCTCGAAGCCGAGCTCGCCGAGCAAGGTGATCTTGTCTTTCGCCAGCGCCGTCTTCAGCTCCGCGACCAGCTCGGCGCGCGGCTTGATGTCGGTGCGATGCAGCTGGTTGGCCCAAAGCGTGCCGGAATAATCGACATAGAGATCGATGTCGCCGGCCTTCAGGGCCTGGAAGATCACGCTGGAGCCGAGGCCCGACCGCGCCGTGGCCGAAAGGCCGGCCGCCTGGAGCCGGTCGCGGAGCAAGGCCGACAGCACATATTGCTCGGCGAAGGTCTTGGCCCCGACCACGTAGCTCTGGGACGAGCGGCTGATCGTCGGCACCAGCGTTGCGGCGACCAGTGCCGCGATTCCGACGGCACCGAGGCCGCTGCGCAAGCGGCTGCGGCGGCGCAGGCCGCCCTCGATCAGGCCGAGCAGCTGATCGACGGCGAGCGCCAGCAGGGCCGAGGCGAAGCAGCCGAACAGCACGAACACCCAGTTCTGGGTCTGAAGCCCGGCAAAGATGTAGTTGCCGAGGCTGGTCTGCCCGATCGGCGTCGAGAGCGTCGCGGTGCCGATGACCCAGACCGCGGCGGTGCGGATGCCCGCCATCATCACCGGCAGCGCCAGCGGCAGCTCGACCATGATCAGCGATTGCCGTCGGGTCATGCCGACGCCCTTCGCGGCCTCGATCAGCGCGGGATCGATGCCGTTGAGCCCGGTGATGCCGTTGCGCAGCACCGGCAGCATCGAATAGAGCGCCAGCGCCAGCATCGCCGGCAGGAAGCCGAATGCCGAGAAGGAAACGCCGAACCAGGCGAGCGTCACGGAGGCGGCCAGCAGCAGCAGCGGATAGAACAGTGCGAGCAGCGCCAGGCCCGGCACCGTCTGCACGATGCTGGCCATTGCGAGCAGGATGGCCCGCGGCGCCGGGCGGTTGCGCGTCAGGATCGCCAGCGGCAGGCTGACGGCGAGACCGAGCGCGAGCGCGGCGAGACTCACCCGCACATGGTTGCCGAGATAATCGGGCAGATGCGCCAGCGCCTCGCCCCAGCGTGGATCGGCGAGGAAGCTCATGCCGCACCGCTGGTTGGCAGGAGCGCGTTCAGCCGCTCGACCTGCCGTCGCGGCGTGCGCAGCAGCTCCAGCACATAGCCGTCGCTGCTCGTCGAAAGCTCGGTGGGCGTGCCCTGCGCGAGCAGCTGTCCGCGGCGCATCACTGCGATGCGGTCGGCGAGCAGGATCGCCTCGGTCATGTCATGGGTGATCATCACGGTGGTCAGGCCGAGCTTGCAATGCAGCGAACGATAATCGTCGCCGAGCGCGTCGCGGGTGATGGGATCGAGCGAGCCGAAGGGCTCGTCCATCAGCACGATGCGAGGCTTCGCCGCTAGCGCGCGCGCCACGCCGACGCGCTGGCGTTGGCCGCCGGAGAGCGCCTCCGGCAGGCGGTCGCGATGTGCATCACGGTCGAGCTGCACGAGCTCCATCAGCTCGTCGACACGCGCTGCGATATCTGCCGGCGGCTCGCCCAGCAGTTTCGGCGTGATCCCGATATTGTCGGCGACGCTCAAATGCGGAAACAGCCCGGCGGCCTGAAAGACGTAGCCGATCCGCCGCCGCAGGGCGACCGGATCGACCTCTCGCACGTTCCTGCCCTCCACCGTGATCGCGCCGCTATCGGCCTCGATCAGCCGGTTGGCGAGCCGCAGCAGTGTGGTCTTGCCGGAGCCCGAGCCGCCGACGATGGCCACAAACTCGCCCTCGGCGACCTCGAGCGACAAATCATCAACGGCTTTGAGCGGACCGAAGCTCCTGGTGACGTGGGCATAGCTGATCGTAGGTTTGGAAGGCATTAGACGGAGCTCACTCTTCCTTACCTTTCCTGGAGGGGGAGGGTAAGAGCGCGGCGGTGCTGCATGCGTAGCACGCTTAGCCGGTCGATTGAACTTGGCCGCGCCAGCGGCTAAGGCATCAAGCTAAATGCGGAGGAAGCTTATGTCGACGCCCACGGCAGTGGCGCTGGAAGATGCCAAGGTCGCGTTCCGGCTCGGGGACGGGCGGGTCTATACGGCGGTGGAGCAAGCCCATCTCACGGTTGCGCAGGGCGAGTTCGTGGCCATTGTCGGCCCCACAGGCTGTGGAAAATCCACGTTGCTCAACGTTGCGGCCGGGCTGCTGAAGCCTGCCGCCGGCAGCGTCAGGATTTTCGACCGGCCGCTGGCCGGGCTGAACCGGGATGCCGGCTACCTGTTCCAGGCCGACGCGCTATTCCCGTGGAAGACCGCGCTCGACAACGTCGCGATCGGGCTCGAGATCAAGGGCACGCTGCGCGCTGAAGCGCTGCCGCGGGGGCAGCAATGGCTGACCTCCGTCGGCCTCGGTGCGTTCGCCAATCGTTATCCGCACATGCTCTCCGGCGGCCAGCGCAAGCGCGTGGCGCTGGCGCAGGTCCTGATCCGCGATCCAAAAATCCTGTTGATGGACGAGCCGTTCGGGCCGCTGGACGCGCAGACCCGCCAGGTGATGGGCAATCTGCTGCTCGACCTCTGGAACGCCGACCGCAAGGCCGTGCTGTTCGTCACTCATGATCTCGAAGAGGCGATCGCGCTCGCCGACCGCGTCGTGATCATGTCGGCCGGGCCGTCCTCGCGCATCATCGGCGACTGGCGGGTGAGCTTGCCGCGCCCGCGCGACATCTTCGAGGTGCGCCTCGACAAGGAATTCCACGCGCTCCACCGCGAGATCTGGAGCGTGCTCAAGGACGAGGTAATGAAGGGCTACGCACAGTCCACCCGGGCGGAGAAGAAGGTCTGATGTCGCGCCCGATGCTGTTTGCGCTGCAAGTCCTGGTCGCGGTCATCTGCATCGTGCTGTGGCAAGTGCTGTCGACCGTTCCGGTGTTCGGCAAGATCCTGTTGCCGCCGTTCTTCTTCTCCAATCCGATCGACGTGTTCAGCCAGATCGTGAAGTGGTTCGCTTCCGGCGTGATCTGGCGGCATCTCGGCATCACGCTCGCGGAATCGATCCTCGCCTTCCTGATCGGGTCGCTCGGCGGCGTGCTGGTCGGCTTCTGGTTCGCACGCCAGCCGCTGGTCGCCGCGGTGTTCGACCCCTACGTCAAGATGGTCAACGCGCTGCCGCGCGTCGTGCTGGCGCCGATCTTCGCGCTGTGGCTGGGCCTCGGCATCTGGTCCAAGGTCGCGCTCGGCGTGACCTTGGTGTTCTTCATCGTGTTCTTCAACGTCTATCAGGGCGTGAAAGAGGTCAGCCGCACCGTGCTCGACAATGGCCGCATGCTCGGCATGAGCGAGCGGCAGTTGATGCGGCACGTCTATTGGCCCTCGGCGCTGTCCTGGATGTTCTCCTCGCTGCACACTTCGGTGGGCTTCGCCGTGGTCGGCGCGGTCGTCGGCGAATATCTGGGATCGGCGGCGGGGCTCGGCTATCTGATCCAGCAGGCCGAGGGCGTGTTCGATGTCGCCGGGGTGTTCGCCGGCATGTTCGTGCTGTCGGCCTTCGTCATCCTGATCGACTTTGCCGTCACGTTGGTCGAGCGGCGGCTGCTGGTCTGGCGGCCGACCGTGGACGGGCGCGGCTAGAGGCAAAGGCCCGCCATGCGCCGAAAGCCCGGTAGCTGGCGTTGCCTGGCAGTGCTTCTCAAGCCGGCCCCGCTGCTCTATGGTGCCGCCGGCCGAACGGAGGAAACCAATGAAGAACACGATTGCCAGGCTCGCCGCCGCGCTGCTCGCGCTGACGCTCACCACCGGATTTGCCGCGGCGCAAAGCAAGGTCACCATCGCCGTCGGCGGCGGCTCCTGCCTGTGCTATCTGCCCACGGTGCTGGCCAAGCAGCTTGGCGAATACGACAAGGCCGGCCTCAGCGTCGAGCTGGTCGACCTCAAGGGCGGTTCGGACGCGCTGAAAGCCGTGCTCGGCGGCAGCGCCGACGTGGTCTCCGGCTATTTCGACCATTGCGTCAATCTGGCGGCCAAGAAGCAGGAGCTCAAGGCCTTCGTGGTCTATGACCGCTACCCCGGCCTCGTGCTCGTGGTCGCGCCCTCGCGCACCAACGACATCAAGTCGGTCAAGGATCTCGCCGGCAAGAAGG
The DNA here is from genome assembly GCF_016616425.1 of Bradyrhizobium diazoefficiens. Classification (NCBI taxonomy): domain Bacteria; kingdom Pseudomonadati; phylum Pseudomonadota; class Alphaproteobacteria; order Hyphomicrobiales; family Nitrobacteraceae; genus Bradyrhizobium; species Bradyrhizobium diazoefficiens. The sequence goes on from NZ_CP067101.1 coordinate 2,067,456, forward strand.
TGGGCGTCAGTGCGCCCGGCTCCTCCACCGACTTTTTCCTGAAATACATGCTCAAGAAGAACGGGGTCGATCCCACCAGCGCCGCTGTGATCGGCGTCGGCCTCGGCGCCACCGCCGTCGCCGCGATGGAGCAGGGGCAGATCGATGCGGCCGTGATGCTCGACCCCTCCGTCACCGTGCTCCAGGGCAGCCACAAGGATCTGCGCATCCTCAGCGACACCCGTACGCAGAAGGATACGCTCGCGACCTTCGGCGGCGAATATCCCGGTGGCGCGCTGTATTCGACGGCGGCATGGGTCAACGGCCACGAAAAGGAGACGCAGGCGCTCACCAACGCGATTCTCGCCACGCTCGCCTGGATCCATTCGCATTCGCCCGAGGAGATCATGGCGAAGATGCCGGAAGGGATGGTCGGCAATAACAAGGATCTCTATCTCGCCGCGCTGAAGAACACGATCCCGATGTACTCCGAGACCGGCAAGATGGACCCGAAGGGCGCGGACGCAGTGCTCGCAGTGTTCAGCGTCGGCTCGCCCGAGGTGGCCAATGCCAAGATCGACGTCAGCAAGACCTTCACCAACAAGTTCGTCGAACAGGCCAGGAAGACCACGGGGAATCCCAAATAGCCGACGTAAAGGCGTGGTCCTCGTCGCTCATGACATCACCGATCATTCATCGCGTCACGACGCTTGATCTTGCCGTGCGGCCGATCACGTGGCCGTTCGCCGAGGAGCGGCGCGCCGAGATCGCGGCGCATTTCGCCGAAAAGCAGCGCGAACGGCCGAAGATATGGAACGGCCGTGTCCTGCTCGGATGCGATCCCGTGTTCACGGACGGCCATTTCGCCTCGACCTATTTCGAGACCGATTTCGCAAGCTTCCTCGCCTGGCGCGACTGGAGCTTTCCCGGCCCTGCCGTGTTCAACGGCTTTGGCATGGGCGCGCTGCGCACGTCCGACGGCGCCTTCGTGATGGGCGAGATGGCGCAGCACACCGCCAATGCAGGCCGCATCTATTTCCCGTCGGGTACGCCCGATCTCGACGATGTCAGGGACGGTGCGCTGGACCTTTCCGGCAGCGTCGTCCGCGAAATTGAGGAGGAGACCGGCCTGACCGTGGCGGACTATCGGGCTGAGCCGGACTGGCACTGCATCGTCAGCGGTCCCACGATTGCGATGATGCAGGTGCTCAACCTGGACATGCCCGGCGATGTGGCCCGCGCCCGGATCGAAGCCAATCTCGCCCGCGAGGACGAGCCCGAATTGTCGGCCATTCATCTCGTGCGCGGGATGGGGGACCTTACGCCGACCATGCCGCGATTTGTCACGGCTTTTATCGAGCAGCAGTTCGCCTCGCGCTGATGCGCGAGACTTGACATCGCTGCGCTCAGCCCATGTGATGGGCAAAAAGCAAAAGCAAAAAGAATGCAATGCACAATCGTCCAGGGAGGTTTTGATGCGCCTGCGCATGGCTGCCCGCTTGGTACGTGGGCTGGTGGTCGCGGTTGCCGCGACGGGCTTGGCGGTCTCCGCACAGGCTCAGGAGAAGAAGATCAAGATCGGCGTCGTTTTTGATTTGACCGGACCTCTCGCCGGCGGCGGTTCCGAGCTCAACTATGTCGGCGCAAAGATCATTCTCGACCATTTCGCCAAGACCGGCGTCGAGGGCTACAAGGTCGAGGCGGTCTACGCCGATGCGCAGAGCAAGCCCGACATCGCCATCAACGAATCCGTGCGCCTGCTCGAACAGGAGAAGGTCGACATGGTGCTCGGCTTCTTCTCTTCGGCGCAATGCGTGCCGGTGGCCGCCCGCGTCGAGCAGCTCAAGAAGTTCATGTGGATGACGACCTGCATCTCGTCGGCCGTGTTCAACGGGAAGGGCTACAAATACGTGTTCCGCCCGCAGGCGAGCGGCGACCAGTTCGGCATGATGACGATGGACTTCATCGCGCAGAACGCGAAGGAGAAGTTCGGCAAGGACCCGAAGGATCTGCGCGTCGCCATCATCCACGAGGACGGCGCTTACGGCGTCGACGTCTCCAAGGGCAACGAGGCCGGCGCGAAGAAGGCCGGCTTCAACGTCGTGCTCAAGGAAGGTTATTCGGCGACCGCGCCCGACCTGTCCCCGCTGGTGACCAAGCTGAAGCGCGCCAAGCCCGACGTGATCTTCCACACCGGCTACAACCCGGACATCACCCTGCTGCTCCGCCAGGCCCGCGAGCAAGGCCTGAAATTCGGCGCGCTGATGGGGCATGGCGCGGGCTATGGCGTCTATGAAAAGTTGAAGGAAGGCATGGGGGCCGACGCCACCTATATCTTCAACACCGATCCGATCTCGATCTGGCTCGCCAACCAGAAGACCATGGATCCGAAGCTTCCGCCCGTCATCAAGATGATCGGCGAGGAGTTCGACAAGATCCGGCCCGGCGTTGCCATTCGCTCCGCCCATGTCGGCATCGGTGCGTCCAACACCTACGTCTTCATGGCGGACGTGCTGCCGCGAGCGATCAAGAAGTACGGCGGCGTCGATCCCGAGGCGCTGCGCAAGGCGGCGCTCGACACCGACATCCCCGAGGGCGGCACCATGCTCGGCTTCGGCGTGAAGTTCTACGGCGAGGGCACGCCCATGGCCGGGCAGAACGAGCGCTCGTTCCCCGTCGTGATCCAGTATATCGACGACAAGTCCCATGTGGTGTGGCCGAAGAGCCAGGCGCAGCGTGACGCCGTGCTGCCGCTGCCGAAGGGCACCACCTACAGCAACCAGTAGCAGCGGAGGGCTTTGGTGCTGCAAGTCAGCGGGCTGGTGAAGCGGTTCGGCGGCTTCACCGCGGTCAACAACGTGTCGTTTCGGGTCGATCAGGGCGAGATCCTCGGCCTGATCGGGCCCAACGGCTCGGGTAAGAGCACGATCTTCAACATGCTCTCCGGCACGCTGGCGCCGACATCGGGCTCGATCCTGTTCGGCGGCTCCGAGATCGCGGGCCTTGCGCCGCATCGGATCATCAACCGCGGTATCGGCCGCACCTTTCAGATTCCGCGGCCGTTCCGCCGTCTGACGATCTTCGAGAACGTCGCGCTCGCCGGCTTTTACGGCCAGGGCCGCCACAGCCGTGCCAGAGCGGAAGAAGCGGCCGAGCGATCGTTGGCGATGGTCGGCCTGCCGACGGATCGCCATGCCAGCGTCGATGGTTTGGGCGCGGCCGGTCTGAAGAAGCTCGAACTGGCCAAGGCGCTCGCGACCGCGCCCAAGCTGCTGCTCGCCGACGAGAGCCTCGGCGGCCTCGACGAGACCGAGATGGACCAAGCGGCCGACATGCTGCGCAATATTCGCGACGAGCTCGGCATCACCATCATCTGGGTCGAGCACATCATGGGCGTCTTGATGCGCGTCGTCGACCGCGTCATGGTGCTCGATCACGGCGAGAAGATTTCGGAAGGCTTGCCGAGCGCGGTAGCAGGCGACCCGCGCGTGATCGAGGTCTATCTCGGCACCGATGCCGAGACCACGCAGGCCGCGGCCGCCGAAGCGCGCCGCCGCGCGGGAGGCTAGACGATGCTGGAGCTCCGCGCCGTCAACGCCGGCTATGGCACGTTCCAGGCGCTGTTCGACGTCAATCTCGACGTCAAGGCCGGCGAGGCCGTCGGCGTCATCGGCCCGAACGGTGCCGGCAAGACCACCCTGATGCGCGTCATCTCCGGCCTGATCCGCCCCTCGCGCGGGTCGATCCGGATGGAGGGCGCGGATGTCGTGGCGACGCCGCCGCACAAGATCGTCAGCCTCGGCATTGCGCATGTGCCGGAAAACCGGCGGCTGTTTCCGCAGCTCTCGGTCGATGACAATCTCAAGATGGGTGCCTTCATGAAGGAGGCGCGCGGTCATTATGCCGAGCGGGTGGAGGTCGTGTTCGACCTGTTTCCGCGCCTGAAGGAGCGGCGCCACCAGATGGCCGGAACCATGTCCGGCGGCGAGCAGCAGATGTGCGCGATCGGCCGCGCGCTGATGTCCAATCCAAAACTGCTGCTGCTCGACGAGCCGTCGGCGGGTCTGGCGCCGGTCGTGGTGCAGCAGGTGTTCGAGCTGGTGAAGCGGATTCGCGCCAGCGGGCTCACGGTGCTGATCGTCGAGCAGAACGTGCAACAGGTGCTGAAAGTGGTCGACCGCGCCTATCTGATCGAAGCAGGGACGATCAGGGCGTCCGGCAGCTCGGCCGAGATGCTGGCGAGCGACACGGTCAAGGAAGCGTATCTCGGGGTGTGAGGGTCATGCAGGCATGCAAGCATTCTTGGACATATTCGACATCTACCTGCTGGAGGCCGTGATCAACGGCATCCTGCTCGGCGGCGTGCTGGCGCTGCTCGCGCTCGGGCTCAATCTGATCTTCGGCGTCATCGACGTGACCTGGATCTGCTATGCCGAGCTCGTGATGATCGGCATGTACGCCATGTATTTCATGGTGCAGGTTTACGGCTTCAGTTATTTCATTGCGGCGCCTCTCACCATCCTGCTGGTCGCGATGCTCGGCGCGGCGCTGCATTACCTCGTGATCGCGCCGCTATTGACCGCGCCGCCGATCAACCAGCTGCTGGCCACCGGCGGTGTTCTGTTCGTGCTCCAGAGCTTTGCCACCGTCGCCTTCGGCATCGACTTCCGCAATCTCGGCATCCGCCTGCCGGTGCTCGCCTTCGGCGACATGAACTTCAGTTACGCGCGACTCCTGTCATTTCTCGCCGCGCTGGCCGGCATGGTCGCGGTCTACCTGTTCATGACACGTACCTTCACCGGCACCGCGATCCGCGCCATCTCGCAGGACCGGCAGATCATGGCGCTGATGGGCGTCGACACCAAGCGGATCTATCTCATCACCTCGGCAATCGGCGGCGGGCTGGCGGGGCTGGCCGCCTGCCTGCTGGTGCTGCAATATGACGTGCACCCCTTCGTCGGGCTGTCCTTCGGACCGATCACTTTCCTGATCTGCGTGCTCGGCGGCCTCGGCAATTTCATCGGCGGCTTCATCGCCGCCTTCGTGTTCGCCGAGATCATCTCGCTCGGCGGCCTGTTCTCCGATCTGGAATGGGGCTACGTGCTCGCCTTCGCCTTCTTCATCGTGATGATGTTCATCCGGCCCGCGGGCCTGCTCGCGAGGCGCCGATGACGGGGCAGGGCCGGCTTGCAGCATGGGGGATAGGGCTGACGGCGCTGGTCGCGCTGCCCTTCGTCTATCGCGACCCCTATCATCTGCACATTTTGGTGCTGATCCTGATCTGGTCGTTCGCCTACACTTCCTGGTCGATGATGGGACGGTTCGGCCTGGTCTCGCTGGGCCATGGCGGCTTCATGGGGATCGGTGCCTATGTCACCGCGCTCTTGTGGAATCATCTTGGGCTGTCGCCCTGGATCGGCATTCCCGTCAGCATGGTCGCGGCCGGCGCGCTGGCGCTGATCGTCGGCTATCCCTGCTTCCGTTTCCGTATCACCGGACACTATTTCGTGCTGGTGACGCTGGCGCTCTCCGGCATCGTGCTCCAGGTCATCACCGCAACGCGTGACTACACCGGCGGCTCGCTGGGTTATACGCCGAACCGGGCATCCAGCAACGGATTGCTGGCGCTGCAATTCGACGACAAGACGACCTGGTACCTGATCGCGCTCGGGATCTGGCTGTTCGGCATCGTGATCTGGCACTGGGTCGATCGCAGCATGGCCCGCTATGCGCTGGAAGCGATCTCGGAGGACGAGGACGCGGCGGCCGCCGCCGGCGTCGACGTTACCGCGGAGAAGCTGAAGATCACGCTAATCAGCGCCCTGATGACGGCGCTCGCGGGCGCGATCTACTGCCAGTACCAGATGTTCATCACGCCCGACACCGTCAGCGGCATCGCGGTGTCGCTCCAGATGGTGTTCGCGGCCATCGTCGGCGGCCTGTTCGTCTCGCTCGGACCGACCTTCGGCGCCGTGATCACCATCCTGCTGGCGGAGACCCTTCGGATCGGCTTCGGCACCAGGGCGGTCGGCTGGGACAATCTCGTCTACGGCGTGCTGCTCGTGCTTTTCATCATATTCCTTCCCAAGGGCATCCTTGGTAGCGTGCTCGACCGATTGAAGCCGCAACGCAAGGTGCCCCGCGCTCATGAGCAAGAAGCCGTCCAGATCGCTCGCCCAGGAGCTTGACCGCTACATCACGCCATTCCGCTATGATGGATCGGGCAAGTTTCATCTCAAGGCCCACAAGACCAATGAGAAGGGCGATCTCGACAAGGAGAAGGCGCAGGCGATCCTCGAGGCCAACAAGGAGCGGCTGATCGAGTTTCAGGAGAAGCTCTATGCCCAGGACCGCTGGTCGCTCCTGATCGTATTTCAGGCCATGGATGCCGGCGGCAAGGACTCGGCGATCAAGGCGATCTTCGAGGGCATCAACCCGCAGGGTTGCGAGGTCACGGCCTTCAAGGCGCCGAGCAGCAAGGAGCTCGACCACGACTTCCTCTGGCGCCACGTGATCGCGCTGCCCGAGCGCGGGCGCATCGGCATCTTCAACCGCTCGCATTACGAGGAGTGCCTGGTGACGCGCGTGCACCCGGAGATTCTCGCCAAGGAGAAGTTGCCGCGAAAGCTCCTCACCAAGAACATCTGGAGGGAACGGTTCGAGGACATCTCCGCCTTCGAGCGCTATCTTTGCCGCAACGGCACCGTCGTACTAAAGTTCTTCCTCAATGTCTCCAGGGACGAGCAGCGCGAGCGCTTCCTCGACCGGCTGGAACAGCCGGCCAAGCAGTGGAAGTTCTCGATGGGCGACATCAAGGAGCGCGCGCTGTGGCCGCGCTACCAGGCGGTGTACCAGGACATCGTGCGCCACACCGCAACGTCTCACGCGCCGTGGTACGTCGTGCCGGCCGACCACAAATGGTTCGCGCGCGTCGTGATCGGCTCGGTAATCAATGCTGCGCTCGAAAAGCTGGACCTGCGCTTCCCGCGTGCCGACAAGGCCTCGCTGGCGGAGTTTGCGCAGGTGCGCAAGGCGCTGGAGAAAGAAGGCAGGGGAGGCAACAAGCGGGCAAAATGACAGCCGACAGGACCGCGAACCGCAAGAACGTCAACTTCGCGCTCCAGAGCGGCGGCGCGCATGGCGCCTTCGTCTGGGGCGTGCTCGACCAGGTGCTCGAGGACGGCAGGCTAGCCATCGAGGCGATCAGCGCCACCAGCGCCGGCGCCATGAATGCGGTGGCGATGGCCTCGGGCATGGCGAACGGGGGCGTGGACGCAGCGCGACAAAGCCTGCACGCGTTCTGGTACGAAGTGTCTCGCATGGATAAGGCGTACGATCTGCTCTCGCCGCTCAACCAGTGGATCCAGGCCCTGAAGCTGCCGCCGGAATATCACCCGGTCCACGCCTTCATCCACACGCTGACGCATACGCTGCCGCCGAATCTGCTCAATCCCTTCCACTTCAATCCGCTTCGCTCGCTGCTGCAGCGCGTGGTCGATTTCGACCGGCTCAATTCCTCGGCGGAGGCGCCGCAGCTGTTCCTCAACGCCACCAACGTCCGCACCGGCAAGATCAAGGTGTTCCAGAGCCCGCAGCTCACCGCGGAAACCGTGCTCGCCTCGGCCTGCCTGCCGCCGTATTTTCAGGCCGTGGAGATCGACGGCGAGCATTATTGGGATGGCGGCTATCTCGGCAATCCCGCAATCTATCCGCTGATCTACCGCAAGGGTAGCCATGACGTCGTCATTGTGCAGGTCACGGCGATCCGTCGCGATGAACTGCCGACCAGTGCGGCCGACGTCCTCCACCGCATCAACGAGATCAGCTTCAATTCATCCCTGATGCGCGAGATGCGCGCGATCGGCTTCGCGACGCGGCTGATCGACGACGGCGAGCTCGACAGCGACAGGCATAGCCGCATGTACATGCACTGGATCGGCAACGATCAGCTGATGTCGCAGCTCGGCACGGCCACGCAATTCCATCCCGAATGGAGCCTGTTATGCCGCCTGCGCGATGAGGGACGTGCGGCGGCGCAAAGCTGGCTGGCGCAAAATTTCGAGCGGATCGGAAGGTCCTCGACGGTCGATCTGGCAGACATGTTCCTCTAGACCAGCCCGCCTCCGGCAAAACCGCGAAAACCACGACAAGCACGGCAGGCTCGCAGACCCGTTATGCTCTTGCGGTTTACCGAAATCAATTTGACGCGTCGGGCAAGACAGCGGCACGACGTCACCATGCCTGCGATCATCTCGACATTCGCACGGCAAACAATTTCACGGTGGACGCGCAGCCGTTCAGGGAACCCGCGCGTTCAAATGTGATGCCTCGACTGATCGATCCGTCTTGACAGTCTTGTGTCACGGGAGGAGCATGGCCGTGCTCGCAAACAAGCGATGCGTAACGTCCACCTCATGAGCAAGGGGAGGTCTATGACGCCACCTCCGCAAATCCAGCCGCGTTAAGTGCGATGGAGCTCGTTCGGATTATCGCATAGCGGCAGAAACCGCGAACGGCACGCCGGGTCAAGGTTTAGCGGGCTGCATCAGTAAGGCATAGCCCCTACCTGCCCGGCGCTGTATTTTGCTCACCGATTCTTTCGGATGGTGGGGACGGGCCGACCGCGACAGCCGCCTTCGACATCCTGCTTTTCTCCTCCTCCTCGCCGTCATTCCGGGCCGCCTCCTGGAATGACGGCGAAGTTTTTGCGCAACGCTCGGCGCCCGGCCGTTTTCGTCGCGGGCGATCACTCTGACGATACCGCGTTCGCGGGCCTTCATGGCTTGAGACCCGCGTGCCGTGCTCCTCATCACGATGGGCGGTCGCTTTGCGGCATTAATCCCTTGCCGCGCGATGGCGTTCTCGTTCGCGAAAATCTCGCTGCGGTGCGAGATGGCAATCGATACCTGAGTCTCTGCGTCCTTGATCTGGGTGGAGCGCTGGCCGACAATGTCCGCGGTTCAATGAGAAGCTGCTTGGGGGAATTCGTGAATAGACCTGTCCGGGTCGTTGCCCGATCGACGTCGTCCAATCCGCCGCAAGGCATGGCGCTGCTGCGCGATCCCCTGCTCAACAAGGGGACCGCCTTCACGGAAGCGGAGCGTGAGGCACTGGGCCTGCGCGGTTTGTTGCCGCCCTGCGTGCTGACGATGGAGACGCAAGCTCAGCGCATCCTCACCAATCTACGCACGCTGCCGACCGATCTGGAGAAATATGTCGCGCTGAACGCGCTGCATGATCGCAACGAGGCGCTGTTCTTCCGCGTCGTCGCCGACAATATCGACGAGATCCAGCCGATCATCTACACGCCGACGGTCGGGCTCGCCTGCCAGAAGTACGGCCTGATCTTCCAGCGGCCGCGCGGCATGTTCATCTCCTCGCGCGACCGCGGCCAGATCGCCGAGCTCCTGAAGAACTGGCCCTATCCGGCCAAGCTGATCGTCGTCACCGACGGCGAGCGCATCCTGGGCCTCGGCGATCTCGGCGCCAACGGCATGGGCATTCCGGTCGGAAAACTCTCGCTCTACTCGGCCTGCGCCGGCGTGCATCCGGAAGCATGCCTGCCGATCGTGCTCGATGTCGGCACCAACAACGACGAGCTGCTCAGCGATCCCTATTATCTCGGCCTGCGCGAGCGGCGGCTGACCGGTGAGGCCTATGACAGCTTCGTCGACGAGTTCATGCAAGCCGCGCGCAAGACCTTTCCGGGCGTGCTGATCCAGTTCGAGGATTTCGCCAATCATTCGGCGTTCAAGCTGCTGCACAAATATCGCGACGAGGCCTGCGTCTTCAACGACGACATCCAGGGCACCGCGGCGGTGGCGCTCGCCGGCCTGTTCTCGGCCTTGCGCGTCTCCGGCGGCAGGCTCAGGGATCAGCGTATCCTGTTCCTCGGCGCGGGCGAGGCGGCGACCGGCATCGCCGATCTCGTGGTGTCGGCCATGATGACGGAGGGCGCTTCCGAGGCGGACGCGCTCCGGCGCAACTGGCTGGTGGATTCCCGCGGCCTCGTCATCAACGGCCGCGAAGGCCTCTCCGGCCATAAGCTGCGCTATGCGCACGCCGGTCAGGCGCCGGTCGCCGACTTCCTCACCGCGATCAAGACACTGAAGCCGACGGCGATCATCGGTGTCGCCGCGGTCGGCGGCGCTTTCACGCCCGACGTGCTCCGGACGATGGCCGAGCTCAACGCGCAGCCGATCGTGTTCGCGCTCTCCAACCCGACCTCGAAGGCGGAATGCTCGGCGGAGGATGCCTATCGCTACACCGGGGGCCGCGCGCTGTTCGCCTGCGGCAGCCCGTATGACCCGGTCAAGCTCAACGGCCGCAGCTTCGTGCCGCGCCAGGGCAACAACTCCTACATCTTCCCCGGCGTCGGCCTCGGCGTCATCGCCAGCGGCTCGCGGCTGGTGACCGACGAGATGTTCATGGCGGCAGCGCATACGCTCGCCGATTGCGTCGGCAAGGACGACCTCGCGCAAGGCAGTCTCTATCCGGCACTGCCGCGCATCCGCGAGGTCTCGGTCCGCATCGCCGCGGCGGTCGCCGACGTCGCCTTCCAGCGCGGGCTTGCGGACGGACCGGCGCCCAACGACGTCAAGGCCCTGGTCCAGTCCCAGATGTACGAGCCGCATTACTGAAGCCGCCGACCCGACCCGCCAGGCCTCCGGCGGCACTTGATTTTGCCCAGCGGCGTGGCTGGCGCGGGCGCCGTCTGTCCCGATTCAGGACGCATCACTGTGGTGGAATCGTCACAGCTGACGCGAAACGGCGGCGGCCCCAGGCCCGCTTTTGTTCCGACAAGGTTCTGCCCTCATTGCCCACCGAAACTCCGGCAGTTCGGAGGGGCGTACCATGTCGCGCATTGCACGTGCCGAAACTGCCCGGATGTCCCGCGCAGCCTCTTGCCGGTTGCTGCTCGCCATCATCGGTGCCGCCTCGCTCGCCGCCTGCGCGCAATCGCCGGTCGGGCGCCAGAAGGCCGATCTGGCGGCTCCCGGCCGGCAGGCTGCGGTCGAGCGGCCGCACAGGGTGGCGGCGCTGCATCCGAGGCCGATCAGCCGGGCACGCGCGCCCGACGCTACGGGCGAGACGAAGCAAGCCGCCTTGCACGGCATTGCCAGCTTCTATTCGGATACGCAGACCGCGAGCGGCGAGAAGTTCGACAAGAACGAATTGACCGCGGCCCATCCAAGCCTGCCGTTCGGCACGAAGCTGCGCGTCACGGACGTCTCCTCCGGCCGCTTCGTGACCGTCAGGGTCAACGATCGCGGGCCCTATGTTCGCGGGCGGGTTCTCGACATCTCCCCCTCCGCGGCCGAGGCGCTCGGCATGGTCGACAGGGGCATCACCAATGTCCGGCTCGACGTCGTGCAATGAGGCCGGGGTCGATCGAGATCGATCCGCCTGATTAACCGGCTGTTAGCTGCTCTCGCGCACCATGGTTGCCCAGACAAGTCGGGGGCTCCAAATTCGGAGGCCTGCGGGGAGGCGGGACTTGAGCAGGATCCAGTATCTCGAAGATCAGGCAGCGCGCGCCGAGCGGCTCGCCAAACGGATCACGGATACGCTGACGATCGAAAAGCTCCTGACCTTCGCCGGCGAACGCCGCCGCGAGATCGAGGTCATCGCCGGCAAGCATCGGCGTTCTTGACCGCGGCAACGCAAAATCAAGTATGGCTCTCGATGAACTCGCTGAGATAGTCGGGGACGCCGTCGATGTCGCAGCGCGCCCGGATCTCGCCGGCGACATCGGTCGAGATGTCCTTCATCCAATGTTCGAGCGTGTTGAACGAAATCACCTTGATCGGGTCGTTGAAGCAGCCGGCGACGAGCTCGCCGATCGTGGCTTCGAGATCGCTCCGTTCGATGCGAATCTCTGTCGCCTCGTCGAGGCGATCGATCACCACGAACAAGGTCTGGTCTGCGCCATAGGGCACGACAGGGGATGGTCGGCCGGCTTCGAGCATCTGACGCACTCACGCCTTCGCTTCCGATACCCCCACTAACGGGAAAATCCGGACGAAGGTTCCTGCGCTCAGCCACAGCTTCCGGAAATCGTCAGAGAAATTCTCTCCAGCGCGACAGCTCGATGACGTGCTCGGGCGAGAGGATGGCCGTCACGAGCGGCGGCTGCGCCGCTGTCCGGATCTCATAGAGATGGCGGGTTGCCGCCGGCTTCTTCATAAACGCCGAAATGCACTCGTCGAGAGTGCCTTCACTGATCTGGTACGGCTCCCGGTCCAGCCGCCGCTGGTTTGCAAGCGATGGCCATTTATGCAGGGCCGCAAGCGCACCGAAATCGACCTTCGACTCCGCAGCCATTTCCCCCATCGTCCCGCCTCACGCAAAAAACACCCCAGCACGCGGATTTGCGTGCCGGGGCTTGCACCTGTCGCTGCATCTCAATGCCACAGCGTCGTAACGCAGCAGCCCGGGAAATGTTCCAGCTGCGTTACGATCAGCTCGCCGCCGCTGCGATTTTGTGCTCCGGGCTGGCCTGGCCGTAGCTGCGCTCATCGCTACTGCTGATCTCGGACGGGAGCCCGGCAAAGCGCCGCAAGGCTGCCGCCATCTGCACCCGGCCCGGGACGCCGGTGATCACCACATCGACCATGGTGAAGGACGAGTGGAAATGGCCGCGCGCCCTGAGCTGCTCGACCGGAACGCCTGCGGCCGCCATGGTCTCGGCGTAAGCGATGCCTTCGTCGCGCAAGGGATCGAACTCGCAGGTCACCACGAAGGCCGGCGGCAGGCCGGCAACGTTGCCGCGGAGCGGCGAGACGCGCGGATCGGTGCGGTCGGCCGGCGAGCAGTAGAGGTCCCAGAACCAGTACATCAGCGAGCGCGTCAGGAAGTAGCCGGTCGCATTGTCGTTGTAGGAGGGACGGTCGAAGGTGCAGTCGGTGACCGGGCAGACCAGGAGCTGGCCGGCGATGTCAGGCCCGCCACGGTCGCGCGCGAGCTGGCAGGTGACGGCGGCGACATTGCCGCCGGCACTCCAGCCCGCGACCAGCACCGGGCCCGGCTTGCCGCCGAGCTCGGTGGCGTGCTCGGCGATCCAGCGCGTTGCCGCATAGCCGTCTTCGGCAGCGGTCGGGAAGCGATGCTCCGGCGCGTGACGATAGCCGACGCTGACGAACATCATGCCGGTCCGCCGCACCATGTCGCGGCAGAACGGCTCGTCCGACTGCTCGTCGCCGAGCACCCAGCCGCCGCCATGGAAGTAGACCACGACCGGATGCGGTCCCGGTGTTGCCGGCTTGTAGACGCGGTAAGGCAGCGCGCCGTCGGTGACCGGCAGGGTGCCGTCGACGATGGCGCCGATCGGCCGTCCCGCGGGGCGGGCCTTGTTGAACTCGTTCACGAACTCGCGCGCGCCGAGCGCGCCCATGGACTCGATCGGTGGCAGGTTCAGCGACGCGAGCAGGTTGAGCACCAGCCGCACGTCCGGCTGCAGCCGCACCACCTCACCGTCATTGCATTGCACGGCGCCATCGGGTCCAGTGAGCCTGAAGCCGAGCATGCCGCGACTGACCACCTCGTCGCAGATGCTGCGATACGGACCGACGCCGCCGGTATAGGGCATCAGGCCCTGCACCTTGCCGGGCACATTGGCGCCGGTGTACCAGGTGTTGGCGAGCCGGTGCAGTGTCAGCATCGAGCAGTCGGCCATATGCCTGTTCCAGCCGGCCTGCGCCGTCTCGGTCGGCTCGATCGTGGTGAAGCCGGCATCGCGCAGCGCAGCCAGGCGGTCGACCACCCAGTCGACATGCTGCTCGATCGACACTGCCATGTTCGACAGCACCGACGGGCTGCCGGGGCCGGTGATCATGAAGAAGTTGGGGAAGCCTTCGACCGTGAGTCCGAGATAGGTCTGCGGCCCGTTCGCCCAGACATCCGAGAGCGACTTGCCGCCGCGCCCGGTGATCGGATGCACGGCGCGGATCGCGCCGGTCATGGCGTCGAAGCCGGTCGCGAACACGATGACATCGACGTCGAAGCTGCGCTTGCCGGTCGCGATCCCGCCGGCGGTGATCGCCTGGATCGGCTCCTGGCGCAGATTGACCAGCGTGACGTTCGGCCGGTTGTAGGTCGCGTAGTAATTGGTGTCGAGGCAGGGACGCTTGGCGCCGAAGGGATGGTCGTGCGGCATCAGCGCCGCGGCCGTTTCGGGATCCTTCACGGCGGCCGAGATCTTCTCGCGGATCAGATCGCAGATCAGCTTGTTGCCGTCGATATCGACCGCCTGGTCGGCCCAGAGCTGCGTCAGGATATAGACGAGATCGCCCTTGCCCCAGGCTTCCTCGAAGCGCGCGCGGCGTTCGGCATCGCTGAGCTGCCAGCTCACCGCCATCTGCTGCGGATAGGGCACGCCGGCCATCGACTGGCGCGCCTGCTCGCGATAGGTCGCGCGGTCGCTTTGCAGCAGGCTCATGCGGTCGGACGGTGCCGGGCCGTTATGCGCGGGTAGCGCGAAGTTCGGGGTGCGCTGGAATACGGTCAAATGCGCGGCCTGCTCGGCGATCAGCGGGATCGACTGGATCGCCGACGAGCCTGTGCCGATCACGGCGACGCGTTTGCCCGCGAGATTGACGCCGTCATGCGGCCAGCGGCCGGTGAAGTAGACCTCGCCCTTGAAATCCTTGACACCGTCGATCTCCGGCGGCTTTGGCGCCGAGAGGCAGCCGGTGGCCATGATGTAATGGCGGCAGGAGACCGGCGCGCCGTTATCGGTGGTGATGAGCCAGCGCTTGGCCGTTTCGTCCCATTTGGCTTCGGTGACCTTGGTCTTGAAGCGGATGTCGCGCCTGAGATCGTAGCGCTCGGCAACGAAGCCGAGATAGCGCAGGATCTCGGGCTGGGTCGCGTATTTTTCCGACCAGGTCCAGGCCGTCTCGAGCTCCGGATCGAAGGTGTAGCTGTAGTCGATGGTCTGGATGTCGCAGCGCGCGCCGGGATAGCGGTTCCAGTACCAGGTGCCGCCAACGTCGCCGGCCTCTTCGAGGGCGACGGTCGCGAAGCCGGCCTTGCGCAGGCGATGCAGAAGATAGAGGCCGGCAAATCCGGCGCCGACCACGGCGACATCGACCTGCTGAGCGGTTCCGCGCTCATCGGAGGCACGTGTAGCAATCATTGCGTCAGACATCGCATTCCTCCCGTGTGTTTTGTTTTGCCAGCAGGCTATCGCCGCAGGTTTGGCTTGTCATCACAGCAAGTGCAATCTTCGGTGGTCGTTTGCGGCGGCATCGTGACCGCGTGAATCCTGCGGCGCCACACGCATCGCGATGCACAATGGCCGTGATTACCCGGACTAATCATGCCTGATCCGTCCGTGTAGGCTTGCGGTTACAAGCCACGCGTGCCCAGGTCGTCATGACAGAGTTGAGTGAGCGGACCAAAGCGAACATGGACGTCGTCCTGGAGGAGACGTGCCGGCAATTGCCGCATGGCGGCGATCACGACAGCCGCAAATTCATCGCCGAGCGCCTGATCGAGGCCGCGCAGGAGGGACATTCCACGCTCGGCGAGCTCGGCATCGTCGCGCGTCGCGCGCTGGCGGAGATTCTCGCAAAGCGCGGCTAGCTATCAGCTGCGAGACTCGCTGCGCCGAAGCTGTGCTTCCCCCGCCCGCAGCGCCGCGGAGCTTGCCTCTCCGGGCGTCGTGGACATAACCTCGCAGGAAACCTTTCCGCGCATCGAGATGCCTGAAGATGCGGTTCGTGCTTACGCTCATTGTCATGGTCGCGTGTTGCGCCGGCTCGGCCATGGCCCAGTCGGTCGGACAATTTCCGTTCGCGCTGACGCGGGAAGGGCAGATGCTCGGCGCCGTCGAAGGCGAGGTGGCGTCCTTCAAGGGACTGACCTACGCCTCGCCACCGGTCGGTGCGCGGCGCTGGCGCGCGCCGCAGCCGACACCCGAAAGTTCGGAGATGCACACCGCCTATAAGTATGGCGCGGCGTGCCTTCAACCGGCGCTGCCTGATACGAGCGAGGATTGCCTCACGCTGAACGTGTTCCGGCCTTTCGGGGTCGACGGTCCGCTGCCGGTGATGATGTTCATCCACGGTGGCGGCTTTATCAGCGGCACCGCGAACGAGCGGCTGTTCGACGGCGCCAGGCTGGCGCAGGCCGGTCTCATCGTGGTGACCGCCAATTATCGCCTCGGAGCGCTCGGCTGGCTCGCCTATCCCGCGCGGTCGGAAGGCGGCTCCGGCAATTACGGCCTGATGGACCAGATCGCCGCGCTGCATTGGGTTCACGACAACATCGCGGCGTTCGGCGGCGATCCGAACAACGTCACCTTGTTTGGCCGCGACGCAGGCGCGACGTCGATCGCGCTCCTGATGCTGTCTGCGCAATCGCGCGATCTCTTCCAGAAGGCGATTCTGCAATCGGTCCCCGGTCGCGCGCGCCTGCGGTCAGCAAAGGACGCGGAGGCCGTCGGCCGGCAGTTCGCGGCGGCGCTTGGACCGCAGGCAGATTTGCGCACAGCCGAACCGCGACGCCTGCTTGCCGCCGAAGGCCGTCTGCTGGAGAAATCGCAGCGCAGCTTCGCGCCGATGATGGATGGAGGTCTGGTGACCGAAGATATCGCCGCCGGCTTTGCGGCCGGACATCAAAGCCGCATTCCCCTGATCGTCGGCTCGAACGATGACGAGACGGGTTTCGACGGCGAGTTCGATGTCAAGGAGGTCGCTTCGTCGGGCGTCACGAGCGATGAGCTGCGCAGGCTCTATCCCGGCCTCGCCAAGCCTTCGGAACTCGCGGCGAGGTTCTATACCGACAAGGTCTTTTCCGAGCCCGCAAGATTGCTGGCCCGCTCGCATGCCGCAAGCGGCGCGGCGACCTTTCGCTATCGCTTCGCCTATGTGCCCGAGGCCCGGCGCGCCAACCCCGAGGGCGGGCAAGGCCGGGAGTTGCAGTTCATCTTCGGTGTGGAAGGCGTGCCAGGAGCGGGCATTCTCTCGCGCGGTGATCGCGAGGTTGCAAGCCGCATGCGGTCCTACTGGATCAACTTCGCCAGGAGCGGCGATCCCAACGGTCCCGGTCTGCCGCATTGGGACGCTGCGGCAGGCAGAGACCGCCTGCTGCTGATCGCGAACGACGGCATCGCGAGCGAGGACGATCCCTGGTCGGAGCGTCTCGACCGGCTGACAGGCGAGAGCAAAAATTGAGCTGGACTCAAGCCGCGAGCTCGACGCGGGGGGCCGGGGTCAGCCGGTCTTCCTCCAGATAGTCCATCGCGCCATCCTTTTCGACGGCGTAGTACTGCTGGCCTTCCCTCGACCTGAAGGCGGCGCGAACGATACCGCGACGGCCTTTGTCACTGTTGACGACGTCCCCCAGCGCAAACTTCCTCATCCCACGTCTCACTTGTCTTCAGGCCGACTGCTTCGGCCACACCCGGGATTTTGGGCGGCAAATCGTTAACGGCTTGCTAACCATGCCGGTTTGCCTATGCTCGCCGCCAGTCGCGCGAGCACTTGCACGCGCATGTTGCCGACGAGACGAGCCCCATGACGCGATTTCCGACCCTCTTCCTGTCGCATGGCGGCGGTCCCTGGCCATTCATGGAGGACAGGCGGGTGCAATATGCCAAGACCGCCCAGGAGTTCGGCCGGTTGCCGCAGCTTCTCCCCGAGAGGCCGAAGGCCGTGCTCGTCATCACCGGCCATTGGGAGGCCGATGCCTTCACCGTGTCCACTTCGGCGCATCCGCCGATGGTGTACGACTATTACGGTTTCCCCGAGCACACCTATCATCTCAAATATCCGGCGCCAGGCAGGCCCGAGCTCGCAGCGCAGGTGAAGGCGCTGCTTGCGCGTGCGGGCCTCGATTGCCGGGAAGACCCCAATCAGGGTTTTGATCACGGCACCTTCGTGCCGCTCGGGCTGATGTATCCGAAAGCCGACATGCCGATCGTGCTGCTCTCGCTGAAGTCTGCCTACGATGCGGCCGAGCACATCAAGGTCGGCCAGGCGATTGCGTCGCTCCGCGATGAAGGCATTCTGATTGTCGGCAGCGGGCTGACCTATCACAACATGCGTGGCTTCAATCGATCGGAGTCCAGGCCGGTTTCCTATGATTTCGAGGCCTATCTGAACGAGGCGATCAGCAATCCGGATCCGGCCCGCCGCAACGCGATGCTGGTTGATTGGGAGAACGCACCGGGCGCGCGCCTGGCGCATCCCCGCGAGGACCATCTGCTGCCGCTGATGGTGGCCGCCGGCGCCGCCGGCAGCGATGTGGGCAAGCGCGTCTTCGTCGACGAGGTCGCGCACGTGGTGATGGCGTCGTATGTGTTTGGCGGGTGAAGAGACCCGCGCTCACCCGTATCTCAGCTTCATGAACAGGATGCCGCCGGCGAGCACGATCGTGATGGCGTTGGCGGCGACGAGCGGGGCGTCGCCGGAGAGCAGGCCGTAGACGAGCCAGAGCGCCAGGCCCAGCACCATGACCAGGAACATGCCGAGCGAAATGTCGCGCGCCGAGCGCGTCTTCCACACCTTGATGAACTGGGGTGCGTAGGCGACGGTGGTGCAGGTTGCTGCGGCAAAGCCAAACAGCTTGATCAAGAACGGGTCCATGCCGGCTCTATAGCATGGATTCGACGACGGCGATGCCTGGAGCTTTGTTCCGATCAAATCGGAACGAAGCTCCAGATACCGGGTTTGACGTGTTTTCTTGACACGAAGCGGCATGCACTTCGCTTGAAGACGCTACGCGCGGGCCGACATGAGATCGCGGTAGAGCGCGGCATAATCGCCGGCGCGGTTGCGCCAGGAGACGTCGGTCGCAAGGCCATTTCGTTGCAGCCGGCGCCAGGTCTGCTTGTCGTGGAAGGCGGTGTTGGCCCTGCGCAGCGTGCCGGCGAGGGCATCCGCCGTCACGGGTGCGAATTTGAAACCGGTGGCATCGCGGCCGGAGGCATCGGCCTCGCCGATATCGACGATGGTGTCCTCGAGCCCGCCGACGCGTGAGACGATCGGGACGGCGCCGTAGCGCAGTGCGCAGAGCTGGGTCAGGCCGCACGGCTCGAAGCGCGAGGGTACGAGCAGCGCGTCGGAGCCGGCCTGCAGCAGATGCGCCAGGATCTCGTCATAGCCGATCACGACCCCGATCCGGCCGGGATTGGCGCGGGCTGCGGCTTGATAGCGATCCTGGAGATCGCGGTCGCCGCTGCCGAGCAGCGCGAGCTGCATGCCTTCGCCCAGGATGGTCGGAATGACCTCGAGCAGGAGATCGAGCCCCTTCTGCCAGGACAGCCGGCTGATGACGCCGAGCAGCGGCGCCTCGTCCGAGGAATCGAGATTGAACTGCTGCTGGAGCACCGCCTTGTTCGCGGCCCGGAACGTCAGGTCATCTGCGCCGTAGCGGTAGGCGATGTGTGGATCGTCTTGCGGATTCCACACCGCTATGTCGATGCCGTTGAGGATGCCGCTCAGCACATGCGCGCGTTCGCGCAACAGGCCACCGAACCCCATGCCGCCTTCGTCGCTCTGGATCTCGCGTGCGTAGGTCGGCGATACCGTGGTGATGCGGTCGGCGAATTGCAGGCCGGCCTTGAGGAAGCTGATGCCGCCGAAATATTCCAGGCCGTGGATGTTGAAGGAGTCCCAGGGCAGGCCGATCGATCCGATCAGCTCAGGCGCGAACTTGCCCTGATAGGCGATGTTGTGGATGGTCATCACGGTGGCCGGTCGCGGGCGATTGTCATAGTGCAGATAGGCCGGCGCGAGCCCGGCCTGCCAGTCGTGGGCGTGCACGACGTCGGGCACGAATGCGGGCACGAGGCCGTGGCCGATATCCGCCGCGACGCGCGACAGCGCCGCGAAGCGCACGCCGTTGTCCGGCCAGTCGATGCCCTCGGTGGTGACATAGGGATTGCCCGGCCGCGCATAGAGATGCGGCACGTCGAGCACGAACAGATCGAGCCCCTCGTGGAAGCCGGCGAGCAGCCGCCCGGGGCCGCCGAAATAATCCGGCCAGGTCTGGATCTCCGCTGCGCCGGACACCAGCCGCATCACGTCGGGATAGCCCGGCATCAAGGTGCGCATCTCGACGCCGTGCGCCTTCAGCGCGATCGGCAGCGCACCGGCGACGTCCGCGAGACCGCCGGTCTTGACGATGGGATAGACTTCGGAGGCGACCGCGAGGACGCGAACAGGCCTCATTTATTGAGCCCATCGAGCATCGGCTGGGTGATCAGCGAGATGCCCTGCTCGGTGGTGCGGAATCGCTTCGCATCGAACTCGGGATCCTCGCCGACGACGAGCCCTTCCGGAATTTCAACGCCGCGGTCGATCACGACGTTCTTCAGCCGCGCGCCGCGGCCGACATTGACGTAAGGCATGATCACGGCGTTCTCGACATTGGCATAGGAGTTGATGCGCACACCGGTGAACAGCAGCGATCGCCGCAGCGAGGCGCCGGAGATGATGCAGCCGCCGGAGACCAGCGAGCTCACCGCCTGGCCGCGCCGGCTCTCCTCGTCGTGAACGAATTTGGCCGGCGGCGTGATCTCCGCATAGGACCAGATTGGCCAGGCGCGGTCGAACAAATCGAGCTCGGGCACCACGTCGGTGAGGTCGATATTGGCGGACCAATAGGCGTCGACCGTGCCGACGTCGCGCCAATAGGCGACGTCGTTGCTGCCGGAGCGCACGCAGGAGGTCGAGAACTGGTGCGCGATGGCGCGGCCGTTCTTGACGAGGTACGGAATGATGTCCTTGCCGAAATCGTGATTGGAGTTCGGGTCCTCGGCGTCGCGCTTGAGCTGGTCGAACAGGAATTTCGCGTTGAACACGTAGATGCCCATGCTGGCGAGCGAGACGTCCGGCTTGCCGGGCATCGGTGGCGGATCTTTTGGCTTCTCCAGGAACTCCTGAATCCAGCCGTTCTCGTCGATATGCATGATGCCGAAGCCCGAGGATTCCGCACGCGGCATCTCCAGGCAGCCGACCGTGACGTCGGCGCCGCTCTCGACGTGCTGGCGCAGCATCACCTCGTAGTCCATCTTATAGATGTGGTCGCCCGCCAGCACCACGATGAAGCGGCAAGCGTGGGATTCGATGATGTCGATGTTCTGGTACACCGCATCCGCCGTGCCGACATACCACATGCTCTCGGAGACGCGCTGGCTCGCGGGCAGGATGTCGAAGCTCTCGTTGCGTTCGGGGCGGAAGAAGTTCCAGCCCATCTGAAGGTGCCGGATCAGGCTGTGTGCCTTGTATTGGGTCGCCACCGCGATGCGGCGGATGCCCGAATTGACGGCATTCGACAGCGCGAAATCGATGATGCGGGACTTGCCGCCGAAATAGACGGCCGGCTTGGCGCGGCGGTCAGTCAGCTCCAGGAGCCGGCTGCCGCGTCCGCCAGCCAGGACGAACGCCAGCGCCTGACGGGCGAGCGGCTCATTACCGACGGCACTCATGTCATCCTCCCCACTCTCGCCCGGCGCACGCCGAAGCCATTTGTCGCGAGAAGCCCCGCGCCTTTGGAACCGATAGTAGCGGCACGAATAGTAAATCGTGAAGTAGGTTGTTGGTTGCGAGCGCGGGAAGCTTAATGCTTTGCCTTGGTCGCCGGTGTCACAGGGACGCGTTGGCCCGCCTCGTATGCCGACGGCCGCCTCGCAACGAGGCATGAACGAGACTTGTGCGCCGCACGCAAATCCGGGCTCCGAAAATCCGGACTTTGACTTGGCGCAAGGATGTCCGATCATGACGCGGTGAT
Organism: Bradyrhizobium diazoefficiens; assembly: GCF_016616425.1. NCBI lineage: Bacteria > Pseudomonadati > Pseudomonadota > Alphaproteobacteria > Hyphomicrobiales > Nitrobacteraceae > Bradyrhizobium > Bradyrhizobium diazoefficiens. Next base: position 2,089,173 of record NZ_CP067101.1, read on the forward strand.
CCTTTTCCAAGCAGACGTCAGACAGGAGTAAGACGATGAGGATCTGGAAAACGGCAATTGCCTGTTCGCTCGCCGGCGTGGTCATCGCCGGCCAAATTCAGCAGGCGGCAGCAGCCCCGCTGCCGACCAACGTCGCGAGCATGAAGGCCGCGGTCGGCGAGGATGTCACGCAGGTGCATTGGCGCGGTGGTGGCTTGGGACTTGCCCTTGGCGGGCTTGCAGCCGGCGCCATCATCGGCGGCGCCATCGCCGGCGCGCCTTTCGGCTACGGTTATTATGGCGGCCCGTACTATGGATATGGATATCCCGGCTACGGTTACGGTTATGCGCCGGCGTATTACGGCTACGGACCGGCCTACGTCTATCCGCGAGTTTATCGGCCCTATCGCCCCTATTACGGCTATGGCTATTACCGGCCGTACCGGGTCTATCACCGTCACTATTACCGCCGATATTGGTGATCGCACGTGTCGGCTCGCGTGCAAGCCACGCGACCGGGCTCATGCAGGCGAATGCATGACAATCAGAAACAATGTGTGATGGCACTGCCGGGCGCCGCCCCGGCCGTGTTTGGGAACCCCGGGGAACAACGGGACGTTTGCACCGCCGGGCAGGCAAACCGGGAGCGGCGCCGTGCGAGCGCAGATCGCGTTATTCTTTTGTCTCATTACTTTTTCGCTTTCAATCCTCTCTGTAGCCCGGGCCGAAAGCGGTCTCGCCTCGTATTACGGCTATGGAAAAGCCGGCAAAGGGGAGCTGACCTGTGCGCACCGTACGCGTCCGTTCGGCAGCGTGCTCAAGGTGTCCTATGGCGGGCGCACGATCCAGTGCCGTGTCAACGATCGCGGTCCCTTCATTCGCGGCCGTATCGTCGATCTCTCGGTGCCGGCCGCCCGCGCACTCGGCATGATGAAAGCCGGTGTGGTGCGAGTCTCCGTGGAATAGGCCGGCCCGCGCGCTATAGTGTCCCTCAAACGAGGGGAGGGGCGCCATGGCCGGGATCAGGGTCGGACTCGTCGGCTGCGGCTTCGTATCGGAGCTGCACATGTATGCGTTCCGGCGCGTCTATGGCGTGGATGTCGAGGTCGCAGCGGTTGCCGCGCGCGGTGACCGCATCGTCGAATTCGCCGGTCGCCATAACATCCCGCGCGTCTATCGCAGCTTCGCCGAACTGATCGCGGACCGCGACCTCGACGTCGTCGACATCTGCACCCCGCCGAACCTTCACGCAGAGATGATCGTCGCCAGCATGCGGGCCGGCAAGCATGTGATCTGCGAGAAGCCATTCGCCGGCTATTTCGGCCGCGAGGGCGATGCGCAGCCGATCGGCAAACAGGTGCCGAAGGCGCTGATGTATGAGCGCGTTCTGGAGGAGATGGACGCGACGCGCGCCGCGATCGAGCGTACCGGAAGGCTCTTCATGTATGCCGAGGACTGGATCTACGCGCCGGCGGTGACCAAGACTGCGGAGATTCTCAGAGCGACCAAGGACAAGATCCTGTTCATGAAGGGCGAGGAAAGCCATTCCGGCTCGCACGCGGCGCATGCCGCGCAATGGGCGATGACCGGCGGCGGCGCGCTGATCCGCATGGGCTGCCACCCGCTCTCGGCCATGCTCTATCTCAAGCAGGTCGAGGCGAAGGCGCGCGGCGAGACCATTCGCGTCGCCAGCGTCACCGGCGACGTCGGCAACGTCACAGCCGGCCTCAAGCCCGAGGAGCGCAGTTACATCAAGGCCAATCCGGTCGATGTCGAGGACTGGGGCACGCTCACCGCCACGTTCTCCGACGGTACCAAGGCGACCGTGTTCTCCGGCGACATGATCATGGGCGGCGTGCGCAATCTGATCGAGACCTACACCAGCGGCGGCTCGCTATTCGCCAACATCACCCCCAACACGCATCTGATGAGCTACCAGACCAGCGACGAGAAGCTGGCCTCGGTCTACATCACCGAAAAGGTCGATCGCAAAACCGGCTGGCAATATGTCTGCCTCGAGGAGGAATGGACGCGCGGCTATTTGCAGGAGATCCAGGATTTCATGGAATGCGTGGCGACGGGCCGGCAGCCGCTGTCCGACCTCGCGCTGGCCTACGAGACGATCAAGGTGAACTACGCCGGCTATTGGGCGGCGGAGGAGGGGCGAAGGGTGGTGCTGTAGGGGCGGCGCGTTTCTCTTACCCTCCCCTTCCAGGGGAGGGTAAGAGCACCACTCGCGCCGCACATCGGCTCAGGCCCCGTAAGTCGAGCCCTTCGGTAGCGGAAACACCGGCTCCCGCGTGCGGATATTGGTCGGCCACACCACCGAGATGTGCTCGCCGGCGTTCTGCATCACCACCGGCGTCGAGCGTTCGTTCTGTCCGGAGAGCGGCGTGCCTGGCGGGAAGAATTTCACGCCATAGCCCTGGATGGTGCCGCCGGCGGGAATGTCGACGTCGAGCGCGGCTTTCCGAATGGCTTCGGGCTCGAAGCTGCCGTACTTCTCCTTGGCCACCGGCAGCACGTTATTGAGCAGCACCCAGGTCTGGTTGAAGCCCATCGAGCAGTGCGGCGGCACGTCGGTGGCGCCGGTCTTGGCCTTGTAGCGCGTGACCATCGCGTTGATCAGCTCGCCCATGCCCGGCGCGAGCTTTTTCGGATCGAGCAGCTGCGCCGGCACCGGATCGATGTTGCAGAAATTGTCGATGTCGGTCCCGAACGTGGCGCGCAGCTTGTCGAGCTGGCTGTAGCCCGCCCCGGCGCCGAACAGCATCTTGAAGCGCAACCCGCTCTCGCGGGCCTGGCGCAGGAACAGGGTGATATCGGGGTTATAGCCGGCATGCGAGATCACGTCGGCCTTGGCGCGCTTGATCTTCGTGACGAGCACCGAGAGGTCGGGTGCGGAAGCCGAATAGCCTTCGCGCAGCACGACCTGGATGCCGGCCTGCTTGGCATAGGCCTCGTCCGCCGCGGCGACGCCGACGCCATAGGGGCCGTCCTCGTGGATCAGCGCGACCTTGATGTCCTTCGGCTCCATGCCGAGCTTGGCTTTCGCGTGCTCGGCGAGGAAGCCGGCGAAGGCCTGGCCGTACTGGTCTGAATGGATCTGCGCGCGAAACACGTATTTCAGGTTCTTGTCCTTGAATACGGCGGTCGAGACCGCGGTCGTGATCCAGAGGATCTTCTTCTGCTGCTCGACCTTCGCCGCCATCGGCACGGCATGCGCGCTGGAATAGACGCCGTTGATGATGTCGATCTTTTCCTGGCTGATCAGCCGCTCGGCCTCGTTGATCGCTACATCCGCCTTGCTCTGGGAATCCGCCGCCACCGGCACGATCTTGGTCTTGCCGCCGATGCCCCCCTTCTCGTTGACGAGATCGATGGCGATCTGCGCGCCGACCGAGGAGGCGACCGAGCCGCCGGCGGCGAAGGGGCCGGTGAGGTCGTAGATCAGGCCGATGCGCAAATTCTCGGCCTGTGCCTGGGCCCGTGTCCAATCGAGGCTGAGTGCGGCGGCGGCAGCCGCCGAGCTCTTCAGCAGCTGCCTGCGTGAAGTCGGCATCCTATCCTCCCTCAAAACCGTCTTATGACTTTATCTTGTTATTTTTTGCGAAGTATGGGGAGCGGGACGGCGGAAAGTCAACATCGTCCAAGGTCGATACGGAGCGGCCGCGGCGCACAACGCATCTGCGAAAGGCGAAGAAAGGCCCACCGCCCCGGGGCGGAGCGATGGGCTCTGTGTCGGCGCGAGCTGACTTACTGCGACAGCTTCACGAAGTTCGGAAACTTCAGCTTGCCTTCCGCGATCTTCTCGGGCCAGACCACGACCTGCTTCTCGTTCTGCCACTGGAAGACGAGGCCGGTCACGTATCCCGGGCCGGACTTGATGCCGTGAGTGAACTCGTCGCTCTTGCCGTAGAACTGGATCCGGCCGATCGTGCCCTCGTAGTCGGTTTTCTCGAGCTCCGTGACCATCTTGTCGGGATCGGTCGAGCCAGCGCGCTTGATCGCGTCGGTGATCATGTAGACATCGTCATAGGCGGTATAGCCGGTATAGGCCGGCGGCGATCCGAACTTGGCCTTGAAGGCGGCCGCGAAAGGCTTTGTCTTCGGAGTCACCGCGACGTCGGGCGTTGCGACCGCCAGCGACGGTATGCCGTCGGCGGCGCCATTGGTGTCCTTCCAGAAAGTCGGGCTCAGCGCCTGCGCGCTGATGCCGAACATCGGGATCGGCACCTGCTGGTTCTTCCACTGCACCGTCGGCTGGACGCCGACATGCGAGATGCCGGTGACGATCACGTCCGGCTTCTTGCTCTCGATGTTGTTGAAGATCGGCGTGAAGTCGGTGGTGTCGGGCGAGAAGCGCACGTGCTCGACGACCTTGAGCCCGACCTTCGGCAGGCAGGCCTCGTAGCCGACGTCGAGCGGCTTGGTCCATGCCGCGTCCTCGCTCATGATCGCGGCCGTCTTGAACTTGAGCTTGTCGACCAGAAGCTCCTTGGCGGCGTCGCAGACGAGCTGGGCCTGGGCTGCCGACGTCAGATAGCCGTGGAACGTGTATTTGTTCTTCTCGTAGTCGTTGTGGATCGCCTTGGTGATCTCGTTCGAGGCAGCGCCGGGCGTGATCAGCGGCATCTTCAGCCGCGCCGCCCAGGGCTCCAGCGCCAGCACGACCTCGCTGATGTAGCTCGCGATCACCGCCGAGACCTTGTCCTCGCTCACCGCGCGCTGAAAGGCGCGCACCGAGTCGGCCGACGAGCTCTTGTTGTCATAGGTGACGATCTCGATCTTGCGACCCAGGACGCCGCCCTTGGCGTTGATCTCGTCCGCGGCGATCTGCGCGCCGCCGGGCGTCGCCGCGCCGGCGATCGACTGCACCTCGGCGATGACGCCGATCTTGATCGGATCCTTCGACTGCGCGTAGGCGGGCGCGGCGAGGCACAGCGCCAGCGCGGAGACGAGGAAGCTGCTGCCGAGAACTGATGGTCGCATGGTCGTTTCCCTTTCTGTGTTCTTGTTGATGTAGACGGCTTAGAGAAAATCGGCGCCGGCCTCGCTTGCGAAGCGGCCGGGGTCGCCCTCCCAGACGATTCTTGCATGCTCCAGCACATAGACGCGATCGGCGTGCGGCAACGCGAAGGTGACGTTCTGCTCGCCGAGCAGCACCGTGATCGACGTGGTCTGCCGCAGCTTCGTCAGCGCCTTGGACAATTGCTCGAGAATGACGGGGGCAAGGCCGAGCGTCGGCTCGTCCAGGATCAGGATCTGCGGCTGCATCATCAGCGCACGGCCGATCGCCAGCATCTGCTGCTCGCCGCCGGAGAGCGTCTGCGCCATCTGGCTCTGGCGCTCCTTCAGGATCGGGAACAGCTCGAACAGCCAGGAGAGCTGCGAGGCGCGCTTGTCCTCGGTGAGGTGCTGGCCGCCGAGATCGAGATTTTCCCGCACGCTCATTTCGCCGAACAGCTCGCGCGATTCCGGGCACTGCACGAGACCGCTGCGCGCGATCTTCGCAGGGCTTGTGCCGCGCAGGCTGTCGCCGCCGCGGACGATCTCGCCGCTATAGGGCAGGAAGCCGGAGATGGTGTTGAACAGCGTCGTCTTGCCGGCGCCGTTGAGGCCGACGATCGAGACGAACTCGCCCTCGTGGACGTGGATCGAGACGTTCTCCAGCGCCTGCGCCTTGCCATAGAACACGCTGACATTCTCGACCCGGAGCAGCGGCACCTTGTCCTTGAAGCTGGTTTCGGGCCGCGCATGGGTCTCGATGGCGCCGCCGAGATAGACCCGGCGCACCGTCTCGTTCTTCATGACGTCCTCGGCCTTGCCGGTGATGATCTCCTCGCCGAGATACATCGCGAGCACCCGGTCGACCAGCGCGGCGACGCTCTTGACGTTGTGGTCGACCAGCATCACCGCGCGGCCTTCGTCACGGAAGCTGCGGATCAGGTCGGAGAAGATGTCGACTTCGGCCCGCGTCAGGCCGGCAAAGGGCTCGTCCACCAGCACGACCTTGGGATCGCGTGCGATCGCTTTCGCAAGCTCGAGCCGGCGGAGGTCGGCGAAGGGCAGGGTCGGCGGGCGGCGATTCATCACAGTTCCAAGCCCGACGCGCTCGGCGATCCATTTGGCGCGCTCGACCAGGGCCTTGTCCGGGAACAGCATGAACAGGCTGTCGGGCAGCAGCGCGACCAGAATGTTCTCCAGCACCGTCTGCCGGTTCAGCGGCCGCGAATGCTGGAAAACCATGCCAAAGCCCTTGCGCGCGATCTTGTGCGCGGGCAGGCCGGCGACGTTCTCGCCCTCGAAGATCACCTCGCCCGAGGTTGGGCGTTCGATCCCCATCACGCTCTTCATTGCCGTCGACTTGCCCGAGCCGTTCGGTCCGATCAGGCCAAAAATCTCGCCGCTGTTGACCTCGAAGCCGAGATTCTTCACCGCGGTCAGGCCGCCGAAGCGCTTGGTCAGCCCGCGGACCTCGAGCACGGCCCGGTTCGAAAGCCTCATATCCATCACGAACGAGCCTCGCGCGAGAGGGCCGCTCCGAGAAAGCCGCCGGGGAAGAACAGTACGACGAGCAGGGCGACCGCCGAGACGATGAAAGTCGCAAGTTCACCCGTCGGCCGCAGGAACTCGCCGGCGACGATCAGGAAGATCGCGCCGAGCGCCGCGCCAAGTACGGTGCGCCGGCCGCCGAGCACGGCCGAGACGATCACGTTCACCCCGACCGCGACGTCGACCACGGTGCCGACAGAGGCGGTGCCGAAATAGAACACCAGCAGCGCGCCCGATAGCCCCGAGAAGAACGCGCTGACGACGAAGGCCGCGAGCTTGTGCTTGACGATGTTGAAGCCGAGCGCGCCGGCCTGCACCGGGTCCTGGCCGCTCGCCTGCAGCACCAGGCCGATCGGCGATTGCGACAGGCCGTAGAGGATTGCCGCCGAGATCGTCATGAAGCCGAGCGCAATCCAGTAATTCGTGCCGGCATTAATGCTGATGACGTCGGGGATCGTGAGACCGATCTCGCCGCCGGTGAGGTCGGCGAACACGACGATGAAGTTCTGCAGCATCAGCACCGCGACCAGCGTGGTCAGGCCGAAATAAGGCCCGCGCACACGCAGCGCCGGCAGCGCCAGCACCAGGCCGGCGATGACGGAGGCGAGAGCGCCGAGGACGATGCAGGGATAAACCGACCAGCCGAATTGGGCATTCAGGATGCCGGCCGTATAGGCGCCGACACCGATCAGGAAGGTCGGCCCGAAATTCACTTCGCCGGCAAAGCCGAACAACAGGTCCCACGCCATCGCGAACACGCCGAAGTAGAAGGCGACGGTGAGCAGCCCCAGCACGTAGCCGGAGACGTAGAGCGGCAGCGTGGCAGCAATGATGACGAGCGCGAGCGAGATGAAGAACAGGCGCGAGGTGAAGAAAGCGGACATCTCAGCGCCTCCCCAGCAGGCCCTGGGGCCGGATGTACATCACGAACACGAGCAGCAGCAGCGCCGGGATGGTGCGATAGGCCGGCGAGACGAGATAGGCCGTGAGCGTCTCGAGATAGCCGACCACGAAGGCGGCGATCAACGAGCCGGAGACGCTGCCGAGGCCGCCGAGCACGACGATCGAGAACGCGCTCGCCGTCAACGGGCCCACACTGTAGGAGCTGACGCCGAGGAACATGCCGAGCAGCACACCGGCAATGCCGGCGAGGATGCCGTAGATCGCCCACACCACGATGTAGATGTTGGTGAGCTCGAGCCCGAGCAGCGTGACGCCGCGCGGGTTCATCGAAGCCGCCAGCACCGCCTTGCCGGTGCGGGTGCGGTTCACCAGGAGCCACAGCAACGCGATGACGAGACAACATGTGATTGCCGTGAAGATCTCGTTCTTCGGCGTGCGAACGCCGAGGATCTCGACGACGCCCTCGACGATCGGGAGCACGGTCTTGGCGTTGTTGGTGAAGAAATAGGCGATCAGCTCCTGGATCATGATGCCCCAGAGCAGCGTGCCCGTGAGGACGAAGATCTCCTTCTCCTCATTCGGGATGCGCCGCGAATCCTGGATCGGCTTCACCACGGCGAAATAGGTGGCAAAGGCGGTGAGAAGGGCGACGCCCACTCCGACCAGCGCGCCGACATAGGTGCCGACGTTTAGAATGCTGGCGGCGGCCCAGGCCGCGACTGCCGCCGCGACCATGATGGCACCGTGGGAGAGGTTGAGCACGCCGGAGACGCCGAAGATAAGGGTGAAGCCAGTGGCACCGAGAGCATAGAGAGCGCTGATGGCAAAGCCATCGATCAGAATCTGGAAGACTCGCATTGATGATTGGCAATCTGGTCTATGGCTGGCGGCACAGCGGCCGCTTTGAGGAAGATGCTGCGCAGCAGGTACGCGGAAGCGCCCGGTATTCCCCGGAGTCGTCCTGCTAATTGCTGGGCTTGATACAGCGCGAAAACCTGTCGTCGATCGTGGCGTCTTGATCAGCCGTGCGCTGGAGCGCGCACATCGAGTTCGCCAACGAAAGACGATTGCGGCGCCTGATTGGACTAGCCGCAAGTGCCGTGCCTGACCTCGTCACAAGCGTACCGGTCGCAGCCGGACCGGGCGGTATTCGCAACGCAACAGAGAGTCTTTTTTTCATGTTGTTCTCTCCCTTTGAACAGGCCTCTCGTGAGCCGTTGGAGCGCGACTATACCGGCCGAGCCATTCTCGGCAAGTGAAACTGCATTCAGGATTGTGAGAGGAGAACCAGGTGTAGCGCTGCGCAATCTGCGGGCAACGCAGGCGCAGGAGAATCTCGCGGAGGCATGCAGATTTCGTCGGCGGCTATGCGAGCGCCGAGACACGTAACGAGCCGGGGCTCGATTAGCTACCGCGCCGCCATGCGCGCTGCCGGCGGCGCAGCTTGATTGCGCGGAGCCGCGCTGGGGCGAGCGCCTCGTCAAGCTGTCATGAAACGCACATTCGCCGGCATGTTTGCGGCGACGATCCAGCCGATGGTGCTGCAGAAAAGCCGCGGGCGCCGGCGGTTTATGCCGGCGCCCTGCCTTTGCCTTGCCTCGCTCGTCTCAACCGGGGCCTGCGCCTTGCGTCGCCGTGAACACCGCATAGAGCGATTGGCTCGCGGCCATGAACAGACGGTTGCGCTTGGGGCCGCCGAAGGTGATGTTGCCGCACACTTCCGGCAGGCGAATGCGGCCGAGCAGCTTGCCCTCCGGCGACCACACCGTTGCGCCATTATAGCCGACCGCGCGCCCGGCATTGCTGGAGGCCCAGAGATTGCCGTTGACGTCGCAGCGCACGCCGTCAGGCCCGCACTTCACGCCGTCGATCACGAAGTCACTGAATCGCTTCTGGTTAGACAGCTTGTTGTCGCTGCCGACGTCGAACACGAAGACCTCACCCTTGCCGCCCGCACCCGTATCGCCCGGCCCCTTGCCGGTCGAGACGACGTAGAGCTTCTTGTAGTCGGGCGAAAAGCACAGGCCGTTCGGATCGGGCACCTGATCCTCGGTGACGACGAGATCGACGCGGCCCGAGGGATCGATGCGATAGCAATTGGTCGGCAGCTCGCGCTTGCCCGGCACGAAGCCGGCCGGCTGCCCGATCCGCGGATTGAGCTTGCCGCCCGCATTGCTCGGGCCGCCCGCGGCGTCGGGTTCGCCTTCGTAGAGCTGACCGCCATAGGGTGGGTCGGTGAACCAGTAGCTGCCGTCGGGATGCGCGACGACGTCGTTCGGCGAGTTCAGTTTCTTCCCGTTGTAGTTGTCGCATAGCACGGTGGCGGTGCCGTCATGCTCATAGCGCGTCACCCGGCGGGTCAGGTGCTCGCAGGAGAGCTGGCGGCCCTGGAAGTCGAAGGAGTTGCCGTTGCTGTAGTTCGACGGCGTGCGGAAGACGCTGACATGGCCGTCGTCCTCGCTCCAGCGCATCTGACGATTGTTGGGAATGTCGCTCCACAGCAGATAGCGGCCCTGTGCGTTCCACGCCGGGCCCTCGGCCCACAGCACGCCGGTGTAAAGACGCTTGATCGCGGTGTTGGGCTGCGCGAGATTATTGAAGGACGGATCGACTGCGATGATGTCGGGATCCCAGAAATAAGTGGTCGGCGCGCCGCGGGGGCCGAAATCGCGCGGCGGGGTGGTGATGGTGGTCGGCGGTGCAGCAGGTCCGGTCTGGGCCAATGCGGAGCCGGCTCCGGCTATGGTGGCGGCACTGATTGCAAGTCCCTGGACAAGCGTTCGTCGCGAAAGCGCAGCATCGTGGTCACGCTGCTCGTTGTCACGAGCCTCTTGGCGTGTCATCGCGTCCTCCCGATCATGTTCGCCGGCCGGTTGATCCGGCCGAGCAGGAGCGCAGGTTAATGCGGTCCGCAGCCGGTTGCGAGGGGGTGGAATCGATCCTCTGCGCGATGCCGGGCCGCAATCCGGTCAAATTCGAATGCGTCGGAATCGGACGCGCCTGGTGTTCGCATGGCGCCAGCACCAAAGCTCGAAAATGTTCCGCAAGGCCCGAGCAAAAATTGCCTGCAGCAGAGCGCGGGGCGGAGCGCACTCGATGCCTTGATTTCGCGCGCATTGCTGCGCAGAAACCGTCCGGGGGCGATGGACGGAGTTGATCTTGGCTGGCGTCATCGTGTTGATCGTATTGCTCGGGATCGCGTTCGGGGCCGGCTATTTCACGCGTGAATTCATCTCCAGCAAACGACGCGCGGAAGCACGCCGCTGGCGCGACTATATCGAGCCGGATTGGCTCCCCGCCAACACCAGCGAGATCGCGAACGCCATCGCGGCCATGCCCGTGGTCGCCGGCGAACTCGGCCAGATGCTGAACCGCTGGGAAAGCAGGGCCCGCGCCCGTCGCGCGGGATAGGTCGAAGTCCTCGTTGGGCTACAAGACCTTGCGCTGCCGGCGGGCAAAACACGCCAGCGCTGGGTCAATCAACCCAGGTCGAAATATTCCGCTTTACCGAAATTCGGTTTCGGCGTATGTGTCGCCCATCCTGATCCGGCACAAGGGGCGGTCGTACGTCGTCACGAGCCGCGGATCGGGTTGCGGTGGACGCGGGCGGCGTCGTGCACGAGACGCGGGAGCAGGGCGGGATGAACCCCGTGAGGTCCCGGCGGCGTGCGGACGAACGGCGCTCGATGCGTACGGCCAAATCGCGTGGTCCTGGCTGTCGTTGCTACAGCCAAGCCTTGCGGAGGTGCGCCAAGCCCGACCGGGCGAAGCGCGCCGTCAATTCGCGAGGTGACAGAGGCAAGCAGGAACTCGTCTCTGGGGAGAGCGCGCCATACGCCGTCAGACCATCGCGCAGGGAAGGCCGGTCGTTTCCGGCCTCACCTGTCTATCCGTTGTGCATTTGCGTGTGCATCTCATCGCACGACGGACTGCGGGTGTCAGCCGGCGCCCGGCCTTCCCTGCGCCCTTTCGTCGAGAGGGCGTAACGAACAGCGCAGAACTCGGGCGAAAGCCGCCGCGAGAATGCGAAGGTATGTCTGCGCCTTGGATGTCAGTTGAGAACGGTGACAAAAGCTGTTCGGGGCACCCCTACGCAATCAGGTCAGTGCCTTTGACCATCTTTTGGCGTTGCGGTTGGTGCCATTTCTCGTCTAGAAACGGGCCACTGAGCCTCCCGGCAACCAACCGTCAACGGTTTTGGCCGAGGATTTGCGGGCTCAAAAGGGTCTGGCAATGCTGATTCGCGGCCAAATCGAGGGGATTTCGGGGGAGGTGGCTCTGGCCGCCGCCACGATCCCGGCCGCGCTGCTGCCCACCCTCCTTCTTGGCGGGCTTCTTCTTAGCTGCCCCTGAGGGCCGGCTGGGCGCCATGCGCCTGGGCGCTCAGGGGTTGGTCGAGATCACCGGACACCTCAAGCGCCAAGGGACGAAACGGTCTGAACGGCGCAAAAGCTCAAAAGGAAATCTGAAATGGCCTCCGTGAACAAGTCCGAGAAGGACCGCGTCATCATTTTCGACACCACGCTGCGCGACGGCGAGCAGTGCCCCGGCGCCACCATGACCTTCGAGGAGAAGCTCGAGGTCGCCGCGCTGCTGGACGACATGGGCGTCGATGTCATCGAGGCCGGCTTCCCCATCACCTCCGAAGGCGACTTCCAGGCCGTCAGCGAGATCGCCCGCCGCTCCAAGAACGCCGTCATCGCCGGCCTGTCGCGCGCCCATCCCGCCGACATCGACCGCTGCGCCGAGGCGGTGAAATTTGCAAAGCGCGGCCGCGTCCACACCGTGATCGCGACTTCGCCGTTGCACATGCGGGTCAAGCTGAACAAGACCCCGGAGCAGGTGATCGAGACCTCGGTCGCCATGGTCGCGCGTGCCCGCAACCAGATCGACGACGTCGAATGGTCGGCGGAAGACGGCACCCGCAGCGAGATGGATTTCCTGTGCCGCATCGTCGAGGCCGTGATCAAGGCCGGCGCCACCACGGTGAACATCCCCGACACCGTCGGCTACACGGTGCCGGAGGAATACACCCACTTCATGAAGACCCTGATCGAGCGCGTGCCGAATTCGGACAAGGCGGTGTTCTCCGTGCACTGCCATAACGATCTCGGCATGGCGGTCGCGAACTCGCTGGCCGGCATCGTCGGCGGTGCGCGCCAGGTCGAGTGCACCATCAACGGCATCGGCGAGCGCGCCGGCAACGCTGCGCTCGAAGAGATCGTGATGGCGATCAACGTGCGCAACGATAAATTCCCCTACTGGAACAGGATCGACACCACCCAACTGACCCGCGCCTCGAAGGTGGTGTCGGCGGCGACCTCGTTCCCGGTGCAGTACAACAAGGCGATCGTCGGCCGGAACGCGTTCGCGCATGAGAGCGGCATCCACCAGGACGGCGTGCTGAAGGACGCTTCGACCTACGAGATCATGCGCCCCGAGATGGTCGGCCTGAAGCAGTCCTCGCTGGTGCTGGGCAAGCACTCCGGCCGCCATGCCTTCGTGCACAAGCTGGAGGAGATGGGCTACAAGCTCGGCCCGAACCAGCTGGAGGATGCGTTCACGCGGATGAAGGCTCTGGCCGACCGCAAGAAGGACATCTACGACGAGGACATCGAGGCGCTGGTCGACGAGGAGATGGCGGCGTCCCACGACCGCATCAAGCTGACCTCGCTGACCGTGATCGCCGGCACCCATGGCCCGCAGCGCGCGACCATGAAGCTCGATGTCGACGGCCAGATCAGAATCGAGGAAGCCGAGGGCAACGGTCCGGTGGACGCGGTGTTCAACTGCATCAAGCGCCTCGTCCCGCACGAGGCCAAGCTGGAGCTGTATCAGGTCCATGCCGTCACCGAGGGCACGGACGCCCAGGCGGAAGTGTCGGTGCGGCTGTCGCAGGACGGCCGCTCGATGACCGCACGCGCGGCGGATCCGGATACGCTGGTGGCCTCGGCCAAGGCCTATCTCGGCGCGCTCAACAAGATCGTCATGAAGCGCCAGCGCGACACCGTGACGACGGCGGCGGCGAGCTGACAAGCGTTGCTTCGCCTCTCCCCGCTTGCGGGAGAGGCGGACACGCCCCGGGCGATGCGAAGCATCGTGCCGAGCATGGCGGGTGAGCGTTCACTCCATACAGCGACTGTCCCGATGCGGAGACATCCTCTCCCGCACGCGGGAGAGGATGCGCAGTCGCGGCATTCACCATGAATGGCTGCCCTGCGAACGGCCGGTAGCAGTGCGGACCGGCGGCCTGTATTGATTTGGCCGGCATGAGGACTGGCCGCCCGCGCGCCGGGCGGCTCGAATAACAACAGGGAGAGATTATGCGCACCTTCGCGATCGCTGTGTCCGTCGCGGCATTGGCCTTGAGCCTTGTCAGCCCCGCAAGCGCCGATCCGATCATCATCAAGTTCAGCCACGTCGTCGCCACCGACACGCCGAAGGGCAAGGGCGCGGAGAAGTTCAAGGAGCTCGCCGAGAAGTACACCGGCGGCAAGGTCAAGGTCGAGATCTACCCGAACTCGACGCTGTACAAGGACAAGGAAGAGCTCGAGGCGCTCCAGCTCGGCAGCGTGCAGATGCTGGCGCCGTCCAACTCCAAATTCGGGCCGCTCGGCATCCGCGAGTTCGAGGTGTTCGATCTGCCCTACATCCTTCCCAACCTGAAGACGCTGCGCAAGGTGACGGAAGGTCCGCTCGGTGCGAAGCTGCTCAAGCTGCTGGACGCCAAGGGCATCACCGGCCTTGCCTATTGGGACAACGGCTTCAAGCAGATGAGCGCGAACAAGAAGCTGGTCGCGCCTGCCGACTATCAGGGCGTCAAGTTCCGTATCCAGTCCTCGCGCGTGCTGCAGGCCCAGTTCAAGGCGCTCGGCGCGCTGCCGCAGGTCATGGCGTTCTCGGAAGTCTACCAGGCGCTCCAGACCGGCGTGGTCGACGGCCAGGAGAACACCTGGTCGAACATCTATACCCAGAAGATGCACGAGGTGCAGAAGTACATCACCGAGACCAATCATGGCTACATCGGCTACGTCGTGATCGTGAACAAGAAGTTCTGGGACGGTCTGCCGGCCGACATCCGCGACCAGCTTTCGAAAGCGATGAAGGAGGCGACCGCCTTCAGCAACGCGCAGTCGCAGAAGGAGAATGACGACGCGCTCGCCGAGATCAAGAAGAGCGGCAAGAGCGAGATCATCAAGCTCACGCCGGAGCAGGACGAGGCGATGCGCAAGGCGATGGAGCCGGTCTACAAGGACGCCGCGAGCCGTGTTGGCCAGTCGCTGATCGACGAATTCCTCAAGGAAGCCAAGGCCACGACGAACTGATCGATCCGAACCATGAACGAGGGCTTCCGTGCGGTCGGCACGGAAGCCCTTTTGTTGCGAATGATTTCCGATTGCCGGGGGAGGTAAAATCGGGCGTTATTACCTTGGCAAAGACGCGCTTCCTGTCCAAGTTGTAAGTTGTGCGTCAGCGGCGTCGCGCCCATCTTTGTGGACGTCCTTCCAGAGGAGGTTCGGATGAGGAAGTTCACCATCGCTGCCATCGCCGTGCTCAGCATTGCCGGCTCGGGCGCGGTCTATGCCCAATATCATCGCCCGTGGATGGAGCACATGCGCCACATGCGCATCAACCCGGAGGACCGCGCCGCCCTTCTCGACGCGCGGATCGCCGCCGTCCATACCGGGCTGAAGCTCAACGCCGATCAGGAGCAGCTGTGGCCGCCGGTCGAGGCAGCCGTGCGCGAGTTCGCCAAGCTGCGGATTGACCGCGCCAACGCGCGGATGAACGCCGGCCCCGGTGACGCCGACAGGCCGGAGGATCCGGTCGCCCGCCTGCGCCAGCGCGCCGAGGACATGGCCGCGACTTCGGCGGCCCTGGAGAAGATCGCCGATGCGGCCGACCCGCTCTACAAGACCCTGGACGAGGGCCAGAAACGGCGCCTCGCCGTGCTGACCCGCCACCGCGGCCCGTTCGGCGGCGGTGAAGACGGCCCACATCGCTACTTCATGGAACGCGGAATGGGCCGCATGATGGAACGTGGCATGGAGCACTTCCATCATGACCGTTTCGACCGCGACGACGGCGAGGGCCGGCTCTGAGCGGGGCGGGATTCCGCGCCGATTAACCTAGGCGAAGCCGCTGGAATCCAGCGGCTTTTCGCTTTTTGGGAGATGTCGACGAAGCCTTGGCGAACCCCTTGGAAAACTTCCGTCCGATCGCTTGCCAGACCCGGATCGCTTTGCTAAACGACCGGCCTCGCAAGGCATTGACCGCCTTTCGGGCGCATAGCTCAGTTGGTAGAGCAGCTGACTCTTAATCAGCGGGTCCCAGGTTCGAGCCCTGGTGCGCCCACCACCCTTAAGCCACTGCTAGACAGTGGTTTTTTTAATTCCTGCCGATAGAACAAAGCGTGATTATGCGACCGCTATTTGTGATCGTGGTCGCACGGCGTGCGACCACTGACAATTGTTCTCTATCTGTTCTCATTGGCGTGAGCGGTACTGTCCGCATTTGACTGCAGCGTCCTGATTTGGATTTAGTGATGGGCTGCCATCCGAATAAACCTCCGTATACGCTAAGTTCCGCACCATCCCGTGCTAAAGGTGCCTCCCTAATTCCACGGGTGGCGTATGAAAAAGGGTGACGTAACGTGTTCGGAGTGCGGGGCTGGCTTCCGGCGCCTAGAGCTTGAACTTCCGACTCAGCGCGGCACCAAGGGCGAGTATCATTGCTCGGCATGTGGCGAGCTCTTGGAGAGGTTCGATGGAAGCACGATGATTGCTTACCGTCTGACGATTCAGCCATCAATTAAGGGCATTCGAGATTAAGGCCGCCTCAGTGGGCGGCCTCTTTCATTCTAAGACATCATCCTTTGGCGCCTCGTCAGTGAGTGGAACGAGCCCGAACTAAACCTCGATCAAGGACACGCTGGCAAAGCTTGGAGTGAGCTATTCAGCTGCCCACGTTGAGACCGTTTACAAGGGCACTCCACACTATTGCTACCCGGCCGATGTCTTCTTTGCTGTCCTCGAATATTACGCATTCGACGCTGGGGCGAACATCAAGACGCAAGCGCGCGACAACTTGCGCCTGCTCGCTGGCTCGAAGCTCCGCGAATTGATCTACAGCCAGGTCGGATATGATCCGACGAAGCGGATGCAAAGCGGCTTTGAAAAATGGCATGCGCGGATTGCCCTCAACTATCAATCCGCACTAAAGGCCATTTCCACATTTTCAACGAGGCCCACACCGTCATCTATGAGCTGATCCAAGCTGGCGCCGAGATCGGCGAGCATTTCGTTATCGACATAGGTCAAAGTTCTGGGTAGACAACGAACTAAACCAAGCCTTCGGAGGTCGTTGCAAATACCCGCACCGTTGCCCGGACAGTCATCCGCAATCGAAGTCCGACCCGCAAGAGTCTTGGTACTATCCGCTAGCGTCGCTGGGCGAGTACCGGGAATGGCTCCAGAATTATTACATCGAGGGGCGGCAAGTTCTCGAACTACCTGCAAGTCAAACGCGGGGAACCACCTTTATCCATTGCAGCGCCGCCCATTGAGACGCTTGTCCAAGCTCGGATCACCGGACCGGCCTAATGTCCTAATTCCCCTCCGCGAGTGCCAAACGAAACAGCCCCAGCTCCGGATTGGACAGGCTGGGGCCGTTTTGAGGGAGAGAGAACATGAAAGAGCTGTGCTGGCCTCTTTCAAGCTGAACACCCCTCGATCAATCTGAACGTCCCTTCAGGATCGTAAGATCCACCCTGCGGGTTGTTCCGCCACGACACATTGAACCTTGGCACGACACATGCAGACACATCGCTATCGGGATTTTACAATCTCCCTCCCGGGGCTGGAAGCCGCCGCTCGCGCAAGATTTAAGCGGGCGGCGTTTTTGCTTCTAAAACGAAAGGCCCGAGCCCGGGGCTGGACCGGCTGGAGCCCCTGTCTATGAGCAGCGCCTACTCAGAATGCCGCGCTACTAATTGACACAAAAGTGTCATAAAACGAAGTGTCCTGATTCAGAATTGCTAGTGTCCTGTTAGGACAGCACCGGCGTGAGCAGAAAAGCGCCGAGGGATGATTGCGCTTCGAAAACGCCCGGAAGGCAGTCGCGTGGATCTCCATGCTTGACCAGGAGATGCTTGAGTTCGCGCCGGCTTCGCCAGGCCACACACGCCAGTTTTCTTGGTGCCGTGGTTGTGTACGGAAGCGCTGCAGGCGCGGCAGAAGGCGATCGACGAGGTCGGCTTCGCGGTCACCGGCGACCACGAGCATGTCTACGCGCGATCCTACAGCATCGGATGACGCCGCCTCACGCCATTCCTTCTTTCCGGACCTGCAGCACCAGGCGGTCAATGCCGGCATCGGCGCGGGCCGCGTTGCGGGCGCGGTAGTGCTTCACGATAGTCTGCGCACTCTTGTAGCTGTGGCCGGTGATGTCGCAGATCGTGAGCAGATCGCAGCCGGCGCGATCGAGCAGCATGACGCATGTGTCGCGCAAATCCTGGTCGTGCTTGCGGTCGAGCTCGCCGGATCCATTGATGAAGAACAGCGACGGACATGGTTTCAGCCGCCAGGCGGATTCATCGCCATGGCTGTCACGGCTCGCCTGGGCGGTCATCCAACCGGAAAGCGCGCGGTTGCGCCCGTCGACCATTCGCGCGCGTATCGCCTTGTCCTGGTCTTCCTTGATCGGATATGGCTCGAAGAGCGTCGGCAGAGCGGCTGTGAGTGCGTCGGCAAGCCGCTCGGCGCGAGCGATCGCGGCTTGCGTGGAGTCTCGATCGAGGAACCCGAACGCAGCGAGCGTGCGCGTTGTCATCACCCAATGCCGATACGCATTCTCGTCATAGGGCTGGCCGTTGTCCTCGTTGATGACGAATTCGGGCGGCACCACATCGAGCTGCAGGCGCAGCTTGACCTCTTTTGCGCGAGCGCGGGCGGCATTGAGTCGCGCCGTGAGCTGCGGCGCCTCCTTGATGTCGACGAGCTCGCCAGTCTTGCTCTGGCGAAACGCGTGACGACCTTCGACTTTGCTTTCATCCCGCATCGCGATCCGGTCGGTCTGCCGCTGACCGGTGAACAGCGCGAGATAGAAACTGTCGCCGATTGAATGCCGCGTGATCTCGTCGGAAGCCGCGACCCACGCAGAAAACTCCGGCATCGTCACCAGCACGACACGTCCGTCGGGATGATCGAACTCCATGCCGATGCGAGGATTGGGCCCGAGTCGCCAATGTATGCTCTCCTGACCCCATGTCAGGGCCGCCGACACTGCGGCGATCACACTGATCGCCATGTGATGGCCGCGTTCGGCTTTCACATAGTTGAAGAAGGCACGCAGCTCAGGCCGCCCCAGCGAGGACGGCGTGACGTCGGCGATGGCCTCGCGCTCGCGCATAGGCGGCAGCACGCCGAGTACTTTTGCCGCGCGCTCTTTCTTGCGGAATTCGGCGGCTTGCTCCCGCGTCATCGGCTTGTAGAGGATTGCCTGCACGGCCTTTTGATAGGAACGCTGCGTTGCCAGCGCATTGGCCTTGAATTCGTTGGAGCTGGTCCAGTCATTGAGCAGATGATCGACAGTCTCTCGTTTCCGCTCCGGCTTTGGCTTGCTCTGTCCCGCCACGCGCGCGGCCGCGACTTCAGCAACCCGCTTGTCAGAGAACGCCGCGGCTTCCTCAATCGTGAACCATCGGCCGACCGACCGGCCTTTGTCGTCCAACGGCGGATGGCGCAGATCGGCGTCGACGAAGCCGAGCGCGCGCTGGCGCGGTCCATGCACAGCCCGCGGCCGTCCGCCGCGCCACTTCACATAGGGGAATCGGGGATCGGCCATAGAGAGCCTCGGTGTCGAAGTGGAGGATGCCCCTATTGGAATCTAGCACCATCCGCGATGTCAAGCACCATGATGCCCATAAGCCGTTCGCAAGCGCTTGCGATGCTCTTCGTCGCTTGCTGCCGGCGGTGGCACAAATGCGTCATTAGCAATGATCTTCGGGCGCATGGGATGATACCGAGTCAACCAGGCGTCGAAGCCAGTACGCTCCCATTTGAGTGGGCCGCGTTGGCTGAGGGGCGCTGGCAAACCGTCGCGCTCGTGCCGGATCTGGCGCGTGCGATAGAAAGCGTCCAGTGAGACGCCTATCGCCAGCGCAACCTCGGTCGAGGAATAGGGCGGCTCCATCCTCTGTGAACTATCTGGTAGTTGCATAGGCCCGCAACGCCGCGTCACTTCCAACTCCTTTGACCGAAGTCGATGCAACATGAGAGCAGATAAAAACGAAGGTGAAAAGCGTACGCAGCAGATGTAGGGGAATTCGGCTAGTTTGGAGTGCAAATAGGATGCAAGGGGGATTGACGATATACTCCCAGTGCCGGCGACAATGGACGCAAGATCGACCGCTACGCATGTGCCGATGTCACGACCGGTTCGGTCGCAGCGGAATGGTCTGTTGGACCGGGAACCATGTTGGGCGATACGAACCCCGAGGGGGCCGTGCACGTACCCAATCCGCGCTCGGTCATGGATGCCGCGGAGGGGCGCGACCAAACCCAAATTCCTGTTGCCGGTCTAATCGCGACGAGAGATCCGACTTGGCATACCGGCAAAAACGTGGTGCACGGCTACGCAGGCGTGCGCGAGGGCGCGATTTCATTCCCGATCGTTCGATGAGCGAAGATGCCGGGTTTATTTCTAAACAATCTTTCGCCATTCTCGCCATACCGCTCATAAGGAGCTTTCTTCCTCTACAGATCCGAAGAGCGTCGATGGCAGATCGTACGCAACCTGAAATTACACCAGATGCTCCTCTTCGCCTTGCTGATGCCGCGAAGATCGCGTTTCCTCTCGGAGGAATGACGGTCGCCGGTTTGCGCCGTGAGCGCGATCGCAACCGACTGATTATCGAGAAGATTGCCGGCAAAGAATTTACCACGCTGGCGCATATCCAACGGATGCGAGAGCTATGCCGCGAAGAAGCAAGGGGGCAAGACTTCAACTCAAAGCCGCCCGCCGAAACAAGGGCGGAAAGACCACTCACCAAGCAACATGGATCATCAGGGACAACGGCCGGGACGTCAGCACAGGCTGCGCTAAAGCTGAGATTGCAACCGCGGAGGAGAAATTAAGGGACTACATCACCTCCAAACACACGCCGAAACGACGCGTCCGTCACATAGACGATATCCCAATCGCGGATATGCTCTCGATTTATCTGGATGCGCAACTGGACAAGCTTCGCAGTCGTTTCAATGTCGATAGCGAGAGCGAAGATACCATCTCCGATATCCGCAAGTTCAAGAAGCGGATCGAACGGTTGAACGAGTGGTGGGGAGCAAAAATGTTGGGCGAGGTAAATGGGGAGGTATGTCGCTCGTACGCCAAGAAGCGCGGAAAGAGGGGAGGCGCGCGCCGAGACCTCGAAGATCTCCGCGCTGCCATTGGTCACCATGCGGCCGAAGGATATCATCGCGAAATCGTTAAGGTCTCCCTGCCAGAGAAGGGCCAGCCGCGAGACAAGTGGCTGACGCGTAGCGATGCGGCCAAGCTGGTTTGGACCTGCTGGCGGTATCGCGAAATGCAAAAAGGCTCGCGTCGTCCGGTGGATGACGTGAAGGTCGCCACAAGCAAGCGTCCGCTGCGCCATCTTGCTCGGTTCATTTTGTTAGGGATCTACAGCGGAACCCGTGCCGGAGCTATTGCAGCCGCATCTCCTATTCCGGCGATAGGTCGCTCTTATGTCGACTTGGAGCGCGGCCGCTATTATCGTCTAAGGCAGGGCAGCGCAAAGACCAACAAGCGGCAGCCGACGGTCCCGATTCCCCTGCGCTTGCTTGCTCATCTGCGGCGCTGGCACCGGCTTAATCCGGAAGCGAAGCATTTTGTGGAGTACAATGGGAAGCCTGTGAACTCGGTCAAAACGGCCTTCAAGAGTGCCGTTACGCTCGCGGGTCTTGGTCCGGGAATCTCTCCACACACTTTGCGACACACCGCAGCAACTTGGCTCATGCAGAGAGGCGCGGATCCTTGGCAGGCTGCGGGCTATCTCGGAATGTCACTTGAGGTGCTGCTCAATACCTACGGCCACCATCATCCTGACTATTTGTCCGATGCGGTCGAGAAGATCGCCAAGCGCGAGCCTTCTTGGTCCACTGAAAGAACGACCAGCATAAGGCATTGAATACACCCGTTCGTGCGTTTTGCGTCTGACTTGATTTGGACCTTGAAGGACGATGTGTCGCGGGTTCGCCGAACGTCCATTTCAACGTTCGTTCCGAGACGGCGAAGAGGGCCGGCCCATCGGCCCGCCAAGGGCCTGTTTCAACAGTTTTGGTTGATTTCAAATGGAACTGTTGAAACCATTGAATTTGCATGATAAATACGGTTTCAACAGCTGCAGCGAAAACGAAACGTAAGTGTTGAAACCATGAAATTTCAAGAGCTTAACAATGATCAGCGCCGGGAGGTAGTCAATAGCCAGCAGCGCTTTCAGGCCTTGCGGGACGCTAAGGAGGCCTACGACACGTATCGCGGTTCCCTGACCTGGGTGGAGTCCAAAGGCCACGAATATTTGGTGCGGAGCTACTACGACAAAGCGGGCCTCCGGAAGCAAAGTTCGCTCGGGGCGCGCTCTTCCGAAACCGAGAAAATGAAGGCCGACTTCGAAAGCAAGCGCGCGGCTGCAGAAGACCGATTGAAGAGCCTGCGTGACACGATGGCGCGGCAATCCGCGGTCAATCGTGTACTGGGCTTGGGTCGTGTACCCTTGATCGGAGCTCGGATCATGCGAGCACTCGATGGTTTCGGGATGTTGGGTTCCGGGATTCGAATTCTCGGAACGAACGCGATCTACTGTTACGAAGCCTCTTCCGGCGTGAGGATCGATCCGGGCCTAGCCACGACAGAAGACATGGATCTTCTGTTCGATGCGCGCGCTGCGCTTACGTTCGTCGCGGACGACGACGTCTCCGAGTCTTCGCTCCTGAAAATACTTCAACGCGTCGACACCAGCTTTGAACGCGCGAAGCAGACGTTTCGAGCTGTGAACAGGGACGGTTATCTCGTCGATCTGATCAAGCCCACGCCAAGCCCACCTTGGAAGAAGGCTCCGGACAAGATCGGCTCGGACCCCAAAGACCTGACTGCCGTTCAAATCGAAGGACTCGATTGGCTGCAAAATTCTCCCGCTTTTGAGGCGATCGCGATCGATGAAAAAGGCGAACCAGTGCGCATCGTCGCTCCAGATCCGCGGGTTTGGGCCGCCCATAAGCTTTGGTTGTCCCGTCGTGCCGATAGGGAGCCGCTCAAGCGCCAACGAGATGCAGCACAGGCGGAAGCCGTGGGTGCTCTGGTCGCAGACTATCTCACTCACCTGCCGTTCGACGAAGAGCAGCTACGGATGCTCCCGAAGGATGTGGTGGACAGCGCGGCTCCGCTTTTCGTTAAGGACAGCACTTAGCGGGCGCCGATCATCGGCGTCACTATAACGATCACTATGGTGCTGCTGCTCGTTTGCAGGATAGTCGTGCCATAACCGGCATGACGCCGATCGTCATCATCGGCATCATCATCGCCGGCAGGTCACCATCAGACCCGGCCTAACCGAGACACCCTTGAAACTGTTCGTCGCAACCAATCAAATAGCAGGTAGCTCGACCGCACGATCTCGCCTTGTAACGCTGATCCCCGCAGCGGCTAGCGCACGTGCAAAATCCTCGTGAGGATAGTAATAATGGTGGAATTGCTCAAAACTGTCGAGGCGCTTCAGAAGCGCATTTGAGCTGATTTTTTCGTCGCCGAATTCACCGTGCATACTGTCAATTATAGTTTGGTGCAGTCGGGGCTCTACATTCCGCAATGCGTCAACCAAATATCCTCCCGGTCCTGTTTTTACTTCTGTATTGCGACAATGATCCAGATACTCTTGAGATTCATGTAGCCGAGTGCGTATCCGCAGACGAGTAGGAGACCGCCGACCGATATCAGCAGAAACATCGGCAGGAGCGTTGTGAGATGCCCGCCAGCTTTCCCAAACTGCCTTGAGGCAATCAACTCGGCGATTATCGAAAGGGCTTCTCCAAAGAAAATCGCCACCACCGCCACAATTTTCAATATTGAACTCATCGCCTGACTCGCAAGATGAAAGGTACCCTCTAGTAGAAAAATGTTATCCAGCCCTGCCTCTTACAACTGGAGTTCAATATCATTGCGGAAGCCATCGCATTGCTCTCGACGTCCTCCAGCCGGAATAGGAAGCTGCTCGAAGTTGCAATCTCCGTCCAATGGTCGACGCTTAAGAGCGCAATTGTGGGCGTTAGGCAGCGCATGATCCGGGCATCATCGTGAGCGAGAGACTTCATGCCATGCCGCGGCTCTCGAGGCTTGCTGCGGGTGGGGCTTCGAGCTGCAGCGCACGAAAGGCAGTGAAGGTCGAGCCGTTACCGGTCGATCATCGTATCCGGTGCAGCGCCCGGATCTCTGCGAATCGTCGACTAGCGCATCTCCAATCATCTCGACAGAAGTGCCAGCTGCAGTGCCCACCCGGCTCACAACCGCGCGATTAAGGATATCCATTGTGTGAATGATCTCTCTATAACTTAGAGACCGTTCGGCGAGATCGCTTTTTGAAAAGGAGTTGCGCCACGTTGGTCCTGAAGATGGTGAACTCCAGTTCATCGTACGGCTCCCGCCCAAGTCAGAACATCACAGCTTAAGCTGCAATCTGCACTGGGAGTGCGGAATAACCGCTACAAAGATAGACGCAATTCGTTCTGGTTCACCCATCGACCGCAAGAATGGCGGCAACATCTCTCGTTCGGATTCGGCATCCATCGCTACGTACCGTGATATCGTGACGGTAGACACAAATCACAAGGCATTCCCGTCAGAGCAAGGCGTGACCATTGCCGACGTGCCTGATCGCTCGCACGCAATCGTGTGCGCCTCGAAAGGTATCCCTGGGCGCCCGGTGCCGGAATCACTCCGGAACGCGGTCACGGCGTCGACCTTAATTCGGGCGATGGCTCCATCTGTCTCGCTCTACGGCCTGGAGAGGTTTTTCGACATTTCTCAGGATCGCGACGCGGCATTTGTCGAGCAACTCCTTCGTGTACACGGCGCCGAAATAGTCCAGCAGGAAGGTGCCAGCGTAGCTCAGATCGTCAAGGTGGCTGATTATCCTATCGAGCATTGCACCAATTTCTCCAACGCGATCGCGGTAGCATGCGCGGATCACGTTAACGGCGTTCATCGAGTGAACCGCCTCGTCGGCAACCACCTCTCGCAGCCAATGAAGGAAGATGTCGTTGCGAAGTTCGGTATAGAACGGCTTCTCTGCGGCATAGGCATGGCAAGTGCACATCTCATCAAATGCGATCATAACCATCACAGAGAATTCGTCGGTGAGGTAGTCATTGATCGTACCGAAATCATGCGGTCGCGCCTCCAATCTCTCTCGGAGGTTCCTCTCGGATCCATTGGCGACAAGTTCAATGATGCGGACAAAGCCATCGGTGTGACGCTCTTCGTCCGCGGCCCAGACAGTAAAAAATGTCCGAGCTTCATCGGTGGCAATCAGATTGCGGACGGATAGCTCGGCTTTCAAATGCCTGGCGTCATATTCCGTGTACAGGTCAGGCCACAATTTATTCCAACGTGCGCGCACAACCGACGGTTCGGCGCTGAACATCGCTGGCGTAAGAGCATTGAACAATTCGTTTGGACTCCAGTTCCGTCGAAGCGGCGTGATCATCCGACTGCTCCTAAGCGTAAGCGCTGCGAGCGGCTCTGTTGAACGAATTGTCCTTCCAAATGTTGGTAAAGAAGTTTGCCACACACCAAACATGCCGTCGCCTCCTTGTTTTGGTGGGGTACAATTCCGGACGCTGCACCTTTCGGTTCGGCCTGACGTGTTGCCTTGAATGGCCCAGTATGGAATCTTCGGGGCGCACCGCCGAGCCAACAATGCTTGCGATTCCGGGAAGTTTGGGGATGACTTCATCAGCTCAGGCTGTCTGACCAGGCCTTAGGTCGTTGACCATTTCTATGGGGCGGGTTGATCAACCTCGGAATCGCACGCACTGTTGACGGGGCATGGCGAGGTCATGATCGCGCCGCATACCATGGGTGCTCCACTAACCGTCGATCTGTGCCCCAACCGGGCTCTACGTCGCCCAGTCCGACAGCGGCTGGGTCTGGTGCTACGCGATTAAAGGCGAGCCCCGCGATGCCAAGCCGGTCGGACGGCTTTCCGCTCGTTGACGACAAGCTCCTTCACCGAACAGAAGCGCTTTAAGACCGTTTTGCTTGAGCAGGGTCTCGCACCCAGACCCTCAACAACATCATCTCCACCGTCGCGCTGCAGTCCGTATGGCGTGGAAGAAAGGGAGATTCCTGATCTTCCCCCGAAATAATGGTCGGGTTTAGGCGGCTTTCAGCTCCATCTCGATCGGGGCGAGATATCCGAGGGCGGAATGGAGCCGTATTCGGTTGTAGAAGCCCTCGATAAAGGCAAAGACATCGCGCTGGGACTCGGCGCGAGTCCTGTAGTCGCGATGATGAATGAGCTCGGTCTTGAGGGTATGGAAGAAGCTTTCCATTGGGGCATGGTCGTAGCAATCGGCCTTTCGGCTCATCGATGCGGCGATGCCGGCTCTGGTGAGAGCGTTGCGATAGGGGCGTGAGGCCTTGCACGCCGCGATCGGAGTGGTGGATCAATCCGGCCGGCGGCCGTTGCTGGTTGACGGCGATCGTCAGTGCCGCGGATGCGAGTTCGACCTGCATATGATCCCGCATGGCCCAGCCGACGATCTTGCGGCTGAAGAGATCCATGACAGCCGCCAGATACAGCCACCCCTCTGCGGTCTGATCAAGACTAGTAGATCAGATCGAGACGGGAGCAGATCATAGCCGCGGCAAGTAGATTTCCTACCTGCGCGTGAGCACGGACCGCCAAGGCGCGTCAGGGCTGGGCATCGAGGCGCAGCGCAGTGCGGTCACCAGCTTTTTGAACGGCGGCCAGTGGGAGTTGCTCCGCGAGTTCGTGGAGGTGGAGAGCGGGGGCAAGAACGATCGTGTGCAGCTGGCCGAGGCCCTGCGCATTTGCCGCCTGTACGGGGCGAAGCTTGTAATAGCCAAGCTGGATCGCCTGTCCCGCGATGCGCACGTCCTGCTTGGCCTTGAAAAGGCGGGCGTGGACTTCGTCGCCGCCGACATGCCCAACGCCAACCGGCTCACCATTGGCATCATGGCGATGGTGGCGGAGGAGGAGCGCCGCATGATACCTCGCCGCATCAAGGAGGCGCTGGCCGCTGCCAAGGCGCGGGGCAAGAAGCTGGGCAAGCGCAACGGAGCCCTGTCGGACGAGTACAGGCAGGCGTCGGCTGGCCGCCACCGGGTGTGGCCAATGCACGCGCGGAGGACATCCTGCCCGCCGTCCGTGCCCTGCAGGACGGCGGTGCCAACAGCCTGCACCAGATCGCCGCTGGCCTGAACGCCCAAAGCATCCCGACGCCGCGCGGCGCGGACAAGTGGCGCCCCGCCCAAGTGGCTCGTGTGCTCGGGCGGGCCGCCGCCTAGGATCAAGGTAGTTGGAAAACACCTGACCAAGGTAGTTGGACGAGCGAGCAGTGCTGAATTCGTTTCTGCCCCCAAGAGTGTGGACAATGACAACCGAGGCTTGCATTGCCGCCGGCTGGCTAGCAATCATCCGCTGTTAGTCTAGGCAGGGATGCACATGGCCAAAAAGGCAAAAAAGGCGAAGAAGGCCAAATCTGCGGTCAAGAAGACCGCGAAGAAGGCTCGCCACGGTATTCGTAGGGCGACCGACTGGATGCGCCCCCCAAGAAAATCCAAGGGAACGCCATGAGCGACGATAAGCACAAGCCTGATCGCCCGCAGCCAACACCGAGGCCGCAGGAACACCCGCGGCCATCACCAGACACAGTTCGCAAAGACTCGGACACCAAAATTGACCGGACGACGGACTGGAATAGGCCTCCTCGAAAGGACAAGGATTGAGTGAGCGAGTGGTCCGAAGATGGATACTATGACACCCACTTTTCGGTGGAGCGATGCCGTCGCTATCACGCGAAGATGCAGGCCTATTATGACGGCTGCTACAACCTCACGCGGGTGGCGACGGCGCTGACCGGGACCGCCAGCTTCTTCTCGCTCATATCGGGAGGTGCTGGCGCTGAGATCGCAAAGTGGCTCACCGGTATTGTGGCGGCGGCGGCCACGTTTGATCAAGTGTTTCGTTTTAATAGGAAAGCGAGAATTCACGAAGCGCTCGCAAGGCGATTTACCGACTTAAGTTCAAAGATTGCCAGCTGGGAGCCTGTGCCTCAAAATTTGAAGAAGGCCCGCGCCGAAAGGCTCCGCATCGAGAAGGACGAGCCCCCCGTGAAGCGCTTGGTCGATCTGCATTCTCAGAACGAAGAAGTGCGGGCTCGTGGAATCTCCGATGAACACTGCGTGCCATTGAGCCGCCTACAGCGAACGTTTGGTTATGTTTGGACCTTCGACATGGTTCGCCTTGAGATATGGGAAGGCGAGCGAAGAAAGGCACCTCCAGAGCCAGAGCCTGACCCGAACGTCGCAAATTCTTAGTTCGACGCTTCAGCATAGGCTTAGTTACCCACGACGCGATCCCGCGTGACGAACGGGACGCAGCTGCTGATTGGGGTGGACGGCCCCAGCCCCGCCGCTGACGGACCCATTGACCTGCGGCCGAATAGCCCATGGAAAGCACTTCAATCAGAGTGCGCTTGAAAGGAAGCTTCCAATGGAAACAGCCCATAGGGATGTGAACAGGCATAGCCCCGTATTTCGAATGTGGAGGACTAGAAACCTTGGTCGTTCCTTTCCCTGCATCGAACTGTGGTGAACGAGATTGATAGATGCCCCCGCGCTGATCCTCGTCTTCGATGCCCTCAAGGCCGTGATGGAGCTGAAGAGCGCGACTGCAACAGCCGAGAATGTGCCAAGCACGCTCAATGCTGCGACCGTGTAGTGGTGAGCCCTGAGGAACTCTTCGAGGTTCATGCTGTCGCCTTATCAGGCCCGTGCATAACAAATCTTGAGTGCGCCATCCGGCACTTAGCTTACGCCGCTGTCAGAAATCAGCGACTATTAGATGGACCGCTGCTAGCGCCCCGAATGCCGTGCCGCGATTGCAGGCTTGAGCGAACCGAATAGCTCGTCCGGGATGTATGAGGTTTCGGTAATTCTGCGCAAGCCGTGCCTGCGCGACAGTGTTTGGTTTAATTAGATTTTGTATGCTCGCCGCAGTTATGTAGTCTTCCAACGTCCATTCTTCTGGCGATTGCTTGTTGCTCTTGTTCATGCCGACAAGACGCGATGTGATACCAACGTCCTGAATTTTCCAGAGTAACAACGCCTCCATTGCGGACCCGCTCAGCACCGTTGCGCCCTTAAAATCGTTGCGATGCAATGCGTTGATGGCGCTATCCATGTCGAGACGAATACTTTCTGCCAATTGCCGATCGGAAATGAAAGGAAGCGAAGTGGTTTGGGAGGAAGGATTTTGGTCAGGGCATTTCAGCAGAGCTTCGCGGACGAGATAAACAGGGCTTTTCCCGTTGTGGGTTCGGGGTGGGGTGTCAGTACCGTGGTGGTTCCACCGATCGATGGCCGCTTGCATTGCCTCCAGACCGAAGACGTAGTTGGTGTAGTCCTCGTCACTAATTGTCAGTAGTTCGACTGGAAGGTCGTCGGCTAAATCAATGATCGCTCCACCGCGGAGTCGGCCGAATAAACTTGCATATTGGGGTTGGACTTCGCCGTTGGGTAGACGCGATCGATAAATGATACGATCTGTGATGGCACTACCTTGGTCATTCAATTCTCTGATTGCTCTAAAATGATGAATATCAGTGCTCGCCCGGCCACGCCGGAAGATGCGATGAGCTGGCAGAGCAGTGCAAGCAGAAGTGGCTGTGACTTTTGGGGAAGACGCAGTTTGTGCCTCCTGTGCCCCTGGGAAGGGTGCGATAAAGCGGGCTGACAGCTAACCCGGTGCCGGCTGAGGGGATTGAAGCTTGGCTAGAAGCATCTGATAATACGCAGAAAATTCTCAGATAACTCGATGCCGTACCAACGACGCTACCAACACTTTCCGGAGGCTGGCGGAGTTTTGCCGGGGGATAAGGGTAGCGGGAGCATGCCCGGCCAATGATAGCGCCTGTAAGGTCGACCTATACAACCGGGGCAAGTCATGGCGCGCACGCGGGTCACCGAGGATCAGTTTCAGGTCGACGAAAACGAGGTCACCCACACGCCGACCAGCGCCCGCTGGACGGCCTACCCCGGCCACCCCGAGCCGGCCATCTATTCCCCGGGCATGCTCGGAAGCGTTCTTCCGAACGGCGATGACTACTGGCGCGAAGACGCCGAACCGATCGCCCTGAAGCTTCTCGCTGCGCGGTCCATGGCGTCAGAATGAACCGGCTTCAGAAATTCGTCGAACGAGGCGCTTTCGGTGAAGACCCCGGCCGCGCCGCGTACGTGCTCGATCCTAAGAAGCTGCCCAAACCCAACAGCGGGTTTGAGTGGCGCGCCGTGAGCGATTTTATGCCCGGCGAAGCCATTCTCGCGGACCCCGGGCTGAAACCAGTATTCCAGGCGGCACTGAAGCGCGGCTGCGCACTGGTCGAGGGATGACACTCGTTTTGGTCATCCCAACCGTCGCTGGTCTGATCGTAGCGGCAGATAGCCGTCTGGGTATCAGCACTCCGAACTGGACCATCGCTTGCGATAACATGTTCAAGATTGCTGAAGTCGAAGGGGTGGACAGAACAGTGATTTTTACGACTGGCTACAGCACGGTCTGGGACCTTGCGGGCGTGCAGACCGACAAGGTCTGCGAACAAGTCGCATCAAGCAAGCCAAAATTCGATGCGCAAGCGATCCTCGCTAACGCGGCCCGGCGTACCGGGGTAAGCTCGACGGATATTGCTCAGGAAGTGGTTGATGCGACCGCCGCCTACATCGCGTCCCATCCGGCGGACTACGCGACGCGGATCGGTCAATTCCTATTTCAGTCGGCTATTGCGCGTTTCGATCCGGAGACCCGAAGGGGAAGCGTCGAAAGCTTCTCCGTCGCCCTCGGCGCCGATTTATCCGTCAGCGCAACCAATCTGAAAATCGAAGAGTTCTATCCTAGTGACAGCTGCCGCTTGAACCTCTTTGGTGAGGCTAGCTATTTGACGAACGCTGTTTTTAGCGGCCCCGGAATGCAGTTTCTTGGCGAGAGATACGGACGTTTCCGCAACAGCATGACCACGATCGAACTTGCTGAACCGCAGCCGGCAGCTGATTTCGCAGTCGACATCATCGAAGCCGCTTCACGGACCACGTCGATAGTTCAGTCTGAAACAGGTATTGGCGGTCCCGTTGATGTTGTTCTTGTCGGCGACGACCCTAGACCGCAGCGGCTATACTGGAAAAGCTATGGCCCTTGACACCGCGCAGTCGTTCCAAAAGGAAGAGCTTCCAAACCGGACAATTCGATGAAGACCGACCGCTTTCCTTATGAGAAATCCCGCTGGGCTGGCAGCCTGCCAGAACAGGCCAAACGATGGTTCGAAGAACTCGAAACGCTCGGCCCGCAGAACGTCAGGGCCAGATTGGCGCAAACCGACGCTGGTTCAGCCGGCGCCATCGCGATAGGCACAATGGAGGTTCTGACGATCCGCTTCGCGCTGGAATGGCTCGCGTGGCGTGACCGAGGGCGGGAAGCTCTCGAAACAGCTCGGCACAATCGGCAGGTCTTTTGGACCCGCTTTGCAGCGTTGGCGGCGACCGTCGCCGCGGCAAGCGCGGCGTTCGGTTGGGCGTGGACCGTCTTGCACAAGTAATCGCCGGATGCACCCGGATCGAGCCGGCACTGAGCCCGCAATCCGCGCGCGCGTTCCTGGAGCAAAGAAAAGGACCGGGATTGGTCGTGGTCGATGCAGTGTCAAATCGCAGGCTTTTTCACGTGACCGTAACGAAGCCTTACAAGCAGGCATTTACCGCTGGCCAGATCATTGAGATCGGAGTTATCGAAAATCCGTTCTTTCGGTTCTACGAGAGCGCGCGCGAATACCCGATCAACGACAATGGCAATCTCGTAATTGTCAAAGCCATCCGATGGCTCTCGCTCGTACGGCAGGGCCAAATAGCTCCCCACCCCGGCATACTGCCCTCGATAGCACTAGAGGTCGCACAGCACTACGTGATGCTGAGCCGCGAACTCATCATGGAGGATCTGCGGATTAGGGAGTTCAACAGCTTGCCACCTTCTCGGCAGACGTGTCTTTATACTTGCGACACTCAGGATGAGGCTAAGCACTGGGTTAACCGCCTCGGGGACGCTGGCGCCAGCATATGCGAGTTGATCTGCACTGGCATGATCCATCGAGCCGATGCAATGCTACTATTGGGCGACAGCGAACCGCTATCGGTGACACGCGATAGAGGCCGCCGGTACTGGAATGGCGAGGCCAGCGATCACCCTGAATGGGAAACGCTGTTTGTTGGAAAAGCAGAGGTCGTTTCCACCGGACTTGAAGCCTGACCTGAAGGGACGTCCCCGTGACCTCTGAAGCTTTTGTGAAGACATGGAGCTTGGAGCGCGCAGAATATGCTACCCGCTTCGATGCTCTCTCCATGGCCTCATGTATTGTTGAGGCTCGTGGGAAGGGAACCGCAAACCAAGCTTCTGGTTTCTTTTGGCGCCACGCAGGTCAACCGGTCTTTGTTACCAACTGGCATGTCGTCACAGGAAATCACGCGTTCACCGGGCGCAGTAAGACGGGCTGGGCGCCTGAGACATTAGTCATCCGATACTGGGAGCGAACGTCACTAAACGAAGCCGCAAAGGGTAACACTCTGTTCTTTCGATGGCCTAGTATCGAACTACCATTATCTGACGAGAACGGCGAACCAACGTGGCTGCAGCATCAGAACTTTGCAGAGAAGCGAGTTGATGTCGTCGCTCTCGCACTCCCAGCCGGCGACATGTCGCGTGTTTATTGTGTAAACGATTATCGATTTGAGAAGCTTTTCCACATATCGGGCGGAAGCGTCTTCGTCGTTGGCTACCCGCTAAAGTCGAAGGAGAACGAAATCAATTTTCCGATTTGGAAACGCGGAAGCGTTGCGAGCGAAACTCTCCTACCATGGCGCTTCAGATATCCAGCTTTTGCGATTGACGCTAGGACGTCTAGTGGCATGTCCGGTTCACCAACATTCGCACGAGTGATAGGGCCCGCCGTTCTGAGTGACCTGACTACCAAACTCGATGCTGCCTCAACGACAGAATTTCTCGGTGTTTACTCGAGCCGCTTACCGGACGATGAAGGTGATCCGAGCATCGGGCTGGTGTGGCACCGATCTGTGATCGACGACATCTTGACATCGCCGGCTCCGGGCCAGCGGGCCATCTGATGTACGACGAAGGACACGCCGCATGGTTCTGTCAGCCGCGTCGAGCCATGGTGATGCCGAGAGCAAATGGTCAAACGATATTTTGAGAAGAAGCGGAGGCCTTTGCGCATCGCATACGGAGCGCTATCTGCGCTCTTTCTGGGCTCGCCTGAAGCGGCATCGCCGGCGAGCGCTCGGCCGAAACTGCCGAGTGCAAAGAAATAACGGCACGGATCATCGACCGAACGAATACGCACTTCGATCATTTTTCGCCGTCCGGCGGGAGTGTCTTCTTCAAACGGCCGGACATGGTCCTGATCTGTGACCCCAAGTTCGTGACCTACGTCTCACTGAACTGGGATGCGAGCGGCTTCCCTTCAAATGATTGGTTCAGCCTTGCTGCAACGGCTGGAAACGCGGTCACAGGCGCCGACCTGAAGAAATTGGAGGCGGCGGCGCATCGTTGCCACCGCGCCGCGCTGAAGGACAAGAGCGAATTGGCCAGCGTCCATCTTCACGATGGGACGGTAGAATGTCAGGCGTTTACGAGAGATGGTGATGCCGTCGTGATCACCGTCGGCAAACCGTTGAGCAAGTAGCGTCGCCGCCTTGTTGCCCGCGAAATACCCAGAGCCCGCCGGAATGGGTTAGCGGGTTGTTAATCGGCCTTCGGCAGGCTTGCGGTCAGCGCTGCCGATTACCCCCTAGCCCAAGGTAGCGCAAGCGATGGCCGGCGGCAGTGATGCCCGCCGGCCATTGTCCACACCCGCGAGCGGCAGCGTGTCGACCACACCTCGACACGCAAGCAATTGACAATTTGCAGGCCTCATCCCGGTGCCGCTTTGATGGCGGCATGCCTCCGCTCATCCGCCGCCGCGGCAAAGATGATCCCCATCGCGAAACGTGGCTTATCTACCTTGGCGACGTGCGGGTCGGTGTGATCAGCCGGCGCTCGGGCGCTCCCAACTCAGCCCCGCAATGGGGATGGTCTTGCGGCTTTTACCCCGGCATTGACCCGGGCGAGCATCGAACTGGGATCGCCGAAACGTTTGACGGGGCACGTGCCGGCTTCCAAGCCGCTTGGGGGGAGTTGGCAGCCGCCTGCACCGAAGCCAATTACGAGGCGTGGCGCCGTCAGCGCGACTGGTCGATCTGGAAAGAGCAAATGCACGCTCTCAAGCTACAGTTGCCCACACAACGCCCGGAGGGGATTGCGCGCTGCTTCTGCGGCGAGGTAATTTACATCCGCACTCTCGACGCCCATGTCCAAATCACCCACCGTCTGACTGCTGCATGAAGCTCCCGGCCGAACGCGCCCATGCCATCCCTGAAGCCTCAGCTCGCCAATTCATCGCACTTGCCGCCGGCGCTGCGCTCGCAGGCGTCTTGCGGTTGAATTCGCGCGCAGGAGGGTACGCATGGGCCTTTTTTCAAGACACCACTGGGAAAGGACGGTCAGGCTCAGGAGTCATCGGGCTTTCGGTCGCTGGCTGCTGCCGGTCCCGTTCTGGGTCTGGGGCAGACTGACCAAGCCCCTCCGTACAGCCTTGCTTGCTATCGCTGTCGTGCTTGCGGTAGGGGGCGGCGCGAAGGCTGCCGAGAAAGGAATGTACCTTTGCCGCTCACCGGTCGTAGCTAACGATTATTGGAATGCGGTAAACGTGGCGTCGGGGACAGGGCTGCGGTTGACGCAGGCCAACGTGGCCGACATCGCGGCATCAAATGGCTGCGTGTTCGCGGCATCGCCCAACTTGAAGCCCGTCAACTTCGTGGCTGGGATGTTCGAGATGACTGACGGCAAGCTCCGGGGATGGGCAAGTCCGCAGGCTTATATCCTCTACGTCAATCGGTGAGCACTAGGGGGCCGAAAGCGATGCCGAAGCATGATCCAGCTGAGCTCGAACCGTCCGTCATAGCCGCCGCACCCGGCGGTAAGAAATGGAGGTGGACACTTGCTGTCGGCAACTCCGCGCCAGTTAGAACAGGGACTGTCACCGGCACGCGGAATGAGGCACTGCAAGTTGCTGGAGAAGAGCGCCTTCGACTTATCGAAGAGGGGCGGAAGGTTTAATGGGTGCAGACCAACGCCGACTTCGCACTTGTCGACCGTATCGTGCATGCAGCCGTTGCCGGCCGTACACGTGATTGCGCAGTCAGCAGCCGCATAGGATCGCGCCGTCTGGTACCTGCTCAGCTGGGACGATGCGACCGGTCGTGTGACATTGAACTGCGATCGGGCGCTTGACGAGACAACAAACCGACGCGCTGACGTCGCCGGAGCAGCGGCGCGCCCCTCCTTCAACCGGCATTGCCGCGCCGAGTGCGGCACCATGTCCAGCGACGCGGGCCAGACCGGCCCGCGCATTGGCGCGGGTAGCATCGCGGCGGATTGTCCACACTGGCGGAATTTTCAAAGAGAGGATATGTAACCGGGAAGTGCGCCTTGGAAAGCCCTGCTGGCGTCTCCATGTTCCCCGGCGGAAAACGCCCCATGAAATTGCTCGTCAGAAAATTCGTCGACCTGAAGATCGCGCTCAAGGAGCTTGAGCCGTTCATCAGAGATGGCAGACAAGTTCAGAATGGCAAACCGTTCAGGAATTTCGGCAGAATGCTTCCACGCGAAGCCATCGCGAACTGGCTTCTCTGCGCAACCGCCAACGCGATCGACGGTCGCCAACTAACGTTCGCGTCCACGGACGATCCGATCGGCGGCGATGGGATCATCGTTGACCAAATGACCGATGAAGACTTCCCAACCGAACACGTGATGGTGCCCGTCCAACAGTCCGGTGACGCGGAAGCTCTCATCCTTAAAGCGATCGACCACAAGCGGAACAAGGGAGCAGACGCCTATGCATCTGGAAAAACGCTGGTCGTTTTTCTGAATGCAGGCGCCGGCCATTTCTTTCCCAATCGGCTCGCGCGAGCATTGCCGACCCCGCTTCGCTTTGCATCTGTCTGGGTGATCAGCCTACAACGCGTCGACCAAGACGGCGCGTACATTTACGGCGTTACCCTTCTAGACGTGGCTAACGGCGACGCGCCGGCGTTGCTCGTTCGGATCAGCTCTACTTTTGACGCTTGGGAGGTAACACGCGTGCAATAGCTCGAAAGGCCGGCTTGAAAACCCTTTCGCAACGCGCCGCCGGGGCGGGAAAAGAGAGCCCAACTTGGGCTCTTTTGTAGCCCACACGGCGAGCAAAAGCGGGAAGTCCATAACCTCGATCCAGAGCGACGCGACCTGCGCCAATGCGCTAGGCCCCGATCTGGATCGCATCGCGGGGACGCCGCTGCACAAGGGCGCCGAACTGGACGGGATTGCGGCAATGCCGAGCGCAGACCAGGCGCCGCTGCCGCGGCCCCGCGGCTACCGCCTTCCCACATGCGCGCGGGATAATACAGCGCCTCTATTGTTCGGACTTATACGATCGCCGGCGGCCGCCTCGCACGCGATAAGCGCCAACTGAAAACCGGGTTAAACGGATCATTGTCTTAGTTGCGGCCCGTATTGCGCGGTCGCTGATCGTCATCGCAATCATCTAGGTCAGCCTGCTCAGCTTCGGTCGGCGGCCTAATATTGCGCGCAGCAAACACCCTCTCGATCACTTCGACGCAATCTTTTCCGGTGCGCGGAGCGTGTCCAAACTGCCGCACGTGCTCGGTTTTCCAAAAGATCAAGGCAGCGCAGACCACGAAAAACGCCACCACCAAAAGGTTTGCTTGCGTGTTCAGCGACATTAATTCCCCCATTCCCGTGCTCGCCATCTATTACACCGGCCACGGTCCGGGCGAGATCGATTTATGACGCGCCCTCAGCCAGGTCTGACGATCTCCTCGGTATGACCGATCGCGAGGCTTTTGAGATCAGCCCTCAAAGCCCAGCAGGCGGCCCGGGAATAGCTCCCGGCCGATCTCACCATGCTCTCCCGCAACGGCGATGCCGTGGCATTCGGCGGGCTGCAGCACGGCTGTTCCAGAATTAACCTGATCTCGCTGCATCAAGCTTAATTCCGAACGTTGATTGCAGGGCCGCCGCAGAACGTTAGCTTGTCGGCGCCGGACATTGCCCTCGTCCGGGTCCCCCAGTGGCGAAGCCGTCGCGCCATCATATTCGGTGCGGCGGCTTCGTTTGATTGCAGGCTATTCTATTCGAAACAGCAGTCAGACTACGGACTTGATCTCATCGAGATGCGTCGACAACTCACGGCCCTGCGCTCGCAACACTCGGACAACCTTGCGATAGCATCGCTACTGAACCGTTTCTTCGTGAAGATTGCATTCCTGTCGGAGCCTACAGACCCGAAGCACGAACAGTATCTCCGATCTGAGTTTGCATAGACGCTGAAGAAGGTAGAGGCGATCACCTCGCGCAGGCCAGCCGCGAAGCGACCAGCGGCCACCAAACCATCCAAGTAACACTAACGATTGTATCTCGTTGCGCCTGGCAGCGGCGGCGCCGATGC
Organism: Bradyrhizobium diazoefficiens; assembly: GCF_016616425.1. Lineage (NCBI taxonomy): Bacteria > Pseudomonadati > Pseudomonadota > Alphaproteobacteria > Hyphomicrobiales > Nitrobacteraceae > Bradyrhizobium > Bradyrhizobium diazoefficiens. The sequence goes on from NZ_CP067101.1 coordinate 2,126,510, forward strand.
TAGATGCAGTCGCGAAGTCGTCTTTGTTTCGCGTACGGGCGCCTTCGCGGCTAGGGGTCGCCGGCTCTTCGGCCGGCGGCCCCGCCCAGCGCCGCGGTCGCACCGATCTCGCCGTCTGTCGTAACAGGACCGCGGTTCACGCTGCGCGAGGCAGCCCACGTCCAGCCCACGCCAAGTTAGAAGGTTCTTTTGTAAGTCGGCCCGACGCCGGTAGGCGGCGGCTCCTGAGAGCGATTTGATGGCGGGGGTTGTACGGGTCGTTCGGGGCCGGGGGCAGGCCCCACCCGATCAAGTGGGCTTAGCCCTTGTTGCTTTGGCGGCGGCAGAGGTTCGCGCAAATCTCTAAGCTGAGGATTTTGTATTCGCTGTTCGATAGTACGCGGCGCTGGTTGAACCGGCGGAGGCAGAACTACCTGATTTTTGGGCGGCGGCTGGCTAATCGGTGGCGGCTTCGGAATGTCCTGCGTCCTTTGCGGAGGAGCTTTCGGCGAAGTCGGTCCCGACCCTTTCGCGCCGGTGTTTTGAGCCGCGTAAGCGAACGCCTGCATCGTCATGAGAAGTGCCGCTCCTGTCGCAACAACTTTGCTCACTGTGGTCTCCTGTCTCGCTCGCAAGTGCGCCGACATGGCTGATCAGCGCCAAAATGAACCGCGCGCTACTGCACAACGTGACGCGGCTCTCGGCTCACCTTCGGAGCTTCTGGCTGCTGACACTTCTTGGTCGAGAAAGTCGTTTCGATCCCATTGTCGCAGCAATGGAACTCGATCATTTCGAGGCCACAATTGACGGCACCAGATTTCATGACCACATGATCAATCGCCTTCTGCTGCTCTTCGGAGAGGTGAAAGCTCGTTTGCACTTCGCCTTCACGCGCGTGTCCGCCCCAAGAGCCATCAAGGCCTTTCATCTGTTTGTCGGTCCAGACAGGTTTGTTGTCCTTCGTGACCAGCGCGACATACGTATAAAAGTTGTTGCCTCTGATCTGTTGGCCGTTCGACCACTTGTAGTTTGCGACCCCGTTTCCATCGGGCGCGACCCTTATATCGGCGTATGCTACCTGATGCTGGTCGATCTCTTGCTCAACGCGTTGACTGAACGGAAGGCTCGCTCCCATCGCCACAGACCCAAGGGTCGCAGCGCTAAGCGTCACCCCAAGCCACGCAATTTTATTACGCATTCGAACACTCCTACGCTACTCTTGTTATCGGATGAACAAAGAAGGTTGCTGCTGCGTTCCACGGCCATCCCCGGGCTGAGTTGAATTAACGAATGTGAACGGATGTTTAGGAAGCGCTGCGCAAGCGCCGGCGAGAACGTCAGCGTTCTTCGGCGATCGCTGATTTCGACCGCGTGCTTCGTCTTCCATGAAAAGCGCCCAGCTGAGCGGGCTTATGTGGCGCCGATACTTGGGTCGCGCCGTGAATGCGGTATTCGCGATCGAAGAAGGCGCGGACAGCCCGGGTATATCGACCGCCCATCAGGCCGTCGATCTTTGGGAAGCCGCGGCCTTCGAGCAGAGTAACGATGGCTCGCCAGTGAGTATACTTGCCGGGCCCTAAAAGGGCCTCGCTCAGCGAGCGTTCATCTGCGAATAACGGCAGTTGTTCAAGGGTGACAATTGATTTGCGCGCTTCGCGCCTTGCCCGCTGCTTCGGTTGCAAGCGCGCGGCTTCCTCGCGCTGATTGCCCGTATCGTCAGCTCTGCTCACGGCGACGACGCCTTCGTCTGGTCAGTTCTTGGGGGGAGGCATAAGCCATGTCAGCAATCGTTCGGCGGGCGCTGCCAGTTTCAGGATTGCTGGTATCGAGTGAGGCGAGCCACGCATCCAGCCGCGCGCGCAACCAGCGATGCCCACGCGTGGATTGGGTAAATTCGATCGGCTTGACCGGGCAGACGGCCGAAAAGGTCGGGACACTCAGGCCGCAATAGGCGGCCGCCTGATCCAGCTGCAGCGCGGCTGGCCAAAATGGCAAGTCGGAAAATTCGATCATGTCCGCGGCAGCAGCCTATCGCCCGCTCTTGATCGCTTTACTGGGGATCATAGTCACGCCCGCCGGCGGGTGTATTACTTTCCGCTGCTGAAATCCGGACACGATATCGTCGTTGACGTCCTTAGCGCCGTAGACGAACTGCGTGTTGAAAAGGCATTTGTCTGACGCCACCGCGACTTTCAGTTGGTCGCAATTCTTCTCTATCCACACCCGTGCCGATGATGGCTCAACGGTAGCCGTGAAGACGGCGAGGAAAACCGGGCCGCTCGCTATGCAACGGTAGTCATCCACGTCCGCATAATAGCAGCGCATCTTTCGCAGCAAGATCGACTTGTCGAGGTACTTTCGTGTGCCAATGAAGAGATCGCTGGCGTCAACGATCTTGTAGTCGATATCGGTTAATTTGTTTTCCGCCGGCACGGCGGTCGCCGATTGCGCTGCGGCCGAACCGAACATAATCGCACTCGCCAACGTGGCGGCCAAAGTCTTTCGTATCATTGCATTCCCCTCTATCCGGGCTGCTGTGCGGGCACGGTTCATTCCATAGTAGTACTGGCCTATTAGCAGAAATGTTGCGCCCAGCCCCGCAAAGGCGGTGGAAGAAGGTTTTAACATCGATCCACCTGGGCAGACGATCCAGATGGCGCCGGCACCCGGTCGTAACGGAACAGCATCGCTTCCCATGCGCCGGGCCGGTATGACGTCCGCAACACTCTTTCAGTCGTCCATTCGACATGCAGACGGTCTTACCGGCGAACCGAACGTCCAGCGTGGACGTCCGGACTTGATCATCGATCAGCGGTCGTCATTCGTCACCGCGCGGCAGCAAGACCCGTTTCCAGATTTCGGCACGAACCGCCCCTTCGACGCGCCTGACTTCAGCGTCGATCGCGTCCCGATCAACGCCCATTTCTTCGAGGGTGAGGCGGAGTGCGCGAAGGTTTCGTCGAACGTGCTGTTCGTCTTGCTCGGCGTCTCGCGTGAGGACGGAGGCGACGTGACGCTTGACGTAGTCGGCGCCGCGGAAGCGCCCCGGCAGAAGCACGACCCTGGCCTTCGGCTCGGCAATGTGGACATGGAGCCGCAGATTGTCGGCATCGCGGCGGTTCGGCGCCACGTAGTGCCAAGCGTCGCGCACCGCTCGCGACACAGCTGCTTTTTCTGTCATGCCGCGCCCCATGCCGGGCGATCTTGCAGAACGATCCGCCAAGCGCACCGCGCGAATTCGCGGCAATTGCGATCGATTTCGTCGTCGCTGATGCCAAGGTCCGATAGCCGGTTGGCCTCAATCCAAAGATGTTCGATCAGTTCTTGTTCGGCATCTTCCAGCGACGACCGCTTGCGCATCTGCCCAGCGATGTAAGCCACTATCTTTCGATGCCGGGACGAAGGGACGACGCAGATCAGTGCAGTCGATGCGCCCTTACGACGCCGGCCGCGCGGCGGGGCGCGGCATCGATCGCGCTGGAATTGCAGAAGCTCTCCCATTGCAAATCCTCACGTTGGGATGAAGGGGCGGCGCGCTGAGGAAGGGAAAAACCACAGCGCGCCGCCGGTGGCGCCGCCGTACATCCGGGCGGCGACAAGGCACCGGCGGTCGTTGCCCGCCGGTGCAAAGGGGGCGGATCAGGCGGCGGCCTGTTCGCCGCGAAGGAGCCTGAACAGGTCTTCGACCGGAACGGTCGTACGCCCGTTCTTACGAAGGCGGATTTTCCCTTCCTTCGCTAATTCATAGAATTTCGTGTGGCCGATACCCGCGACTTCGCAAAAGCGCTTCGGGGCAACGTTCGGCGGCAGCTCGTACAGCCTCACAAAATCCACGAAGGTCATGTCACCGGGCATCTCCGATCCTCTCCTTTTCCGTTCGATCGTGAGCGGACACTGCAGAATGGTCGGCGGGGACAGCAAGGGGACAAAATCGGTTGCTCGTGTAGGAAGGCGGACAGTTTTCACCTTCCGCCTGATGTTCCTCCGCTCTTCGCTTCGAAATTTTTTTTCTGAACGAGAGGGGGACAAACGATTTGTCCCGGTCTGTCCCCCCGTTTTGTCCCTTCTACCCGGGCGAATTTGGAGCGGACCAACGTGAACGGTGATTTGCCGCGGCCGATCCGGGTGTTTAAGCGGCCCTGTCATGAGTGGGGGATTTGAGGCGACGGTTGGGGGGCGGCCGCTCGCCCGGCGATGCACAAGGAAGCCGACGTCGAGCCCGCGCGCGCTCGCGCGGGCTGTCGTCCTTCCCCGGTACCGATTGAGATTGGCGGCTACGAAGCTGCCGACGCCCGCGATCGCTGGGCCTTCGTGATCGGCACGATGGCGCCGGACCTGCGCAGGTCATCCAGATAGTCGGCCCACCATTGAGACAGGCGGCGCCGCTGCTCGTGGTACGCCGCATCGTTGTACGTGCCGCGCACAGCATCCTCATCCATATGGTTCAACGCGGTTTCGATGACATCGGCTCGCGCGGCGTGGGCTTCGTTCGCCAATGTTGAGAACGCGCTGCGGAAGCCGTGACCCACGTGGCCGCTGTTCGCGTAGCCGAGCCTCCGCAGCCCCGAATTCATCGCGCTTTCCGATAGCGTGCGGTACCGGGCCCGCTTGACCGGCTGCCCATCCTTTCCGACGGTGCGGCGCGGTTGCTGGCACGGGAAGAGAAAATCAGCGCCGGCAGCTACGCGCTCCGCGTTTTCCGCCGTCCACCCGGTCAGTTGCCAAAGCTCTTGCAGCAACGCCACTGCCTGCCGGCTGAGGTAAACCGTGTGGGGCTTGCGCATTTTTATAAGCGAGGGTGGCAACGTGATGACCGGCTCCGCGCTGTCGGCGTCAACCCACGACCACCGCAGCCGCCACAGTTCGCCCGGTCGCAGCCCAGTCAGCGCGAGCAATTCGAGCGCGAGGCGCGTTTGCGTAGCGCCGTGGTAGCCGCGCACGTCGCGGAGGAGCTTGCCGAACCGGCGCGCCGCGTGCCCGTCGCGATCACCTTCGCGCGCATCCGTGACGCTGGCGTGGTGCTGCACGGCCTTGGCACCCCTAATCGCAATGTCGCCGTTTCTGATATCGCCCAGCGGGTTGACCGGAATGGCGCCGCGCCGGGCTGCACGGGCAAGCACGCGGCTGACGGTCGCGCGGCATCTGTAGGCTGTGTCACGTTGACCGCGAGCGCCTATGCGGTCGAGCGCGTCAACAATCTGCGCAGTCGTCAACGTGCGCGCATCCAGCTTACCGAGATGGGGCCTAACCAGCGACAACAACCAGTCCAGTTTTTCGATTGTCTCGGGCGACCGCTTGCGCTGGTCTTTGGGTGCGTCCAGCCCGCCGCTAAGGCTGCGCTGATCATCGAGCCAATCGTCGGCGATGCGGTCAAACGTCGTCAGATGCGCTATGGCTGCGGCGAACTTATCCGCCTTCCGCTTTTCAGACGGGTCAATGCCCTTCGCGAGGAGAGCCTTGTTCGCGTCGCGCCCATTGCGCGCGTCGGCAAGGCTGATCGCCGGATAGCCGCCCAGCGCTATCAGCTTTTGCTTCCCGCCGAACCGATACGCCTGCCGCCAAAGCTTGGAGCCGTTCTTTTCGACCAACAGGTAGAGGCCGCCAGCGGTCGGAAATCTTGTACGGCTTGTCGCTCTTCTTCGCGCCGCGGACGGCTACGTCGGTCAATGGCATCGATCGTCCCCCAATGTATCTCCTACCAACACCCGGTCGCGCTCCTACCAACGGTCCTACCAACAGATTTTGCGGAAGCTGGCGGAGAGAAACGAATGTCGACGGAGGAGAAATCCCTATATTTCAGCGACTTCTCTCGCTGAAACGGAGAGTAGCGGAGGAAGGGGAATAGTCAATTGGTGCCGCCTGAGGGGATTGAACCCCCGACCTTCGGTTTACAAAATTGAGCCGTTCCCAAAACGCGGAAACGAGCGCTCCTGGGGCCCGAGCAAGTCGTTCTTAGACTGGACAAATAGCTGCCCGGAACGAAAGGCGCACGCATATCTGGTGCGGTTTCTGGTGCGGTGATTCCGATCCGGCGAAACAGCGCCTGATAAGCGGTTGATTTCATTGGTGGGCCCGGCAGGACTCGAACCTGCAACCAGACCGTTATGAGCGGCCGGCTCTAACCATTGAGCTACAGGCCCCGCCGCGAGGCGGCCGCTTTGGGCGCGGCCGGCAACGGTGCGCGGTTCGTTTACAGGGATGGGGGCAGGGGTGCAATGCTGGCTTGATCGGGGCGGAACGCGGGCCTGCGCGGAAAGCGCAAGCGTCGGATGATTTCAAAATTCGGAATAATCGCATTCTGCCATTGTTTTGCCCGACGAGTCAAATGGCCCTGTGATCATCCGGCGATGCCTCTCCTTGCGCTTCCCTAACCCATTGTAATTGCTGATCTCGTCTACTGTGCATGGGGTTGTTTTCGCACTTTTGGGTCTGAGGGGGCCTGTTGGCCTCCTCAGACGTCTTGTCGGCGAGCGATGGTCCGCGGCGGCCGCCCCTAGTCCACCGAGACCCCGGCGAACTCCACCACCTTGCGCCATTTCGCGGTCTCGTCCGCGACCAGCTTGCCGAACTCGGCCGGCGTCATCGGCTTGGGCAGGCCGCCGGTCTCGGTGAGGCGCGCCACCAGCTTGGGGTCCTTCAACGCTTCGCCGACGGCCTTATTGAGGATCTCGATGACCTCGGGCGGCGTGCCCTTGGGCGCGGAGATGCCGTAGAAGCCGACCGCTTCGAAGCCCGGCACGGTCTCGGCAATCGCGGGCACGTCCGGCACGCTCGGCCAGCGCTGCGGCGAGGTCACGCCCAGCGCGCGGACGTTGCCGCCCTTGGCCTGCTCCAGCGCGGAGGGCAGATTGTCGAAGATCAGCTGCACCTTGTTGGAGATGATGTCGGGGAAGGCGATCGCGGATCCCCGATAGGGCACGTGCACCATGTCGCACTTGGTCATCGCCTTGAACAGTTCGGCCGACATGTGCACCGAGGTGCCGTTGCCGGACGAGGCAAAGGAGATCTTTCCGGGATTGGCCTTGCAGTAGTCGATGAACTCCCGAACGGTCTTGGCAGGAAACGCGTTGGAGACGACCAGCATGTTGGTGAGCTGCATGATGCTCGCGACTGGCACGGTGTCGCGCAGGAAGTCGAACGGCAGCCTCTTGTAGAGCGAGGTCGAGATCGCGTTGTTGGGCGCGACGAACAGCAGCGTGTAGCCGTCCGGGGCTGCGTTGATCGCCGCGGCGGCGGCGATGTTGCCGCCGGAGCCGGTGCGGTTCTCGACGATGAATTGCTGGCCGAGATGGTCCGACAGCCACTGCGCCATGATCCGCGCCACGATGTCGACCGGACCGCCGGCGGAAAAGCCGATCAGCCAGTGCACGGGGCGGTCGGGATAGGCGGCGGAGGCGGGAGGTGTGGCGCTGAAAAGCATTGCAAGGACGGCGAGCCCGAACACACCTTGACGCAAAATTCGCAACATGAGGCCTCCCATTGCTTTGTTGTCTTTAGGCGACATGCCCGGCGCTGCTTGCCAGCCCCGCCGCCGCGCCAACCGAGATCGGGGTGATGAAATGGCGAATGGCGAGTTGCGAATAGAAGCGTCCCCCATTCGCCGCCCGCTATTCGCCATCGGCTGGTCTACTTCTTCACCAGCGCACAGGCCGGATCCGGCGGGCCGAACGCCTTGTCGCCGGAGATCGTGGCGAGGATCTTGTAATAGTCCCACGGATATTTGCTCTCTGCCGGCGTCTTCACCTGTACCAGCCAGAGGTCGTGCACCATCAGATTGTCCGCGCGCAGCTTTCCGTTGCGGGCGAAGAAATCCTCGATCGGCTTCTCGCGCATCTTGGCGGCGACCTTGAGCGGCTCGTCGGTGCCGGCTTCCTTGATGGCGTTGAGATAGTGCATGACGCTCGAATAGACACCGGCCTGCCACATCGACGGCATCTTGTTCATTTTGGCGAAGTAGCGCTTCGACCATTCGCGGGTCTTGTCGTCCATGTCCCAGTAGAACGACGTCGTCAGGAGCAGGCCTTGCGCTGCCTGCAGGCCGAGGCCGTGGATGTCGGTGATCAGCGCCAGCAGCGCCGCCATCTGCTGGCCGCCCTTGAACACGCCGAACTCCGAGCCGGTCTTGATCTCGTTCATGTTGTTGGGCGGACCTGCGGCAATGCCGATGATCTTGGCCTTGGACGCCTGCGCCTGCAGCACGAAGGAGGAGAGATCCGGCGTTGCCAGCGGCGGCCGCACCGAGCCCAGCACCTTGCCGCCATTGGCGGTGACGACGGCGGAGGCATCGCGCTCCAGCGAATGGCCGAAGGCGTAGTCGTCGGTGATGAAGAACCAGCTGTCGCCGCCGCGCTTGACCACCGCGTCCGCGGTGCCGACCGCCAGCGCGCGGGTGTCGAACACCCACTGGATCGCGTAAGGCGAGCAGAACTTGCCGTGGAAATCGGCGGTGCCGGTGGAGTGGGTGATGAACAGCCGCTTCTTCTCGTTGGCGATGTTCTGCACCGCGAGCCCGACCGCCGAGACCGGCACGTCGACGATCAGATCGACCTGCTCGACGTCGAACCAGCGCCGCGCGATCGCCGCACCGATGTCGGCCTTGAGCTGATGGTCGCCGATCACGACGCTGATCGGCTTGCCGAGCACTGTGCCGCCGAAATCGTCGATCGCCATCTGCGCCGCCGTCACCGAGCCCTGGCCGGTCGGCGCGGAAGCCGGGCCGTTCATGTCGGTGAGCACGCCGATCTTGACGACGTCGTCGGAAACCTGCGCCATTGCGGCACCCGACATCAGCGTCGCCGCCAATGCGGCCGCGACCGGTAGTCCAAATCTGGTTGGATTCACTGCTTGTCCTCCCCTGATCCGGCTCGTTGGCCGGTGGTTGCCCCGGGTGTGCCCCCGGCTGAATTGGTTTCTTTTGCAACTATTTGGGGGCGGGCGTCAATGACAGGCTACGAAGCGGATCTGGCCGGCGGGCGAGGGACCATAGCCCCTCAGTTCATCGGCGCGCTGTGGTGTTGCCGCATCGCCATCCTGGCGCCGAGCGCAAGCACGTCGGTCAGGCCGTGCAGGTGCTTGGGATTGCCTTGCGGCAGCACGAGACCTTGCTTGCGGCGCACAAACGCGATCAGCACCGCATCATGCAGACTCGGAGCTGCCCTCTATCTGTTGTTGTCCGCATCGGCCGCTGCGACGCGCAAAGCGTCACGAGTGCGGCGCAATCGATCATCATCATCATCATGATCGCGTCATGGCAAATGGGAACCTGATCATGGGCCGCCTGTCCGTTGCATTCGCGCTCTTCTGCGGCCTCATCGTGGGCGTTGCGGCGTCGTCCGCGGAGGACCGCGCGATCGTGCTGGCCACGACCACATCGACGCAGGAGTCCGGCCTGCTCGACTATCTGCTGCCGATCTTCCACGACAAGACGGGCATCGAGGTGACCGTGATCGCGCGGCGCGCCGATGAGGTGCTGAGCGGGCCGCGAAGGGGAGAGGCCGACGTCGTGCTGATGCATGCGCGTCCGCAGGAGGAGAAATTCGTCGCCGACGGGTTTGGCGTGAAGCGTTTCGACGTGATGTACACCGACTACGTGCTGATCGGGCCGAAGAGCGATCCGGCGGGCGTGAAGGGCAAGGACATCGTGACGGCGCTGAAGGCGATCGAAGCCAAGGGCGCGCCGTTCGTGACGCGCGGCGATCGGTCGGGCACCCATGCCGCGGAGCTCGCGCTCTGGATCGTCGCCGGCATCGACATCGCCGGCGCCAAGGGCCCCTGGTATCGCGAGGTCGGGCAGGGCATGACCTCGGCCCTCGATGCCGCGCGCGCCGCGAATGCCTATATGCTGTCGGACCGCGGCAGCTGGGTCTCGTTCAAGGATCGCGGCGATCTCGACATCGTCGTCGAAGGCGACCGGCGGCTGCTCAATCAGTACGGCGTGATGCTGGTGAACCCCGGGAAGTTTCCGAACGTGAAGAAGGACCTCGCGCAGACCTTCATTGACTGGCTGACCTCGCCCGAGGGGCAGACGGCGATCGCCGGCTACAAGGTCGACGGGCAGCAGTTGTTCTTCCCGAATTCGGACGGGTCGGGCGGCTGAGGCCCGCATCGCCGGGCGGTTGCCAAACCGGGCGATGCATGGTCCATCATGGCGCATGACCCAGCGCCTGCCGCCATCGCTCACGCCGCTCGAGAATGCGCTCGCCGCGCTGCTGAACGGGCTTGAGCCGCTTGCGCCGGTGGAATTGCCATTGACCGACGCGGCCGGCTGCATCGCGGCGGGCACTGCGCTGCTTGCGGCCTATCCGCCTCACGACATTGCTGCCACGGACGGTTGGGCGTTCTGCGCCAATGATCTCGTCGGCGCGTCCTCTTATTCGCCGCTGCCTTTGACAAGAGTGCCCTCGTGGGTCGAGGCCGGCGAAGCGATGCCGGCGGGATGCGACTGTGTGCTCGATGCCGACGCGGTGGAGGCGTCCGGGCCGCTCGTGCAGGTGCTGGCGGAAGGCGTGCCTGGGCAGGGCGTCAGGCGCGCCGGTAGCGACATCGCGGAACGCACGGAGGCTGGCGCCGAGGGGTATCCGGTCGGTGCGGCTGATCTTCTGGTCGCGCGCGTCGCGGGGCTGGAACAAATCGGCGTGCGGCGGCCTCGTCTGCGCATCGTCAATGTGCCGGGTGCAACGGCAACGATGCATATGATAGCCGGTCTCGCGCGTGCCGCGGGACTGGACGTGGAAATGCGCGAAGCAGGTGCGCGCGATCAAGCATCGATTGCCGATGTGCTCGATGCGTCCTCTTGCGATCTCGTGCTGACGGTGGGCGGCAGCGGCGTCGGTCGACGGGATGCCGCTGTCATGGCCCTCGCCCGGCGTGGCGAGGTACTGGCCCATGGCGTTGCGCTCCAGCCTGGACGCACGGCCGCGGTCGGGCGGCTCGGACGGATTCCCGCGGTTACCCTGCCCGGCTCGCCCGATCATGCGCTTGCGGCCTGGCTCGCACTCGTGCTGCCGCTCGTCGACCGCCTGTCGGCGCGGCGGCCCCGCCGCCAGGCGACCCTGCCGCTTGCGCGCAAGATCGCATCCAGCGGCGGCATCGCCGAGATCGTTCTGCTCGCGGAGGAACGTCATGCCTGGACGCCGCTTGCAGTCGGGGAATGGCCGCTCCGGGTCATTGTCCGCGCGGATGCATGGCTGCTCGTTCCCGGTGACAGCGAGGGATTTGCAGCAGGGGCGCCGGTCGATGCTTATCTGATGCGGGAGTGACAAGGGTTCCGGCATGACGATCATTCCGCAATCGCAAGACCGCAGCGGGGTCGACCAGGCGCAGTTCCTCAAGATGCTCTCGCGCGAGGAGGCCCTGGCGCGCTTTGAGGCGGCATTGTTCCCGCGCGAGCTTCCGAGCGAAAGGTGCAAGCTCGCTGCTGCGCTCGGTGCAGCGCTTGCCGAAGATGTCACTGCGCCGATCGACGTTCCACCGTTCGACCGTTCCAATGTCGACGGTTTTGCCGTACGCGCCGCGGATCTGGCGGCGGCTGGCGAAGGCGCACCCGTATGCCTTGCGCTGAACGGCGAAACCATTCACTGCGGCACGGCACCAAGGCTGCAGGTGGCGGCAGGAACCGCAACGCCGATCGCCACCGGCGGTCCGTTACCGCGTGGCGCCGACGCCGTTGTCATGGTCGAACACACCCAGCCGGCAGGGACGGCTACGATCGAGGTTCGTCGTGCCCCGTCTCCGGGGCAATTCGTCTCCTACGCTGGATCCGACATCGCTCGCGGCGAGGCGCTGCTGCGTGCCGGCACGATCATCGGCTCGCGCGAGATCGGCATGCTGGCCGCTTGCGGCATTGCCGAAGTGAACGTCGTGCGCAAGCCGCTTGTTGCGGTGATCTCCACCGGCGATGAGCTGGTTCAGCCCGGTGAGGTGCTCGCGCCTGCCGATATTTACGATACCAACGGCGCCATCGTCGCGGCCGCGATCAACGAGAACGGCGGCGAGGCCGTCTTTCTCGGCGCCATCCCCGACGATGAAGCCAAGCTCGAAGCTGCCATGCGCCGCGCGCTGGCGGATGCCGACATGCTGGTGCTGTCAGGGGGCACCTCGAAAGGCGCGGGCGACCTGTCCCATCGCATCATTGGCCATCTCGGCCAGCCCGGCATCATCGCGCATGGCGTTGCGCTCAAGCCCGGCAAGCCGCTGTGCCTTGCGGTGTGCGACGGCAAGCCGGTGGTGATCCTGCCGGGCTTTCCGACCTCAGCGATGTTCACCTTCCACGACATGATCGTGCCGGTGCTGCGCAGGATGGCCGGGCTGCCGCCGCGCTCGGATGCCAAGGTGAGCGCGACGGTGCCAGTTCGTATCGCTTCCGAGCTCGGCCGCACGGAATTCGTCATGGTTTCGCTGGTCGAGGGCAGCGGCGGTCTGATCGCCTATCCTTCGGGCAAGGGCTCCGGTGCAATCACGTCCTTCGCGCAGGCCGATGGTTTCCTGCGTATCGACGCACTCGCCGACCAGATGCCGGCCGGGACCGAAGCCGAGGTGACGCTGTTCACGCCGCATGTGCGCGTGCCCGATCTCGTCATCGTCGGCAGCCATTGCACCGGCCTCGATCTCGTCACGGCACAGCTCGCGCATGCCGGCCTGACCGTGCGCTCGATCGCTGTCGGCAGCCTCGGCGGGCTTGCAGCGGCACGGCGCGGCGAATGCGATCTCGCGCCGATCCATCTGTTCGACGACAAGAGCCAGACCTACAACACGCCCTATCTCGTCGAGGGACTCGAACTCGTCCCCGGCTGGCGGCGAATGCAGGGCATCGTGTTCCGTAAAGGCGACGAGCGTTTCGAAGGCCTCGGTGCAAAAGACGCCGTTGCTGCGGCGCTCACTGACCCCGCCTGCATTATGGTCAACCGCAACCAGGGCGCCGGCACGCGCATCCTGATCGACCGGCTGCTCGGCGGTGCGCGGCCGGAGGGCTATTGGAACCAGCCGCGCTCGCACAACGCCGTTGCCGCGGCCGTCGCGCAGCATCGCGCCGATTGGGGCATGACCATCGCGCCGGTCGCCCATGCGGCCGGCCTCGATTTCATTCCGTTCGCGGAGGAGCATTATGATTTCGCGCTGGTAATGGCGCGCCGGGAGCGCCCGGCGGTGCGGGCCTTTCTCGACGCACTCGGCTCGGACGAGGCGCGCGCCGCGCTGGAGCGCGCCGGCTTCCGACCTGCGTAGATCGATGACGTGGCGTTGAAGCCGCGCGACAGGGTGGGGGACACGATGGCAAGGCCGCTTTCGGTTGCGATTGTCGGTGCCGGCATGGGCGGACTTGCGACCGCGGCGGCGCTGAGGCGCGTCGGCATCGACCTGAGGGTCTACGAGCAGGCCTCCCAATTCGCCCGCATCGGCGCCGGCATCCAGATCGGCTGCAATGCCATGAAGGTGTTGCGTGCGCTGGGTCTCGAGGCGCGGATGCGCAGGCATTGCTTCTATCCGCGCTCCTGGAACAATCGCGACTGGAAGAGCGGCGACATCAAGTTCGACATGATCTTCGGTGAGAGCGCGGAAGAGAAGTTCGGCGCGCCCTATCTGCTCGCCCATCGCGGCGACTTGCATGCGGCGCTGGTGAGCGCGGTTCCAGACGAATGCGTGCGGCTCAACCACAAGCTGGTCGATCTCGTCGAAACCGGTGACGGCGTCCGGCTGAGTTTCGCCGACGGCGCGAGCGCCGTGGCCGATGCCGTGATCGGCGCAGACGGCGTCCATTCGATGGTACGCGATATCCTGTTCGACACTGCGCCGGCCAAATTCACCGGCCGCATCGCCTATCGCACGACCTATCCCGCCGCACTGCTCGGAGGCACGGAGATTGACGACTGCACCAAATGGTGGGGCGAGGACCGCCACATCGTGATCTATTACGTCAAGCCTGATCGCAGCGAGGTCTATCTCGTCACCAGCCAGCCGGAGCCCGACTTCCGCATCGAATCGTGGTCGGCGAAGGGTGACGTGCGCGACCTTCGCGCATCGTTCGAGGGCTTTCATCCGCAGGTCGGCCAGGTGCTCGCGGCGTGCCCCGACGTCCACAAATGGGCGATCATGGATCGCGGTGCGCTCGAGCGCTGGGGCGACGGCAAGGTGACGCTGCTCGGCGATGCCTGCCACCCCATGACGCCCTACATGGCGCAAGGTGCGGCCATGGCGATCGAGGACGCCGCGGTGCTGTCGCGCTGCCTCGACGGCGTCGATCGTGACGGCGTCGCGGATGCATTCCGCCGCTTCGAGGCGACGCGCAAGGCGCGCACGACGCGGGTGCAGGAGACCTCGCGCGCGAACATCTGGCTGAAGCAGCGCACCGATACGAGCTGGGTTTACGGCTACGACGCCTGGGAGGTGCCGCTGGCGGCTTGATCCTGTCATTGCCCGGAGCCGCCGGGCTCCGCCGTTTCGCGGCCGTCAGGACGCCTCATCCAGTGCCGCCAGCCGCTCCGCTTCGGCGATGTCCTCGACCGTGTTGGCGTTGAAAAAGGGATCGAGCGGCTCGACCGGCCACGTCACCGTCGCGAGCGGATAGCGTGCGGTCCAGCGGTCGATCTTGCGGAGGTCTTCGACGACCAGCGCGTGACGCAGCTCGTCGCGCAAGGCGACGCGCCACAGACCGACCACCGGATGCGACTGGTCGCCTGATGCGGCGACCGCGAGCTCTGCGTTCTCGCGTGCGCGCGCTTCGTGCAGGCGAGCAACCAGATCGCGCGGCAGGAATGGGCAATCGCCGGCGGCGCTGAGCACCCATTCGACGTCCGGCCGTTTTGTCGCGGTCCAGTCCAGCGCAGCGAGAATGCCGGCGAGCGGACCGGGAAAGCCGGGCAAGTCGTCGGGAACGACCTGCAGGCCGAAGGCGGCGAAACGCGCGGGATCGCCATTGGCGTTGAGGATCAATCCGCTGCATTGCGGCGTCAAGCGCGCGATCACGCGCTCCAAAATGGTGCGGCCGCCGATGGTGCGCATCGGCTTGTCGCCGCCACCCATGCGGCGGGCGAGACCGCCGGCGAGCAGCACGCCAAGAGTTGGCGGAATAGTCGTGGGCGGAAAATTAGTCGTCACCGCCTTCACCCTTGCGCTTGTGCTTGGCCGATTCTTCCTCGACGTATTCGAGGTTCTGGTCGTAGACGATGCGCTCCTCGCCCGCGAGGACGATGAAGCGCTTGCCGCGGGTGCGTCCGACCAGCGTCAGCCCGACCTGGCGCGCGAGATCGACGCCCCAGGCGGTGAAGCCGGAGCGCGACACCAGGATCGGAATGCCCATGCGGACCGTCTTGATCACCATCTCCGAGGTGAGACGCCCCGTGGTGTAGAGTATCTTGTCGGAGGCATCGACGCCGTGGCGATACATCCAGCCGGCGATCTTGTCGACGGCGTTGTGGCGGCCGACGTCCTCGGTATAGCAGAGCGGGGTGCCCTCCTTGCACAGCACGCAGCCGTGGATCGCGCCGGCCTCCAGGTACAGCGAGGGCATGGCGTTGATGGTCTGCGTCATCTGGTACAGCCAGGATGTGCGCAGCTCCGCCTTCGGCAGTGCGACGCTCTCGACCGCCTCCAGCAGATCGCCGAAGGCGGTGCCTTGCGCGCAGCCCGAAGTCTGCGTGCGCTTCTTCAGCTTGGCTTCGAAATTGGTGTGGTGCGAGGTGCGCACGACGACGACCTGGAGGTCGTCGTCGTATTCGACCTCGGTGACCGCATCATTATATTTCAGCATATTCTGGTTCAGCAGGTAACCGAGCGCCAGATATTCCGGATAGTCGCCGATCGTCATCATGGTGACGATCTCCTGCGAATTCAGGTAGAGCGTCAGCGGCCGCTCCATCGGCACCTTGATCTCGACCCTGGCGCCGGTCTGGTCGGTCCCGGTCACGCTCTGGGTCAGACGGGGGTCGTCCGTATCAGGGACGATCAAGGGCACCGGGACTTTGTCGATCTGCGTCATGGCGGCGAGGTTAGCATGACATTCGGGTCAAGCCGATATAAGCATGATGGGAAGGGGCTAGCGGTTCCATCGAAGATCAAGCCGCTTGCGGAGACGGATCTGGAATGAAAGTCATCGGCCTTGCAGGCTGGAGTGGTGCGGGCAAGACCACGCTGTTGACCCGGCTGATCCCGCATTTCAACGCGCAAGGCCTGCGCGTCTCGGTGATCAAGCATGCGCATCACCAGTTCGACGTCGACGTGCCCGGCAAGGATTCCTGGCGCCATCGTGAGGCCGGCGCGGCCGAGGTGCTGGTTGCTTCGTCAAACCGCTGGGCCCTGATGCACGAATTGCGCGGGGCGGCGGAGCCGCGGCTGCCGGAACTGTTGGGCAAGCTGTCCGCGGTCGATCTCGTCGTGGTCGAGGGGTTCAAGCGCGAGCCGCATCGCAAGATCGAGGTGCATCGTGCGGCGAACGGCAAACCGCTGTTGTTTCCCGATGATCCCGGGATCGCCGGGATCGCGACCGACACCGCCATTGACACCCGGCTGCCGACTGTCCATCTCGACGATATCGCGGCTGCTGCGGCATTGCTGCTGCGCGCGGCGATGCCGGTCGAGGAGGCGGTGGCGAAGAGCGCCGCGATACGCTGACGAGGCACCATGGCGCAACTCTCGGACGATTGCTTTGCCTTCGGGGGCCCGATGATGTCGATCGACGAGGCCGTTGGCCTCATCACGACGCGCGTCAACGCGATCGTCGATCTGGAGACGGTGACGCTCGTCGACGCAGACGGGCGCGTGCTGGCGCGCGACGTCGCCGCGCCGCTACCGCTGCCGCCCTTCACCAACTCGGCGGTCGACGGCTACGCCCTGCGCAATGCCGATCTTCCCGATGGCGCGGAGCAGGCGTTCCCGCTTGACGGTCGTATCCAGGCCGGCGGGCTCGCACAGGCACCGATCAAGCCCGGCCACACCGCGCGCATCTTCACGGGTGCGCCGATGCCGCCGGGTGCGCAGATCGTTTTCATGCAGGAAGATGTCCGCGTCGATGAGGCCGGCAAGATCGTGCTGCCGCCGGGCCTGAAGCCTGGCGCCAATGTCAGGCCCGCGGGTGAGGACATCCCCCAGGGACATGTCGCGCTACGCGCGGGCCAGCGCTTGCTGCCGCAGCACGTCGCGCTCGCTGCGGCGTTTGGGCTTGTCAGGCTCGACGTCGTCAGGCGCATTCGCGTCGCGGTGTTCTCGACCGGCGACGAGCTGGCTTCCCCTGGCGAGCCACGTGCGGCCTCGCAGCTGTTCGATTCCAACCGCTTCATGCTGATGGCGATGCTGCGCCGCCTCGGCTGCGAGGTCAGCGACCTCGGCATTCTGCGCGACGAGCGTGCTTCGCTTGCGAATGGCTTGAAGCAGGTTGCAGGTCACCACGACCTGATCCTCACGACCGGCGGCGTCTCGACCGGCGAGGAGGACCACGTCAAGGCGGCGGTCGAAAGCATCGGCTCGCTGGTGCTGTGGCGGATGGCGATCAAGCCCGGTCGGCCGGTGGCGATGGGCATCATCGACGGCACGCCGCTGATCGGATTGCCCGGCAATCCCGTGGCAAGTTTCGTGACGTTCGTCCATGTGGTGCGGCCGACGGTGCTGGCGCTGGCCGGTAGCTTGCCGGAGCCGTTGACGCCCATCCCGTTGCGCGCTGCGTTTACTTACAAGAAGAAGGCGGGCCGGCGTGAATATGTGCGCGCCTCCCTGCGACGCGCGCAGGACGGCGGGCTCGAGGCAATCAAGTTTCCGCGCGAGGGAGCGGGGCTTTTGTCCTCGCTGGTCGAGACCGACGGCATCGTCGAACTCGGTGAGAGCATCACGGCTATCGAGCCGGGGCACAGCGTAGGTTTCTTGTCCTATGCCGATCTGCTCTAGAGGCGTTGCATTGACGCCATCGATCGGTCCCGCCATGTTGCGCCCATGGCCAGAACGATGCTCGATCTCACCGGACTGAAATGCCCGCTGCCCGCCCTGAAGACGCGCAAGGCGCTAAAGCCATTGCTGCCGGGCGATCAGCTCGAAGTCCACTGCACCGACCCCTTGTCGGTGATCGACATTCCGAATCTGATTCGGGAAACGGGGGACACGGTGGAGATCACCGAGCGCAACGACGCGCGCATCGTGTTCTTGATAGAAAAGACAAATGACCTGATAGACAATGCCAATGGTGCACCGCATTCGTGAGCGTCACCTTGCGGATACCGACCTTTTGTCTATCGACATCGATCACGGCTTCTGCCCCAATTGATTTTCTCCGTGCAGGCGGGGGGTTGATTCTTTGTCTGCGATAAGCGGATCAACGGGCCACCGACGAAGCCTGCACGTCGTATCGGGCATAGAGCCTCGCTTGAGGGGTTAACGTTTCGGACGCGCGTGACGGTCCTGGCGCGGGTCAGATGATTGTGCAGAGCGGCAGGGACAGTGGCTGCGCTGCAATGGGCTGAGGATCGGGATCGTAGCGGCAGACTTGCTCAGAAGGGCGGCTGCAGGGGAGGAGAATCAATGGGCGCGTTATCGTTTCTAGATCGGGAGCACACCGTTGCGGAGCCCGGCTTCAGCCGATGGATGGTTCCACCAGCGGCGCTGTGCATCCACTTGTGCATTGGTCAGGCTTACGCACTTAGCGTATTCAATCTTCCGATGACGAAACTCATCGGCATTTCGCAGTCGGCGCCGGACGACTGGAAGCTGACGGACCTCGGGTGGATCTTCTCGATCGCCATCGTGTTTCTCGGTCTGTCCGCCGCGGTGTTCGGGCGCTGGGTGGAGGAGGGCGGTCCTCGCCGTGCGATGTTTACCGCAGGCCTGTGCTGGGGCGGTGGCTTCCTCGTTTCGGCGCTCGGCGTCTATACGCATAATCTGTGGTTGATCTATTTCGGTTACGGCGTTTTGGGCGGCTGCGGTCTGGGCCTCGGCTACATCTCGCCCGTTTCCACGCTGATCAAATGGTTCCCGGATCGTCCGGGCATGGCGACAGGAATGGCCATCATGGGATTCGGCGGCGGCGCGTTCATCGCTTCGCCTCTTTCCGTCTGGCTGATGCAGAGATTCTCGACGCCCACGCATGTCGGGGTCGCGGAAGCATTCATTGCGCTCGGTGTCATCTACTTCTGCTTCATGATGGTCGGAGCCGCGATCGTTCGCGTGCCGGCCCCGGGCTGGAAGCCCGAAGGCTACGTGCCGCCGGTGGCGGCGCAGAAGCTGATCACCAAGAACGACGTCTACGTCTATGACGCGATCAAGACGCCGCAGTTCTGGTTGATCTGGTGTGTTCTCTGCCTCAACGTCACGGCGGGAATCGGCGTGCTTGGCCAGGCGTCGGCCATGAGCCAGGAAATGTTCCCGGGACATGTGACGGCAGTTGCCGCGGCCGGCTTTGTCGGACTGCTCAGCCTGTTCAACATGCTGGGGCGGTTCTTCTGGGCGTCAACCTCCGACATCATCGGTCGGAAGAACACCTATTTCTGCTTCTTCGTCCTCGGCACCATCCTTTATATCGCCGTGCCGTGGACCGGTGGGATCGGCAGCGTGGCGCTGTTCGTGCTGTGCTTCGTGGTGATCATGAGCATGTATGGCGGCGGCTTTGCCACCGTGCCGGCCTATCTGAAGGACATGTTCGGAATCCGCTATGTCGGCGCCATCCATGGCGTGCTGTTGACCGCCTGGTCGGCAGCCGGCGTGTTCGGTCCCGTGCTTGTGAACTACATCCGGCAGTATCAGATCGAGCATGGCGTGCCCAAAGCTCAGGCCTACAATACCACCATGTACATCATGGCGGGCCTGCTGGTGATCGGGTTCATCTGTAACGCGATGATCCGGGCCGTGCATGAGCGCTACCACATGAAGCCAGACGATGCGCGCGCGCATGACGCCGTGGCGGATGCGGTGGCCGCGAGAGCGCAGCCGGCCGGTGCCCGAGCTTAAGGAGATTGATCATGGCAACGCAGACTGATAGCTCGATGACGGTTAAGCTGGTGCTCGCCTGGGGGTTTGTCGGAATTCCACTGGCGTGGGGCGTCATTCAAACCATCGCCAACGCAATGAAACTGTTCCAGTAGACGCTTCCGACCGAGGCGCCGGCCCGAGTTCGGGCCGGAACTCACGACCTATGCCACTGAAGCGGCAAGGAACAACGCGATTGGCCGTCGGCTGGCGCCTCCAAAGCGCCGGCCGATTGCCGTTCCGCGGACTTCCCTGAAAAGCCTCGATAATTCAGTTGGCATGTGGCATGCCAAGGCATAGCTTGCTATATAAGCGCGATTGAAGCCGACGAGATGAATTGATGAGCCACGACGTGCACGAGATCCGCTCGTTCGAACATCCGGGCGAGGGACGCAAGCGAGCCAAGGCCACGCCCAAGGGGCGGCAGGTGGATCCCACCGCCGCGCACGAGATCGAGTTGCTGCTCGGCGACAGGCCGCGCCGGCGCGACCTGCTGATCGAATATCTGCACCTGATCCAGGATAGGTATCATCAGATCTCGGCCGCACATTTGGCTGCGCTCGCCGACGAGATGAAGCTCGCCTTCGCCGAAGTGTTCGAGACGGCGACCTTCTACGCGCATTTCGACGTGGTGAAGGAAGGCGAGCCGGATATCGCCCCGCTGACGATCCGCGTCTGCGATTCTCTCACCTGTGCGATGCTCGGCGGTGAGAAGCTGCTCGAAGACCTGCAAAGTGCGAGCGGCCCGGGCATCCGCGTCGTGCGCGCGCCCTGCGTCGGCCGCTGCGATACGGCGCCCGCCGCGGAAGTCGGTCACAATTTCGTCGATCACGCGACCGTCGCCAGTGTGATGGCAGCGGCGAAGGCCGGCGACACCCACGCGCATCTGCCCAAATATCTCGACTACGACGCCTATGTCGCCGGCGGCGGCTACAAGCTGCTGGGCCGCGTGCGCTCGGGCGAACTGGCGGCGGACGATCTGCTGAAGTCGCTCGACGACGCCTCGCTGCGCGGCCTTGGTGGCGCCGGCTTCCCCACCGGGCGCAAATGGCGCGCCGTGCTCGGTGAACCCGGCCCGCGGCTGATGGCGATCAACGGCGACGAGGGCGAGCCCGGCACGTTCAAGGACCGCGTCTATCTCGAAAGCGATCCGCATCGTTTCATCGAAGGCATGCTGATCGGCGCTCACGTCGTTCAGGCCTCCGATGTCTATATCTATCTGCGCGACGAATATCCGGCCTCGCGCGAGATCCTCGAGCGAGAGATCGCAAAGCTGCCGACGGGCGGCCCGACGCTGCACATGCGCCGCGGCGCGGGCGCCTATATCTGTGGCGAGGAATCCTCGCTGCTCGAGAGCATCGAGGGCAAGCGCGGCCTGCCCCGGCACAAGCCGCCTTATCCGTTCCAGGTCGGCCTGTTCGGCCTGCCGACGCTGATCAACAACATCGAGACATTGTGGTGGGTGCGCGACATCGTCGAGAAGGGCGCCGAGTGGTGGAAGGGCCATGGTCGCCACGAGCGGCACGGGCTGCGCAGCTTCTCGGTCTCGGGCCGCGTGAAAAATCCCGGAATGAAGCTGGCGCCCGCGGGCATCACCGTGCGCGAGCTGATCGATGAATATTGCGGCGGCATGGCCGACGGCCATCAGTTCTACGCCTATCTTCCGGGCGGTGCCTCCGGCGGCATTCTGCCGGCATCGATGGACGACATTCCGCTCGATTTCGGCACGTTGGAGAAATACGGCTGCTTCATCGGATCGGCCGCGATCGTGATCCTGTCCCGGAAGGACAGCGTGCGCGCGGCCGCATTGAACCTGATGAAATTCTTCGAGGACGAGAGCTGCGGCCAGTGCACGCCATGCCGTGTCGGAACCCAGAAGGCGGCGCTTCTGATGCAGAAGCCGGTCTGGAACCGGGCGCTGCTGGAAGAATTGAGCCAGGCGATGCGCGATGCCTCGATCTGCGGACTCGGACAGGCGGCATCGAATCCGCTCAGCTCGGTGATCAAATATTTCCCTGACGAGTTCAAGGAAGCGGCGGAATGACCAAGATTACGTTCGAGCTCGACGGCAAGCAGGTCGAGGCCAAGCCCGGCGAGACCATCTGGCAGGTGGCCAAGCGGCAGGGCCGCGAGATTCCGCACCTGTGCTATTCGCCGGCGCCGGACTATCGCCCCGACGGCAATTGCCGCGCCTGCATGGTCGAGATCGAGGGCGAGCGTGTGCTGGCGGCGTCCTGCAAACGCACGCCGTCAGTAGGCATGAAGGTCAAGACCGAGAGCGCGCGTGCGGTGTCGGCGCAGAAGATGGTGATGGAGCTGCTCGTCGCCGACCAGCCGGCGCGCGAGACCTCGCACGATCCGGAGTCGAAGTTCTGGCGCTGGGCCGAGACCACAGGCGTCACCGAGAGCCGCTTCCCCGCCGCCGAGCGCTGGGCGACCGACGCCAGCCATCCGGCGATGCGCGTCAATCTCGATGCCTGCATCCAGTGCGGCCTGTGCGTGCGCGCCTGCCGCGAGGTCCAGGTCAACGACGTCATCGGCATGGCCTATCGCAACCATGGCTCGAAGATCGTGTTCGACTTCGATGATCCCATGGGCGAGTCCACCTGCGTCGCCTGCGGTGAATGCGTGCAGGCCTGTCCGACCGGCGCGTTGATGCCGGCCGTGATGCTGGACGAGGCGCAGACCCGTGTGACCTATGCCGACAAGAAGGTGGATTCGCTCTGCCCGTTCTGCGGCGTCGGCTGCCAGGTGACCTATGAGGTCAAGGACGAGAAGGTGATCTACGCGGAAGGCCGTGACGGCCCTGCCAATCATAATCGTCTTTGTGTGAAGGGCCGCTTCGGCTTCGACTACATCCACCATCCGCATCGCCTGACCAAGCCGCTGGTGCGGCTGCCGAATGCGAAGAAGGATTCCAACGACCAGGTTGATCCGGCCAACCCCTTCACCCATTTCCGCGAAGCGAGCTGGGAAGAAGCGCTCGACATCGCGGCCAAGGGCCTCGTCAAGATCCGCGACGAGATGGGCGTGAAGGCGCTGGCCGGCTTCGGTTCGGCCAAGGGCTCGAACGAAGAGGCCTATCTGTTCCAGAAGCTGGTGCGCACCGGCTTCGGCTCCAACAACGTCGATCATTGCACCCGTCTGTGCCACGCCTCGTCGGTGGCGGCGCTGTTCGAAGGCCTGAGCTCGGGCGCGGTGTCGGCACCGTTCTCGGCGGCAATGGACGCCGAGGTCATCATCGTGATCGGCGCGAATCCGACCGTAAACCATCCGGTTGCCGCGACCTTCATCAAGAACGCCGTCAAGCAGAATGGTGCGAAGCTGTTCGTGATGGATCCGCGGCGGCAGTCCCTGTCGCGCCACGCGACCAAGCATCTGCAGTTCAAGCCGGGCTCCGACGTCGCCATGCTGAATGCGATGATCAATACGATCATCACCGAAGGTCTGACCGACGACCAATACATCGCCGGCTACACCGAAGGTTTCGAGGATCTCAAGGAGAAGATCAAGGAGTTCACGCCGGAGAAGATGGAGGCCATCTGCGGCGTCCCGGCGCAAACCCTGCGCGAGGTGGCGCGCACCTACGCGCGCGCAAAATCGTCGATCATCTTCTGGGGCATGGGCATCAGCCAGCATGTTCACGGCACCGACAATGCGCGCTGCCTGATCGCGTTGGCGCTGATCACCGGCCAGGTCGGCCGTCCCGGCACCGGCCTGCATCCGCTGCGCGGCCAGAACAACGTGCAGGGCGCCTCCGATGCCGGCCTCATCCCGATGTTCCTGCCCGATTATCAGCCGGTAGGCCGCGACGACTTGCGCGGCAGTTTCGAAAAGCTTTGGCAGCAGGATCTCGATCCCGTCCGCGGCCTGACCGTGGTCGAGATCATGAACGCGATCCATGCCGGCGAGATCAAGGGCATGTATATCGAGGGCGAGAATCCCGCGATGTCCGACCCCGATCTCCAGCATGCGCGCCAGGCGCTTGCCATGCTCGATCATCTCGTGGTGCAGGATCTCTTCGTCACCGAGACCGCGTTCCACGCCGACGTGATCCTGCCGGCCTCGGCCTTCGCGGAGAAGGACGGCTCCTTCACCAACACCGATCGCCGCGTGCAACTCGCACGCCAGGTGATCAAGCCGCCGGGCGATGCCCGGCAGGATCTCTGGATCATCCAGGAGATCGGCAAGCGCATGGGCCTGCCCTGGAATTATTCCGGCCCCGGCGACGTCTTCACCGAGATGGCAGAGCTGATGCCGTCGCTGAAGAACATCACCTGGGAGCGGCTCGTGCGCGAAGGTGCGGTGACCTATCCCGTCGACAGCCCCGACAAGCCTGGGAACGAGATCATCTTCACCACGGGCTTCCCGACTGCGAGCGGCCGCGGAAAGATCGTGCCGGCCCACGTCATCCCGCCGGACGAACTGCCCGACGCCGAATATCCGATGGTGCTCTCGACCGGCCGCGTGCTGGAGCACTGGCACACCGGCTCGATGACGCGCCGCGCGCAGGTGCTGGACCAGATCGAGCCCGAGGCGGTGGCTTTCATGTCGCCGAAGGACATGCGCAAGAAGATGCTCGCGCCCGGCGACTTCATTCGCCTGGAGACCCGCCGCGGCGCGGTCGAGGTCAAGGTGCGCTCCGACCGCGACGTGCCGGAGAATATGGTGTTTATGCCGTTCTGCTACGCGGAAGCGGCGGCGAACCTGTTGACCAACCCGGCGCTCGATCCTTTCGGCAAGATCCCGGAGTTCAAGTTCTGCGCGGCGAGAGCCGAGCGTGCCGAGATGCGGGACGCGGCGGAGTAGGGTTGACGCACTCCGCGGTCTCGAGATCACGAAGCTACCAAGCCCTCGGTGTCGTCCCGGCGAACGCCGGGACCCATACCGCGTGACCCATCGAGGCGGGCCGGTCGCAGTCCCGGACTACGAGTTTTCGCCAAATTTTTCCTTGGGGCTATGGGTCCCGGCGTTCGCCGGGACGACACCTGGTGTGTGGCGCGGATGTCGATTCCATCGCCACCGCTTCGCTCCTCGCAACGAGGGTGGTAAACGTGAGGCATGTCCAAAGCCACTCCCGCCACGCGCGCGCTCGAAGCCGCCGCGGCTGCCTTCACCGTCCACGCCTACGACTACGATCCTGACGCCGAGAGCATCGGTCTCCAGGCGGCCGCCGCCCTCGGCGAAGACCCCGCGCGCGTCTTGAAGACGCTGATGGCGCAGGTCGACGGCAAGCCGGTCTGCGTGATCGCCCCGTCCGACCAGGAAGTCTCCATGAAGAAGCTCGCCGCTGCTGCGGGCGGCAAGTCGGCACAAATGATGAAGCCGCCCGAAGCCGAGCGCGTCACCGGCTACAAGGTCGGCGGCATCAGTCCGTTCGGACAGCGCAAACCGGTGCGCACCGTGATCGAGCAGAGCGCGCTCGCGCATGACCATGTCTACGTGAATGGCGGCCAGCGCGGATTGCAGGTGCGGCTCAAGCCGACCGATGTCCGGGACGTGCTGAAGGCGATCGTCGCGGATGTCGTCGCGTGACCGCGTCAGCTTCGTAGCGTCCTGCAGGCTACAACTGCACTGCACAAAAAATAACGACGCTGCGCGCAGCTTGAAACTGACTGTGCCCTCGTGTGCATTTGAGCCTGCACAACGGCGTTAGACTATGGTATGATAATCATATCCGCTCAAATAAGTGCGTCGAAAACAGGGAGGACGACATGCGGGTGATTGCCTCTAAAGTCCTTGGCTCGCTGGCCGCAGGACTTTTTTTTATGTCCAGTGCAGTGATGGCCGCGGAGCCGCCGAAGGAGATGAAGCTCTACGTCTTCACGTCGGGAGCGCTCAATCTCGACAAGTCGATCATCCAGAATGGCAGTAGCGGCAAGGTCCAGATCCCGGTCGGCTTCTTTCTGATCCGGCATCCCAAGGGCGACGTGCTGTTCGACTGCGGCAACAACGATCGCATCATCAAGGATCCCGACTATTGGGGCCCGTTCGTGAAGGCGCTCGACCCTGGCCGTTCGCCCGACATCGCCATCGACGCCCAGCTTTCCAAGATCAACGTCAAGCCGTCCGACATCAAATATGTCGTGCTCGGCCATTTCCATGTCGATCACGCCGGCAATATCGGAAAATTCCTGGATTCGACCTTCGTATTCCAGCGCGACGAGATCAAGAACGCGTTCTGGCCGGCGCCGGGCTACGCCACCTTCTTCATCTCCGACGATTTCGCCATGCTGCGCAACAGCATCGGCGGCGGCATGCCCGCCAAGTACAAGACCATCGAGCTCGACGGCGACCTCGACCTGTTCGGCGACAACAGCCTCTTCATCCACCGCACCGTGTCGCATACGCCGGGAAGCCAGATCCTGGTCGTGCGGCTGCCGAAGACCGGCACGGTGGTGCTGACCAGCGACGCCGTCTATCTCCAGGAGAATCTGGACAAGAACATCCTGCCAAGCGTCGGTAGCGTCTATGATCCGGTCGGCATGCTCGATGCCTACGCCTGGGTGAAGCGGGTCCGCGACACCGAGGGCGCCGATATCATCTACGCCCATGATCCCGACGTGTTCAAGGCGCACAAGCACTCGCCCGAATTCTACGAGTAGTGGGCGGGACGCCGGGGTATCTCGCATGAATCATGATCCCGGGCCTAGCGCCCGGGATTCTGTTCGGTGCTCCCGAGGGGGCTAGCCTGATGGGTGTTTAAGTCTCCATGCTTCCGGCTGCCTCCCCGGTCGTTCTGGTCGAACGTGTCACGAAGTGGTACGGGCCGCGGCGTGCGGTCGCCGACGTCTCGTTTGCCGTGGCGCCGGGCGAGATCGTCGGGCTCCTCGGACCGAACGGCTCCGGCAAGAGCACGATCTTCCGCATGCTGACGGGCTATCTGGTGCCGACGAGCGGGCGCATTGCGGTCGCCGGCCATGACGTGGTCGAGGATTCGATCGGCGTGCGCCGCGCCATCAGCTACGTGCCGGAAGACGCGCCGCTCTACGACCACATGCGGGTCGGCGAATTCCTGCATTTCATGGCGGGGCTCAAGGGCCTCCACGGGGCCAAGGCGAGGGCCGCGGTCGACGAGGCGGCCGAGCGGCTCGACCTTGCGCGCGTCATGAAGCTGACCGCCGGCAAATTATCGCGCGGCTTCCGCCAGCGCGTCTCGATTGCGCAAGCGCTCTTGGGCGATCCAGACGTTCTGGTGCTGGACGAGCCGACCAGTGGGCTTGATCCGCATCAGGTCATCGCCGTGCGCGATCTGATCCAGTCGCTGGCCGGACGGCACACCGTGCTTATGGCCTCGCACATCCTGCCCGAGATCGAGAAGATTGCTTCGCGGGTGATGATCCTGCTCGATGGCGTGCTTCTGACGTCCGATGCGTTGAAGGACGCTGCGCCGGATCTCAAACTTCGCCTGTCGGCGGATGCGTCGCTTGAAATCATTCGCGGTGCGGCGGGGACGGTCGCCGGCGTACGCGCGATTGTCGCCGATCCCGGCGGTCGCGGGGGCTTCCTCGTCACCGCGGAGCGGCGTTCCGCGCTTGCGGCCGACCTGGTGTCCGCGCTGGTCGGCGCGCAGATTCCGGTACGCGGGCTGACCGAGCTGCGGCCCGATCTTGAGCGGGTGTTTCTCGATCTTACGCGGCGGCCGGAGGTGGCCGCATGAGAAGCTTTGGTGTGCTGCTCGGCAAGGAAGCAACCGCGCTATTCTCCTCGCCGATCGCCTACGTGCTGATGACCGTGTTCCTGCTGATCATGGGCTACAGCTTTACGCTGACGCTGTTCCTCAGCCACCAGCCCAGCATGGTGCACGTCTTCTTCCAGATGTTCGTGCTGTTCATGTTGACTGCGCCGCTCATTACCATGCGGCTGCTCGCAGAGGAGCGGAAGCTCAAGACACTCGAGGTGCTGCTGACCTCGCCGGTTTCCGAGGTCGCTATCGTGCTCGCGAAATTCCTCGCCGCGATGAGCCTGATCTTGGTCATGCTTCTGCTGTCGGGTGCCTATGCCGCCGCGCTCGCTTGGTTCGGCGATCCGGATTTTGGCCCGATCTACAGCGGCTATTTCGGCCTCTTGCTATTCGGCGGGGCGCTGGTCGGTGCGGGGCTCTTGGCCTCGGCGTTGACGGCCAATCAGGTGATCGCGGCGCTGATCTCGCTCAGCCTGTTTCTCCTGCTCTGGATCATCGACAATTTCGGCTGGCTGCTACCGAGCCCGTTCGACACGGTGGTGGTGAACCTGTCGCTCTCGGTCCATTTCCGTCCCTTTGCCATCGGCTCGATCTATCTGTCGGACGTGGGCTTCTTCCTCAGCGTCACGCTGCTGACGCTGCTGTTGACGGTCCGCGCCCTGGCGCGGCGGTGAGGGGCTGACGAATGTCCGGGCCCGCCAGATCCAACGTCACTCTCTTCGTCCTGGTGGTCGGCGCGATCGTCTGCGGAGCGCTCGGTTTCACCGGATTGGGCGAGGTGGCCACGAACAGCCTGCTGTTCACGGCCTGTGTCCTGACCCTGTTCGCACTCTTCATGCTCGCGATCCGGCTTCCGCTGCGCGGCGGCGGTTCGCGCTGGTCGGCCTGGCTCACAAACACATCGATCGTCGTTGCCGCCGTCGCCGTCGTGATCGGCGCCAACGTCGCGCTCTACCGTCATGATTTGCATTTCGACGTCAGCCGGGAAGGACGCAACACGCCGCCGCAACAGCTCACGGACGTGGTCGCGCAACTGCGAACGCCGCTGGCGCTGACCTATTTCTACAATGCGGCCGATGCGAACGCAGTCAAGGTCAAGGAGCTGATCCAGACCGCCGCCCGCAACCATCCGCTGCTCGCCTTCCGTGCCATTGATCTCGACA
This sequence comes from Bradyrhizobium diazoefficiens, assembly GCF_016616425.1. Classification (NCBI taxonomy): domain Bacteria; kingdom Pseudomonadati; phylum Pseudomonadota; class Alphaproteobacteria; order Hyphomicrobiales; family Nitrobacteraceae; genus Bradyrhizobium; species Bradyrhizobium diazoefficiens. The sequence continues at coordinate 2,155,271 of NZ_CP067101.1, forward strand.
AGGAGCCTGGTCTTGCCCGCGATCTCGGCGTTCGCGCCTACAATACCGCGGTGTTGCAGGCCGAAGATCGCAAGGTTCTCGTCGAGAACGTCATCGATCCCGCCCGCATCGGCTATGCGGCGCTACGCGTGCTGCGCAAGCGCGTGGAGACCGTCTGCTTCGTCACTGGCCATGGCGAGACGTTCCGGCCGCTGCCCCCGCATTTCCACTTCAGCCATGTCGAAACTCTGAAGGGGCACGAGACGCCGGGCGCCGGCGATGTGCTGGAGGTGGCGCCCGAAGCCCTCGACCGGCTCCAGCTGGCCCTGAATCAGGTCGGCTTCGAGATGCGCGAGCTCGTCACCGCGACCGCCTCGAGCATCCCGTCCGACTGCTCGGTCGTCGCCGATGTCGGCCCACGCATCGCCTTCTCTGCTGACGAGGCGGCACTGCTCGGCGATTATGTGAGGGGCGGCGGTCGGCTTCTGCTGATGCTCGATCCGCTGTCCCAAATTGACGGCGATTTCGAGCGCCTGCTGCTGACGCCGGTAGGCTTGTCGACCGAGGCTGCGATCGTGATCGATCCCCTCAACCATTTCCGTACCGATGCGGACAAGGTCGCAGTGCCCTATTATCCGCCGCATCCGATCACCAGGCGTCTGGCGCTGACTGTGTTTCCACAAGCACGACCGATTGCGGTGGCGCAGCCGCCGTCCGGCGTCAGCACGATCGTGCTCGTGGCGAGCAGCCAGGACAGCCACCTGCGCTCGCCCGGGACTGTCGCCGCAGCGAAGGATGGAGATGCGACACGGGCTCGCGGCGCCCAGCCGCTCGCGGTCGCCCTCGAGGGAAGCTGGCCGAGCGGCGCGCCAGACAGGCGCTTCCGCATGGTTGTGGTCGGGACCAGCAAGGTCGCGAGCAACGAGTATTTTCCGTACGTCTCCAACGGCGAGCTGGCGCTTGCCACGCTGCGCTGGCTCGCAGAGGACGATGCCACGCCAAGCGTTGCACCGCAAACCTTCAAGCTGACGGAAATCGTGTTGACCAGCAGCCAGATGCGCAACACCTTCATCGTGCTGGAAGTGCTGTTACCGCTCAGCACGGCATTGTTCGGCGTTGCCATGTGGTGGAGGCGGCGGTGAGCGCGCAAGCGGCCGGAGGCGCGACGCTCCGATGGCTGGTGCCGCTCCTGACTGCGGTTCTGGTGGCGCTCTTGGGGCTGCTGGTCGTCAGCGGGCAGTGGCCGGAACTGCGCAGCAAGGTCGCATTCGTACCCAAGGGCCTCGTGGCCGTTGAGTCGGCCGACGTACGGAGGGTGGAGATCCGTTCGGATCGCGAGAGTGTGGTCCTGCTTCGCAAAGAAGGCGCATGGGCGATCGAGGGACTCGATGGTTCCGTGCCGACGGAGCTCAGGACGCATATCGAAACGGCGCTGCGGCTCGTCGCCGTGAGCGAGCCGGCGCGCGTCCTCCCCGCGGCCGAGCTTGATCCGGCAAGCTTCGCAGCCTTCGGTCTGGACCCGCCCGCAATCGTCGCGGTGATCGAGGCCGCCGACGGTTCGGCGACGTCGGTGAATGTGGGTACGCTCAATCCGGCGAACACCTCACACTATGTCCGGGTTGCCGGGCGCCCCGCCGTATACCTGATGCCGCGTCACGTCGGGGATGAGTGGCGCATCACGTTCGATATGACGCGCCGCTTGCGCGGTCCGGCCGGTGCCGACGCGGCGAGCCGCGGCAAGAGCCTCTTGCTGCCGGTATCGATGGCGCAAATATGGGCGCTCGAGATCGTCTTTGCGGGCAAGCTCACCCGCTTCGAGCGGGACGCGGACGGAAACTGGTTCCGTCATCTCGGTCAGCACAACCATGCCGCGGGCAACGTCGCGCACGTCGCCGATCCCGAACAGGCGCGCATCATTGACACGGCATTGCGTGTATTCGATGCCGCCACAGTCGAGACGCGTATTGGCGCCGTCGATGCCTCGCAACTGGTGCGCTATGGTCTCGCTCTGCCGACCCTGATCGTCCTCACCTTCGCGCGCGACGCGTCGGTGCCGTTGGCGAGGCTCGAGTTCGGCGCCTCCGCCGACAATCTCGATCGCTATGTACGGCTCGCGCCAGACGGTGTGGTGGTCACCGTGGCCGAGTTCGAGATGCGCCGGTTGACGGAGCTACTGCGCGCGGTCGGGGCCGGGTCATGATATGGCCGCGCCTGACGCTGCTCGGCATGCTCCTTCTCGGCACCGATGCGCCGGCATCGGCGCACCAGGTCAATCTGTCGACTGCGCGCGTGGCTCTGACCGGCGACCGCGTTGTGACGGTCGAGGTCGCCCTCAAGGGTAGCGATGTCGACCGTCTCATCGGCACCAGGATCTACGACGCGAAGGAGGATGCGGTCGATCCGGCGGCGGTCGAGGCCGCCGCGATGTCAATACTGGCCTACATCAAAACGCATCTCGCCGTGACCGGTGCCGACGGCACGGCCTGCGGGGCGGGAATTGCCGCAATCCTGGCCGATGGCGACGGCGTCATCTATCGCAACAGCTTCGCCTGCGCGAAAGTCGACGGCGACATCGTCTATCGCTCTACCGTCCTGACAGAGAAAGATCCGACCGCGCGCCAGGTGGTGTTGGTCGCGCAGGGTAAAGCGGAGGCGCAGGCATTGCTGGACGCCGGCAATAGTACAATTACGCTCTCGGCGGCCGCGCCGTCGCTGTGGTCGACGATGCAGCGCTATCTCCTCACTGGTATCGAGCACATCTTCCTCGGCTATGATCACATCGCTTTCCTGGTCGCGATCGTGCTGTGGGCGCGCCGGCTGGTTCCCGTCATCAAGATCGTGACCGCGTTTACCGTCGCCCATTCGGTCACCCTTTCGCTCGCTGCGCTGAATGTTCTCGTCATTCCGAGCCGGATCGTGGAGCCTGCGATCGCCGCCTCGATCGTGTTTGTGGCCTTGGAAAATTTCTTTTCGCGCGATATCGACAAGCGCTGGCGCATTACCTTTCTGTTTGGCCTGATCCACGGCTTCGGCTTCGCCGGCGCGCTCCGGGAAATCGGCTTGCCTCCGAAAGCGGTGGTGCCGGCGCTCGCCGCTTTCAATGTCGGCGTCGAGATCGGGCAGGTCGCGATCGTTTCGATCGTGCTGCCGGTGCTCGGCCTGGTCGACCGGCTGTTCGCGGCCGACCGGACCAAGCCGGTGAGAACGGCGAGGCTGGTCTATGCGGTGTCTGCGGCGATCAGCCTGCTCGGTGGCTATTGGCTGCTCACCCGGGTGTTCGAGGCGTGATCGGCGCTACTGTTTCTGCAACAGCTTGAGCCGGCAGCGCAGCGCTTCGCGGATGTGTGAACGCGCAAGCTGCTCCGCCTCATCGCCGTTGCGCGCCGCGATGGCGTCGATGATGGCCTGATGCTCGCCATGGCTGGTCGAGGGGCGGCCCGATACGGAAAAGGTGGTCGGACCGAGCAGGGCGATCCAGTCCTGCAATTCGCGGGAGGCATTGTCGAGATAGCGGTTGCGCGCCGCGCGGCAGATCGCCTCGTGGAAGGTCCGGTTGAGCCTTGCCATTTCGGCGGCGTTGGTCGCGGAGGCTCCGACAAGAGCCTGCTCGATATCCCGGAGCGCGTCGATCTCGGGCGGTGAGGCGTGCGCGGCGGCGAGGCGCGCGGCGGCGCCTTCCATGATCTCGCGCATGGCGTAGAGCTCGAGCACCTCGGAGATGTCGAGATTGCGCACGATCAGCCCGCGGCCGCCGGCGGGCTCCACGAAACCCCGCGCGGCGAGCCGGCCGAAGGCTTCGCGCACCGGTGTGCGGCTGACCTTCAGCCGTTGGGCGACCTCCTCCTCGCGCAGGCGGTCGCCGGCGCGGTAGCTGCCGGCCTGGAGCGCCTCGCAGAGCGAGCGGAACACCGCCTCGCCGAGCGCAACACCGCCGCCCCGCACGATCGATCCGCCTGCCTTTGCCGGGCGTCTGGCCATGTTGTCCTCGAAACGCATCCTGCCGAGGCAGAGATGCCGCTTGCGTCCCAGATGTATATCTTTGTATACAAAAGTGCGCAATGGCGGCGAAACCGATCAGGGCCGCCGGCGGGCGGAATGTTTCCAAATTCGGGGTATCGGGCAGACGGCATGGGCAGCAAATACGACGTGCTGGTGATCGGCGGCGGTAACGCGGCGCTGTGCGCGGCGATCGCGGCGCGGCGCGGCGGAGCGTCGGTGCTGGTGCTGGAGGGCGCGCCAAAGTTCTATCGCGGCGGCAACACCCGGCACACCCGCAACATGCGCTGCGCTCATGATGCGGCGACCGAAATCCTGACCGGCCCCTACACCGAGGAGGAGTTCTGGGAGGACCTGCTGCGCGTCACGGGCGGGCAGACCGATGAAGTCCTCGCCCGCCACATGATCCGGGAGTCGAAGGACATCCTGAACTGGATCGTGGAGCAGGGTGTGCGCTGGCAGCCCTCGCTCGGCGGCACGCTGAGCCTCGGCCGCACCAATTCCTTCTTTCTTGGCGGCGGCCGCGCGATGCTGAATGCGCTCTATCTCACAGCCGAGCGGCTTGGCGTCGACGTCGCATACGATGCCGAGGTCACCGATCTCGTGATCGAGGACGGCATGTTCCTTGCCGCGCGCCTGAAGCGGCCGATCGAGGGCGAAACCGAGGTCCGCGCGACCTCGCTGGTCGCTGCGGCCGGCGGGTTCGAGGCCAACATCGAATGGCTGAAGCAATATTGGGGCGACGCCGCCGACAACTTCCTGATCCGCGGCACGCCCTACAACCGCGGCTCCATCCTGAAGATGCTGCTCGACAAGGGTGTGCAGGAGGTCGGCGACCCCACGCAGTGCCATGCGGTCGCGATCGACGCCCGCGCGCCGAAATTCGACGGCGGCATCATCACGCGACACGACTCGGTCGTGTTCGGCATCGTCGTCAACAAGCACGCGCAACGCTTCTACGACGAGGGCGAGGACATCTGGCCGAAGCGCTACGCGATCTGGGGCCGGCTGGTCGCGGCGCAGCCGGATCAGATCGCCTACATCATCTTCGATTCCACCGTCGTCACCAGCTTCATGCCGACGCTGTTTCCGCCGATCGCCGGGCAGACCATCGCGGAGCTTGCCGGCAAGCTCGATCTCGATCCGGCCGCGCTGGAAAAGACCATCACCGAGTTCAACGCCGCGGTGCGTCCCGGGACCTTCGACCACACCATTCTGGATGACTGCATGACCGAGGGCATCGCGCCACCCAAGACGCACTGGGCACGCCGGATCGAGACGCCGCCTTATCTCGCTTATCCGGTGCGGCCCGGCATCACCTTCACCTATCTCGGCACGCGTGTAACCAAGGAGGCACGGATGCTGATGGCCGACGGCAAGCCGTCGGCCAACATGTTTGCGGCTGGCGAGATCATGGCCGGCAACGTGCTCGGCAAGGGCTATGCCGCCGGCATGGGCATGACCATCGGCAGCGTGTTCGGGCGGATTGCAGGACGGGAAGCGGCGAAACATGCACGGGACTAGGATTCTCGACGAAGCCGACCGCCTGATGACGGTCTGCAATTCCTGTCGTTATTGCGAGGGATTATGCGCGGTATTTCCGGCCATGGAGATGCGCCGCGCCTTCTCCGACGGCGACCTCAACTATCTCGCCAATCTCTGCCATGCCTGCGGCGCCTGCTATGTCGACTGCCAGTTCTCGCCGCCGCACGAGTTCAACGTCAACGTTCCCAAGACGCTCGCGATCGCGCGCGCCGAGTCCTATGCCGCCTATGCCTGGCCGCGGGCGCTGTCCGGCGCCTTCGCGCGCAACGGTCTCGTCATTAGCATCATGGCCGCGCTCAGCATGGCGGGCTTCATCCTCGGCTTCGCCGCTCTGAACGACCGCAGTGTGCTGTTCGGCGTGCACACCGGCCCCGGCGCCTTCTACAAGCTGATGCCGCATGACGCGATGGCCGCGCTGTTCAGCACCGCCTTCCTCTATGCCGCCCTCGCACTGGTCATGAGCGTGCGCGCGTTTTGGCGCGATATCGGTCCGCCGATCGGCGGCCGCGCCGACGGCGGACCGATCTTTCAGGCGATCCGGGATGCCGGCGAGCTGCGCTATCTCCATGGTGGCGGCGTCGGCTGCTACGACGAGGACGACAAGCCGACCGACCGGCGCAAGTTCTACCATCACCTGACCTTTTACGGCTTCCTGCTGTGCTTTGCCGCAACATCGGTCGCCACGCTGTATCACTATCTGCTCGGCCGCGAGGCGCCGTATCCGTGGTGGGACCTGCCGGTGGTGCTGGGCACGCTCGGCGGCATCGGTCTGATCATCGGACCAGTCGGCCTGTTCGCCGCCAAGATGCGGCGCGATCCGGCGCTGCTCGACGAACAGCGCTACGGCATGGATGTCGGCTTCATCGCCATGCTGTTCCTGACCGGAACGACCGGCATGCTGCTTCTCGTCCTGCGTGACACCGCCGCCATGGGCCCGCTGCTCGCGCTGCATCTCGGCGCGGTGTTCGCGCTGTTCGTCACCATGCCCTATGGCAAGTTCGTGCACGGCATCTATCGCTTCGCCGCGCTGGTGCGCTACGCGCAGGAGCGGCGTACGGCGGCGTGACCAGTAAAACGCGTCGCACGATGCCGTGAAGCAGGATAACTCCCCGGCATCGCGCGTCGCCTGCAGATCGTTTCAAATGCCGGCGAATCGGAAACTGGTGCGGTATTGGCGGACCAATGCCTCACATTCGTCGTACGTGGCCGACTTGACGAAGAGAGTTGGGTCGACAGCATGATCCGGAAAAGTGTGAAGCGGTTTTCCGAAAGATCATGCTCAAACAATACCCTGAAGCGCAACGACGATTCGTTCCAATCTCGTTCCGCTTTAGACCAGCACCGGCTTGCGCACGCGGCCGGCGTCGCCGAACACGCGCAGGTAACGCTCGATCTCCGAGGGCATGCCGGTCGCCTTCTCCGGGTTGTCCGAGAGCTTGACGGCCGGACGGCCGTCGACCGACGATACCTTGCAGACCAGTGAGATCGGATCGAGATTGAACGAGCCGTCCGGGGTGCAGCCGACGAAGTCGTTGGTGAGATTGGTGCCCCAGCCGAAGGAGAGCCGCACCCGGCCGGCAAAGTGGTGATAGGTCTCCTCGATCGAGTCGGCGTCCATCGCATCGGAAAAGACGAGCAGCTTGTCCCTGGGGTTGCGGCCCTTCTTCTCCCACCAGGCGACGATCTCCTCGCCGGCCTCGATCGGCGGCGCGCTGTCGGGACGGAAGCCTGTCCAGTCGGCGACCCATTCCGGTGCATCGCGCAGGAAGGCCTTGGTGCCGAAGGCGTCAGGTAGTGCGATCAGGAGATTGCCGCCATAGGTCTGGCGCCACTGGTCGAGAATACGATAGGGCGCCCAGCGCAATTCCTCGTCGTCCCTGGCGAGCGCGGCTGCGACCATCGGCAGCTCGTGCGCATTGGTGCCGATGGCCTCGAGATCGTTGTCCATCGCGAGCAGCACGTTGGACGTACCGATGAAGGACGAGCCCAGGCCTTCCTTCACCGCCTCCACGCACCAGCGCTGCCAGAGGAAACCGTGACGGCGGCGGGTGCCGAAATCGGACAGGCGCAGATTCTCCAGCTCGCGCAGTCGCTCCACCTTGGTCCAGAGCTTCGCCTTGGCGCGGGCGTAGAGCACGTCGAGCTCGAAACGGGCGCGGCCCTTGATTGCCGCGCGGGAGCGCAGCTCGTTGAGGATCGCGAGCGCCGGAATTTCCCACATCGTGGTGTGAGTCCACGGTCCGTGGAAATGCAGTTCGTACTGGCCCTCGACCTTGCGCAGCTCGTATTCGGGAAGGCGGAATTCGGCCAGCCAGCGGATGAAATCCGCCGAGAACATGTGGGTCTTGCCATAGAAGGTGTTACCGGCCAGCCAGATCAGCTCCTTCTTTGTAAAGCGCAGGGTGCGGGCGTGGTCGAGCTGGGCGCGCAGCTCGCCCTCGTCGATGATCTCGGCAAGGCGCACATGGCGCGAGCGGTTGATGACCGAGAAGGTCACCTTCTGGCTCGGGTAATCCTCCCGAATCATCTGCAACATCAATAGCTTGTAAAAGTCGGTATCCAGCAGGCTGCGGATGATGGGATCCAGCCGCCAGCTGTGGTTGTAGGTCCGGCTCGCAATATCGGTCACTGTCATGGCGGGAATTCTAGCGTGGCTCCCGGTGCGCAACCAGTGGGTTTGGCGGGGATCAGGTTTTCGCGGGGCCGGCCTTCGCTCCATCCGCCGGCGCACGCGCCGGGTTACAAATTCCTCGGTGCTGCATTTCTCGGATCAAGAGGCCGCCAACGCCGCCGACCCCGTGCTCAACCTGATCGAACAGCCGTCCCGGCGCTCGACCCTCGTCGCAAGGCGCGGCGAACGTGCCGGCAAGGTCGTGTATTCCTTCACGATCGATTTGCAGGGACCGGGGGAGACGGTGTTCTTCGACGCGTGATCGTTGCCATGCGAAAGCAATCCGGCCTCAGCGGCCGGATTGTTGCAATTCATCATTCAACGAAAGTCTATGGCAATGACGGCCGCCCGATGGAACCAAAGCGCGCTTCGATGATTCCCTCGACATATCCTCGCGGAGTGGTGTGTCATGAGCAGGCTGCAAGAACGCGAAACCGTCCCTGACGTCTATAACCTGTTTCTCGCGGCGGTGCTCTTTATATCGCCCTGGCTATTCAAGGTGACGAACAGCCAGGGCAAGATCGATCTCTGGATCACGAGTGCGATCATCGTCGTACTCTCCCTCGCGGCGATCATCGCCTACCGGGATTGGGAGGAATGGCTGAACGTCCTCATGGGCGTCTGGCTCATCGTCTCACCCTGGCTGCTTGGTTTCCCACATACGCGGGCCATGCACCTAAGCATTGGCTTCGGCGGCGTCATCGTGCTGTTGGGCCTGCTCGATCTCTTTCTTCACTACGAAAAAAGGCATCCGGAGGAGATGTCGACGCAATCCGAGCAGGAGAGAGCGCACCACTAGCGTCCGATGCTCCGATGCGGTCGCGCGATCTCGGGCTGGGCGTCAATTTTCCTTGCCGTGGTGCTGCGCGCGGAAGGCGCGCGGTGATACTCCCGTTGCTGCGCGATCGCCGCCCGTGTGATCCGGTTGAGATACGTTGGCGTTACGGCCAGCGCCTTGGCATAGTCCGCGACGCTCCAGCGTTCCAACTGATGCTGCTCCAACAGCGCCTCGAAGCGGCGGAACAGGCTGGATTCGACTGTGCCGTTGCCGCCGCTCCGAAACGGCGCAGCGCCTGCTCGCGGAGAACTACGTGGGACTGCCGTTTTAGCGGCGGGGCGATTTGAAAAGTGAGCAGCCGCTACTTCCCTTCCAGCGTATTGACCGGTGTCCAATCCAGCGGAGGTGGATTTGTAGTGAGCGCCCTGGCGCGCTTGGCGAACAGCGCTGAGGCCGGATCGGTCTCAGCCATCCGCCCGAACGCATCAGCCGCCTTCGCAAAAGCCCGTGCGCGCCAACAGGCGAGCCCTTCCGCATATGCAGCGGCCACTTTCGTCTGATCGGCGCTCTCCGCGCCCTTGTCCGCCAACGGCTCAAACACCTTGATGGCCTCGCCGCGGCCCAGCACCCTGATTGCGTCGAGCTCGCGCCAGGCGAAAGCATCGCCGGTTTGCACCATCGTCGTTTCGGAGGCCATGATCGCGGTGCCGTAATATTTGTTGGCGCCCTCGAGCCGGGAGGCGACGTTCACGGTATCGCTCATCACGGTGTAGTTGAAGCGGCGACGCGAGCCGATATTGCCGACCACGGCTTCGCCGCTGTTGAGTCCGATGCGATGAGACAAGCCGTGACCGGCGAAAGCGGGATCGCTTGCATTGAGCTCCGCCAGCCTCTCGTGGCATTTCAGCGCGGCACGGACGGCGTTGCGTGCGTGTGCGGGATCGTCGGCCGGCGCACCGAACATGGCGACGATGGAATCGCCGATATATTTATCGACGTAGCCGCCATGGCTCTCGATGATGTCCGTCATGGCGGACAGGTATTCGTTCATCAGGTTCACCAACCCGCCCGGCGTCATCGTCTCCGCAATCCAGGAGAAACCGCTGAGGTCGGAAAAGAACATGGTGACGTTGCGCATTTCGCCGCCGAGCGCCGGCATCTTGCCGGACGCCACCATGGTCTCGATCACCTCGGGCGCAAGGTAAAGGGCAAAGCTCTTGCGCAGGAAGCGCTCGTCGCGATCGGCCAGCACGAAACGGTAGCCGATCATCACGGCGAGTGCGGCAAGGCCGGCGAGCGCCGGCTCCGTCAGCGGCAACGCCAAGGCATGGACGAACGCGCTGACGGCGACGACTGCGTAGGCGAGGGTGAGGCCGAGCCAGGCAATCAGCGCGCCGCCCGGTGCGAGCATGCAGGCCGTGCAGGCGATGATCGCTGCAAACGCAATCGTGAGAATGGTCCGTAACGGAAAGCCGAGCTCGGTCACGGCATCGCGCTCGACCAAATTCCGGACTGCGGTGGCGTGCACGAACACGCCGGCGATGTCGCTGCGGGCCTTCTGCACAGTGCCTGCCGGCGCGGGCAGGGCACATCGTGCCGCCGGCGTGCCGTCATACCCGCCGGACAGACGCATCGATGTGAGCTTGCGGTCCTCATTGTTGAGGACCGTGCCGAGGAGCACGACCTTGCCATCGAAGACGCGGCGGAAGAAATCGTGGTCACCCTTCTCGACGCAGGCGCGCAGGTCGGCGAAGGAATATGTCGGAACGTCGCGGCCCATGCCTCGGAAGTTGAGCGTCAGTGTTCTCGGCACGGCGCTCGGAATCGTATAGCCGGACAATTCCGTCGCACCGGATAGTGCGACCTCGGGTTGCGTGCCGAGCGCGCGTGCGGCGAGTTCGACAGCCATGGCGGGGACCGGCTTGCCGTCGATGGAAAAGCTCAGCGGCATCCGCCGGATCACATCATCGGGGTCGGTGTGAACGTTGAGAGCGCGAATGTTGTTCTTCGCCGCCACCTGCTGCGCGCGGTAGGGGACGTCCGGATGTTCGCTGCTCAGGCTTTCGCCAAGTACCAGCTTGCTCGCGTCTGCGGCTTGCCGCAGCGCGATCAGATAGTCCCGGTCGAAGCCTTTCATGCGGCTGCCGACTGAGGTGTCGCCAAACGGAATCTCCGATTGCTCGATCGAGCTTGGAAAGATGACGTCGAAGCCGATCACCTTGGCCCCGCCTTCAGTGATGCTGCCGAGCACCCGGCCGATCTCGCGCGTCCAGGTCAGCGTCGGCGATCCCTTGAACGGCGGGGTCTCGTACGTTTCCCCATCGATGGCCACGACGACGACCGGCGAATTGGCGGGATCGCGGCGATCGCCGGCGATCCTGCCGCGCAGTGCCGTGAGGATGTCGAGCGAGAGGCCTTGCAGCGTCTGGAGCGGCGGGGACGTGCAGGCTGCGCCCGCGAGGAGCGCAATCAGGATCGCTGCAACGATGTCCCGTCCCCCGATCCGCCGCATCGCCCCGCCGCTAGGTCCGCTTATTCGAGCCGCAGCAGACGGCCGATGATCGGGGTCGGTGACGAGGTGGCACCGGCGTCGACCTGGAACGTGTAACGCTTGGCACCGAGGCTTGCGAGATAGCTGCCGCCCGGGGTCAGCGATTTCCCGGCCTTGGCGAAATCATAAAACTTGCCGCGGATCATGACGTCGTTCTTGAGCGGTACTCTGATGGTGGGTTCCTTGCCGTCGGTGCGCTCGATCACCAGCGTGCCGCCGCTCTTGGCCTGAACCAGCGGGGCCGTGCCGTAGATCGTCGGCAGCTTGGACGGAGCACCCTTGGAATCGGACCGCATGGTCCGAAACGTGGTTGCGGCACTTTGGTGCGCTTCGCGTTCGGAGAGCTGCGCGGCCTTGGCGTCACAGGGCACCTTGGCGCGCTGCACGTCGCCGAACTGCACGGTGCTTTGCTCGGCGCCGACCAACACGACGCCTTCGCTGATCGTCTCGCGCAGGCAGGATTTGAGATAGCTGAGCGTAACGCTCGCTTTGGGCCCGAGCTTGATGATCTTGCCGGGCGTGACATAGTCCATGAACTCGATGCCGTCGACCTTGCCTTGCACGTCCTCGACGATGGCGGCCGGCGTCTGCGCCAAGACAGGGGCCGCAACACAGAATGCGCCGACAATGGCGCCGATCAGGCTTCTCATGGGTATTCTCATTCAATTCGACCGATGCATTCGCCGTTTCCGTCCCGGTCCGATACTTAGCAGCGGGGCGCCCGGGCAAGTGTGACCAGAATCACTCTTCGACATTGGTGTCACTTTAGCAGGAACAGGTTCAAACCGGCGACCAGATGTCAGGCCGCCGGCGCGTTCGCAAGCGAGCGGTCCTGATCTGGATGGCTGCCGGGCGCTCCCTCTTCGATCGTGGCAGCGAGCGCGGCCTCGGCCTTGTGAAATGGCGTGGCCTGCTCGCCGGCGGCGATCTGGAGGACCGCGTCCCAGCGTGACAAAAAGGCGTCGACGCAAGTCGGATCGAATTGCCGGCCCCTGTTCTCGACCAGGTAGTTGCGCGCCAGCTCGATCGGCATCGGCTCCTTATATGGTCGTCGCGTCGTCAGCGCGTCGAAGACGTCGGCGACCGCGACCACGCGTGCGGCCACCGGAATCTCATCCGCCTTCAGACCGTTTGGATAGCCCGCGCCGTCCCAGCGTTCGTGATGGCCTGCGGCAATTTGCGCACCGAGCCGGATCAGCTCGCATCCGGAGTCCGCCAGGATCCGCCCGCCGATCGTTGCATGGGTCCGGATCACCGCCATCTCCTGGTCGGTCAACTTGCCGGGCTTGAGCAGGATATTGTCGGGAATGGCGACCTTGCCGACGTCATGCAGCGGCGCAGCCAGATAGATGTCGCGGCAGAGCCGGGCCGGCATGCCGAGCTGCTCGGCGATGATGCGGCTGTACCTGGCGACCCGCAGCGTGTGTTCGCCGGTATCATTGTCGCGATATTCGACTGCAAGCGCGAGGCGCAGGATGATCTCCTCCTCGCGCTCACCGAGCTTTCGCGTCGCTGCTGCGACTTCGCTGGCCAGATGCGCGGCACGATCATTGAGCTTGCGCACGGCTGCACCAAGCTGAATCAAATTCCGCAGGCGCACCGTCATCTCGACACTCTGCGGCTGCTTGGGGAGGAAATCGGTTGCACCGGCCTGCAGCGCTTCCATCTTGACATCATCGGTCTGTCGCGAAGTGATCATCGCGATCGGAATGTCGGCGCAGCCAGGAAACCTGCGGAAGGTGCGGATGAAGCTGATGCCGTCCATATGCGGCATCTCGTAGTCGACCAGCACGAGATCGAAGGCGCGTTCCCGGGCGCAAATCAGCGCTTCCACGGGATCGAGGAAGGTGGTGGCCTCGACCAGACCTTCGGCCTCGATGTGGCGTTTCAGGAAGTTGAGGACAGAACGGCTGTCGTCAACCAGGAGCGCTTGGGTCAGCATCGGCGGCCGGTCTCGTTCGGATGCGAGGCGTGGTCTCGACGAATAGTCTGCGCGATTTAACGCGGAGCAAACATTCATCCGCGGCAAACTGCCTCGACACCCTTCGTAACACGTGGTTTGGGGCGGGGATCGTGCATGGAAAACGCGCAAACGCGAATGTTTTTGGTTTATTACCCGTAGTTGTACGGTGCGGGCCGTTAGCAATTTGCAAACTCTCCCACGAGGATAGTTGGGCGTAGGATTCTCGCGATGCGTGCATCGAATCCCGGGGAAATTGGGGGACCAATGTCGTCTGAGGTGACTGGCTCGAAGTGGCCCTTACGGCTGCCCGCCGATTGCAGCGTCGCTGCGATCCGCAGCGTCTATGACCTGATTCGCGAGGCTTTCAGCCGACAGGACCGGCTCGAGATCGATTGCTCCAGCGTCGACAAGGCCGACGTGACTTCGATCCAGCTCCTGCTGTCGACCGCCAGGACGGGAGAGGCCCAGGGCCGCCCGGTGGTCCTGACCTCCTTCTCGCAGTCTCTTCGCAACACCCTTCGCCGTGCCGGCTTCGCCAGCGAGGCGATGATCGATCAGCATTTCCCGCAAAGGAAAGATGGCACCTGATGGCCACGATTCTGACCGTCGACGATTCCCCCAGCATTCGGCAAATGATCAAGGTCGTGCTCGAGCCGGCCGGTCACAGCGTGATCGAGGCCGGCGACGGCGCGCAAGGGCTCGCCAAGGCGCAGGCCGGCAAGCCCGACCTCGTGATCACTGACCTCAACATGCCCGTCATGAACGGGCTGGAGCTGATCCGGGCACTGCGCAAGCTGCCGGGCGCGATCGGCATGCCCATCGTGTTCCTGACGACCGAATCCAACGACACGGCGAAGCAGGAAGCCAAGAGCGCCGGCGCCACCGGCTGGATCACCAAACCGTTCAAGCCTGAGCAGTTGCTCGCCGTGGTTAGCAAGCTGGTGCGCACATGAGCGCTGTGGACCCAACCGAGGTCTTCCGCCAGGAAGCCAGCGAGCTCTTCGAAGTTCTTGAGGGGGCCTTGCTCGATCTCGGCCAGCGTCCCGAGGACCGCGAGCTGGTCGATTCCGCCTTCCGCGCCCTGCATACGATCAAGGGTTCGGGCGCCATGTTCGGCTTCGACAAGGTTGCCTCCTTCACCCACGAATTCGAGACCGCGTTCGACCGCGTCCGCAACGGCGAGATCAAGCCGACCCAGGAGCTGATCTCGGTCGCGCTCGCCGCCAAGGATTACATTCGCGCGTTGATCGAAGATCCGCAGTCGACCGACGACATCATCGGCGAAGCCATCCTCGACGACCTCAAGCGCTTCGTCTCGGCCGACCAGCCTGACGCTCCGATGGTCGCGATCGCCGAGGCGCCCCCGCTGGCCGCCCGCGAGAGCAAGCAGGCCGGCTGGCATCTCCATCTGGAGTTCGAATCCCACATCCTGCGCAACGGCTCGAACCCGCTCGACCTGCTGGAAGATCTCTGCAAGCTCGGGCCCTGCTTCGTCGTCCCGATCACTGACGGCATCCCGTTCCTCGACGAACTGGAGCCGGACGACTGCTATCTGAAGTGGGATGTCAAGCTGCACGCGGCCTGCGACAAGGACGCGATCGACGACGTCTTCATGTTCGTCCAGGACGAGATGAAGCTGACGCTCGCGCCGCTGGCGCATGTCGAAGCTCCTGCACCGGCACCGCTGTTCCGGCTGCTCGACGAGGAGCCGACTCCGGCGGCCCAGATTGCTGCGCCCATGGTCGAGGTCGTCGCTTCGCCGGTTGCCGTGCAGCCCGCAGCGAAGACCGAGCCCAAATCTGAAGCCAGAGCGGAGCCGAAGTCCGAGGCCAAGCGCGAAGACCGCGGCATTGCCACCGTTCGTGTCCAGGCCGAGCGCCTGGACGAGCTGATGGACCGGGTCGGCGAACTCGTCATCGCCCAGGCGCGGCTGACCCAGCTCGCCGCCTGCGGCTCCGACCTCTCGATCAAGATGATCGCCGAGGAGATCGAGCGCCTCGCTTCCTCCTTGCGCGATACCACGATGGGTGCGCGCATGGTGCCGATCGGCTCGCTGTTCGGCCGTTTCCGCCGCCTCGTGCATGACCTGTCGCGGGATCTGTCCAAGCCTGTCGAATTCGTCACCTCGGGCGAAGATACCGAGCTCGACAAGACCATGATCGAATGCCTGGCCGATCCGCTGGTGCACCTGATCCGCAACGCCATCGATCACGGCATCGAGGACACCGCCACGCGAGCCGCCAACGGCAAGGGCGAGCCGGCACGAATCGAACTGCAGGCCGTCCACTCCGGGGCCCAGGTGCTGGTGACGGTCCGGGACAATGGTGCGGGCCTCAACACGGCACGGATCCGCGCCAAGGCCGAAGAGCAGGGCCTTGTCGCAGCGGGCGCGACGCTCTCGGACCACGAGGTTCACCAGTTCCTGTTCCACCCGGGCTTCTCCACTGCGCAGGCCATCTCGGCGCTGTCCGGCCGCGGCGTCGGCATGGACGTGGTCAAGCGCACCATCGAGAACATGCGCGGCTCGATCGATCTGTCGACCAGGCCCGGCCACGGCACCACCGTGACGCTGCGCCTGCCGCTGACACTCGCGATCATCGAAGGTCTGCTGATCCGCGTGGACGAGGGCCGCTACATCATCCCGCTGTCGGCGGTGGAGGAATGCGTCGAGCTGACCGCCGAGGACGAGCGCTCGCGGAGCCGCAACTTCCTCAACATGCGGGGCAATCTGGTGCCGTTCCTGCGGCTTCGGGAGCTCATGAGTGCGTCCGGCGCGCCGGACCGGCATCAGAAGACGATCATCATCTCCACCGGCGAGACCCGCGTCGGACTCGTCGCCGACCAGATCATCGGCAACCACCAGACCGTGATCAAGTCGCTTTCCAAGCTGCACTCCGACGTCACGATCTTCTCCGGGGCGACCATCCTCGGCGACGGTACTGCGGCATTGATCCTGGACGTGGTGCAACTCGTTGCGCTGGCGCAGTCCCAGGTCGAGAAACAGCACAGCAGCGAGGCGGCGTGATGAAGCAGGACACTGGTCAAGGCGCAGGCGAGCATCACGAGGCTTCCATGCAGGTCGTCATGATCGGGCTCGGCGAGGAGAAATTCGCGCTCGATGCCGGCCTCGTGCGCGAGATCATCGACCCCATGCCGGCAACCAAGGTGGCCGGTGCCAGATCGTTCGTGCCGAGCGTGATCAATGTGCGCGGCAACGTCATTCCGCTGGCCGATCTGCGCATCCGCTTCGGCATGCCGCAGGCCGAGACTTCAGCGGACACGCGCATTGTCGTTGTCGAGATCAAGATGGACAACGAACCGGTGCTGGTCGGCGTCACCGCTGACAAGGTCTACGAGGTCACCGAGATCTCGCAGACGGACGTGCAGCAGACGCCGCGCGTGGGCATGCACTGGAAGCCGGAGTTCATCCGCTTCATCACCAAGTGGCGTGAAGAGTTCGTCATCGTTCCGAACATGGAACGCATTCTGAATTGAATCGAGTCTCGGTCACGAGACCAAAGGGGGTTAGGGGCTGCAAATGAGATTTACCGTCAAAGCGAAGCTCGCGAGCGCGTTCGGCATCATCATCGTTCTATCGATGACCACGGGGGCGCTGGCCTACCTCAAGCTCACCCAGCTCGCCGAAACGTCGGACGACCTGGTTCTGCGTGCCGCCCGGATCGACAAGGCCGGCGAGCTTCAGAACTACGTTCTCTATCAGGGGCAGGCCGAGCGCGACCTCATCCTGGCCGCGACCGACGAGGAAATGCAAAAGATCGTCGCCGAAATAAAGAAGTATCGCAGCGAAGCCTCGCGCGCGCGGGACGAAGTCGCCGCGAGTGCGACTGAAGCCGGAAAGCGCGTGCTCGATAAGTTCTCTGCGGCCTACGACAAGATGAATGCCGGCGAGGATGCGTTCATCAGGGAGGCGCTGAAGAATTCGAATTTCCGCGGCGGCCAGCTATGGGCTGCGGAAGGGGTCGGAATCGTCAGGAACTGGAACGATGCCGCCGACGCATTGCTGGCGGACGCCGGTCGCGGCGCGGCTTCCATCGAGCGCAGCAACGCGCTCGTGGCACTGCAGACCATGAGGCTTGAAGCGGCCCGCGTGCAGCGTCAGGTCGCGCTGTCCTTCTCGGCCACGGCCATGGACGACCTCAACGCCACGATGAAGGGTCTGGCCGAACGCCTCGATGCGCTGAAGGCAGCTATCAGCCAGGGTAGTAGCGCTCTCAGCGCGGCGGGGCTCCCGCCCGCGACTCTCGTTGAGCATGGCAACCGGCTCATTGCCGTGGCCTCCCGGACGTCCGACGTCGTGAAGGAAGCGGGCAACATCCGCGCAAGCGCGATGCTGGCTGGCGAGGGCAAGGCCAACGCGGCGCAATCGATCTCCACCTCGGGCGAGTATATAACCTATGTCAAAAAGGCGATGGCGGAGCTCAGCGCGCAGGCTGCGCATGACAGCAGCAGCGCCAAGACGCTTCTGATCGGGATCGTGGTGGTGTCGCTGCTCATTGCTGTGGCCGCCGCCATCTGGATCTCGCTCAATGTCAGCCGCGGGCTCGGGCGGGCCGTCGGTCTTGCCGGCGCGGTCGCCAGTGGCGATCTCAATCGGACGATCACGGTTTCCAGCAATGACGAGATCGGCGATCTCATCAAGTCTCTCAACGCCATGGTCGAGAAGCTTCGCCACATCGTCGCGGATGCCTTGACCGCCGCGCAGAACGTCTCGGCCGGAAGTCAGGAATTGTCGGCGAGCGCCGAGCAACTGTCGCAAGGTGCGACCGAACAGGCGTCCTCCGCGGAGGAGGCGTCCTCCTCGATGGAGGAAATGGCCGCCAACGTGAAGCAGAATGCCGAGAATGCCAACCAGACCGAGCAGATCGCCTCGCAGTCGGCCAGGGATGCGGAAGCCAGCGGCGCGGCCGTGGGCCGTGCCGTCGCGGCGATGCAGACCATCGCGGAGAAGATCACGATCGTGCAGGAGATTGCGCGCCAGACCGATCTTCTCGCCCTGAACGCGGCGGTCGAAGCCGCGCGCGCCGGCGAGCACGGCAAGGGATTTGCCGTGGTGGCCTCGGAGGTGCGCAAGCTCGCCGAGCGCAGCCAGACCGCGGCGGCCGAAATCGGCACGCTCTCGGCCGACACCGTCAAGGCGGCACAGGAGGCCGGGTCGATGCTTTCGAAGCTCGTCCCGGACATCAAGAAGACCGCGGAGCTGGTTGTCGAGATCACCGCCGCCTGCCGCGAGCAGGACGTCGGCTCGGCGCAGATCAACCAGGCCATCCAGCAGCTCGACAAGGTCGGTCAGCAGAATGCCAGCGCGTCCGAGCAGGTCTCCTCGACCTCGGAAGAACTCGCTTCGCAAGCCGAGCAGTTGCAGTCGACCATCTCGTTCTTCCGTATCGACGAGGGTGCGCAGGAGAAGGCTGGGGCCACGAAGGCTGGGACCACGATGCCGATCGACCGCGCAGTCGGCCAGCTCAAGGCGAAGGCCGCGGCCATGGCCGAGGCCGAGCGCGGCAGCAAGAAGCCGGCGAAGCCGCCGGTGCGGCGTCCGCAGAAGGTCGCCAACGCGGGCGGCTTCGCCTTCGCGATGCATGACGGAGCGGACGAGCACGACGCCGAATTCCATCGCTGAGCGGCTGGCCCGGCCGTCCCCTTGGCCGGGCCGCTTCTGCTGGATCGTAATGTGAGGAACGCAACATGGTCGAAACGGCTCAATATCTGACGCTCGGTCTGGCTGGCGAGACCTTCGGCATCAGCATTCGCAACGTCCGGGAGATTCTGGACATGCGGCCGATCGCACGCTTGCCGCATGCGCCGCATTTCCTGCTTGGGATGATCGATGTCCGCGGCAGCGGCTATCCCATCGTCGACCTGAGGCTCAAGCTCGACCTGCCGAGCGTACCCGCCACCGAGGCGACGCGCATCATCATCCTGGACGTTCCGATGAACGGTCGCCTAGTCGGCGTCGGGTTCGTCGCCGATTGCGTGTTCGAGGTCACCGATATCGACGAGCAGGCGATCGAGCCCGTGCCGGAGGTCGGCGGCAAATGGCAGTCCGACTATGCGGCCGGCATCGGGCGCAAGGGCGATAAGTTTGTCATCATCTTCGATCTCGCCAAGCTGATGGCGCATGACGAGATCCTGGAAGGGCGCGAAGCCGATGCATCTCGCGCCGCCTGAATTGAAAAGCGTAAAGCGTTGCCGAGTAGAAATTCCAATTTGAACCGATGGGATTGATCATGAGATTCACCGTCAAGGCTAAGCTCGCCGGCGCCTTCGGCGTCGTCGTCTTTCTGTTTATTGTGGCAGGCGCTGTAAGTTACATGAAGTTGGCCGACATGGCCGCGACCGCAGATACCATGGTGCTTCGCGCCAAGCGGATGGAAAAAGCGACCGAAGTCGAAAAGATCATTTGGCAGCAGCTCAGGGCGGAAAAGAACGCAATTCTGGGAACGCCAAGCGAAGCCGATGAATTCGCGTTGAACGCGGCCAAGCTCCGCGAGCAGGCGGCGAAGACCAAGGACGAGGTCTATGCGCTCGCCAGCGAAGGCGGCAAGAAGCTGCTCGACAACTTTGCGAGTGCCTACGCCAGAATGAACGTCTACCAGGAAGAGACGATCAGGCTGGCAAAGACAGACAAGGCCAAGGCAACGGAGCGCTCGATGGGTGACGGGCGCAAGGTGGTCGCGGACGCGTCGGAGGCGATGGCAGCCTATGTCACGAACACGAAGAGGCAGATGGCCGAACAGGCTGTGCAGTCCAATGAAGAGAGCCGTCGCGCCCAGTTGATTCTCATCGTCCTCGTCGTCGTCTCGCTCATCATTGCTGCGATCAGCGCAGTCTGGATTTCGATCAACATCAGCCGGTCTCTCGCCAAGGCCGTCGGGCTGGCGGATGCTGTCGCGATCGGCGACCTCAGCCAGAAGATCGATACTACGAGCAACGACGAGATCGGCGATCTCGTGAAATCCCTGAACGCGATGACCGTCAACCTCAACAAGACCGCGGCCGTCGCCAATGAGATCTCGCAAGGCAATCTGACGGTCGAAGCCAAGCCGCTGTCGGACAAGGACACGCTCGGTCTCGCGCTCGAACGCATGGTGGAGAAGCTTCGGCAGATCGTATCGGAGGCGCTCACTGCGGCGCAGAACGTCTCGGCCGGCAGCCAGGAGCTGTCCGCCAGTGCCGAGCAGCTCTCGCAGGGCGCGACCGAGCAGGCCTCGTCCGCGGAAGAGGCATCCTCCTCTATGGAAGAGATGGCCTCGAACGTGAAGCAGAACGCCGACAACGCCAACCAGACCGAGAAGATCGCAGCGCAATCCGCCAAGGACGCGGAGGCCAGCGGCGCCGCCGTCGGCCGCGCCGTCAACGCGATGCAGACCATCGCCGAGAAGATCACGATCGTGCAGGAGATCGCGCGGCAGACCGACCTGCTCGCCCTCAACGCCGCGGTCGAGGCCGCGCGCGCCGGCGAGCACGGCAAGGGCTTTGCGGTGGTGGCATCCGAAGTGCGCAAGCTCGCCGAACGCAGCCAGGCCGCCGCCGCCGAGATCGGCACGCTCTCGGCCGACACCGTCAAGGTGGCGCAGGAGGCCGGCGCCATGCTTTCCAAGCTTGTGCCGGACATCAAGAGGACCGCCGAGCTCGTCGAGGAGATCACCGCGGCCTGCCGCGAGCAGGACGTCGGCTCGGCGCAGATCAACCAGGCGATCCAGCAGCTCGACAAGGTCGGCCAGCAGAACGCCAGCGCCTCCGAACAGGTGTCCTCGACCTCGGAGGAACTCGCCTCGCAGGCCGAGCAGCTCCAGTCCACGATCGCCTATTTCCGCATCGAGCAGGGCGGAAAGAGCCACGCAGCTGCGCCGATCGACCGGGCGGTCAATCAGCTGCGGGCCAAGGCGGCGACGATGGCGGCAGCCGAGCGTCCGGCCAAGAAGCCGCAAGGCAAGCCGGTGCGAGCCCTCAAGGCTGCCGGTGGCGGCGGCTTCGCCCTCGACATGAACGCCGGGGAGGACGACCGGGACGCCGATTTCCAGCGCTAGGAAAAACCTCACGATTGTTGCGGACCGGCTCGTCCCAGGGCGGACCGGTCCGCTTTGGCGGCTTTGTAAACGCAGGGGATTCGAGATGGCCCGTTCGGTCCGATATTTGCTGGAGGCGGCCATCCCGAACCGGGGCGGACGGCCATGATGCTCGCTGTGCAGGATAGGACGGTGCGTCTGTCGGACCGCCATTTCCGGACCATTGCCGATCTGATCGAAGGCCAGGTCGGCATCAAGCTGCCGCCCGGCAAGCGGCTGATGCTGGAGGGGCGGCTGCACAAGCGCGTGCGCGCGCTGAGCTTCTCCGGCCTCAACGAGTATGTCGAAAACCTGTTCGAGGCGGATCATTTCGAGACCGAGCTCACTCATCTCATCGATGTGGTGACGACCAACAAGACCGATTTCTTTCGCGAACCGCAGCACTTCGCCTTCATGCGCGACGTCGCGGTCCCTGCTCTGCTCAAGTCGCATCGACGGACCAGCGCGAACCTGAAGATCTGGAGCTCGGCGAGCTCCACCGGCATGGAGGCCTACACGACCGCGATGGTGCTGGACGACATGACGCGGAACGGCTCGCGCTTCCAGTACCGTATCCTCGGCACCGACATCTCGACCGCGGTGCTGCGCCTTGCCAAAACCGCGATCTACACCCATGACATGCTCGCTCCCGTGCCGGAGCATTTCGTGAAGCGATATTTCCTGTCGTCGCGCGACTCCTCGCGCGGCGAGGTGCGGGTCGTGCCGGAATTGCGGCGCATGACGCATTTCATGCGGATGAACCTCATGGACTCCTCCTACCCCGTCGATCGCGACGTCGACGTCATCTTCTGCCGCAACGTCCTGATCTATTTCGAGCGCGAGACCCAGCGCAAGGTGATCGAGCAATTGTGCAACCATCTGCGCCCCGGCGGCTATCTGCTGGTTGGACATTCGGAATCGATGATTCACAGTGCCGTGGCGGGCTTGAAGCAAGTTCAGCCAACCATTTTCCAGGTCTAGCCGGAGCGCAACCAGAATGCCGAGGGAGAAAGTTCGCGTGCTGATCGTGGACGATTCGGCGTCGGTGCGCCAAATCCTGCAGACGATCCTTTGTGAGGATCCCGACATCGAGGTGATGGGGACCGCGTCAGATCCGTTCGTGGCGGTGCGCCGCCTCGAGAAGGAGGTACCCGACGTCATCATCCTCGATCTCGAAATGCCGCGGATGGACGGGATGACCTTCCTGCGCAAGATCATGGCGCAGCACCCGATCCCGGTGATCATCTGCTCCTCGCTGACCGAGGAGGGCTCGAACGTGATGTTCGAGGCATTCGAGGCCGGCGCGGTCGACATCGTGCCGAAGCCGAAGATCGACACGCGGCAGGCACTGTTCGAATGCTCGACACGGCTGCGCGAGGCCGTGAAGTCGGCCGCGCGCGCGCGGGTGCGCCCGCGTGCGGAACGCCGGGCCATCGAGAAGAAGCTGACCGCCGACGCCATCATCCCGCCACCGGTGCAGGGGCGGGTCCGGCCGACGACGGAACGCATCGTCTGCATCGGCGCGTCGACGGGCGGGACTGAAGCGCTCAACGACATCCTGGAGATGCTGCCGGCGCACTGTCCGCCGATCGTCATCGTCCAGCACATGCCGGCAGGCTTCACCGCGGCCTTCGCCAGGCGTCTCGACGGCGTCTGCCAGATCAGGGTCAAGGAGGCCGAGGACGGTGAGCCGGTGCTGCCGGGCTGCGCCTATATCGCGCCCGGCGCTCGTCACATGCTGCTCCAGCGCATCGGCCTGCGCTACCAGATCGCGATCAAGGACGGTCCGCCGGTGTCGCGGCATCGTCCGTCCGTCGACGTCTTGTTCCGCTCGGCGGCCCAGCATGCCGGCGCCAACGCGCTCGGCGTGATCATGACCGGCATGGGCGACGACGGCGCGCGCGGGATGCTGGAGATGCGCAA
Organism: Bradyrhizobium diazoefficiens; assembly: GCF_016616425.1. NCBI lineage: Bacteria > Pseudomonadati > Pseudomonadota > Alphaproteobacteria > Hyphomicrobiales > Nitrobacteraceae > Bradyrhizobium > Bradyrhizobium diazoefficiens. Next base: position 2,178,746 of record NZ_CP067101.1, read on the forward strand.
GCTCGGCGCCTCGACGCGGGCGCAGGACGAAGAGAGCTGCGTGGTGTTCGGCATGCCCAAGGAAGCCATCGCCCATGGCGGCGTCGAGAAGGTCGTTTCGCTCCATCAGATCCCGCGCGAGATCATGCTCTGGTATCAGGCCGGGCACGCCGCGGCGGCGGGTTGATGGTGATGTCCGTCGTTCCGACCGACACGTTCGCTGAAGCGACCTCGGCGATCGAGGACGTCTCCTCGCGCATCGAGGACGTCTTTGCGCGCGTCGGTCACGAACTCGGACGCGGCCACCTCATCTTCAAGGAGCTGAACCAGGGTCTGGCGACGCTCTCCGGCGAACTCTCGGGCGCCGAGATCGAAGGCGCTGCAACGGCGTTGCAGGAGATCGCCGCACGGCTGAGCGAACTGGCGCAGGCGCTACCGGCGGAGAGCGCCCTGCTGGAGACGATCGGCAAGAGCACGGCAGGGGCGTCTTCGCTCCTCAAGCCGCTGTTCAAGCATATCCAGATGATCACCATCATCGCGCGCAGCGCGCGGATCGAGGCGGCCTCGCTTGACGGCGACCGCGAGGGCTTTCTCGCCTTCACGCAGGAGGCCTATGATCTCGGCAAGGCCGTGCAGCGCTCGATCGAAGACTGCGCGCGGGACCAGCAGCGCCTGTCCGAGGCGGTCGCCACCGCCTCCGGCCGGCAGAAGGAGTTCGAGAGCAGCTATCTGGCTCAGCTGGTGTCGGAGAGCGCCGAACTTGGTGCGGCCCATTCCAGGCTACGCGATCAGCGCAGCAAGAGCTCCCATCTGGCCGACCGCGCAAGCTCCAGCACCAGGAAGATCGCGGAGGCGGTCGGCAGCGCAATCATCTCGCTGCAGGCGGGCGACAGCACGCGTCAACGTCTTGAACACGTGGCCCACGGCCTCGGCTTTGCGTCGGAACGCGCGCCGAGCCTCGTCCCCGGACCGGTTCCGAGCGATGACGGCGTGCGTGCGATTTGTCAGTTGCAGGCGGCCCAACTCAAGGATGCTCAGCGCGAGTTCGGCGGCGACGTCGGCCAGATCGTCGGTGCGCTGTCCGCGATCCTGCGCGATGCAGGCAGCGTCGCCGGCCATGGCCGTACGCTGTTTGGCGGCGAGGAGGGCGGCTCGTCGTCGTTCCTGACACGCATCAAGCAGACGCTGGCGCACGCGTCGAACCTGATCGCCACCTGCGAGGGCGCCGGTCGCTCGGTCGACGAGGCGCTCGCGATCGTCGAGGACACGCTGGCAAAATTTCGCCAGGCGATCGCCGGGCTTGCCGAGGCGAGCGTCGACATCACGCTGATCGGAATGAATGCCGGCCTCAAGGCGAGCCATCTCGGCCGCCGCGGCAGCGCCTTCGTCGTCATCGCCAACGAACTCAAGGCGACCGCCGACCAAGTCTCGGTGGGGGCCGGGCGCCTGAGGCCCGTGCTCGACGATATCGAGCGTTCGGCCAACGGGCTGAAGGAGCTCCGCGTGCAGGCTGATCCCACACAGCTTGCCAAGCTCGAGCCGCACATCCTTCAGGCGCTGCGCGAGGTCGAGACCGGCAATGAACGGCTCGGCAAGCTGATGAGCCGGCTCGCCGACGAAGGCGCGGAATTCGAGAGGTTGATGAATTCGGCCCAGGGTCTGATGACGACGCTCGGCGAAAGCTCCGCGGCTTTGCCTGCGGTCGCCACGCAGCTCGAGGCGGCGAGCGGGGGCGCGCAGGGGCTACAGCCGACCGTGCAAGACCGGGCGATACTCGACGATATCTTCGCGCGTTACACGATGGAGCGTGAGCGGGATGTTCATCGCGACGTCTTGCAAACACTCGGATTAGTGTCGATCGCCGCCACGCGCCGGGTCGAGGCGGTCGAGGCCGCGGATGACGGCATAGAATTGTTCTGACAGCACCGCCGGCATCGCTTCGTGCGGCGGTGGCAATTTGACGGATCGGCTTTGCAGGGCGTTAACCGTGGCGGAATCCTCGCCGCGTCGGTCATTGTCGCGCCCCGGAGTTCGTCGCAAATACGGATGAATTTCTGCGGCGGATGATTCCCATGATAAGAGACGGCAAATACGCGGCCTGGTTCAGGACCCCGCGGGCCCAGGGCACGGGCGTCGTGCATCTGGCGGAGGGGCGGATCTCCGGCAGCGACAGCTTCTTCACCTATGGCGGCTCCTATCAGTTCGACGACGACCGGCGCTTCACGGCCGTCCTGACCACGCGGCGGCATGCCGAGGGCCCGCCGACCGTGTTCGGGCTGGACGAGGTCGAGGTCAGCCTTGCGGGTGTGTGCAGCGGTGCGCTGGCGACCTGCTCCGGAACGGCCAGGCAAGCGCCCGACGTGACGTTCGAGGTGACGCTGATCTATTGCCAAGAAGATGCGCCGGCTGCGGAGGCTCGAGGCGCCGTCGTGAAGCTCAATGACAAATTGCCCAAGGGCCTCGACAGCCGTTCGCGGCCGCGCCATGTTCGTGCATCCTCCAGGCATCCTGAAGCTTGATCCGGAAAAGTGCGCAGCGGTTTTCCGAAGAGACCATGCTTGAACAATTAGTCTTGCGTTGACGCTATCGCAGCGAAACGGTCTGCGACCGCGGCGCGGCAAGGGCGCGTTTAGGCGCAGAAGGCTAGGATGAGGGCCGCTGTAACGGACGGACGAGAACATGCCTCAGATCTGGATGACCTATGCCGAACTGGCGACACTCAGCGGCTGCACGCCGGCAGAAGCCAGAATGCGGGCCATCCATTTGTCGCTCGACCGCCGCAAGAGCCGCGACGGAGCAACGCGCGTCAAGCTTGACCTGGCGCTGACGGTCAAGTTCTTCGCATCAATCCGCGAAGCGGATTTCGATCTCGACGGCGCCATCGAGGCGCTCCAGAGCACGCACAGGCAAATGGGCTGAGCCTCCTGCCCGATTGGGTTCCGCGAGCGCGGGGTCACTTAAGCCCGCTTCACGCCCCCCAGGCTGGCTGCTCGAGGCGCCCGCCGTGGGATTTCCGATAGCTTTTCGCGAATCAGGCATAACTTGTTTCCGGAATTTCAAGCCGGAGCCGGGGTTTCAACCGCAACTGGTCCTAAAGCCCGTAGGAGAATGCCATGAGGAAAGCCAAGCATCGGGTCGGCGTGACAATGTTGGGAACGATGATGCTGGGCGGACTGCTCATCGTCACTGCCGCGCCGTCACGTGCGGAGGTCGTCAAGCTGCAGGCCGCCCTCAAGGGCAGCAATGAAGTGCCTCCGAACAACTCCTCCGGTTCAGGCAAGGCCGAGGCTGCGTTCGATACTGCGACGAAGGTCCTGACCTATACGGTTACATATGCCGGTCTGACTGGTCCGGCGATGGGGGCTCATTTTCATGGTCCGGGTGAGGCGGGCAAGAACGCCGGCATCGTTTTGCCCTTCAAGACGGTCCAAAGCCCCATCCAAGGCAGCGCCACGCTCACGGACGCTCAGGCGGCCGATCTGTTGGCCGGGAAGTGGTACGCGAACATCCACACGGCTGCGAACCCGGGCGGCGAACTGCGCGGGCAGATGATGAAGTAGGGACGGCGTTCCTAAAGCGCGATGCGATTGGGATGAATCTTCATCGCGCTTTAGGTTGTTGTTTGAGCATGATCTCCGCGCAAACGCATCCCGCGTTTGTCGCGAGGGAAAACCGCTGCGCACTTTTCCGGATCATGCTTAGGCGCTGAAGACGTTGGCTGCGCCGTGGACTTCAGGCTGGCGGCCGGGGCAGGAAGGCCAGGATCGTCTGGGCGAGGATGACACCGACGGTACCTCCCGCCGCCTTTTGCAGCACGTCCAGGAAGCCTGGATCGCGATCGGGTGTCAACGCTTGCAGGATTTCCAGTCCGATTGCGACAGCGATGACAAGCGAGCAGGCCAAAGCGAGCCGGCCCGGCAGCAGGAAGGACAGGAGGAAACCCAACAGGCCGTAGGCGCTGAACCGTTCGATGACGACGATCCAGTAGGCCTCGGCATGCCCCATCAGCGCCGGCCTTCCCGCCAGCCTTGCCAAAGTGGCATAGGCGATGAGGGCGAGGCAGATTCCTGCGGCTGCGATGAGGTGATTTCGACGCATGACCTAGCATAGCCGCTTGGGTGCCATTCCGCTTCGAAAGACGAGAACATCGTTAAAGCGCCAAGCTTTCTCGGCGAAGAACGGGATGCCGCCCGGCGGAGATGGTCAGGCCACCAAGACATCGCCAGGCGGCGCTGCGGATGCGGAGTGCTTGCGTGAATCGACGAGCTCGCTGAACTTCGGAAACGGAAGCGGTGCGGCGACGAGATAGCCCTGTCCTTCTTCGACGCCGGACGCGATCAGGGCCTGGCGCTGCTCCTCCGTCTCGATTCCTTCGGCCACGACCGTCATTCGGAAGTCCCTGGCGAGCGCGACCAACATCTCGACGATCGTTGTGGTCGATGCATCCAGGGTAACGGTGTCGACGAAGAACTTGTCGATCTTGATCGTGTTGGCGCCGAGCCCCTTCAGTCGCGACAGCCCACTATGGCCAACGCCGACGTCGTCGATGGCGACCCGGAAGCCATGGTCACGCAGCTCGGCCACCACAGCCGCGGCGTGCGCGAGATCATCGAGCTCGTCACGTTCGGTAACTTCGACCACGATCTGGCGTGCGGAGACTCTCGCCGTCAGAACCGTGCGCCGCAGCGTTTCGACAAAGCCGGCACTCAGCAGGTGCCCGGGCACGACATTCACAGACATCTTGAAGGCCTTCTCCGCCCTCAGCACAGGCCGCAGGTCGGAGAGCGCCGATCTCAGGATCTGCCAGGTCATCACCTGGACGCGCCCGCTGGACTCGGCCAGCGGAATGAAGTTCATCGGCGGCACCACCGAGCCGTCCCGGCGAACCCAGCGCGCCAGAATCTCGCAGCCCGTGATCCGGCCCGTCCTGAGGTCGAAGATGGGTTGGTAGTATGGCTTGAATTCGCCGGCTGCGAGGGCGCGATCGAGATCGGCGACCGGCCCTTCCATCCGGCGGCTGCGTGCCAGCAGGATGCCGAAGAGTGCACCAAGTCCAAGGGCCACCAAGAGCACCGGCCAATACGCCTCGCTGTTCCAGCTCGAAAGGACTGAGTGCTCGAGCCGGATCGTGGCATGAAGCGGAAACCGCGCGGAATGCCTGTCGAAGCTGATCGGACCGAGCAAGGGTCTGTCGGCATCGAGCCGGAATTCGCCGAGCTTCTCGCCATTGCTCAAGGCGAGGATCACCTCGCTGTGCGCGCGCAACTCGGCGGGCATGAGATCGAACAGATTGGCATTGATGCCGACAATGGCGACCAGGGCGGAGCTGCGATTGACGTCCTTGAGCACGCCCAATGCGTCGCCGCCGAACTGCTCCACGCGGAACAGCGAGAGCGCCTTGTCGCGCGAGGACAGCATGTCGTGGCGATCTGCCCATCCCTTGTCGAACTCGAGCGTCTCGGAATAGGCCGAGCAGATCACCGATCCGTCGGGATTGACGAGCCGAACGTCCTTGATGGCCGAGCGCTGGTAGACGTGGAGCCGGATGGCTTGCAGTGCTGCCGGCTCGCAGCTTGCAAGATCACGCCTCGCGAGCTCGTCCAGGCTGGATGCGGCAAAATCGACTGCAAATTCGGAGCGGCGCAGAACGACCTCTGTCAGCTCGTTGAGCTGGTGCGCCTGCTGATGGCGAATGACGGCCTCTGCCGCGAAATGGCCCGCCAACCCGAACGCCATCATGCTCGCAAGCACGAGCGCCACAAACGAGAGGTTCGGTCGCTGCTGTCTCATCCGGTCCGGGCGGAAGTCAGGAGAGGCTGGGTGACTGATGTTGGGAATTGAGCCTAGCCAGCGGGAGCTAAGATAGGGTTTAACGCGCGGGTGGGCCCGGAAGGGCTGCCCGGGTGATGGCCTGACCAACGATCTCGCAAGTATGGAAAGTTGAGCAGTATGATCAGGAGGTTAAGCCTCCTCCTGTCGTCGGTCTTCGGAAGCTCCGTGGCCCGGGCGCAGGGAATCAAGGACCAGCCATCGGGCACTCAGCCCACCTCAGCCACCCGTAGCGGCACGGCGACGAATTCCGGTTCGGAGACCATGAGTGGAGCCTTCAAGGGGGCAGGGAAACCCATCTACGGAATCAGCCCCGGGACGGGCTTCCCGAAGAAGACGCGCAACCAGGTCTGAGCGGGCCGGGCGGGCTGAAGCAGGATGCTTGGTCGCGCTCATCGGGTGCGGGCGGGGATGGCCTCTGGATAAGATCGGACGGACCTGTCGGTATCGGGCGCGGCGTGATCGCGGGCGGCCCGCAGCCGAAGCACCAAGAAGGCGATGTTGATCGCCAGCCAAATCAACATTGCGGAAATGGCAAAATGGAGCATTGCCAGACCTCGCTGCGAAGTCTGCGTTAACACCTGATGGTTGCTTTGGTTCCGTCCTGCAAGGCGAAAAGCTCGACGCCGTTCCGAGAGATGTGTTGCCGCAATGGCGAACAACGAAAACTGCCGTCCGCGACGAGCTGTTTCCAAGACTACCCCTTCTTTCCCGTCTTCGACTTTAACGAAAGACCAAGCCGCAAAGCCATGCGCTTGATCGCATCCGGCGAGCGGCCGAGAACTTTCGCCGCCTCCTCCAGCGAGGTTGAAGACTTGGCCAACTCCATGAGCCGGCGGTCTTCCTTGAACGACCAGGGCTTGCGCGCCATAACCGAAATGATCCTTTCGTCGACACAACGACAAAGCCGCCAAGCGACCCATGTTCGCTCGACGGCTTTGCTTGGGTGGGGCCGAGCTTGGGGGAGCCCGGTGTGAAGATGGATATGCGATCGGCGAGACTTCGCAACAAGCAACGCGGATTAAGCTAACCGCTCAACCTTACTGCGATGAAATCGGCAGGCTGCGCTCCGTATAACCACGGTGTTCTTGCTGGGCGAGGCCGATACGCGCGCTTCGAATCGCCGCGATCGAGAATGTTCTGCGCTCATGTCCGGTTCTCGCAGAAGCAACGGACGGTTTTCGCAAGCCGCTCTCGCAATCCTGGCGAGGCCGTCGGCCGAGCTCGCATTCGAACTTGCCGGGACAGCGCACACGCCCCTCTGGCGTCAGCCTCTTCCAGTGGCGCAATCTGCCCTGAAGCAGCGTGAACATGCTGACCAGGTTAGCGTCCGCCGGGCCGTCGATCGAGCGGTCGATGTGGCCTGCGATTTGGAGGCGTCGAGCTCGGCCTTCACGTCATTGATCCAAGCAAGAAATCTTGCGCGAGCGGAATAGAGGCGTCGCGCCCGGCTTTCTTTGCGCAAAGACGATCGGAACGGAGGTCACGCTGACTTGCACGAGCTTGATCGCACCCGCGATGCTAGCCACCGGACTCGAGGCGGCTGGTTCGTGCCTGCGCAGCCCGTTCGAGATCCCACGCTCGCTGCAGGCGCTCTGCACTTGTAGCCTTCAATATTCCGGTCCAGGCCTGGGCTAGCGCCGTGATGCCTTCGTGCAGATTTGGCGCTTTTCCGGCCGACCAGTCAGGCAAGCCCATCGGTACGCTGATCGACCAGGACCAGCTGTCTCCCGAACGATATACGTTCCCGATCACACGCCCCTCATAGAGGACGACATAGTGATCTTTGACGTCCGGCCATCGAAGCTTGGCACTGAGGGAGATGGATTTTTTCATGAACAGGACCCGTGGCTGAATGACTTCGGCCCGCAATGGGCCGAACAGGGGCGGATGCGCGACGTTTCAAAGCGACGTTTCAAAGCTTGATCGGACCGTATCGATTTGGCACTATGTTAGGATATTCGGAGAAAGCTCATGTATAAATCATGTCTGATTGCGATTGCAGCTGCCGTCTGCCTGTGTGCATTGCCCGCGACCGCCCAGAGCGGGCCATACCCGTTCGGCGATGAGCCATATCGACTTGACTGGTATCCCGACCCCGAGATCGCGACCGGCTGCTGGAAATGGAATTGGCAGCAACACCACTGGGACAATTACTGTCCGGTTGTCGTGTATCCCAAGGCTTACATGTACCCGCGTGCGGGGGCAGTCGTCGTCCGCGCTAAAGGCTAGCCGGTAGCGAGGAGCGGTGCCTCGGCGCCTCTCAGGTTTGGCAAATCACTTAGTCTTCGATGGTGCAGGCGATCTGGTGTGCTTGCCGAAATTCAGCAGGGCATCCCCTCGGAAGCTGTCGTCCCCACGCCGCGACCGGCATAGCGACAACCGAGGCCCATCGGGCCTTCAGACGTGGATGCCGCAGAGCGGCGTGCGCCCGAGTTCAGAGATGGATTGCAGGTCCGGCTGAGCCATCCCTCGGTGCCATCATCGCTCGCCTCGCCAGCGTTTTCAGACGGCCGGGTCATGCGGCGGGGCTCCGGGTGTTGCAAACATGCCTCGGTTAGGAAAATTCTTGGACGCGCTTGTGCTTTACGGCTCAATAGCTGCGCGCGGTACCCTTCCATACTGGGATCAGGTTGACCGCGCTTGAGCCGCCGTGACAGATTGCTTTGGGGCGCTTAGCGGGATGGCAAGGCGATTCGATCACGGCCGATCGGGCGGGCTCCGCCCGTTTCAGGGGGAAGCGGGCAAGGCCGTTAACACTTGCTTAGCAACAAATCCTGAAGCTTGGGTCGTCGGTTCGGCGATACGCAGCCATCGCGCCGCATGGCAGCCTAGCGGGTATGAAGAATGACGACTGGCCGGTGCTCAATTCTTGCAGCCTACTTGGTTCGCGGTTTCTTTCTGGTGCTCCTTGTACTTCCGTTCACCGACCAAGCCAGGGCGGATGGCTTTGACGGACCCACATTTCGCAGGGGCCTGTGGCATTTCGTCCGAACGATGGACATGGTTGCCCATCGCAAGACCAAGCAGCGGCTCCTGGAGCGAGAATTGACGGTGTGCGTTGATCCGACATTGTCGATGAAGGCGACGTTCTCGTCTCCTTCGGTCGGAAACTGCATCTCCGCCAAGCCTGAAAAGCGGGACAATCAGTACACCTTCGCAAATCGCTGTGACTATATGGGGCCAGTCAGCACTGTGATCACGGTGCACAGCGACGAGTCCTACACCGAGAAGAACGAGATGAGCGAAGGCCAGATGCCCCGGGTCGAGCTGGTTGTGGCGCACCGGATCGGCGACTGTGATGGGGGCGCAGATCAGCGACCTGCTGCCAAGACGCTTTCGCACTGACACTGCCGGCAACTTGAAGCTGGCTGTTTCGAAGCACTTTGGTGAGCGGCCTGTCGGCAGGGCTTGCGCCTCCCCGAAAGGCGCGGAAATATGACGCGTCTGGTGTGCGAGGCGCCTTTGCGGTTGCTGATCGGGGTATCATGTTTGGCGGGTCTGTATGCGCTGACTGGCGTGGCCGCAGCGCAGGGTCCGCAGTTGCCGGACCAGCCATCCAGCCTGGCGGACCGGGTCAAAATCGAGGCATTGCAGACGATCAGGCGTTCCGACGGTTATGGGATAGCCAGCTTCGTCCTGTTCAACGGCACCGATAGCAAAATCGACTCGGTCGAGCTGGCGTGCTGGGCCGACAACGACCGGGCGCGCGGCACCACGGTTCTGGTGTGGGCGAACGCGCCGATTTCCGCGCAGATGAGCCAGCAATTCAAGAACGTCAATATCGGCATGGTCGGGCTGAACTCTCGAAGCGCGTGTGAAGTGACACGGGTGAACTGACCAGTCGCCCGAGATCTGCCAAGAGTCGGAGTTCGGTCCCGATCAAATCCGCCCGAAGAGCGGCACTTCATATCTTTTGCTGACTGCCCGGCCCGGCAACGTTCACAGTAATCTTCTGAATTTCGGTCCGGCCTTCGGAGTATTTGACTTCAATGGTCAGCGCATCGCTGCCCACGAAATCCGGCGGCGATTTGTAGAATGCGATGTAAGCGGGGACCTCGAGTGCGAGGCAGGCCTTGTAATTCGTCGCCTTGATCTTGCCGGTCTTGACGACGACCTTTCCGGAGGCTGGCGGGCTCGCCAGGCGGATCGTCGGCAGGGGGCCGGAGCTGCAATCGGGCCTGACGTTGATGTACAGCCCGATCTGGGTGTCTTTATTTGACAGCGTCTTGACCGTCCGTTCGACGGTCTGGAGCGGTGCTGCCCGGTCTTGAGCCGCAGCAGTCTGTGCACCGAGAGAGCCGGCCAGCAGGGCGGCCACCACCAAAAATCTCATCCTGTGCTCCGCCTGTCGCCTGCCGGACTGGGGCGACATGCATTGAATCGGGAAAGTCTGGCCCGTTTTGCAACACGTCGCGGCCGTGTCGTCTCTTTACCACATCCTGATCGAAAGTATTGATTAACCAAAGAGTTTTCTTGACCCTCGCCGGGGTTAACAATAGCTTAAAGTTAGACTTTGCGGCAAATTTTGCCTGCTTTTTTTTTACTTCACGTCCTTTGGCGGAGAGATTTCTATGAATGAGCAGTTTCGAGTTGCCCAGGCCGCTGGCGCTGGAAATTCAAGCAACGCTTCGCCACCCCGCATCTTCAAGCTCACCAAGCCCTTCGCAGACCAGGCGGTTGTGCTGAACCTTGGATACGACCAGAAGGTCCAGGTCGATTTCTCGGCCATCGCCAACGAGAAGATCACGCTCGTTCATGTCGGCGAAAAGCTGATCATTCTTTTCGACAACCAATCGACAGTCACTGTCGAGCCGTTCTTCGATTCGCGGCACGATCAGCTTGGCAATCTGACGATCGAGGTTGCGCCGGGCCGCGACCTGACGGTCGCCGAATTCGCCAGCGCGTTTCCGATCGTCACTGACTCCTCGGTCTTGCCCGCCGCCGGCGAGGCACTTGGTCTCAGCAATGCCCAGGCGAGCGGCGGCGATTTTCGCCCGTTCACCGTTGATGAGCTTCCCCCGCCGGGTTCGAACACCTTGGCTCCTAATGAAGATCGGCCGCCAGAGGGAGATCTACCGCCGACCGGCACCACCCCTCCAGCGATACTGGCCTCGCCGACTCCGCCGGCTCCGACGATTGCGCTCGGCGCGCTGCCCGACTTGGTGGTGGACGAGAGCTTTTTGACCGCCGCAACCAATGGCGTCGATGGCACCACGCCGAGCCTGGCAAGTACCACAGTAAGCGGGCTTTTGCCGGTCACGCTGAATGTGCCGGGTGGCGTGCAGTCGCTGAAGTTCGCGCTGTCGGTCAGCTCGCCAAGCGTGGACTCCGGGCTGATCGATTCGGCAACAGGTCAGCATGTTTTGCTGACGGTCAATGCCGGCGGCATCGTGGAAGGGCGTACTGCGGGTGGCGCCGATCTGGTGTTCACTGTTGCGGTGGATGCTGCGGGCAATGTGACGCTGACAGAGCTGCGCGCCGTGCACGAGCTGTCGCCGGGCGATCTCAACGAAGGAATTTCGCTGTCGGCCGGTTTGGTCACGCTTACCGCGACGGTGACGGACAACAGCAATCAGAGTGCGAGCGCGAGCGTTGATGTTGGTCCGCATCTGACCATCCATGACGATGGCCCGTCGATCACGGTGACGACGACGGCGCCGGCGGATGCGCTGGTGGTCGACGAGACCAACCTTGCGATCAACGCGACGGCGAACTTCGCCGACAACTTCACGGTGGTCGGCAATTACGGAGCGGACGGCGCCGGCACGACCGCGTCGGCCTATGCGCTCGGCGTCAAGAGCGCGAGCGTGGATTCCGGCCTGATCGATGTTGCGACCGGGCAGCACATCCTGCTGGTGGCGAACGGCAATACGGTCGAGGGCCATGTCGGGGCGACGGCGACGCTGGCCTTCACGGTCACCGTGGACGCTGCCGGTGTCGTGACGCTGGACCAGATGCGCGCGCTGCAGCATCCGGATGCGACCAATCCGGACGACACGGTGACGCTGTCGGCGGCGGATCTGATCACGCTGACGCGGACCGACACGATCACGGACCAGGACGGCGATTCCGCCGCCAGCTCATCGAGCATCAATATCGGCCAGGCGCTGGCGTTCCATGACGACGGCCCGTCCATCACGGTGACGACGACGGCGCCGGCGGATGCGCTGGTGGTCGACGAGACCAATCTTGCGATCAACGCGACGGCGAACTTCGCCGACAACTTCACGGTGGTCGGCAATTACGGTGCGGATGGTGCCGGCACGACTGCGTCGGCCTATGCGCTCGGCGTCAAGAGCGCGAGCGTGGATTCCGGCCTGATCGACGTAGCGACCGGGCAGCACATCCTGCTGGTGGCGAACGGCAATACGGTCGAGGGCCATGTCGGGGCGACGGCGACGCTGGCCTTCACGGTCACCGTGGACGCTGCCGGCATCGTGACGCTGGACCAGATGCGCGCGCTGCAGCATCCGGATGCGGCCAATCCGGACGACACGGTGACGCTGTCGGCGGCGGATCTGATCACGCTGACGCGGACCGACACGATCACGGACCAGGACGGCGATTCCGCCGCCAGCTCATCGAGCATCAATATCGGCCAGGCGCTGGCGTTCCATGACGACGGCCCGTCCATCACGGTGACGACGACGGCGCCGGCGGATGCGCTGGTGGTCGACGAGACCAACCTTGCGATCAACGCGACGGCGAACTTCGCCGACAACTTCACGGTGGTCGGCAATTACGGTGCGGATGGTGCCGGCACGACTGCGTCGGCCTATGCGCTCGGCGTTAAGAGCGCGAGCGTGGATTCCGGCCTGATCGACGTAGCGACCGGGCAGCACATCCTGCTGGTGGCGAACGGCAATACGGTCGAGGGCCATGTCGGGGCGACGGCGACGCTGGCCTTCACGGTCACCGTGGACGCTGCCGGCATCGTGACGCTGGACCAGATGCGCGCGCTGCAGCATCCGGATGCGGCCAATCCGGACGACACGGTGACGCTGTCGGCGGCGGATCTGATCACGCTGACGCGGACCGACACGATCACGGACCAGGACGGCGATTCCGCCGCCAGCTCATCGAGCATCAATATCGGCCAGGCGCTGGCGTTCCATGACGACGGCCCGTCCATCACGGTGACGACGACGGCGCCGGCGGATGCGCTGGTGGTCGACGAGACCAATCTTGCGATCAACGCGACGGCGAACTTCGCCGACAACTTCACGGTGGTCGGCAATTACGGTGCGGATGGTGCCGGCACGACTGCGTCGGCCTATGCGCTCGGCGTCAAGAGCGCGAGCGTGGATTCCGGCCTGATCGACGTAGCGACCGGGCAGCACATCCTGCTGGTGGCGAACGGCAATACGGTCGAGGGCCATGTCGGGGCGACGGCGACGCTGGCCTTCACGGTCACCGTGGACGCTGCCGGCGTCGTGACGCTGGACCAGATGCGCGCGCTGCAGCATCCGGATGCGACCAATCCGGACGACACGGTGACGCTGTCGGCGGCGGATCTGATCACGCTGACGCGGACCGACACGATCACGGACCAGGACGGCGATTCCGCCGCCAGCTCATCGAGCATCAATATCGGCCAGGCGCTGGCGTTCCATGACGACGGCCCGTCCATCACGGTGACGACGACGGCGCCGGCGGATGCGCTGGTGGTCGACGAGACCAACCTTGCGATCAACGCGACGGCGAACTTCGCCGACAACTTCACGGTGGTCGGCAATTACGGAGCGGACGGCGCCGGCACGACCGCGTCGGCCTATGCGCTCGGCGTCAAGAGCGCGAGCGTGGATTCCGGCCTGATCGATGTTGCGACCGGGCAGCACATCCTGCTGGTGGCGAACGGCAATACGGTCGAGGGCCATGTCGGGGCGACGGCGACGCTGGCCTTCACGGTCACCGTGGACGCTGCCGGTGTCGTGACGCTGGACCAGATGCGCGCGCTGCAGCATCCGGATGCGACCAATCCGGACGACACGGTGACGCTGTCGGCGGCGGATCTGATCACGCTGACGCGGACCGACACGATCACGGACCAGGACGGCGATTCCGCCGCCAGCTCATCGAGCATCAATATCGGCCAGGCGCTGGCGTTCCATGACGACGGCCCGTCCATCACGGTGACGACGACGGCGCCGGCGGATGCGCTGGTGGTCGACGAGACCAATCTTGCGATCAACGCGACGGCGAACTTCGCCGACAACTTCACGGTGGTCGGCAATTACGGTGCGGATGGTGCCGGCACGACTGCGTCGGCCTATGCGCTCGGCGTCAAGAGCGCGAGCGTGGATTCCGGCCTGATCGACGTAGCGACCGGGCAGCACATCCTGCTGGTGGCGAACGGCAATACGGTCGAGGGCCATGTCGGGGCGACGGCGACGCTGGCCTTCACGGTCACCGTGGACGCTGCCGGCATCGTGACGCTGGACCAGATGCGCGCGCTGCAGCATCCGGATGCGGCCAATCCGGACGACACGGTGACGCTGTCGGCGGCGGATCTGATCACGCTGACGCGGACCGACACGATCACGGACCAGGACGGCGATTCCGCCGCCAGCTCATCGAGCATCAATATCGGCCAGGCGCTGGCGTTCCATGACGACGGCCCGTCCATCACGGTGACGACGACGGCGCCGGCGGATGCGCTGGTGGTCGACGAGACCAACCTTGCGATCAACGCGACGGCGAACTTCGCCGACAACTTCACGGTGGTCGGCAATTACGGTGCGGATGGTGCCGGCACGACTGCGTCGGCCTATGCGCTCGGCGTTAAGAGCGCGAGCGTGGATTCCGGCCTGATCGACGTAGCGACCGGGCAGCACATCCTGCTGGTGGCGAACGGCAATACGGTCGAGGGCCATGTCGGGGCGACGGCGACGCTGGCCTTCACGGTCACCGTGGACGCTGCCGGCATCGTGACGCTGGACCAGATGCGCGCGCTGCAGCATCCGGATGCGGCCAATCCGGACGACACGGTGACGCTGTCGGCGGCGGATCTGATCACGCTGACGCGGACCGACACGATCACGGACCAGGACGGCGATTCCGCCGCCAGCTCATCGAGCATCAATATCGGCCAGGCGCTGGCGTTCCATGACGATGGCCCGTCGGTGACGGCGGTCTTGAATGCGCGAGCGCAGGTGGTGCTGGACGAAGGCAACACCAACGCGGGCTCTCCGCCAGTGAGCACGCTGCCTGCGATCGTGCTGCCTGTCGGCTACACGGCGGGCGATGATCTCGACGTTGCCGGTACGGGCTACATCTCGACGGCGTCGAGCGGCAGCGCACTGGTGAGCATCACCCCGGCATTCGGGGCGGACGGCGCGGCGGCGGGCGGCGGCATCAGCTATGCGTTCTCCGCGGTGGCCGGAGCGTCCGGCGTGACGCTGACGAACGGCACGCAGGTTGATCTTGTCCAGGCCTCGGCGACGCTGGTGCTGGGTGTTGTCACGGGAACGCAGACGGTTGCATTTGCGATCTCGCTGGACAGCGCGACGGGCGCGGTCACGGTCGAACAGTATCTGTCGCTGCACAACCCGACCGGGGGAGCGAGCTACGACGAGACGACGAGCCTGATCAACGGCGCGCTGTCGGTGATCGCGACGGTGACGGACGGCGACAGCGACACGGCCGCGTCGAACGCGGTGAACGTCGGCAGCCAGATCCTGTTCCATGACGACGGCCCGGTCTTCACCATCGTCAATGACAGCAACGATGGGGTTGTCAGCCTCTCGGCGCTCAATCCGGCAACGGCTACCACCTACACCGGCCAGTTCGCGGACTGGCAGTACGGTGCGGATGGGTATGGTAATGTCACGGCGACAGGAGCAAATGTTCAGGTTGTCTCCCACTCCGCATCACAGATCGTGCTCGACTTGTATGACGGAACGCACGTTGTTGCCGAACTGACGTTGAATGCCGACGGAACTGACTCGCTGGAAGTGTTGCACCGAGCAGGTACGACTACCTTTGTCCCGGTTGCGGCGACTTCCGCGACTCCCGGAGGACCAATAGGGTCGCTGCTTGTGGATTTGGGGAATACGACCGACTTCAATATCCTTGTGACCGGCGATGACGGCGTCGCCCCCACCGGATCGGCCTCGGATACAGTTAATACGAGTCAGCAGGGCTGGGCGGTCAAGGGTAACTCCGGTCAAACCAATGACCCCGGCGAAACAATAGTGTTCTCATTTGTAAACGACAGCAATAACTCGACGCCCCATAGCGTCGAGGATTTCAAGTTCACGACCCAAGGCTACACTGGCGGAATGTCGACGGCAGAAATTACCGTCAAGGTTTACTTAAGCGCCGATCACTTGGTCTACGACCAAGTGACCTTCAACACGACATCCGGCCAAGTGATCCAAGTCAGCCAGCTTGACTGGTCAGCAAACGCCGGTACTGGCGATTATCACACTGGCGATCCGATCTTCGGTATCAGCATCCTCGCAGATTCTAGCAACACCGGCGGGTTCCGTTTGAACGGGGTTGAGGTTGGGAGCCAATCTACGGCCCCGCCGCCAGATCTCGACTTCAACAACATCCAGCTGACGGTTACTGACGGCGACGGCGATACCACGGTTCAAACCTTCAATATCCATCTCGATGGAGATTCAGGCAATGTCCTGACGACTGAGGCTATCACCGGGACGTCTGGGGCCGATAACCTGACCGGCACGGCCGGTCACGACGTCCTGATTGGCGGACCCGGCAACGATACGCTAACGGGCAACGGCGGAAATGATACCTTCATTCTGAAGGGCACCGCCGCTGCCAACGGGCACGATATCATCACCGATTTCAACAACGGTGACAGCATCGTGGTTGACGTCGCCAACCTCAACCTGAGCATCAGCAATGCGCAGCTTGCCTCGTTCACCCAAGTGAACGATGCCAATCAGGCAACGTCATGGAATGGGAGTACAAACCAATTCCTGTTCAACACCGACCATAACGAGCTCTGGTATTCGGCTAATGGAACGGCGACGGCCGCTGTTGATCTTGCACACATGAGTACGGGCGTACCCGCGCCGACGGCGATTCACATAGCTTAACGAGCGATTTGCATGAACGACAAACCGCCGGCGAGTTTCTCGCCGGCGGTTTTGCTTCATCTCAAAGCAACAATGGCAGGATCCCGAGTGCTCCCGCGCTACTCGAATTCGTGGACTCCGCGCCCATCCATTCCGATCCCGTTGCCGGTGGCGTGGCCACCACTCCTGCCCCGCTTGGCTGCGCCTTCGCATAAGGCTTCGCGAACAGCTGCACCCCATCATGATTGATGGCGAACAACGGCGTGAAATTCAGCTCGCCATTGTCTTCCCGCAGGTTTGACCAGCGGTTGTCCAGGATCAGCCAACGCCCATCGAGACGAGCTGCGAGGACCGCGTGGTCCTGCCGGACCGTACGGTCGCGGACGAGCAGCAGACGCATGTCGGATTCAGCGAAGCCGGCCTCGCGCAAAGCGACATACTTGGCGATCGCATAGTCTTCGCAATCGCCTTTCGCGCTCGCAAAAGTTGCGAGCGGCGCGCTCCAGCGGTCGAGCTCCCTGAATTGAACGAGATCGCTCACATAGCGGATCGCGGTGTTGACGCCCAGATTGACCTCCTCAAGCTGCGCGCGTCCGGATTTCGCCTTGGTCGCGGTGACAAGCCGAAGAAACTGTGCGGCATAGGATGGGCAGGAGGCGGCGTCTGAGCGGCAACGCTCGAGCACAATGCGCTCCTGGGCGAGGTCGGCTTCAACGCCGCGCCATTTGCGCCACAGCAGGCTTTCTGGTGCGCGGAATGTGAAAAGTCCGAACGGCTCGCTGCCGACAGATGGGCCGTCGGCGGAGGGCGGCCCGTCTGGCGATGCGTCGGTGACGGTAGTCGAAGGCGGCGTCAGGGCGGCCAGGCGGAGCGCACGCGGTCCCCGGCCGTGCTCGCGATCGAGCTTCGCAAGGATTGCGTTGATGGTGAAAAATGTAGCTGGAGCCTGCATGGCTTCCGGAGTGGGCACGGCGACTTCAGTCGCGGTTTCCCGGCTCCCGACCTCGGCAGCGGACGCGATCCGGGCCGCGACGCCATTGAGGGAAATCAGCATGCCTGCTGCAAGCGCGAGTGAGCGTTGCCGCCGCCGTTCGAAACGCGACTTCATTGACCGTCCCCGTATTCGGGACGTCAGCCAGCGTCTCGCGCGCTTGGTCTTTCATCCCAACCTGTTATGGGACGAGCATGCGTGGTCGTGCGCTTAAGGTGGGTTAAGATGGAACGGCCATCGCAGAGAATGAGCCGGCGCGCTGAACCGTGCCTATCCGGGAAGGCTAAACCTTGGAGCCGCAAATTAACGGCTGATTAAGCAGCCGCAAACCAGCGGAGCACCGCCGGTCAGTGCTCGCGCAAGGCCTCGTCCCGCAACGTACGGGCCGGCTTCAGGATGTAATCCAGCACGCTCTTCTTGCCAGTCAATACCTCGACCGTCGTGATCATGCCCGGAATGATCGGAAGCGGACTTTCCTCTGCACCGAGATGGTTCTTGTCGGTCCGAACCATGACGCGATAGTAGGTCTCCGGCCGCTGCGCCGCCTCGCCCTTGTCATCGAGGATGGTGTCCGCGCTGATCCGTTCGACCTTGCCATCCAGATGGCCGTAGACGGACGAGTCGTAAGCGGAAATCTTGACGACGGCATCCTGGCCAGGACGGATGAACGCGATGTCCTGCGGTCTTACCTTGCTTTCGACCAGGAGAGTGTCGTCGAGAGGAACAATGTCCATCAAGTTGGCGCCAGGTTGAACCACGGCGCCGATCGTTGTCACGTTCAGCTTGTTGACGATGCCGCGAACCGGAGAGCGCAGGTCGGTTCTGCGCACTCTGTCCTGGGCGGATTTGATGTTTTCGTCGAGAACGGCGAGGTCAGCTCTCGATTTGGCGAGGTCCTCGTCCGCCTGAGCTCGAAATGTCGAGCTAATGCTCGCAATCTTTGACCTCGCTTCAGCGATCTGGCCTTTGGCCTCGGCCGATTGCCGCTCCAGTCGAAGCATTTCAATCTCGGGAACGACCTTCTGGTCATAGAGCTTACGCGTCAACGTCAGCTCGCGATCGAGCAGCGCCGACGTCTGGGTCAAGCGCCCAATCTGCTGATTGAGAACGTCAATGTCCTGGGCGACCTTCTGCGCGCGCGTCTTGAACACGCTTCTTTCGGTGGCGGCCGACGCTGGAGCCACCTCCTCGGTCTGATCGGGAAAGGCGATCTCGGTGCGTCCGTTCGCTTCGGCAGTCAGGCGCGCGACGCGAGCTGCCATGGCAGCCCGCCGCTCCCGTATCTCCCCGAACTCCGATGCAAACTTCGTGTCGTCAATTCGCATCAAGGACTGGCCCTGCTTCACCACTGAGCCTTCCTGGACGAGAAGATCGCCGACAATTCCGCCTTCCAGCGACTGAACGACCTGGATCTGCCGTGACGGAACGACTTTACCGTTGCCTCGCTTGACCTCCTCGAGCACAGCAAAATGCGCCCAGACGAGGAACGTGACGAATAGGGCGAGAAAAGCCCATAGCAGCATCCGCGAAGTCTTGGGTGTCCTCA
This sequence comes from Bradyrhizobium diazoefficiens, assembly GCF_016616425.1. Taxonomy (NCBI): domain Bacteria; kingdom Pseudomonadati; phylum Pseudomonadota; class Alphaproteobacteria; order Hyphomicrobiales; family Nitrobacteraceae; genus Bradyrhizobium; species Bradyrhizobium diazoefficiens. Next base: position 2,198,139 of record NZ_CP067101.1, read on the forward strand.
ATTGGACGGCCGCGCGGATATCGTTGGCGTAGGCAAAATCAGTTGACATTGGATCTCTGCACAACTGGGGCGGTTTGAGCGATTTTAGACGGCGCGACCGTGGCCTCGGTTCCGGGAGACTTGCCCTGCAGCAGACTCAAGACCTTGTCGCGCGGTCCGTCTGCGACCAAGCGGCCATTGTCGAACAACAACAGGCGATCGACCATGCCGAGCAGGGAAAGACGATGCGTCGAGATGATGATGGTCATCCCCCCGTCGAGCGCTTTCAGCCGATCGAGAAACTCGCTCTCGCTTCGCACGTCGAAATGAGCGGTGGGCTCGTCCAGAAAGAGGATTCTGGGTTTGCGGATCAGGACACGAGCCAGCCCAATGGCCTGCTTTTGCCCGCCGGACAGGCTTCGACCGCCTTCGGCTATCGGCATGTCGTAGCCCATGGGATGCCCGGCGATGAAGCTTTCCACGCCAGCAAGACGTGCCGCAGCCAGCACTTCCTCGTCCGTCGCAGCGGGATACCCCAACGTTATATTGTCGCGCAGCTTGCCAAAGAACAGATCGGTGTCTTGCATGGCAAAGCCGATTCCGGAGCGCAAATCAGCCGGGTCATATTGGCGGGAGTCGACCCCGTCGACGAGAATGCGCCCTTCCTGGGCCTCATAGAAGCCGAGCAGCAGGCGCCCCACAGTGGTCTTGCCCGAGCCAACCCGGCCGATGATTCCCACGCGCTCGCCGCCACTGATTTTGAACGTGACCTTTTCCAGCGCCTTGCCCGGAGCATTGGGATAGGTGAAAGAGACGTTCTCGAAGCTGACGGTCCCGTCTTCTATCCTTCTGGTGACGTAGGTCCGTTCGGGCGAGCGCTCTCGTTCCAACCTCATGATTCGGTCGATCGACTTGAGCGCCGAGAACGTTTGCGTGCCGCGGGTGACCACCGATGCGATGCCCGCGATCGGCGAAAGGACACGACCAGCAAGCATGTTCGCGGCGACCAGCGCGCCGACCGTCAGGCTGCCATTCATGATCAGAAAGACACCGATGACGATGAGCAGCAGGCTGGTCAGCATTTGTGCAGAGTTGGCAGCGGTCAGCGCCAACGATGACCAGAAGTGGACAGCCTCGCCGGAGCGGGCTGTCGCAGCCACCGAACGCTCCCAGGCGGTTTGCATTCGCGCCTCGCCGCCCGTCGCACGGACCGTTTCTAGCCCCGCAAGGGACTCAACGAGCACGCCATGCCGCGCTGCCGATTCCGCCTGCAAACGCTTCATCGCCCGATTGAGCGGGCGCTGCAGTCCTACGCCGATTCCAATCATAACTGGCAGCATGAGGAGCGGCACCCAGGCCAGTGGGCCGGCGACAACGAACAACACGCCGATGAACACCACCGCAAACAAAAGGTCGGTGGCTGAGACAACGCTTCCTGATGTGAAGAATTCGCGAACGGAGTCGAAATCGCGAAGTTGATTGGCGATGATGCCGACCGACGTTGGCCGCTGCGACATCTTCACGGCCATGACATGTTCGAAGATGTTGGCCGCAAGGACCACGTCGATGGTCTTGCCGGTTACATCGATCATCTTGCTCCTGACCATGCGCAGGATCAGGTCGAACAGGATTGCCAGTCCCATGCCGATGGAAAGAGCAACGAGAGAGGGAATCGCTCCATTCGGAATGACCCGGTCATAAACGCTCATCGTGAAGAGCGGCATGGCGAGGGCCAAGATATTGATCAGCAGGGCCGACAGAGCTATGTGGCCATAGTTGCGCCAGTGAGCTCTGACGACCGACCAGAACCAGTGATGCCGAGGCAGGTTGCCGGCCGCAACGGCCCGCGGATCTGATTCCGCGGCGGTCCGAACGAGAAAGGCGTAGCCAGTATATCCGGCTGCGACATCATCCAGAGGGGAAATTGTCGTTTCGTAGGGCCGCGCGGATGGATCCAGCACCCTGACAGTTCGCTTAGCTTCATCGATAGTCAGAAGTATCAGCGCCGTCCCGTTCTTCATGATGAGAACGGCAGGAAGGACAAGAGTCGGGATGTCCAGCACATCTCGTTGGATGGCTTCAGTTTCCAGGTTGGCACGGCGGGCGGCGCGTTCGTAGAGGGAGACCGTCAGCCGGCCGTCGGTGATCGGCAATCCTCCGAGCAAGGCTTCGCGAGTTACCGCCCGGCCATGGTGCGCTGCCAAAAAGATGAGCGAGTCCGTCAGCGGATCGTTCTCTCGCGCGCTGGCGCCGATCGATTGAACTGACGAGGCTGCTTCGGACACATCGGTCAAGCGCGCGCGCTGAGCAGCCGGCTTCTCTGTCTGATAAAACAAGCTAATATGCCTTAATCAAAACGGCGAAATCGCCCTAGCAAGACGCAACGACGATACGATAGTTTGCCGGATAATTCATCGAGGATTTCGATTTCGACGATTAACGATTAACGGTGCTGCGCCTTGGATCATATCCGTGAGACAACGGATGGCGTCCGGTCCAATCACGTAAAAAGCCGCCCGGATGGGGCGGCTTTTGCGAGTTGATCGACTGGTGTTCGCTTTATTTCGGTTGAGGCGAAAACGCGGTGAGGAGCCAGTGCGGCTTTGCCTCCGCATAGGCGGAGCGCTGGTCGCCGGCGCTTCCCTCTATGATCGCCGGCCCGCCGTTTCGTTGTTGTTGCGCCAACCATTCCGACGCCCCCGGCACCCTGGGCGCAGACGCGGTCTTGGTCGCATCACCCGACCAGCGGTCATTGAAGGCTTGCGACACGGGCGCCGGTGCCGCCGACAATAGCCGCACGGGTGCTGCTGCGGGGGGCTGGACTGCAGCCTGCAGCGGTTCGGACCCGGTCTGGGGAAGCTTCCAGCGGAACGTTGGCGCGCTGTAGTTGGGCAGACCAAACAGATTCAGGTCCGTGGGGGCTGCATCGACCGGGGGGGGCGCCTTGAGATATTCAATCAGCGTTCCCATGGCTGCCAGCAATTGATAGTCCGCGAAAACAACCACGGCCCGTGCCGAGGTTAGCGACACCGAGGCGTTGAAAAACTGGTTCTCCGCATTCAGGAGGTCGATCAGGGAGCGCTGGCCCAGTTCATATTCTTTCTGGAACGCTGAAATCGTCTTCCTGTCCGCCTGCAGTTGGTTGGCGAGGGCGGAAATACGCGTCTGCGTCACGGTGCGGGCGTTCCAAGCCTTATCGATCGACTCATAGGCGTCGCGCTGCAGCCGAGCGTGTCGCATCGTCGCCTCGGTAAAGCGTTCCGCCTTCTCCGATCTGTTCCATGCATCTTGTCCGCCGCGGAAAATGTCCCAAGACATCACCACTTTTCCGCTGTAGTCCTCATGCGTAACGGCGGGTGTTCCTGGATTGCTGACGTACGGGAATGCATTGTCGTAGTGTGTCGCTCGTCCTTCCAGATAGAATTTGGGAGCGAACAAGCCGTCGGTGCTCTTGAACGCATGTTTGGCGGCATCGACATCCGACTGGGCTGCGCTGATGGTGGAATTGAATCGCAGCGCCACAGCGAGCGATTCGTCGCGGCTCGCGGGCATTCCCCGCAAGGGTCCCGGAAACCGCAGATTATACGGCTCCACGCCGACGACCTTGCGGTACTTTGCGCGCGCATCTTCCAGGCTGCGGCGGAATTCCGCCAGCGCGGCACGGGCGTTTTCGACACGCTCTCTCGATTGCTCGAGATCACCTTCGCCGGCCCGGCCGCCGGAGAACCGGGAGTTCACATTTGCAAAGATCTTCGCGTGGTTTGCAACGTTTTGCTCGGCAAGGCTCACCAGGCGCATGTAGCGCACGACGTCGACGTAGGCTTCGGCGGCATCCAGCGCAATGAGTTCGGTTCGTTCTTTGACACGAGCGGCGGCGGCGTTCACTCGAGCCGTCTGGCGCCAGACTTCGTGAATCGAGGTGAATCCATCAAAAAGGAGCTGCCGGACCACGACCGATTCTTGGCTGCCATTTCGCCACGGCCCAGAGCCTGTCGTTGGAACGGCCAAATTCGGAGCTATGAAACCGGGCGACTGGTCGAACTTCTCCGGTCCATAGCTGGCGTCGATGCGCACTTGCGGGAGAAGGGTACTTTGAGTCTGCCGGAGCTCACTCTCTGTTGCCCGACGGTTCGCCGATGCTTCTCCGATCCCCGGGTTCGTGTGCATGGCCTGCCGCAAGGCGTCGTTGATCGAAAACTGCTCGGCCCTGACCGGGCTCACGGCCAAAATCAGGCCTGCGACGGCAAAATGTACCCGGTTCATAATACGGCCACCCCAAAATTCCAGAAATCCCCTGATATTGCTGGAACCTAACAAGTCCCCTCGGATTCACCTATGACATTTCAGTCACAGGTTGCGGCAAACGCGCCCGAGCCCCCCGACTTGCGATAGGTATTATGATGCAGATTCCCTTCTTGAGACCTTTCAAGAAGGTCACAAAGTGCCGGCGGCTGAGAGTGGACTTGGCTACGGACATCCGCGCTCGCTCAGCCTCCGGCCTGATCCGCCGCACCAATCGTCGCCGAGCTGGGGGCTGGCAAGTTCGTGGTCAGCGCACCATCTCGTCTTGAGACGAACTGCCGGACAAAGCAACGCCGCCTGCTTGAAATGATCGCAGGCGGCGCCGTCCAGCCCCGGGAGGGTTCTCGGCAAAATCCCGGTAAAGCATAGTCTGCACAGCCTCTGCCAAGGTTCATGGCCCAGATTGGGCCTCACAGCGCCTTGAGTGAAACCGTTTTCCCGGCGGCACGAAAACGTCCTGAAACAAACCGCCCCTAGGCTGCGCTCATGACTTCACAGGGGAGTTTGGTCATGTGGGCGCTGATCGACATCATCTATCGCGAGTACTGCATCGAGCGGGTGCAAGAGATCCGGAAGCTGCCGCATCAGAAACTGGCGCACTAAAAGGGCGGGCCCGGTCGTGCTGAGCCGCCTGAGAAAGCTGGTTTTCGACATTCGACACCGAGCTCCGGCCGCCCGTTTTGCCGAGAGCGTGCGGCGCGTGAACCGCCTCGCGCGGCTCATGACGATCATCCGGCAGAAGCCGAGGCGAAAATCGGGCTGACCGGCAGCGGATCGCTGGCGGGTGTGATGCTGCGCAAGAACGCGACGAATTTCGCTTGGGCGAACGCAGCGGAATGATACCTATCTGAAGGGATCCTGGATGTTGGGCGCCGATTGCCGCACGCGGCGCACGCTGACGGGCGTACCGTCGGATTCGAAATGCAGCTCGTAGCTGCGGCCTTTGGTGTCGGTCGCGGTGCAGCTGATGCTCGAGACCTGCCGGGCTGCGAAATTGCCGAACTGCCGGCACATGCCCGTCGACGCCTCTTCGAACGGCACCGGCAGGCCGTGGACCCTCGGCCGATGCTTGGAATTGAGCAGCATCCGGTCGACGTGCAGCTCGTAGGAATTGTCGTCGAACCGCTTGCCGTTCTCGCCGGAAAAGGAGACGACGTGGGCATCGTCGGCGGGGTCGTCGAGCGCGATTGCAAAGTTCACCCGGCCCTCCTTGCTATGGGCGTAGGCCACCGACTTGCAGGCGAAATCGCGTCCGCCGATCTTGAGCGTCGGGCACCGGCCCGACATGACGGCGAGCAGGTCGACCATGGCGAGGGGCTGCTCGATGCGGCTCGCGGCCCGTAACGCCGGCGGCGATGCCGCGTCGGCCTGCGGAGCCTGTCCGGCAAATTGCGCGAGCGACGGCGTCGCCAGCATCATGAGGGCCGCCACAAACAACGGCCGGCAGCCTGGACCAAAAATCGTCGCTGATATCAAGCCCAACCTGAAGCCCCCCGGCCTCGCTTAATGGGCTATCCTGACAGCCGCGCGAGGCGAGTTCAACCATCTCTATCGCGTCGCCGGACACAAGCCCGGATGCGCCGGGGATTTCGAGGCAATCGGTCTCAGGCGGTGCGAGCGCCGCGCAGGTAGAGCAAGTGCGAGATGACGCACGACAGCAGGGTGGCGCCCAGGATCCCCGCCAGCAAATAGAACCCTTCGCCCGACGGCACTGCGATCCACCCCAATGAGGCCTGCCTGGCGGATGATACGGGGCTCTGCCACGACATCAGCAGGAAGCCTGCGTATCCCGCAGCGAACTGCGTCGAAACGGCCAGCGGCAGCCTGGAGCGCATGATGAGGCCGATGCAGGCGAGCGCGAAGATCGGCAGCGCAATCCCGAACAATTGGAAGCCTTCGAAATCGGTATAGCCGGCGAGCGCCTCGTGGCTGCGCTGAAACAGCCCGAACACCCTGAGGTTCAGGTACCAGAGCGTCGCGGAAGAGGGGGCGCGCTCGAGTGCGATTGCGGCCAGTTCGGCCGACAGCGTCGCCACGAACAGGGCCAGGGGTCCGAGAAACTGGAGTTTGAAAATCCGATTCATGAGACAAGACTAACGTTGCAAACGTTGATCTTGTCTTAAGAGTTCCCGATTCGCGGCCGGGAGCCAAATCGCGCTAAATCGCCGGTTAAGGCCGGTCAGGGCTGGTTGTTCGGGGGCCGCTCGATGAAGCGCCGGCTGCCGTTGAGCAGCTCGAGATTGTTGGCGATCACGGGGTTGCCGGGGTCGAGCGAATAGGCCTTCTCGAACTTGCGCCGCGCCGCCGTCAGGTTGCCGCGCAGCATGTAGGAATAGCCCTGATCGTTCAGGACCTGGACGGTCTCGCCGCCGAGGCGGATCGCCTGCGCGTAGGCCTGGTCGGCGAGATCGAAGCGGCGCAAGCGGTCATAGCTCGCCGCAAGACCGATCCAGGCGGTCAGGTCCTTCGGCGCCTTCTCGACGCCATCCCTGAAATAGCGGTTGGCGATGCCGTAATCGCCGCGATTGAAGTGCTCGAGCCCCAGCCGCACCGGCTCGTCCGACGGGTAATATTTGACGTCGGTCGGCTCCTGCACGGGGTCCGGGCCGCCGGCGTCGCCGGGCGCGACGATCGCGGCCTGCCGCACCGTGTAGTCGCACGCGGCAAGGCCTGTCGCGAGCCAGCAGCAGGTCAGCATCAGGATGAGACGCCGCATCAGTCCTTGTCCCCCGCCGGCCGGCCGTAGCCAACCCCCAACAAAATTCTGCAAAACAACCCCATGCACAGTAGCTATGTCATTTAAATAATTGGATTTTCTATTTGGCCCCAGTCCCGCCCACCGGTACCGAGACACCGGCAGACGATCCGGCTCCCAATCCTTCGATATTGACGTTCTGGGTGGTGGGCGGCCGCTGGCCCATCATCTTGGTGGGATCGCCCATATCCGGCAGCTGATCCACCGGCTGCTTGGTATTGCCATAGCGCGTGACGGCGGCGCCCGCGCGCCGTGCATCGGTGGCGATCCTGGTATCGCCGACATAGTGCGGCCAGGGCGTAATGGTGTGGGTGGCGGCGTTGACCTGCTTGGCGTCGCCGGCGCTCATCGTGAGCGTGTCGGAGCGCTGGAAGTAGCGGTCCACCTCGTCGTGCCCGGCGAGGCCGTAACATCCGCCGAGCAGCAAGGGCGCGCACAGAGCCAGATACCTGATGGTCATCTCTCGCTTCCCTAGTTGAGGGTTTTCACGACCGTCTGGTCGATGGCAGCGGCGGGGGCCGGAACGGGCGTCCTGACTTCGGGCGCGATGATGTGGCCGTAAGGCCCCTTCACCTCGCCGCCGGAATTGACGTAGTCGTCGTAGCGCTTGCGGACTTCCATCTGGCCGTTGAGGAAGAAATCGACGTCGTTGGCCGGCAGCCGCGAGTCGAGCGGCGAAGCCAGTCGCTGGCCGGGTGCCGCCGGCGCGACCAGGCGCGGCGTCACGATGATGACCAGATCGGTTTCCTGCTGCTGGTAGGACTTGCTGCTGAACAGGGTTCCAATCACCGGCACCGAGCCGATCCAAGGCAGTTGCGAGACGTCCTGGCGGTTGCGGGTCTGCAACAGGCCGGCGATGGCGAAGCTCTGGCCGTCGCGCAGCTCGACCGTGGTGCGTGCGTCGCGCCGCGACAGCGCCGGAATGACTGTCCCCGCGATCGTCACCGCGTTGGCGAAATCGAGTTCGCTAACGGACGGCTCGACACGAAGGTTGATCACGCCACGCGAGAGAACGGTGGGCACGAAGGCCAGCTCGACACCGAACTTCTTGAACTCGATCGTCACGGTGGGCAACGCACCTGGAACCGGCGACGAAGCCACCGGAACAGGAAATTCACCGCCGGCAAGGAAGCGCGCAGCATCGCCGGACAAGGCCATCAAATTCGGTTCCGCCAACCTGCGAAGGACGCCCTTTGTCTCAAGTGCAGTGATGAGAAGGTCTAACGTGCTGCCGTTGTTGAACTTCAAAACGCTTGTCAACAAGCTGCCGAAAGGCACCGCGCCTCCGGCTAGGGCGCCCGCAGTACCGATCAGCGGAAGGCCGCCCGGCGTCGTTACATAACCCCCGCCAACAGGATCCTTCAAAGGCGCACCGGTTGCGTCGCCCTGGATACGTCCAGCCGAGGTCACTGCACCGGCCGAACCGCCGGCGCCAAGACCGGTATTGAAGCCTCGCGATCCGCTAGCGTTCGCCCCAAAAAGATTGAATCCCAAGTCGCGACCGGCGTCCCGGCCAACCTCGAGGAAGCGCACTTCCAGCATCACCTGTTGCGGCGCCGCGACGCTCATCGCGTTGACGACGGTGCCCCCCTTGGCGACCGTTCCGGTGGCAATCGCCATCGCCCGCTCGGCGGCGACGGCGTCAGTCACCGTTCCGCTCAGCACCACCTGCCCCTCGGACGAGGAGACGCGAATGCCATGCGAGCCGGTGCTGGCGCGGATGTTCTGCTGCAGGCTGCCCGTATCGATGGCGACCTCGACATCGAGGATGCCGATCTGCTTCATCGAGGAGTCGAACAGGATGACGTTGGTGGTGCCGGTCTGCTTGCCCTGGATGTAGATCAGGTGATCGCTCAGCGACTTCACGTCGGCAATGTCGGACGAGCCCGCCACGATGGTCGCGAAGGCCTGGTCGACCCGGAAGGTCCTGGACTTGTTGACAATGACCTTGACGCGCTGGACGTCGTTCATCTCGCTGACGAAAACGCCACCGCTGGACACCCGACGGTCGGCCGCCCCGGCGCGATCCGCGGAGCCGGCGAAAGCAAGTCCGGCACTCAGAGCCAGGACGCTCAGGACGTAACGCCTGCTTCCGGCCCCCATGAAAACGCGACCGCCACCCATTTCAAAACCCCTTGCCGCATTCTGCGGCTGTCCCCAACAATATATTCCCGGGCGTCTTGGCAACTCTCCTTCGCACGCAACGCCACAGAGCTTACAATTCGTTCCACTACAAACCGTTACCGGGCCTTTTCTTCCCGGCGGAGGCTTCGGACCCCAGATCGTGCCTCTTGCCATCGGCCGCGCAATGCGGCGCCGGAGATCATCATCAATCCCGCGCTGCATTGGCAAGGCGAGACCTCTATCGCAATGCGGCAACGCCACCGAAAACTGTCTAATGTTGCCCCCCGGCACCACTTTTCGTTGCGTCCACGGGGCGGAACGGCAGTTCCGATGCTTAATTTAGCAGTGGGACTTTTGTGGAGGCGCTCGGCTGGTTCAGGGACGTGCCCCAAATCGGCATCATCATGCTGAAGTTCGGCTGACGGGCCGTAACTGTGAGTGCAGCGGCTCCTGATGTCGTCTCGAGTGTCGTGGCGAGCGTAGGAGAGAGACCGCCGGCGTACAAGAAGGGAGCAACATCCGTCATCTGCGCGCTGGTAAGGTAAGTATCGGTACAGCTAGAGGGCGAGGTGTTCGGCACGAAACCCGATGCAGCTGGCGAATAGCACTTGATCATCATCGTCCGCGCCTCTGCATTCGCAAGGGCCCGCAACGACTGCACCGTGATCGCATAGCGACCGAGATCGAAAATAGCGAATACCAATGTGAAGAAGGCCACGGCGACCAGACAGAATTCGAAGGCTGCAACGCCGCGCTGATCGAGCCTTTTCATCACTGCACCAGAAGCACAGTTTGGACGTTGGGCTTAGTTGCACTATTGCTACAGCCGGAATTGTCAAGCTTGGTATTGCCGGCAAAGGTCACACCGTAGGCGATAATCTGATAACAACCGGAGCTTGGGGCAACTCCGGCAGTATTACCGGAGTATGTCACAGGAGAGTTCGGCACATAGACGATGCCGTTGAAATAGCTGGTCGAGCTGCCGGTAATCTTGACGCCCCCGCTCGTGCTCTCCCCGTCGTAGATGAGAAGATCGGTCATCAAGCTTGCCACTGAGGCCAGTTTCGGCGGGACCGCCGGGTTCTTCATTGCGGTCAGCTGAATGGTCGGACCACCATTGATCGACAGGGTTGCAGTCCCAAACAATATCAAAGTCGCCGTTCCCGTCAGGGTCGTGCTGCTGCTTTGGATTTTGACGGTTCCGCTAGAAAAGTAGTAGGTACCGCTGATGGCCCCGCTCAAGTTCTGGTTACCGCTGTTGTAACAGGCGCCCACTTCATACGACTTCAGCGTCGAACCGCAGGACCCGCCCGAGAAGTCGGACATTTTCAGTGCCGCGATCGCTGAATTGACTGAACTCAATGGGTCGGGAATAAATTTCGAATAGGTCTGCACCTTATCACATTGGCTTCCGCCGGTCTGAGAACAACCCCCAACCGTGTAGCTTGGTGCATTCAGATTGATTCCCTTGTTGCCTTTAAACCCAATTGCATCTGCGGCAGAACTGTTCGACGAAATACCGCAACTTGAAGACGATACGGTTGGGCTGCCCTGAAAAGTAACCGAATCTTTTAATGCTAGCACGCATGGAGGCTGCGCTAGCGGGTCAACTTTGGCAACGGCCGTGGCTTTGATGTTGACCGTAGACAGACCAAGTATTGCGGCCAGATATGCAGGTTGTTGCTGAGTGACCGTTGCTAGAACGAAATTCCCGCTGGCTCCGTTCCATGAAGTCAACGAGGCAATCTCAACCTTGCGCGAAACCCCCGGCTGAACAGCATTGAGACATTTAGATCCGGGGTAGCCAATATCGCCAGAATTACAAAAGGCGTTCTGGGCCGCGACCTGCTTCCCTCGATACTCCACCGAATTCGCGTCCGTGCAAGTCACACCGGTCTGTGACGCAACGGAGCACGCCAACCGCAAGCCACCGGCATAGGCTGCGCCATCGGCAGCATTCTGCGCGTGTTGCTTGGTGACATACCAAGATCCCGCCTCGGCGCCGAGTGCGACCACGCCGATGATCGGCACCAAGGCGACAACCGTTGCGAACGCTACTGAACCTCGATGATTGCGGAGCAGCTTGCGCATGGAGACGTCCTATTGAAACCGTTCCGAATAAGGCAGCGTAAATGTACAAGGATCACCATTGGCACTCGTACACAATGCTGATTTCAGAACCATGGGGGCCAACGTGATGCTTGTGCTATAGACATAGTACTTGGGTTTGGCCGGATCGCTTGAGGCCGGATTCGTTGCGGAACAAGCAATATTGGAATCCCCGCAAATGAGCTGAAAATCGGAAATAGGATACTTCGGATCAGCCTTTGCGAGCGCATTTGAAATCCAACTTGATGCGTTCGTAACGTCTGGTGGCGGAGAGTATTGAATCGATTGCCCGAAGCCACGCAACGCCTCCCACGCGGAAATAAATCGGACGCCGGCAATCGTCAGGTCAGCGAGCGGCAGAAGCAGGCTGAAAACAATGAATATATAGACGAATGGCATCTCCAGCGAAACGGCACCGCGCTGATCGAAGAGAAACGATTTTTTTCGCCTCTTGGGCATAGCTCGAAATGAACTAAGCGTGCTCATAGCTTCCAACTGCAGTCAAATTTGCTTAAACGCGCGAACAAGGTGCAGAAGCGGGCTTCCGCCCAAGATGACGAACATGGCTGGAAGCAAGAACAACACCATCGGGATAGTTAGCTTGGCGCCCAGCTTGTGTGCGCGCTCTTCCAGTTTGGTAATACGTTCTCGCCGGAGGTCTGCGGCAATCGTACGTAGCGCCTGGCTCAGCGGCGTTCCAAATTGAAGGCTTTGGCTCACTATCGTGCCGAAGCGGCGAAGCCCCTCCGAAGTGGCTCCCAACTTTTCGAATGCCTCGGCGCGAGTAGATAATATTCGGAGATCGTCGAGCAGGCCGTACAGAACTTGCGCCATGGCGGCATTAGTCTGTTGCATTTCTTCGGCCACGCGCTGCAGCGCACTCTCGAGGCCCATCCCTGCCTCGCTGCATACGACCAGCAAGTCGATAGTATCTGGGGTGCCAAGCCTGACAGCGGCATCAAAACGTCTTTTCAGCATCAACAGTGCGAGCCGCGGGCCCATTATTCCGGTCACTACCCCGAGGAGAGTGTAGATTAGGACACTGATCGGCGGCCTTCCCGAAAGCTGTGCGAAAAGGAAAACAACGGCTGGCAACAGGAACATGCTGACAACTTTGACACCGATCCAGATCGGTAGCGTCCGATGGTAATTAAAGCCTGCCGACTGGAGGACGGCCTTTAACTGCTCCAGATCCTCCTCACCATAGAACCGGCGGGCGCGCGTTCCAATTGACGAAAACCAGCCGATCATGCCGCGGGAACGAATTGATTGGTCAGAGATGCCAAGCACGGCATTTGAGACTCGCGCATCCAACGTGCGAAGATGTATTTCGCGGATGATTAGTACGAAGGTCACAGCCGCGGCCGCTATGGCCAATGTTGCAAAACCGAAGCCAGCATTCATAGTGCCGTCTCCCGCTTGATCATCCATCGAATTACGAAGTGCCCTAAGAGCACTGAGATAATCGCATAAGCTAAGAGCTTGTTTCCGACCGAGTCATAGAACAAGAGATCTATCGATTGTGGATTGATCATGTAAAGCAAACCGCCCACAATGATAGGCGCAAGCGAAAGCGCGCGCGACGAAAAGATCACTTCTCCAGCCAAAGCCTTTGCGCGCGCGGCTAGTGCGACACGTTGAGTCACGGTCTCTCCCAAAATCTGCAAGGTCTCGGCCAGACTGCCACCCGATTTCAACTGGACCGCAAGCGTTACCGCCAACATTGCGTACTCTGCTACCCGTGTCCGCCGATAAATTGCCTCCACAGCCTCCTCGGGAGGTCTCCCCACACTCAGCTCGTTGCACACAATTGCAAACTGTCCGGCTGTTGGTTGCGGCATCTCCCGCGCAATGGCGCGAAACGCCTCGTTCACGGGTAATCCAGCCCGAACGGTGCTTGTTACCAGCTGAATCGCGTCGGGGAGCTGACGAAACAGTTGATCAGCAAAGCGACGCTGCTGCCAACCAAACAGACCTCGGATCACCAAGAGTGCGACAATCGCTGCCGCGATCGACACATCGAGCATTGAAAATGCGAAAAGGCTATTGGCGTAAAAGACCGCTGACGCTGCAATGATCCCGGCAAGCAACACATAGGCCGGATGAAAAGCATAGGCGATCCCGGCACGGTAGTTTGCCAGACCAAACAAAAACCGCGAGCGCGTTCCAGTCTCCAGACGGCGAATCGAGGGCAAGCTATTCTGATCCGAGTTTGGCAAAGCGGTCACGAGCTGACGTTCCATGCGCCGCTGTCGTGCGTCGAGCCACAACGAAACGACGGCTGCGCAAAGCAAAAGCGCCAGAACGGCGACGATCACGGATTGCGGGATCATATCTGCCTCATGGCTTCCTCCCAGGCCCGATCAAGACGGTAATAAATAAGCCGGCTCTTGAACTTCGGGACTGCGTGAGTGGACCTGTAGGTCCCCGATATCCGCCCGTGAACATCCTCCTCCTTGTACTCGAACGCTGCGATGTCGTTGGTTGTGATCACCTCACCCTCGAGGCCGATCACTTCGCTGACCTGGACGATCCGGCGCTGCCCGTCGCGCATGCGTTCGACCTGCACGATGAGATCCAGTGCCGCGACGATCTGGGACCGGATCGCCCGCGACGGCAGATTGACCTGTCCCATTTGCACCATGTTCTCGACGCGGGTCAGGGCGTCGCGGGTGCTGTTGGCGTGCACGGTGGAGATCGAGCCGTCATGGCCGGTGTTCATCGCCTGGAGCATGTCGAAGGCTTCGGCGCCGCGCACCTCGCCGACCACGATCCGGTCGGGACGCATGCGCAGGGCATTCCACAGGAGATCGCGCTGCGTCACCTGGCCGGTGCCTTCGAGGCTGGGCGGCCGGGTCTCCAGGCTGATCACGTGCGGCTGCTGGAGTTGCAGCTCCGCGGCGTCCTCGATGGTGACGATGCGCTCTCGGGGATCGATGAACTGGCTCATGGCGTTGAGCAGTGTGGTCTTCCCGGAGCCGGTGCCACCGGAGACCAGAACGTTGAGCCGGGAGCGGCCGGCGATCTCCAGCAATTGGGCGATAGCAGGGGTCATCGTGCCGTTCTCGACCATGCCGGCCATGTCCAGCCGGCGGCTCGGAAATTTGCGGATGGAGATGCAGGGGCTGTGGATCGCCAGCGGCGGCAGGATGATGTTGACCCGGCTGCCGTCCGGCAGGCGGCAATCCACCATGGGGCTGGATTCGTCGACGCGCCGCCCGACCTGCGCCGCGATCTTCTGCGCCACCGAGGCGATGTGATCATTGTCGCGGAACCGCACTGCGATCCGCTCGATCTTGCCGCTTCGCTCGACATAGACGTTGCTGGGTCCGTTGATCATGATGTCGCTGATCGATTGATCGAGGAGGAGCGGACGGAGCGGGCCGTAGCCGGTCATGTCGTCGGCGATCTCGTCCGCCAGCAGCATCTGCTCGCGGCCCGACAGTTCGAGCCGGTCCTGGTTGGCGATGCCGTGGATGATTTCCTCGACCTGCCGCCGGAGGACATCGCGCGAGACAGTGGCCGCCGCCGCCGGATCGATCTGCTCGATCACGCGTTCGCGCAGCGAAGCCGGCATGACGGGGTGATGAAGCGGGCTTTCCTCGCGCCGTGGCATTGCAACCGGTGGTGCGGCAGGGACGCCGGGGGGCGGTGACGGCTGGCTTACCATCAGCGCGGGCGCGACGGGCAGGGATGGTTGAGAGCCCGCCGCCAGTGCAGGCAAACGATCCGGCATCTCGTCGGGGCGTCGACCGAATTTCTTCATAGCCCGAGCAGCCTCCGCAGCCGGCCCTTCCGCTCGGTGCCGATGCCCGTGATCTCCCGGACGATCGGCGCGAGATGGCGCCGCAATTTCCTGACGTGCTTCAGCGCGGGGATTCCGAGATTGACCGCCTGGGTCATGCCCTTGCCGAGATCCGGGATCACCATGTCCGGTTCGGCGCCGAGCGCCTTGACCATCGTCGCCCTCGGAAGTCCGCCTGCACGATCGGCCCGGTTCAGCAGCGTGAACACCCGGTCCTTGCCGGCGATATTGGTGACGGCGGTGCGGAGCGCATGGGCGTTGCGAAGTCCCGTCACCTCGGCTTCCAGCAGCACCAGCACGTGACGCGATAGGCCGATCACCGAATGTATCGAGGGCGGAAACGGAACGGGCACGTCGACGATGACGTAGTTGAAGCGCTGGCGCAGCAGGCCCAGCACGTGCCGCACGCCTGCCTCGGTGATGTGGAGCTGCGCATCGAGCTCCTCATCGGCCGATATCAGGGACACCCGCTCGTTGACCTCGATGGCCGCGCGCTCGAGAAACAGGGTGTCGGCCCGCATCGGGTTTTCCAGCGCGATGCGCAGCCCCGGCCCGGGCCGGACGCCCAGCATGACAGCCGTCTCGCCACCCTGCAAATGCAGATCGAGCAGCGCGACCTTGGCCTTGGTGGTCTCGGCCACCTGCAGCGCGAGATTGATGGCGATGCTGGTCGCGCCGGCGCCGCCCTGCGCCCCGCAAATCGAGACCACATGGCCGCCGCGATCGGCCGGCACGTGCGACACATCGCCCAGCAGCTTCGGGCGCAACTGGTCCAGCACGATATCCCGCGTCAGCGGCTTCGGGAGATACTCGGTCAGGCCGAGATCCATCAGTTGACGGTAGAACGTGATCTCCCTGTTGTCGCCGACCAGGGCCACGCGGACATCGGGCGGGCAGACGCCGGCCAGGCGCTCCAGCTCGGGAAAGGGATCATCGATGCCGCTGATATCGGTCACCAGGGCGAACAGATCGGTGTCCGTCTCCAGCATCTTGATGGCATTGCGGATCGTGCCGTGCTTGATCGCGAGGTTGCTGCCCTCGAGGCCCTTGCTCAGAGCGCCGGCGCTGATCTCGTCATTGACGAAACAGACGATCCGGTTGCGCGAGACGATGTTTGTCGTTTCCTGGGGCGGAGTGACCACGGCCATGTTCATCAACGTTTCTCCGGCAGCCTGGCGGCATAGCCAACGGCGCTTGCGGTCCGGGCGGCTGCTTCCGAGCCATCGCAGCTTACGGAGACGTCGCTGTCTTCGGAGTCCTGCTTCCTGACCGTGTATTGCCTGACCTCGCCGCCGGAATGAACCACCACCGCCGTTCGCTGCCCGGCGATGGCATTCTGGCGCGCAAGCTCCGGCGAGACGTCGCAGCTGGAGATCGCGCCGGTGTCTCCCTTGTCCCACTGGTCGATGGCGGCCCGCACCGCCAGGGACAGCGTGCCGAGCTGCTTGGCCACCGTCACCTTCTTGACCTGCTCCTGCGTCAGCTCCAGCGACACGGTCTGCGGCAGCTTGCCTGTGATGGCACTGAGGCCACGGCCGCCCTGAACGATCTCCTGGTCGATCGCGATGACCCGCACATTGCGCAGAACGGTCTCGCTCATCGCGCGACGCGCGGGATCCGCCTTCTCGAACACCTGGGTCAGCACGACGTCGACATGATCGCCGGGCCGGACCAGGCCCGAGACGCCGGATTCTTCGTCGACCTTGAGGCTGATCGCCCGGCTATCCGGCGCCAGCACGCTAGCGAGGAAGCCGCGATCCCTGGGGCGCAGGATGTCCTGCAACGTGATGGGGCTGCCGGCCTCGACGAACCTGCGAACCAGCGAGCCGGGCAGTCCGGCCGAGGAGTCCGGCGTTTCGAGAATCGCGCCGGTCGGAACGCGATCCGGCGGCACCTGGCGGAGCGTGAAATCCTCCTGGCGGGCCAAGGTCCCCTTCGGCAGCGGTCGTGCCGCAACAAAGTATCCGACGGTGGCCGGCGCCGCCGGCCCCTTTTCCGCGACCTGCACGGGGGCCTGTCTCGGCAGGTTCATGTTGTAGGCGATGAGCCCCAGCGCCGTGGTTGCGAGCAACAGGACCATAATAATCGAGATGCGCAAGGCGGATGACATGTCAAAATCCTCGACTGAAAATGGTCCAGATGCCACCACAGGCAATGGCAACTCCGTAAGGCAATGGTGCGTGGCGCAAATGGCGCCAGCGCTCGACCGCGTAGACGCGGCGGGCGAACGACGATCCGGCGGGCGCAAGCCGGGGATGTGGCAGGTTGCGCATCATCAGATGCAACATGGCGAGAACGCCACCTGCCAAGGCGGTAGTGGTCAGCAATTGCATGATGCCCATCAATGGAAGGCCGACGGCCAGAGCAGCAAGCAGCTTGACGTCGCCGCCTCCCATCCAGCCGCGCATATAGACGGCCAACAGCAGCAGGAAGAGGATGGCTGCCGCGATCAGCGATTCCATGAGCTGCATTGGGCTGGCCAACTGACTGACGATTCCAAGAAGCGCCAGCGCCACGCAGATCTCGTTCCGGATCAGTCGTGTCGCAATATCGAGCGTCGCGACATACAGCAACAACGAGACTTCAAGAATGGAAGCAATGGGAATAATCCAACTCATGAAACGCGTGCCTCAAACTCATCGAAATACAGTGCTTTGAAAAAATAGACGCAGATACCGATGCCCCCTGAGACAACCGGATCAACAGCCGACAATCTTACTGACACCGTTACCGATCGTTTTCATCACGCCAGTATGGGCGTCTTCATAGGAGCAACTGCACCGTATCGAACATGGAGATTGGGAAAGTAGCGATTATCGATTTGCCGGAAGTTCGAACATAGTCTTTCCCGAAACCTGCCCCGCATTAGACTGCGGGGCAGGTTCCTCAGGATCAACCGATGGTGGCCGTAAGCTTCGTGGAGATCGCGGAGAAGCCAGCCTTCAGGGCGTCCACGAGCGGGCCAGTACCGCCAGACCCGAACGCCGCGCCCACGGTGACAATGATAGCAGCGGCGACGATGATGTACTCGAACGACACGACGCCGTTCTGATCCGCACGCAGCTGCTTCAGGGCTTCGGTGGTCTTGATGTAATATTTCAACATTGGAGAAAATCCCTCTTACTAAGATGAACTGACCGTTACCGTTGGCAGGCAAAATTCAGCCAACTGTCAGGAACCCTAATATTTCGCCGGGAAGTTGTCACCTGGTAATCCTTTTTTAACCTTACTTGCGACAACCGCTTGACGACGGTGAGGAAGTCGGGCGCACGGCGGCCAAACAGGCAACTGCCGTTCATAAATCTGCCAATTGCACGGATGATAGGCAGACGGTCCCGTGCCAGCCGAAGCAGACCTCCTTGGCCGCCCTGTCAGGGTCATTGCCGTATTCTGAATTTAAGAAACGTGACGCAATAATAATAAAAACGTCACGAGCACCATGCGCCGGGCCTCTTCACCGGCGTATCACCTCACCGGGATTCCTTCGGCGCCGCCGCGCTGGCGCCGTCGCTTCGCTGCTGGGTCTCCGATGTCGATCCGTAGGGCAGCGGCTTGGCATCGGGGTCGGCGCGGCCGCACGAGCGGCTGGTGCAGAAAAAGCCGACATAGTCCTTCGCGTCGGCGCGATAGATTTTCACGAGCCCCTGCGTCTGGTCCACGATGATGTTGGAGCGGTGGACCACCTGACCATCGGCAGCATAGGCCGTCATCAGCACGCGACCGGCCTTCAGGCCGCGGATCGTGAAGACGCGATCGGTTTCCGGAATGACCTGTGCGATGTCTTCGACGGACAGCGAGAACCTGGCTACCGGCTGATCGAGCGTGAAGGTGCGGGCCTGCTCGGCCCGAAGCTCGATCGTCTCGGTGGCGACGATCTCCTGCATGCGCTGGGCGCTTGCAGGGCCGGCGACGTAGACAGCAATCAGTGACAGCAACGCTGCGGGCAAAATCAATCGTTTCATGAAAATTCCTCCCGAGAGACAGAAAAGCTTGTGAGCGCAAATGACACGCGGGCGGCGAAGACTAGCACGGCGCGCCGCCGTCGTCTCTTTCGTGTTGATCCCGGGCGCCGCGATCTTGCGTTCGAGCGAGGCTTGGGAGAAGCTGAACTGGGGACGCTGGGGACAGGTATGCGCATCTATTTCGGTTTATCGGTTTTTCTTGCTTGTTGCGGGATGTCTGCCGGCGGGGCGCACGGCCAGGCCGCGTACCTGGTCGACGAGCGACCCTGTCCCGACCTCGACCCCGGCCTGCGGCAGCCGCGGGCCAACGAGTGGTGCGACTACGTCACCAAGATCAAGCGCTGCGACGGCGATCTGGCTGAGCGCCTGTTTCAGCAAAGCCGGGCCCCGGCCTATCTGATGTCCGAGCTCGGCACCGAGCATCCGCGCCGGCTGATCTGCCGTCCCAACGACTGAGCGTCGTCAGCGGCAACCGGCCCGTCTGCGGCAATAATAATAATAATAGAGAGTGGGGGTCAAAGCCCGGCCGGCAGCGGCGAGGTGGCGCTCAACCCCGTAATTGTACGGAATCTGCTTGGCGGCGCAATCGCGCTAGGATGCTTGATGCCGGGGCTGGCATTTGATCACGGACATCCATTTCAACCGGCAAGGGGCCGCTCTTCGGAGCGGCCCCTTTCAGTTTGCCAGGCGATGGAAAGGAAGCCCGCCTCCGGCAAAAGTGCAGTGGAGGCGGGCCAAGGTCCATGTTGCGGCGCCGTGCTCCCGGGGCTGGTATGGGTGCCGTCGCTCGCGATGGAAACCGTAGCACCGTGGAACCCGGCCAGAAATCCGCAAGACTACTGAACAACCAAGGCGACCGAACAACGACGTCGCTCGCGTGAAAGGATCGCATTTGCCGAAAACCGATCGGCTCGTTAGCATTTTCGGAATTCTTTTCGCACAGAATGGACAAGACGCGCAATTTGAATGCTGCGTTGCTGGCAAGCCCAGGGCTATCCAAATTTCAAGCCGGAGCAAAGCTCAAGATCGATGGATCGATCGAAGGTCTTGCGCTCAAGGAATTCTTCCTGCTCCCTTCGACAATCGGAGCCGCCTTCCACTGCTGCGAGTTGGCCTGGATCAACGGTGACCACATTGGAGTTCATTTCCTGCGTGGCAAGAACATGAGCAAGGTGTGAGTCGTCCATGGAGGAGCGCCGCAGACAGCAGCGTGCGATCGTCGACGAGGTTGCATACATCGCCGGCGACGGCTCCAGCATGCGATGCCGCGTCGTCAGCCTGTCCGATCATGGCGCCGCTATCAAGATATCAGAGGGCGCCTACGTCAGACCTCGCTTCCAGTTGATGCTGGCGAAGGATCGTATCATCAGAAATTGTCGGGTCGTCTGGTCCAGCGAAGATCGTATCGGCGTTGAGTTCCTGGATTAGGGCGTTTCGTCCACCGCCCGTGCCAACCCCGATCCTCGGCGGCTGCTCAGTTCACGCGCAGCACGGCGTCTGCATTGCGGCTGCCCTTCTGGATGATGATGATGGCGCCGTTGTGGATCGCAAATCTGGCGCCGAGCAGCTTGGGCAGCTTGTCAGTCAGCGAGGACGGAAACGGGATGGTCCCGCCGTTGAAGGGATCGCCGATCTTCATCGGCGCAGCAGGCGGACCGGCGTAGGGAGCCGGTTTGATGTAATCCCCGATCAGCTGGATCTCTTCCCGGGACAGCGCGATCGTCTTCTGCTCCGGTTCGCGTCCGGTCGATGCTCTCTTGGTTTCGGCGGCGTCCTTCTCCTTTTGCCTCGCCTGCGCTTCGGATCGATCGAACTGTCGCAGTCGCTCCTTGAGCGGAAGCATTTCTCTCTCCAGCCCTGCGATTTCGGACTTCAGCGACTTGATCTGCATCAGCGCAATTGCGGCGCCGGCGCAGATCATCAGCACGAGCACGCTCAGCAGCGCGAACATGGCCGGCAGGAGGTTCGCTTTCGGCGTTGCGGCCGACCTGGGTTCATGTCGCTCCAGATGCCGCCGCCAGATCCGAAGTCCCTGCTGCAGCTTGCTTCGAAGCATGCGAAGGCGGTCGAAGCCCCGAGCTTGCCGTCGCGTTGTCGGGATCACCCTGGATTGCGCGACCGAAACCAGGAAAGCTGGCGCTTCCGGAGCGGGAGCTTCTGCGGTGCCGGCCTGACCAGCCGTTTCAGGATCGGTCTGCTCCGCATCTGACGCGACCTCGATCGCGTCGACCGGGACAGCGACAGGCGCTCCGGACAAGTCGGCGCCAGCGCTTTCCGGAGTTGTCAGGGTGCCAACGTCTTGATCGGCGTCAAGCGATCTGAACTCGAGATTGAAGATCTTCAGCCGCTCCTCAGTCCCGATGAGATCATCAATCAGGTTCATTGAAGCGAAGCTTGACGCTGCGCTCCGGGATTCAAGCGCGTGCAGGACCGTTCGTCCGGCATCGGTGATACACACCGTATCCCCATCGAACCTGACGAGGCCCGATCGAACGAGGTCGGCAAGCGCAGAGAAGTGGTCCGGGTCGGAACCTGCCGCGTCGTCAACTTCCGCGAGAGCACCGACTTGTTCTTCGAGGTCCGCCAGCGTCACGCGTCCGTCCGATCGACTGGCCAGAGCCGTCAAAGCTGCCATTTTGAACAGCACGTATCCCCCGGTGGAACGAACGCAATTGCTTCGCCTTGCGCCTGAAGCGCGATGCGAGGCACTCTACCTGGAGCCGGACCTGGAGCCGGGAATGGCCGCCGTTGACCGTCTGGTCGACGGCGCCTCGATCGGCCGCCACCGGTTCACGACCACCCTTGACGAGCTTGCCCTCCGGGGCGCCTGGCCTTCAGTAGCCCTGAAGCGTGCACGCGACTTGGCTGTGCGGTCCGAAGTTCAGCAACGCGTTGTCACGGAAGCCATCCAGCCAGACGCCGCGACCGGCATAGCGATAACCGACGCCCATCGGGATCATACGAACGTGCATACCGCCATGGTGCCCGGTCAACAACGAAGCCGTGACCACTTCGCCCGCGACGCTGACAGCGATCGGACACAGCGGGTACTGCCGGCCGTTCTCGCACGTGAAGACGATCTCCGAGCAACTGCCGACCGCAGCCGGCCCGGAAGTCATCAGGCCCAGATCGGCGGCGGCGGAAGGACGTGAACCGCCCAGCAGCGCGCCACCCAGCAGCAGGGCCGTTGCAACACCTGTCGCCATCAAATTGCGCATCGCCATCCCCTTAGCCGGTCACCCGGAGAATAATGAGCTTCAAAAGAGCAAAAATCGGGATTGAGGTCAAACCAGGAAACGCCCCCTGCACAGGCAGAGGCAGCGAAACGGCCTCGGCCGTTGCCATTCTGCATCAGGTGGCGTCGGAGATCCCGGCTTCGCTGCGGAGCGCTTGCACTCTTGACCAGGGGCCCTCCGGCCCTTCCGCAGGCTCGACGTCAATCCCGCTACGCTCAGCTTTCGCGGAAGGCGTGAGCGAAGCTGTCAGTCAGCGGCTGGATCAGGTAGTCGAGCAGGGTTCGCTGTCCCGTCACGATCGAGACATCGACCGGCATGCCCGGATACAGCTTCACATGAGGCACCTGCTTGAGTTCGGCGGTGCTGACCTCGACGCGGGCGAGATAATAGGTGGTGTTGGTCTTTTCGTCGGTGGTGGCGTCGCCGGCGACCCACTTCACAGAGCCCTGGACGGTCGGGGTGATGCGTTGCTTGTAGGCGACAAACCGCACTGTCGCGGGCAGGTCCGGCCGCACCACGTCGATGTCGAGCGGCTGCACCTTCACCTCCAGCACCATTTTGTCCTGCAACGGCACCAGATCGAGGATGGCGCCACCGGGCGCAACCACGCCGCCCTTGGTGAAGAATTTCATGTTCAGGATCGTGCCGTCCTGCGGCGCCACCACGTCGGTTCGTCCCGCCTTGGCGATGAACTTCCGCAACTCCTCGGCGGCCTCGTTGCGGTCACCCTGCACCTTCCTCAGCTCTTCCGAGACTGCCTTGGCCTGCGTGCTGCGCACACTCATGATCTGCGCCTCGGCCTCGCCGATCTGTTCGCGCAGCGACTGCAGCTTGCCCTTGTTCGCTCCCATCTCGCCTTTGGCCGCCATCAGCTGACGCTCGAGTTCGAGCATCTTCGGCTTGAGCGAAAGCCCCTTGGTCAGCAGGAATTTCTGGTCGTTGAGCTGCTCTTCGAACAGCGGAATCTGCTGTTCGATGCTCTTGTTCTGCGCTTCGAGGGACGCCATCTGGGCGCGGTATTGTTCGCTCCGCTGCGTCCAGACGCTGACCTGATCCTGCAGCGCGCGCCGATGATCGGCGAAGATCTTGGTTTGACCTTCCATGATTTCGCGCATGGCGGCATCGTTGCGGCGCGAGGAAAGGCTTTCGGGAAACTGGATCGAGGCGGCATTGTCCCGCTCGGCGATGAGGCGTGCTTCCTGTGCCGTGAGCGCATCCACCTTGGCGCGCTTGGCGTCGCGATCGGCATCGGCATCGAGGCTGTCGAGGCGGAGCAGCACCTGCCCCGTTTTGACCAGGTCGCCATCGCGCACCAGAATCTCGCGGATGATTCCGCCTTCGAGATGCTGAATGGTCTTGCGATTGCTATCGACTTTGACGGCGCCAGGCGCCACGGCTGCGCTCGACAAGGGAGCAAAGGCCGCCCAGCCGCCGAACCCTCCGAGCAGCACGACAAAGATCACAACTGCGGTCTTGATCAGTCCGCTGATCGGCGGTTGTGCCGTGACCGGCGAGGGCAAAGGCCGGACTGCTGCAGTCGGCTCGATCGTGGTGGACAAACTCATGCCGTCACCGCTCGCACCTGCTTGTTCTCCGCCACATGCACAGCCCTTCGCTGGATCTGACCGAGCACGGAGTTACGCTCGCCGAACAGTTCGACCTGTCCCTCGTTGAGGACCAGTACCTTGTCGACATGGGCCATCAGCGAGGGCCGGTGGGCGATGACGACCACGGTGGTGCCCGCCTCCTTCATGGCCTTGATCGCCTCGTTCAGGGCGTGCTCGCCGGGCGCGTCCAGGCTCGCATTCGGCTCGTCGAGCACGAGCAGCGATGGCCGGCCGAACAGCGCTCGCGCCAGTCCGACGCGCTGGCGCTGGCCGCCGGACAGGATCGCGCCCTGCTCGCCGATCTCGGTGTCATAGCCCTTCGGCAAACGCAGGATCATGTCGTGCACGCCCGCCATCTGCGCAGCCGCCACCACGTCGGCGGGATCGGCATCCTCGTCCATGCGCGCGATGTTCTCGCGGACCGTCCCGAGAAACAGCTCGACGTCCTGTGGCAGATAGCCGACGCAGCGGCCGAAGCGTTCGCGGCTCCAGTCATGCACGTCGGCGCCGTCAAGCCGCACCACGCCGGAATCCGGCTCGTAGATGCCGACCATCAGCCGCGCCAATGTCGACTTGCCGGCGGCGGACGGACCGATCACCGCCAGCGCCTCGCCCGGCTGCAAATGGAAGCTGATGCCCTTCAGCACGGGACTGCTGCGGCCCGGCGGCGTATAGGTGACGTGCTCGGCCGACACCTCGCCGTTGGGCTTGGGCAGCGGCATCGCGCTGCCATGCAGCAGCGGCTGCTCGAACAGCGCGGTCAGCCTTTTCCAGGCCTCGCGGGCCGCAACCACGTTCTTCCAGGTGCCGATCGCCTGCTCGACCGGCGCCAGCGCCCGTCCCATGATGATGGACGCGGCGACCATGCTGCCGGCGGTGAGCTTGTTGTCGAGCACGAGGTAGGCGCCGACGCCGAGAATGGCGATCTGCAGCAGCATGCGGAAGAATTTCGCGGCCGAGGAAACGAACCCGGCACGGTCGCTGGCGATCCCCTGCAGCGAGAGCACCTCGGCATTGTTGATGTCCCAGCGGCGGGCGAGCGCCCCGATCATGCCCATGCCGTCGATGACCTCGGCATTGCGCACCGCCGATTCGATCCCGTGAAAGCCGCGGCCCGATGCGGCATTGGCCTGCTTGAGCACGCGCTGGGTCATCAGATTGTTGGCCAGCGCGAGCGCAAACAGCACGATGGCGCCGATCGTCGCGACCAGCCCAAGCAGCGGATGCAGCAGGAACACGAAGCCGAGATAGATCGGCATCCAGGGCGCATCGAACAACGCGGTCATGCCGCCGCCGGCGAGAAACCTGCAGACGGTGACGAGATCGCGCACCGCCTCGCCGCGATAGGATGAGCCGCGCACCGCATTCTCGATGCCGCGCGAAAATGCCATCGGCGAGAGGATGCGCTCGAGCCAGGTGCCGATCCGTACCAGGATGCGCGAGCGGACCAGTTCCAGCAGCGCCATCGCCAGCAGCGCCGCAACCGCAATGACCGTGAGATAGGCGAGGGTCGAGAGACTGCGCGCGGTGAGCACGCGATCATAGACCTGGAGCATGTAGATCGAGGTCGTCAGCACCAGAAGGTTGACGGCGAGGCTGATGCCCAGGACCGCAACGAAGCCGCTGCGGCAGCGGCTCATGGCCGTGGTCAAATGGGTACGCGTGCTGGACATCGCCGTCTTTCAATCACGCGGCGGACAAGCCGTCACGCCGATTTCTGATGTATGGAAAACAGACATGGCAAATGGGCTTGGCTCGTCCGCGAAAGACAGCGGGGACGGGAGACCGCGGTGGGCCGCGATCTCCCGCTCTCGATCAAGCGTGCTGGATGATATTGTTCCAGGCGTAGTCGTGCAGGTCTCCGCTCACCGCTGTGGTGTTGACGCCATAGAGATCGACCGACCAAGCGGCGTCGCCAGTCAAAGCGATACCGTGGCCATCGGTAAGTGTGATGGTCGTGTCATTGACCACATTGCCATTCGTCGAAGTGTGCGTGGTCGAGGCGACGGTGAAGTACGTATTGAACTGGTCCTGAGTCACGGTGTCGAGCGCGATGTGATCGGAACCGACGGAGAATCCGAGCAGGGTCTTGGCGCCGGCGTGGTCGGCGGTCGGCGTATCTTCCCCGGGCAGAGTAGCCGTGACGTTGGTCAGAGTGGTCGTCCCATTGTTATGCGCGGAGCTCTCATTATATTCGATCAATTGTGACCCGCTGAGAGTAGCGCCGGCGGTAAGTTCGACAGCCTGCCAGTCGGCCAGCTTGTTGTTGACCCCGTTCAAGGCCGCATCGGTCTCGTAGGTGTTATCGCCGTCGCCGTTGGTCGCCTGGTTCCAAAACGTGCTGTCGAAGAAGCTCTCCGTGCCTCCGCTTCCAGGGAACGTGAAGCCGAAGTGCAGCGTGTCGTTGCTCGTGCCGGTTGCGGTGGACTGGTAGGTGTGGGTGGTATCGTCGGAGAAGTTGTTTTCAGTGAACGTGGTGCCCTTGTATTGGAGATTTCCAAACATGAACACTTCGTTGCCGTCACCTGTGTCGTCAACGGTTTGCCCTCCAGAATTGGCGCCGCCGAGGACGTGGAAAGTCCCAAATGTGTTGAAGTTATAATCCCCGGAATAATTGTTGTCGCCAGTGAGTACGATTCCGTTTGGGTCTAGTGTTGTCGACGTCGTCATTGTTCAGCTCCTGCATCCTTGTTGCGATTGCGTCGTTGTGTCGACGCCGTTATGCCGCCTTAGATCGTGGTTAGTCCCCCAGCGGGGTGAGGTGATGCTGGCCGCCCCGCCACCGGAAAGCGGGCTGGCCGTTGGTTTACTCTGCGATCGTCTCGCAGGCCGGCTTGGTCCACTGAGAGGAGAGGGGTGCGGCCTGCAACAGCCCGCTTCCGTCTCTCCAAATCCTCGTTCGCAGCCTCGTCCGCGCCGACCCAAGCCGACGAGATCGTCGGATCAGCCGAGCGTAAGAAGCTTTTCGCGGTT
This sequence comes from Bradyrhizobium diazoefficiens, assembly GCF_016616425.1. Lineage (NCBI taxonomy): Bacteria > Pseudomonadati > Pseudomonadota > Alphaproteobacteria > Hyphomicrobiales > Nitrobacteraceae > Bradyrhizobium > Bradyrhizobium diazoefficiens. Next base: position 2,224,991 of record NZ_CP067101.1, read on the forward strand.
CGCTTTAGCCAGGCCCGGTCAGTATCGAGAGGTCGCTTGCAACCACCCGTGCCGCAGCCACAGCCCCAAAAGAAATTTCGATTTCAAGAAATAAAAGACGCCAAATACTCCTTCGAGATAACCGTTTTCCGTCCACTGTCCGTTCTCCGAGGCTTCGCTTCAAAGTCCAGACGAGCCAGTTTCTGCCGGACAGCAGGCCTCTAAGGAAGGCTAGCGCCGCCATGGAACCATAATCCAGTCGCAGTCAGTTCCGCGCAATATAACTGAGGATATAGAGGGAAAATTAACCTTACGGTCCAGCGACTTGATGAGTCGCGAGGGATCCTGTCCGGGAACTCTGGGATGGCGGCCCAGAAAGAATCGGGAAAACACCGTCGGACAGCTTGCTCGCGTAATTTACGTTAATAGCAATGGGTTGCACTTATTAATTGCGTCAAATGCTATTGGTTTCACCATGGCAAAACCGTGGCAATTCTTCCCGACATGAGCAAGCTGACCGTCACGGCGGACCGCCTGGGGCTCTGGAGCATCAGCACGGCCCGGCTGATCAACGTGTCGCGTGCAGCGCTCGCGGTCGTTGCAGTCGTCGCCATGTATCTCGATCCGACGCAGCCGTCGCGACTTGCGGATGTCGCCTACGACGTGCTGGCGTTCTATCTGGCATTCGCGTTGCTCGTTCTCGTCCTCGACGTGGCGGGCAAGGAGATGCCGGCACTGAACGTCGGCCTGCACTTCGTCGATCTCGGCGTCTGCAGCATCGTGCTCTACTTCACGGAGGGGCCGAGCAGTCCGTTCTTCGTTTTCTTCACGTTCGTCCTGCTCGCAGCGACCATGCGCTGGGATTGGCCCAGCGTGAGCGCGACTGCGATCCTGCTCATCATGCTGTTCGTCGCGATCAGCATCGCGATCGAGGCGTCGAGCCCGGACCCGATCGAAGACCTCAACCTCCTGATGATGCGGGTGACCTATCTGGTCATGGTGGGCGTCATGCTCACCTTCGTCGGCGCCTACCGGATGCGGGTGCGCCAGCGCATCAAGATCCTGGCCTCCTGGCCTCCGGAACAGGCGATGACGTCGCGGCATCCACCGCTGCAGCGCTCTCTGATGCATGCCGTCGACGTCATGCAGGCCAGGCGAGCGCTGGTGATCTGGGAGGCGTTCGACGAGCCCTATGCCTGCGTTGCCGCGATGGCCGATGGGGAGTATCGGACCGGGGAGCTTTCCGCGATAAATTGGCAGGCGTCCGAACTGCGGCCCGGCAGTTTCGTGGTGCGTGCCGGGGGATCTGGCGGGGCCGTAATTCGAGGGTTGCTGGACCATCTCGGCGACGCATCCGGCGAGGAGACCCTCAAAGAGCCGTTCACATACAGTGTGGCCGCGGCCGCTCCCTTCGCACAGGAAAAGTTTCGCGGCCTGGTGCTTCTGTTCGATCCTCAGCCGCTCGATGACGAGTTGCTGGTCGAACTTGCGGAGATCGTCGCTCACCGGATCGGAATCGAAATCGAGCATTATCTGCTGCGCTCCGACCTGGAGGACGTGGTCGCCGAGCGCGAGCGGATTCGGCTGGCGCGAGACATCCACGACGACGTGCTTCAGGCCTTCACGGCGGCGCGCCTTCAGCTCAACGCCATCGCACGGCCGCTAGGCGGCGAGACGCGGCAAGGCCTCGACAGGATATCGGCTCTGCTGGCCGAGCAGCAGCACCGGATCCGCCTGATTCTCGATCCCGATCTCAAACGCATGGCGGGCCAGACTCATCCCGATGCTCTCGATCGGTGCCTGCGGGCCGCGGTGTCGGACGTCAGGGAGCAGTGGGATTGCGAAGTCAGGTTGAAGGTGACCCCAGGGGATGCGGTGATCCCCTCCGACCTTTGCCAGGACCTGGCCTTCCTGTTGCACGAGTCGGCGGCCAATGCGGTTCGGCACGGCAGCGCAACATGCATCGAGATCGAGGCCGAGCGCGCGCACGGATCGCTGTCGGTGAACATCAGGGATAACGGCTCCGGCTTTGCCGGACTTTTCGGCAGCTTCCGGCACGAGGAGATCGCCGCGCGTTCCCCGCGGCCGGCCTCGATCCTTCACCGGGTGGAATCACTCGGCGGAAGACTGACGCTGGAAACAAGCGAGCGGGGCAGTGGGTTGCGGATCGAGTTGAGCGTGCGATGACGGATCTGCAGCAGCGTATCGTTTTGGCGGATGATCACCCGCTGGTCCTGTTCGGCCTGATCAAAATGCTGGAGACCGCGCCGGGGCTCGATATCGTGGCTCGCTGCGAGGATGGACAAGGGGCCCTGGAGCAGATTAGGGCACAGCGTCCGGAACTCGCGCTGATCGATGTCCACTTGCCGAAGCTCGACGGGCTCGAGGTGCTGGCGGCGGTCCGCAAGGAGCTGCTCCCGACGCGGATCATCCTCTTGAGCGCATCGATGTCGGACCATGAAATCCGTTCGGCCGTGCTGGGCGGAGCGCAAGGCCTGGTTCTGAAGGAGAGCGCGCCCGAGACCTTGCTCGCCTGTCTTCGGGAGGTCGCCGAGGGGCGGTCATGGTTTCAGGCCGGTGTCGTAACGCTGGCCTTTGAGCGCGAAATCGACCGCCTTCAGCAACATCTCGAGATGGTGAAGCCACTGACGCCCCGGGAGGCAGAGCTGACGCTGCTGGTCGGTTCGCAGATGTCCAACAAGGAGATCGCGAACCGGTTGTCGCTGGCCGAGGGCACGGTCAAGATCCATCTCCACAACATCTATCGCAAGCTGGAGATTCGGAAACGGTCTAAACTCGTCGAGTTCGCGATCACCTGCAGCGAGCCGCTGAGCCAATTGGCAGCGTTGCGATGAAGCGATCAAACATCTTTGAAATCCCGCCTCAAATGTCCTGGGATGAAGGACGACGATGTGATCGCCTGCGAGGACCGTTTGATCGGGCAGATGCGGCTGCTGCCGGATGCTTCCGCGCTCTTGAAGCAGACCTCGCCCGCTTCGAGCGGGACTGGGAGCTCGGGCAGGTGGCGCTGCCCCGCGGGATGAAAACATTGCGACAGATCTGGCCTGAGGTGCTTGACGGTGATTCGGCTGATATCGTCCGGTTCTGACTCCGTGCCCCTGAGGCGCCGCATCGCCCGAAAGACCATCAACTGATGCGCCCCGTGCTCGCCGTGCTTGCGTGCTGCCTGCTTTCTGCGTGCGGAGCCGCGCGCCAGGCGGCTCTGGAAGAGGATGCGGAGCCCGCCCTCAGCCTCGCCGATGCGCTTGCCAACTGCCGCAACCTCTTTCCCGATCAGATTGCGCCAGCCGTATTGCGGGCGGATTGCTTCGTGAAGGCCACTGAAACCACCGTGCGGCCGACGCTGTCGTTCCCGGAACTGCTGGACGAGGAGAACCTGTTGCGCAAATCTCTTGCCGACCAGATCCAGAGCGGCAGGGTCTCGCTGCTGGAACGCAACGCCCAGATGGTCAAGAGTCACGCCGCGATCGTGCACGAAGAGGCGGGCAGACTGAAGGCGATGGCCCCAGAGGTCCGACCAAAGACCTCGGCTGCCGCCGCCGGATGGCGCGCCTCCAATCCGGAGGGCTGCGCCGGCCTCGGGGGCAACACGGCAAACTGCTTTTGACGGTGCTGTGAGATTGGCCGGGCGATCAATCCCCAGTCCACGACACGGTTGCAAACAGCTATGGCATCAGCGATTTGCCGCGTTCCGCCCGCACTTTCGTCAAGGCCATGTCCTGAATCCAGGCGGCGCTGAATCGCTACCTCGTCGCGAATTGGCGCGGGGTCTCGGTGCCGATCGGGCACGACAATCCACTGACATCATTGATCTGAGACCATCGGACAGCATCAATTTATTCTTGTCGTAGCCGCGATCAGCTCCTTACCTTCCGGGGTCCTGATCGTCAGTTGCACCTGTTCGCCGCTGCCGCCGCCGGGAATCGTCGCGAATATGCGATTGCCATTTTTCGGGTCGGCTTTCACGACATCGTCAAACAGCGTCGCGTCGCCGTGTTTCAAGGTTACGTGCAACGCGGTGGCCGGTTCGATACTGAAGAACTGAAGTGTCACGCCAGAGGCCTCGGCCGAGAGATTGACCAAAATATTCTCATTCGCATGCGTCACGTTGCTCATGCCGACAGTCGGACTGTAGGTTTCCGGAATCGAGATCTCTCCCAGTGCGGGAAAGTCAGCGCTATGGAAGAATTGGTCCGACACGCCCGCCCACAGTTCGATGTACGGCTGCCGTTCGTTCGGCTCCCTGCGGGCATCGGTTTCGTCAGTCAACGAGGGGAATCCCCAGGTCCACATTTTCAAGCCCGGCGTGAGGGTATTGTCCGCGATGCGAATGATTCCTTCTTCGTTGTCATGATTGATCACGCCCCAGAAATTCCCGCCCTGCATGTCGGGTGCTGCGTAGGCGATGCCCATTGTCGGCCAGTTCTTGAAGTAGCGAAGGTTTTCGAAGCGCCTCTTTCCCGTGCCCGCGCTCTCGTCGCCGTCTGCCAGATTGGTGGACCAGGCGGGCGTGCTGTAAGCGCGGATCGGCGCGATGATTTCGGCGCCGGCGGTTGCTTTGGGGTTGCTCGGCTCCGATCCCGGAGCAAGCGTCGTGCACGTCCAGTACTCGTACTGAATCGCCTGGTCGTGCGGATTCTTCAGCACCACGCGCGCATCGAGCGCGGCACGATCGGCTTTCAGCGTGACATAGTAGGTCGCTTCGATGCCGGTTGAATCCCTGAACTTCCCAGGTCGCGCGGAATATTCGAAGTTGTCTTTAAGCGACATCGCAACCGTCACTTGGTCGGCACTCTGCTGCACCACCTCAAAAGTCCACGGCTTTAGCCACGTTTTGCCGTGCTCGGCATCCGGGAATGTGGGGAAGATGCCGCCATACACCATCAGCCAGTCGTAATAGAAATTTCCGGAGTTGATCCCGAAGGGTACGCCGACTTCCGTGCGATAGAGTTCTTCGTGACCGGTTGGCTTGTAGATGATGGAAAGAATACGCCCGCCGAATTCGGGCACGAGCGTTACTTTCAGATAGCGGTTCTCGAGCACGTGGGTCCTGAAGGTGCGGTCGACGATCGTATTCTTGTCGAGCGACCCGCTGAGGAATCCGTTCTCCGCATCGGTCGCGTACTTGACGGTGCTCCACTTGATCGTCGACTCGCTGAGAGACACGCCGTCGGGCACCGGCGTGGCTGCATGCGCGACGTGAAACGCACAGAGCGCCGAAAGCACTGCTATCCCGAAACGAACGAGGATATGAGAGGGAATGACAATCGCCATTTGCGACACCTTCGAATGGGCGGGACACTTCTACCCGCCATTGAAATCGAAACGAAGCGCCAGGACCGCAATGGGTCAATCAGGTCTACAAAACGAGGCGACGCACCCTCGATGTTGCGGCGGGAGTTCCCTGGATTGACCGGGCAGAGCTTCAACAAGGAGGGCAACGACGGTCCTGGACCGGGCCCATGCAGTCGCATCGGAGTGTCGTGAGAGCATCTCTCTTTATAAAGTGCCTCATAGATTATAAAGTGCCTCGTAGGGAGTGTCCTTTGTTATGTGAACTCGATCGTTGCGGTCGATGCACGGCCCATACTGCATGCACACAAGAGATGTGGCATGAACAATCTTTCGGCGCCAAGAGCCGGCAAGAACCATGATGTCGACACACTGCTCGCTCTTGATGGGGCCTGGACTACCCAGGACGACTCCCATGACTTCTGCATTCGGCTCCGCCTTCATTTTCAGTGCTGGCCTCATCTTGGGATACGCGCTGCGCGCTTGGCGCTTGCAGCGAAGGACGGCGAACTTCTCCTGCGGTAGCTCGCGTCAAAGATCCCAGCGAGTTCCCACCTCAACGTTCGGCCACGCCCGACGCGCGTTTTAGAGGCGGCATCCGATTGGCTGGCGTACCCGGGATCACCGATACGAATGGGCATGACGAGATGAGCGAACCCAAGAAGGACGCGCCCCGGCGCTATATCGTGGATGGTGCCGGACAACGCGTGCTTGTCGGGCTGACAATCTCGGAGACGATCGAGTTCGAAGCCCTCGATAATCCGAGCATCCGCCCTGGCGCCGACTTGGTTGTCGAAGCGCGCCGTGTCAGCCAGGACAGCCATGGGAAGCGTTGGCTGGAGCTCTATGTCAAGCACGAGCAAGCCTGGAACGATTGGATGGCCGAAACGCGTGCGCGGCCGGAGAAGCCCTGCTTGCTCAACTAGCCGCAGCACTTCACCTGTAGCCGGCAAGCCGTCGCCGGCACAGGTCAGACTGCGAGCATGCGGCTGCCCTGGATACTCATCAGGGTAAGGTTGCCGGTCGCATAGGCACCGGTGTCGATGTTGACGCGGTTCGCCAGGAATTCGGCGCTGCGGACCGGCGTGTGGCCGTGGACGATATATTTGCCGAACTGCTTCTCGCTCAGCAGGAATTCTTCGCGGATCCAGAGCAGATCGCGCTCCGTCTGCTCGGCCAATGGAACGCCCGGGCGAACGCCGGCGTGCACGAAAAAGAAATCGCCACAACTGAAACTCAGCCGCAGATTGTCGAGAAATTCCAGGTGCTCAGGCGGCATCGCGCGAATCAAATCGCGCAAAATCGAGGCCGGCTCGTCGCGCTTCAAGTCCGGTGGCGCGAGCCCGTAGGACATCAACGTCTGCGTTCCGCCGACGGCAATCCAGTCCTCGAATAACGAAGGGTCTTCAAACACCCTTACCAGAAAGGCCTCGTGGTTGCCCTTGAGAAAAACTGCATTTCCCCGGCGGCTCCGTTCGACAAGGATGTCGAGGGTGGCGCGCGTATCCGGGCCGCGATCGATGTAGTCGCCCATGAAGACCTCGATCGCATAGCGCGGCCGGCTGCAGGCAATGTCGGCGTCGATCACCCGCAGCATGGGCTGGAGCAGATGCGCACATCCGTGAATATCCGAAATCGCATAGATGCGCACGCCCTCCGGCAATTGCGGTTTGGGAATGGGCAGACGTCGTCGGGTGAGAGATATCATGGCGCTCAATCGATCAGGTGGTCGAAAAAAGTTCCCCATGTCGCCGGCACCGGAGAGCTTCTATCCTACACGAACAACATGAATTTGGTGAGGGAGCATCCTTGTTCTCCGGCCGGATCACGCCAAAAGAAGGGCGCGGAGCTCGCCTTAGTTCCTGGGATGGCTGCTGCGTGATGGTCCGCTCGCGAGAATTGCATTGCTGATTTGACGAGCGCGGCAAAGATGCATGCCTCGCGAAAATTTCGACATACACCCACAGCTAGAAACTTATCGAAATTCCCGCAAATGATTTCTGCCCTTTGTCGAGGGACTGTGGCGCCTCAAAGATGAGCGACAGAAGCGCTCATGCACTTACAAACATCGTATTGGACGTGGAACTTGGCGGCACGTTCGCTCTTATGTCGGCACTGTGACGTCATTTTGAGCGCGCCGAATCCGACTGCGCATTTCTGACATGAGCGCATTCATCCGTGCGCCGCAAAAAGTTTGCGTGCAACGCCACAATGTCGCTGCGATCACTCAACACTTTCCGGTCCGGGAAGAGACGAGTCTTCAGCATCACGATGAGCATCAGACACTCTCTCGATCGATGGAGGTTCGAATGGCCGTGGCAACCTATGGTTCTGAAAATGCGCATGCGCTGTCATCGACACGCGGTGGCGCTCTTCAAAGGCCATTTCAGATCGTCGTCATGGCGGCGGACTTTCTGCTGATCTTGTTGAGTTATGCAGGGGGAGCCTCGCTATATAGCGCGGCCGTCGCTTCGGCCGCCGACGGCGCCTCGGTGGGGGCGGGGTTGTTTGTCGGCGTGGTGTTCGTCGCGGTGGCCTATCTCCGGGACGTCTATGCCACGCATCGCCTCCTCAATATCGAATGGCAGCTTCGAAAGGCGGTGTTCATTTGGCTCACCTCGCTGACGGTCCTTGCCGTCGCGGCCTTCCTGTTGAAGTCGACGGACAATCTGTCCCGCGGCACCGTCATCGTCTTCGCTGTGATCGGCGGAATTGGCTTGATCAGCCTTCGCTTCGTATGGCAGGCCGTGTTCGGCACGAGCTTTGCGAGAAGCCGATTGGTCGATCGCAAGGTGATCCTGCTCAGCCTCAAGCCGCTCGATTTCACCTCGAGCCGGCTCAAGGATCTGCGAAGGAACGGCTTCGACGTCACGCGCCATTTCGTGCTCGGGCCCGATCCGGATAACGGTCACTGGGAGCGGCAAATTCGCGATGTCATCCGTCAATCGCGCTCCGCTGACGTGGATGAGTACTTGCTTGCGATCGACTGGAACGAATTGCCGATGCTGCGAAAGCTGGGGCCATACTTGCGTGCCGTTCCCCAGCCCATCCGCCTGCTGCCGGATGACCCGATCGCCGATCTGGTCGCTCGTCCCTTTCTGCCGGTCAGTGGAACCGTAGCGGTTGAAATCCAGCGTCCGCCTCTCACTATTTTCGAGCGGCTGCAAAAGCGCTGTCTCGACGTTGGCGTAGCCCTGCTCGCGCTTGTGATATTGACGCCGCTGCTGCTGACCGTTGCCTTGCTGATCAAGCTGGATTCCCCGGGAACGGTGATATTCCGTCAGTCGCGCCGCGGCTTCAACGGCAGGCCGTTCGAGATTTGGAAATTTCGAACCATGACAGTTTGCGAGAACGGCGAGACGATTGCCCAGGCGACCAAGAAGGATGCTCGAGTCACCAAGGTCGGGCGGTTCCTTCGCATGACGAGCATTGATGAGCTGCCGCAGCTGTACAATGTGCTGCGCGGGGATATGTCCCTGGTTGGGCCGCGTCCGCATGCACTCGCCCATGACAATTATTATGACGAGCTCATCAGCAAATACGTCTATCGCCATCACATGAAGCCGGGTCTGACGGGCTGGGCCCAGGTGAACGGGTTCAGGGGCGAAACGCCGACCATTGATCTGATGGAGAAGCGGGTCGAGTATGACGTCTGGTACGTCAGCAACTGGAGCATCTGGCTGGACCTGAAGATCATGGCCCGCACTGCGTCCGCAGTGATGTTCCAGGAAGCCTACTAGCCGCTCAATTTCCCGATCGTCTGGAACTGCAGGAACTTAGGTTCCGTCTTGCGACGATTTGCGCAAGAGCCGCGTGATCGCATCGCGCAAGGCGAGAAGCGATGGTACGAGCACGAAGAAAGCCCCCGCCGCAGCGGAAATGATGATATGGCGAATCGAGAAGGGTTCGTTCTGCTTGATTTCTCGTTGGCTCGGATCGATGGGCGCCGTTGAGAGCGTCGTCGCCATCGGCTCCCCAAGCGGCTTGCGCGGGGGAATCACGATCAACACGAACAGGATGTTCAGCAGAACCCAAATAGTCAAAATCGTAAGAACGATCAGCATTCCGAGCCCGCCAGACAGGAACTACAACACCAGCTGAAGTTAGCTTCAGGGAACCCAGAAAGAAAGCCGCCCGAAGTTTCCGCATTTTGAGACATCGGGGTGTCGACTTATCGATGGATAGTTGCGAGTTGGCGCACGGGCTTCGTATCCTTGCCTTTGGCTAGGGCAATAATTGCAGTTTGTGGATTCCGGACGAATACGGACAGCGTGCACACCGGGTCTGTGGCGGACCCATAGCCCGTCGTGGCCTTCTGCCGAATGCGACGGCCTGATACCAGTCCAGCAGCGCAGGCCGAGCACTTTGTTGACCGGCGCGAGTTGAAAGCGGCGATCCAGGGAGGGCTTTTTGCTCTCACTGAGCACTCGCACTCCCCTGGATCGCACGGACGATGCTCCTCCATAGCGCTGGTCGCGATCCATGCTCGACGCAGTAGCTCTTGTGGTGGTGCCTCTGTCCACCTCGATGCGCCTGAGCATGTCGATTTGGCGCGGTCGAGCAGGGAAATCCACGTCTTCGCGGCACATGGTGGCCTGAGGCTGGAAGCGTCGTTGACGAGCACCCCCAGCCCACTCCTGGCGTTGAGCGCAAGCTTTTTGCATCAGCGAGCTCGCGCCCAGATCGCTTTCGATCAGAACGACAGGTTGGTATTGAACAGCGCGTCTTGGCGGATGTGGAGAGCAACGCACCGGTCTTCGTCGGTGGACGAATATCGGGCCAGACAGCGAGGCATTTCACGTCAAGCTCATCTTCGACCTCGGCCGGCGGTCCGCCGGTTGGCGCTCAGCAGTTCACGCGCAAATGCGACGCTAAAGCCAGGGCGGGCGGATTTGTGCTGCTCTCAAGGGAGACGTCATGAGATCGTCGAATTCATTCGGTTATCGTCGCACGAACGACACTAGCCAATCAGCAAATCAAGATGCTTCAGAAAACGCGAGCGGCGCTCCCTCTCACGAAGTTCAGGGAGCGGGCATTTGAAGGCGCATTTTTCGGCATTGCGCTGATTGCGATGGCAGGCTGGATTTACTTCATCGCACTGCTGCTGGTGCGACTGTTCTGACGAGTTTAGAGAATAATGCTCCGCAGCAATATTTATCGATGCAGGCGGCGCTCTGATCAATCTGACGCCTTGAGGAAACTTGGAGTTCAAGCGACTCGATAGCGAGGACGTTCCCAGTCAGGCGGACGAGTTGGCTGCAAATGACGGCGACGTGGCGGCCGACGAGAAGCACGAGGCCGCCTGGAACGGCTGGATAGCGCAAAACGACGCCGAACAGCTCGGTGCTTTAACCTTTATTAACCATCGCGGATCCATTTTCTGATCTCGCGCTCAACCGGAAGTGCAAGCCATGTTTCAACTGTTCTCGCGGGCCCGCACGCAAAACTTCCTGAGAGATCACTTCCGCTTAGAACAGACGTTCCGCGCCCGATCTTCCGAGCGTGATGCCGAGACCGATCGTACGCGCATCGAAGCCATCATGCTGGCGATCGACAACGCGCTGCACGCGGCCGAGCGGGAGCAGTCGGGCCTGAACCGCCGTGTCGAAGACGTGCTGGCGCGGGCGGCCGTGACGTTCGGCAATGGCGACGATGAATATCTTGAGCGCGAGCCGCTGGACAGTCACCACCAGGATCTGTTCGATAAGGAGATACTGAACGGGCAGCGCAGGCTCGCGGAACTCAGTGCCTCGATCGCCCATTTCAAATTCCTGAAAGCGACGATGTTGAGCCGCTTTCCGAGCTACCGGCCTACGGCCGGCGAATCCAACTGAGCGCAGGCGCGGTGCGCCGACATGACGCCGCGCCGCAATATGGTGGCTGACCTCGAGCGTTAGCCGATGCCAATATCCATCGGCGGTCGCGCGGCCGTACACTACCGCGACGAAAGCTCAACTCGCTCCGACCTCGGTCGCCCCATGCAATCAGCGCTGCCTCAGTATTGAAAGACCAGATCGGGATTGCGGGGATTCACGTACCGAACGTAAGTCCGGGTCGGACCATAGGAGTAACGAGGTTCGTCGCTTTTGGTCCGCGGATCAACGGTATTGGGATAGGAGGCCTCAAGCGAACGGTGCCGAACATAAACTGCGGCCGGGCAACCACATCGCGGACCGCAATACGGATTCGGTCCGCGATCGATCTGGAGCAAGCTTGCTGCAACACGAGCTTTCCGCGGCGGAACGGCATAGTCGGCGGCGCGAGCTGGCATAATCGATCCTATCACAGCCGAAGTCAGTGCAACGAGGACGACATACGATCGTGACATCGCGCTTGCTCCTTAATTGCGATCAGCCGCTCGTGCGACAGCGAGCAACGGACGGATCTTGCAGAGGCAAACTTGAACGCAGTCTGACCGAGATAGATCAGCAGATTCGTGCGCTTCGTGCTTGGGCCGTCAGTTACCCCGCATCTCGTATAGCTGTCTCGTGTCCGAATTTCAACCGCGCAGTGTCGCAAGGAATGACGGATCGATCGATTCAACAGCGTGTTCCAGAAAGGTCTTTCCCAGCACGGACGCTCGCCGATACGCCGACACGATTGCCGACTTCAACTCAGGCCGGCGGGTCATGATCAGCTGAATGTCGTTGCGCACGAGATCCTTGACGTCCGGAATAGCGAGCGCATCAAAGCGGGCCGCTAGGTCGATCCGAACGGGCATCAATCGCGCGTCGTTTGGTGCGATGAAGTACGCCATCTTCAGCGCCTCGACCACGACGGGATCGTGTGGGTCGCGCTGGGCCTGAAGCAGCGACAGCGCCATCCACAGTTCGGGATTGTAAGGCGAAACTGACAGCGTCTGTCTTACCCTACCGAGGATGTCGGCATGCTCTGTCGATCGGACGGTCGCCGGTCGTTGCTGGCCTAGCTCGATCGTCCGCAGCGCGGCGATCAACACATGATTGCTCTCGAGTTCCGATCCAAAGGGAGCGAGCGTTGTCGGCAGGGGGGGCACGTCGTCAGTCCAGCGCGAGCTGATTTTGGCTGCGGTGGTAGGAAATGACGTGCGCTCCAACGCTGTCAACTCTGCTATGGCCGAGGCGATCGCATAAGATCCGACGCTTAGTGACAATGCCATCAGAAGAATGCGAAATCTACTCGAGGAAGTCATTTCCATGAACAGTTCAATGTAGGGTCAATCCGATGTCGCTTAGGTTTTGGCAGCGCTGGTCCGGCCCGTAGATTGCGCAAGTCCAAGTGCGACCATCACGGCCACAATGATCTGGACGGTGGGATTCGAGAGGCTTGAATCAAGGAAACTTTCGCAGAGGACAACCAGAACGCCAGCGGCTGCAGCCGCCGCGAAAAAGAAATCACGTCCTCTCCGAACGGCGCCGCGAAAGGTAACGAAGAAGATCTGGGCGGCGAAGCCCATCAGGATCACAATCGCCAGCCGTCCCGACTCGATGGCGATCAATATTGCGGTGGAAAGAGGGGCGGGCAGCGCTCCGGCGCCAAAGTCCTGATAGGAGATCGAGGTTAGTCCAAATGTTCCAACGCCATTTCCCAACCTCGGTGCATCCGAGAGCAGGCGTTCTGCCGCTGCGACCGTCTCCGGCGTGGCGCTGACGAATCCAAGCAGGCCCAAACTACCGGATTGAGAGTGCGGCATGACCATGGCGCCGGCGGTTGCTGCGAAGACCACAAACAAGATCGTCGATGGCCAGGACCGGAATCCCATGCTCCGGACAGCGGCTATGAAAATAATGGCGGTCAAGCCCAAGCCAGCAACGGCCAGCAAAGCGCCTCGTTCGAGGGTTGCCATTGCGGCGACCGCCACGCCAATTCCGAACAGACCGGAAAGAACACCGAGCCAAAGCTGGCGCAAGGCCAGATTGTGGCTTTGCTGCTGTTGCAGGTGCCGTTCGAGCGTCCTGGCAACGAGCGCGCCATTTGCCAATATCGCTAGCGCGGCCGCTGCCGGAAACGGGCTTGCAGCCGCGCCTGTGTCGGGAATCATGCGTGCAAACAAATCATATCGGCTAAGCAGGACCTCAGCCGATATGAAAGTCGTTACAACGCACAATACGGACAAGACTGTCCTGGCCCTTTGGCGATCTATAGTGATGGTGACCGTTGACACCAGCAGCGACGCGTTAACCAGATAGAGCAATAGGCTTCGCAACGTTGCTCCGGGATCAACGCTGATGCGGCCCGGCAGCGATGGTTGGTTCAATGCAATCGATGTGGCCGACCATATTGGGTTTGCAAGCGAAAAAGTGGGAGCCGGAAAAATCTGCAATGCCATCCAGACGACCGGAAGCAGGAATGCTGGCAAGAATCGCTTCAGTAACTGCGCAGCCAAGGCAAGTTCGGTCTTCGGCCCCGTTGCTGCGATGGCCGCCATCACCGCAGCTACAAGCGCAAGCACGTGCTGTGCGAAAGAGCCGCTCACCATTGCCAAGATCGGAGTCGCAGCCAGCAATGCGATCAGAAGGTAGTAAGCAGTCGGCAAACTGTGAGGCTTCGAAGCGGGAATGGAGTTCATCATGACAAAGGGCGGACGTCGGTCAGTGTTGCATAGGCAAAAATGGCAACGCGATGTCGTCTGAGAGATTGCGCAGGTCGATGGTATGACTGCTCACAGGACATACGAACTGGCCGAATGCCGTTGGCTTTCGGGATTGGCGCAGCCATAGAGTTCCTCGCAGCCGGCCGAATTATCGAGCACGGCAGTCTTGCTCCAAAGCGCGGAGAGCGGTAGCCAGCGCTGCGATCGGCACCGTTCCGCGGATCGCTGCCGGCGTGGTCCCGATCTCGACGGAAAGCTCGTTCTCGTTCTGCCAGTCGCTGGCGGCAAGCTTGGACGCGTCGGCTGGCAGTAGGAGCGCTGCGCCCCTCTGGATTACAGATGCTTCGAACTCTGCCCGCTTTTTTCCTGTTGTCAGGGTCACGTTCGGCCGCGTCGAGAGTGGCAGTGGTTCGAGAACGATAAGCACAGTTTTAACACCGTCCTTCCCGCATTGCAGGTCCAATCCCGCAAGGCGACCATCCGATTTGGCACTATCGACGGCGTGCATCACGGAAACGGCGCCGGTCCCCCCGTCAGGACTTTTGCTCTTTACCAGTCGCCATCCGCCCTTAAGCTGGGTCGACTGGCTAACGGACTCGACTTGCCTGAAGGCCTCTTCATCGCAACGTCGACGCTGTTCGGTGTTGATGCCGGATCCGCAGTTTAGAAGGCCGGCACGCGGCGGCTCCGCTCGGGAGGAGCCACCGGTCAACACCAAGAGGCTGACGCAGAGCAGGGGCAGGCGCAGCATCCAAAAGGCGGACCGAATGTTCGTTGGAGCCAAATTCTTCATCGCGTACTCAGGGGGTCTGGCGGCCCTATCGTGGAACCTAGTCCATTACATCCCGAGACTTTGTCGCCATCGGGGTGATGCTTTGACATCTACTTTTGAGAGGGAGCATTCGGCTTCATGTGAAGCGGCGGCCGAAGGCATGGTTCAAGTTCCATGTGGAACGAATGAAAATAGATTAGAATGCTTGTCCAAATGGGACCCATTGGGCGGGTGGCTGTGACTGCACTGCAACAGCATCCCCTATTCTCGACCGCGGCAATCCCTCCTTTTCCCCTGGAACTTGTGCATCGTGTTCGATGCAGATTAGAATGCTTGTCGAAATGGGGACTCATTGGGGCGGGTGGCTGTGACTGCACTGCAACAGCATTCCCTTATTCTCGACCGCGGCAGTCTCTCCTTATTCTAACCATTTGCGGCGGTTTCGTTGGCGGCACTTCGGGATTTGGCCAGGCCTGAACTGGCAAGTGATGGGGATCAGCCTTGAGACGCAGCGTTTTAGTGTGGGGAATCTTGCTCGGCATTCTGCTGTCGTCCGCGGGATGCTCGATCATGCCCATGTCCGGGCCGGAAGATCATGTCATCAAGAGCCAAGTCACGAAATCGGGTCCGGACTACGAGCTGGTCAAGCTCACGCCGACTGTCGTCGATATCCTGAAGGAATACGGTCCGGGCGCAATCGCAGGGTCATTTCCTGATCGCCGGCCCCCGCCAGGCATCAGGTTCGGCGTCGGAGATACGGTCGCCGTGTCGATCTTCGAAGCCGCCGCAGGCGGCTTGTTTATCCCGGCGGAAGCCGGCGTGCGGCCGGGTAATTTCGTAGCTTTGCCGAATCAGAACGTCGATTTGAACGGCTTTATCACGGTTCCATATGCCGGCGCCGTCAAGGCCGCGGGACGGACGCCACGCGAGATTCAACAGGACATTGTAAAGGCGATCGGCAATCGCGCTATCGAGCCCCAGGTCGTCGTGTCGCTGATTACGCAGAATACTTCGCTCATCAGCGTGCTTGGCGAGGTAAAAACGCCCGCCCGTTTGACCGCGAATGCGGCCGGGGAGCGGGTACTCGATTTGATTGCGCGCGCCGGCGGCCTGACAGGGCCTGGCTGGGAAAGCTGGGTGACGCTGGAGCGCGCCGGCAAGCGTGCCACGGTTCCGTTTGGTGCCTTGGTTTATCAGCCTGCTAACAACATCTGGGTCCATCCCGGCGACACCATCTATGTCTACCGAGAACCGCAGGTCTTCCTTGCGTTTGGAGCGTTTACGGCCGGGGGAACGATAGGGGGGCAGGCCCAGTTCCCGTTCGATATGTGGAAGATCAACATGGCGCAGGCGATGGCCAAGGCTGGCGGCCTGATCGATACGCAGGCCGAGCCCGCGGGTGTTTATATCTATCGGCGTGAGCCGCGCGAACTGGCGGAGCGGTTGGGCATCGACTGCTCCAAATACATCGGTCCGCTGGTGCCCGTGGTCTATAATGCCGATTTCCGGGATCCGGCCGGCTTCTTCCTCGCAAACCAGTTCCAGATGCGGGACAAGGACGTGCTGTTTGCCGCGAACGCCGCCACGGTCGACACGGCTAAGTTCTTGCAATTCGTCAGGCTGGTGGTTGGCACCGCCAACGACACGATCGTAACCGCGAACAACGCACAAATCCTGCGGATCAACTCGCGCCAGTGACGATCAGCGCGTGCCTTTGGACGACGATCTGAAACGAATTCGCGGGGCCTGAGACCCGCGAATTCGGCAAGCTGACAGATAGGGAGATCCGGAGCGACCATCGCGGGCTCGCGCCACGAACTTGAGATATTCCTACACAGGCTCGCTTGAGATAGCTCGAGGCCTTGATCGTGTTCTATGGCGCGAACTCACCCTCATGATCGGGTTTGCCGCTTAAGCCCTGCGAGCTGACCTGGACTCGATCCGGTCAGGTCGCGCTCGAACCGGCCAGCGTAGCGTTCAATGGGCTCTGGAGCATGACCTTTTCAGAAGGTCGCTGCAAATCGTTCCGGATCAAGCTTCAGGCGTCAATCGACGTAGCCGTATCTTTTGTAGTGCTTGTTGCGATAATAGGCCGCGCCGTAGGTGTCATAGCGACTCATCACCGCCACGTTCACCTTGTTGAGCACCGCACCCAGCATACGCTCGCGCACGATCGGTGTTTCCGCCAGAACGCGCTCGACGACGTCGACCTTCGATTTCGCCCACTCGATGACGAGGATGTAGCTATCCGCGAGCCCCCTCGTGGCTCGAACGTCGACCACCGGCGCAAGCGGGCTGAGATCGAGAATGATGCGATCATAGTGCTGGCGCAGATGCTGAAACAGGTTTTCCATCTGCTGGGAGGCAAGCAGATCGCTCGAATTCGAGAAGCGTGATGTCACCGCACAGGGAAGAAAATGCAAATTGGTTTGCGGATCGGTCCAGACCACGTCTCTCCAGTCGGCTTTGCCGGCGATGACGTGGATCAAGCCAAGCTGTGCATTCGGCGTGAGCCTGGCTGTGAGGCGCGGATTGCGAATGTCGCCATCGATCAGAATTGTGCGGGAGCCGCTTTGTGCCACTGTCTGCGCCAGCGCTTCGCTGATGGTCGACTTGCCTTCGTCCGGAAGAGCGGACGTAATACCGAGGACTTTGTTGGAGGCTGAACCGTAGTTGCTGAGGTCGCTGGCGAGCTTGATCGACCGGAATCCTTCTGCGAAACGCGAAAACGGCGCGTTGATTACGTAGCGCCCGACACTGTCCTCGGCAGAAAGCAGCCGCTCGCGATGTGGCTGCGGGTGGCTGGAGCCCGGCTCTCCCCGCTCGAGCGCCAATGCGTTAGGTTTCGGCGGCGCCTGCAAAGATCTCGGTTTGGTTCGTTTGCGGAACGGCCAGGCTGCCCTGCGGAGTTGGGCGGGTTCGCTGGCGTCGCCCAAACCTTGGCCGATAATCGGAATCGAAGCGAGACAGTTCGTCTGCACGAGTTGCTCGACCTGAGAAGCGGTTCGGAAGACGCGATCCATCATGTCGAACAGGATGGCGATGATACCCGCGAGAATCGATCCGCCCACCAGCGCCGCAAGAAGGATAAGGGTTGTTTTGGGCGACGTTTTGTTGGGAGGAGTCGTCGCCGCCTGGGTGATCACCCGTGCTTCGGTGATGGGGAACGACTGCTGCTGAACCGAGACCATGTACAATTGCAGGAAATTGTCTGACAGGGCGCGGGCGCTCTGTGCATTGCTTTCCAGATCCCTCAGGACGATCTGGGCTTGGCCGGTATCGTTCGAGACTGCAATCGTATCGTTCAGGCTCTTCTGACTCGATGCTTCGCGCGCCTTGGCGATTTCGAGGTCGCTCTTGTAGACCTCGGCCGTGCGCCGAAGTTCGTCAGTGATCGAGCGCCGGATTTCGCGCATCTGGTTGCGCAAATTGACGACTGCCATATGCGTCGGCCCATACCTGTTCGACCAATCGGCCTGCTTCGCCGCGTCCTCGAGATAGGTCTGGCGCAGCTTGGTGATGACCGGGTTGGCCATTGTCTCGCTCACGGTGGCGAGATCGTTCAGGATGACCTTGGAGTCCTCGCTGTCTGCATTCAATATCGAGGTGATGCGTTCGAGTTTGGCCTGGGCCTCGGCCCGCTGGCTGCGGGCAACAGTTAGCGAACTGTTGAGTTCCGCGAGCCGTTGCTCGGTCAGAAGTCGTCCACCGGCATCGACGATGTTATTCTTGGCCTTGAAGTCGGCGACGGCCCGCTCGGCGGAGGACGCCTGCGCCCGCAATTCCTTCAATCGGTCCTGCAACCAGACGGCGGCTCGCCGGGACGCCTGATATTTCGACTCGAGGGAGTCGACAATATAGCCTTCGGCGACCGCATTGGCGATCTGCGCAGCCTGCTCCTGCGACAACGCTTGAAACGATATCTCGATGACATAGCTCACGCCGACGCGTTTGATGCTGAGGTTGCTTGCAAAGCGGGCAAGAGCCGCGCGCAGAAGTTGCTCCTCGCTGGGCGGTTTCGACTCGGAAAACAATCCGGAAATCGCTGCGTTGATGCTGCTGAGCAGTCCGCCGCCATCGCTCATAAACTCCGGCGACTGCGCAAGCTTCAAGTCCTTGATGACCTTGGAAGCAATCGCTTCAGACTTGAGGATTTCGACCTGACTATCGACCATTGCCGAGTCGATCGGGTTGTCGCTGCCGTTGGTTGGCGCTTGGGTCTGGAGACCCTGCATCTTGCGACTGTCGATCACCAGAACGGCCGTTCCGGTATATCGTTTCGGCGTCGTGAACACGTAGACGCCGGCCAGACAGAGGCACAGGAGCAGCGTGAAAATCGCCACTGGATATTGTCGGCCGATCAGCGCGAGCGCGGAGGAGATCGTCTGCTCGAGCGATGGGGCCTCGGGTGCTGTGGGACCGATCTCGCGAGGTGTGATTCTTGTCTGAAGCATCCGGCTCGCCTGCGTGTACCTATTGGACTGTAGCGTGTGCAATGCGTGGCATCAGGCGGGTAGAACTAACCCAATGTCAGCAAGAGTTCGACGCCGTGGTGGAGTACGGCGGTCGAGGTAGCAGCTTTCGAAAGCTGGTCGGCACCACCGATACCATCGCGGGAACAGATAGTCAGATCGGTACGACAAAGTGTCGGCGGCGGGTGCCATTGTCGGCGACCAGATCACGCAACCCAAGGTCTCGACCTGCCAAACGTGCCTGTTTCGTCTGTCGCAAAATCATCATAATGCGCATCTCCGCCAACTCGTCCAGGACCTGAGGATGAAGACAAGTTTGCACCAGCCTTACCAGTCATTGGTTCGCCGATCTCTAGATGAGAATTGAGCAAATTCCATGCCGACCAAACGGAACAGGACGAGCGAACTCGCAGATTTTGCACTGCAATATCGACCTGAGTGTGACCAAGAAGCAAGTAGTGGAGCGAAAAACCCAACAGGTGGAAACCCGTTCCCGCGCGGCGCGAGGGCAAGTTGAAGGGAACCGAAAAGTGCTCGTTGTCGAAGCAACCTGTCAGGCGTGTGCCGGTTCCTATTCCACCGGCACAAATTCTCGTCGAACGCCGATAAGTCAGTTGGTCGAGACCGCTCAATCAAAATCCTTGACGGAGGACTCGCGACGCCACTCGGCAAGCGAGCTTGCCAGATCGTAATCGAACTTGAATCCACTTGCGACCAGACGCTTTGGCAAAATGTTCGTGGAAAACCACAACTTCCGGATTCTGTCGCGGTTGATGCCGGTCTTGAGTCCGACAGCGTGAAGCAGCTCGAATGGAAGCACGGCCAGATTCATCAGCCATATCGGGATGATCACCGTTGGTTTGGGGTATTTGGCAGTTTGCGAGAAGGCTGAGCAAATCTCGTCAATCGTGTAGCGGTGCTCGTAGCAGAAGTTATAGATCGACACGCCGTCGTTGCGGGACGCCATGAAGAGCATCGATGAGACCAGATCCTTCACGTAGCCGCATGACTTGATCGTGTCGGTTCGGCCCGGATAAATGAAAGCGCGTCTTTCGAGAAGCCGCGACAATCGAGTGAAATTGCCGCGCTCAGAGTAGCCATAAATGACGGCGGGGCGAACGATAGTGAGCCGCCGGTCCGGGCTCTCGGACTGCCACAGACGATGAATTGCTTCGGCGGAAAGTTTGGAACGTCCGTAGGCGCTGACCGGCGCCGGCGTCGCATCATCGTCAAGCGGGGCTTCGGTCGGGCCGTAGATCGATATCGAGCTGGTGAAGATGACATTCGGGCTGCCGGTCTCCTTCGCAAATCGGCAGACGTTCACCGCGCCCAACACGTTTGTATAATAGTAATCTCCCTCAGGATGACCCGGAGTGACGTGGATCGCCGCCAGGTTGAAGATGTCCGAGGGCATTCCGCCGCCGAGCTTGGGATCGATTGGCTCGCGAACGTCATGATGGATGTATTCGATGCCATCGACGTGAGCCCTCGGCTTGCCGATATCGACCGATACGATCCGGTTGTATCTCCTGGAAGCGACCAATCGCGTCATCAGATGTGTACCGATGAAGCCTGCGCCTCCGAATACGATAGCTTGGCTAGGATTGGACATGTGCTCGAGGGTCAACGTGAGGTATCGAAATTAGGGGTCATGAGTTCGGTCAGTACTTTGCGGCTAACTGGACGCGCAGGCTCGATGAGCTGCATCGCCTGCCGCTGCAAGAGGCATGCCTGCAAGAAGCAGGATGGCGTACAGTACGCCTGCTGGAGGCTGAAGGGTCCTGCTGCTGCACATCCATCAAACTTGCAATCGCGGCAGCAGTTGGTTGGCTATCCATCGACCATGCGGCGATAACAAGATCGTTACCCGTAGCGTGACTGATGTCTTGGAGATTCACGGTTCCATGTCGGTCATGAAGGGAGGAGCGGTTGCGGCTACGACTGCTCGTCTGCATGGGCCCGCTCAATAGAGCTCGCGATATTCAAATTGGAAGTTTGTTGATCCAGCCGCGATTCCCAGCACCCTCTGCAACTTCTGGTAGCCTGCGAGCGCAACGTCAATGCAATCGGTGCTCCCGGCATAACAAACCTTAACCCGAATCGATTGACCGCAAATATTTTGAACCACGACAATCTGGTCGATGATCTTGGGATTGATAGTTTGCGGGTGCGTCGACGGATGAACCGATATGCAAGGCTTTCCGTCCAGCGTCTTGTGACTTGGAGCGTAGGTGCCTTCCATGGGTCGAATCGAACTCGAGGGCCGAGTGGAAATGCCGGAGCCTCCATACATCGGAGGAGACGTGCGACCGTAGCCCGAAATTTGAGCATCTGCCGTCGTTGCGAGCAGCGATGAAGCGACTGCTACGCATATCGCTGCGTAACCACGTGAACTCGTCGATCGGCCGTCACACATTTTCACCGCTCGCTCTGCATAAATACTCAGTCAGGACGAACCAAATACAACATATGGCGATGATTGAGGCCGGCTCTTGACAGGAAGCTTGCGTATCTCGGCGGTAGGATAGCGTTAGAGCTTGGCAACAGAATGACCAGCAATTGGTTCCATCGATTGTCGGCAACCCAGCCTCTTTCTAGCGATCCAAAACCCGTGCTAGAGACTGAACCCGCCACCGAAGAGTGTCTCGTCATCGGACATCGGTCGGCTGTCATACGATGAGCAGCTCAACGCGAGTATCCCCGACGTCCAATGCTGAAAGCGATAACCAGCGAGGCTGCATTGCGGAAGGCCGAACAGGTACCCAGCCTTTCGGTGATCATTCCGAACCACAATTACGCCGCGTACGTGGGATCGGCGATCAGAAGCGCGCTGGACATACGATGGCACGGGATCGAAGTTATCGTTGTCGATGATGGGTCGACGGACAATTCGCTCGAGGTCATCAACGAATTTGCGGATGAGATCACGATCATCAGTCAGGCCAACGCCGGGCAGATGGCATCCTGCGTGAATGGCTTTCGCAAGTCCTCCGGCGACGTCATCATATTTCTCGATTCGGATGATGCCCTGCATTCCGACGTGATGACGGAGATTGCATCCGTTTGGTCGAATGCGGCGAGCAAATACCAATTTCAGATGCGGGTGATCGATGCGAAAGGACTGCCGACCGGAAATGTCCTGCCGCAGTACTTCTCCCGTCCGGCCTCTGAGGACATCCGCAGGTGGATGACAACGACCGGCGCCTATCCGACGCCGCCGGGGTCAGGAAATGCCTATCCGAGATGGTTTGTCGAGCACGTTTTCGGCTTTGAATCCGACTTTGTGGACCGCGCGCCGGACAGTTATCTTCTGGCAGCCGCTCCTGCATGTGGCGACGTCGTGACCATCACCAAGCCCCTGGCAGATTATCGCGTGCATGGCCTCAATCACGGGGCGTTCCTTCAACTTGACGATACCCGCTTCGCGAGAGAGGTCGATCTTGCGCAGCGGCGCCATAAATTCTTTGCTGAGATCGCGAGCACCGAAAATCTGCCGGTGATGCCCAATGCGCTCAATCGAAATGTCCTATTTCTTTGTTTGCGGACGGCGTCGTTCAAGCTGCGGCCGGATCTTCATCCAATGGCCAAGGACAGCTCATTGCGCATTGCGGTCGACGCGCTTCGGGCCGTTGCATCTCGGCAAGGCTTCTCAATATCTCAGCGCCTATCTCTGCTGGGCTGGATCTTGTGTGTGCTGATTTGTCCGCGGTACCTTCGACGTCCTCTGGTGGGTTTGCGATACGTGCCTGCCCAGCGGCCGAAATGGTTGCGTGCTTTGCTCGGTCTATTCCGCGTCATTCGATAATCGGGACAGGGCTGGACTGCATCCGCTGGACGGAGACTTGACGGCGGGTCGACCGCAGGCGGGGACCTGGAGGCTGCGACCATACGCACAGCATTGCCATCATGATGAGAAAGGGAGCCATGGCGAGGTTGCCGCCGCCGAGCTGGTAGCAAGCCAGCATCGTCAATGCGAGCATAGAGTTGTCCTTCCTGAATATCGAGATGAGAAGATAGAACAGGAAGATCATGAACCCGATAAGTCCGTAATCTGCGACGAGCTTGAGGGCTGGGTTTCCGCTGCCGCCAAAATAGGCAGGCGACCGCTCCAATCCCCCCGGCCCGGAGCCGATAAGCACTCTGTTGGTCTGAAAGAGATAGTCCCAGGTCTGTAGTTGCGCGACGTAGCGCGCATAGCCGCTCGATTTGGTCGAACTGAATTCATCGAGCCTGTTGACGATCGGATCGAAAGGTTCCGGCGCGACGAGATAGGCAGTCCCGATCGTCAAGGCGACGATCGACCCGATGGCGATGACCCGCAGTGACTTGAGCGGAGCAATCAGGGGATAGGCCCCGAGGGACACGGCTAGCACCAGGAGGCCCGAGCCGGACCGGGTCAGGACGTAGGAGATGGCGTACAACGGAAGGCTGGCAAATCGCCGCAACAGGAACAGATCGACGACAACGCCGATCGCGAGCAATTGGGATAGCCCTCCCGGCTCCATCGGGAAAAACCCGTTCGCGCGATGATTCAAGGATCCATAAAAATCAACCGCATTTTGATTGTAAGCGGATTCGACGAGGACGGGATCCAGCGCAGGGATCGCATCCTTGAATGAGAAGATTCGTATCCCGCCGAATTGAAGAACGATCTGAACGATTGCGAGAACGGCGCATAGGCGAACATAGAAGATGAAGACGGGAAGCACTGCCTCGTTCGAGAATCTCGACGACGGTCCGAACAGGAAGATCGAATTCGTGACAAGAACCATCGCAAGCGACGCCGGGCTGATCTCAATACCGCGATCGGGAGATTCGACTGCGGCGATCGCGCTGAAGAGAAACCAGATAACGACAAGTCCGAACGCGAGACTCTGCGGCCCGCGAAGGCGCACCAGGCCAACCCACCGTCCCCACGCAACAAGCGCAAAGAATCCGAACAGTGAAAAGAATATCTGTCCGGTTCCGATGAGGAGTCCGAAGCGCTGCATACAAATGCAAAGAATGAAGGCAGTATGCGCGAAAATGACGCTGTTGGTCTCATCGCTTGACGCTGCTGCAGCGCGCTTGTTAGACGAGGTGCTGGCTGGGAACGTATCGAGGCTCGCCATGTTCGGACTCGTCGATTCCTTTGTCTTGGCGCCTCAGTTGGTAGGGTGCGCCTGGGCGCAAGATGCGATCGACCGTGGTCTCGCTCGTGAGGCTGTCAATCCTCTATACTTGAGCCTGTAGCGACTTCCCACATGGAACACGACACGAGAGCCAGATTTAACCCTTACGTTCATGGTGCCAGGGGTTTGTTTTGCCTCATGGTATTCGTCTATCACGTCGTCCATTCCGGACTCCCCACGTTTGATGTACTTGCCGGCGGGCCGTTGGGAGAAGCGCTACAGACCGGAAAATTCGGCGTCGAATTTTTCTTCGGCATCAGCGGAATCGTAATTCTGCCAAGCCTGTATCGGGCGCCCTCCGTCGTCGCCTTTATTCTTGATCGCTATGCGAGGATTCTTCCGGTTCTTTGGGTAACGGTCATCGCAGTTGCGATGTTCGGCTGGCTGTCGGGTAAAGGCCCAGGTCTGTTGCTGGTCGGCGCAAATCTGTTGGCGCCGCCGCCCTTTATCGACATCATCCAGATCAATCCTGCCGCATGGTCGCTCGGATACGAATTCCTGTTCTACGGTGTATGTAGCATTGTCTTCTTCACCGGCGGCTTCAGTCGGCCGCTGGCGCTGGCGTTGGCCGCCGGTTCGCTGATCTTTCTGGTGTTTTACCCCCGGGCGCTGCTGATGATCGGTGGCGTGCTCATTGCGGAAAAGTATCTATCGGCGACATTGTTGCAATCCCTGGCGAAGTACCCGGTGGTCTTCTTCGTGCTGTTCCTGACGACTTGGAGGGGCCTCGAGCTTGCTGGCGCCGTGGATTATGTGGGCTTTGTCACCCCTGCGTATCTGTCATTCAATGACTGGATCTTTGCTGTTCCGGTTGTCGCACTTGGTGGCGTCTTCGGGACGATTTTCCTGCTGGGTGTATCTCGCGGAAACGGTCTGCTCGGTAAGATGCTCGGTTGGCCGGTCATGCAGTGGCTGGGTACGATCAGCTTCAGTTTTTACCTCTGGCCGCCGCTCGTCATGGCCGGGGTCAAGCTGATCATGTATCGAACCGGTCTGGTCGATGCATTGGGGCACGGATCGCAACTGTTTTTCTTCCTGGTTTCGCTTCCGCCGTCGCTGATTGTTGCAATGATCAGCCATCGTCTCCTTGAAGTGAAGGTGACGGGACAGATTCGAAAACGTATTGATACGATCTTGGAAGCGAAGCCGGTAGTCCACCCGATCATCAAGGACTCGGCAGCGCTCGAGAAGGGAACCTGATCGGCGAACGGTCAACTGTTCTTGATCGTTCGACAAGTCACCGCCCCAAAACGATCGCAAGTTGATTATCTAATCGGGAAAAAGCCGCAAGAGAGCGTGCACTTGCTCGCGCTGGCAGCGCCGCCGTTGCCATCGTTTTTGCTCATTGATCTCCCACAGCGTGCCCCCAGCCGGGCCGGACAGACGAACCGAAAGGATCTCGTTGATGATCGCAATTGCGCGCAGGCAAGTTCTTTATGTCGCTTCGATAGTCTTTGCACTCGGATCGGCAACGCCGGGTTGGTGCGCTGGTTGGGAGCTTGTATTCTCGGATGAATTCAACGGCGACAAGCTTGATCGAACCAAATGGGCGACCCGATACATTTACAACAACGAGACGATGAATCACTTCAACGACGAAAAGCAGCGCTATCGCGACAATCACGTGTTGTCTGGAGGCGTGCTGAGCCTGACTGCAAAAAGGAATGGGGAGGCGGATACGTTCGATTCTGCGATGATCCGAAGCCACCAGACGTTCTATTACGGCTATTATGAAGCACGGGTTTTTCTTCCGAATGCGCGGGGATCGTGGCCGGCATTCTGGCTCGAAGCCGATTACGACATCGATGGAAAGTTCTGGCATCCGCCGGAGATCGATATTTTCGAGTACGTCCTCAACGGCGTGGAAGACAAGCCGAACATGCTGCACTCGAATGCCATGAGCAAGGACAAGTGGACGCCGCAATCCTACACGTATCTGGACAGCTCGTTCGTGCTCAGGTTCCAGGACATGGTCAGCAAGGAAGACCTGAACAAGGATTGGCATATTGCCGGCTTCGTTTGGGCACCTGACCGCATTTCGTTCTTCTGGGACGGACGCCTCATCTACACGCGCATGTACCAATGGCTCAGGAATGACGGTCAACTGGGGCCGCCGGCGCACATCGATCTCAATTTCGCGGTCGGAGGAGCCGCGTGGGCGGGCCGCCACGGGATCGATGACGCGGCTTTCCCGCAGACGTTCAAGATCGACTACGTTCGGGTCTGCCAGTTCACGTCCTCTGAGCGCGGAGGCCGGAAATGCGGTCCGAGCGAGGTGACACCGGATCCGAAGGACTTTGGATACACGGCAGCAATCAACGATATGCCGAAGCCGACATTCCTCAACGTGACGAAGGTGGTAGCGGACAAGAAGCCGGATGCAGGGGTATTATTGCTGAATACAACCGATCCGCTCAAGATTAGCGTCCCGATCAAAATTCCGGACGACTATCCGACAGATCGAACGCTTCACGTGTACGTCTTTAACGAAACGACCGGCGCCATTGTCGCATCGGCGGAGAAGCCGCTGCAACAGGCCTCTCGCAAGGAGGGCGAGGATGGTGTCAGCGTGATCGAAGTTGCGCTGCCGGCCGTGCCGCGTGAAGGAAACTATCTGTTAGGCAGCAAGCTGACGGCTAAGGTCGCAGGCGAAGTCGGCCCCAAACAAGTTCCTGTTGCTTGCGACACTACGGTGGTCCAACCCAAAAAAGCCCGATCCTGCCATCTATTGTCGCTGCATGTGCGTCGCTGATCGAGCACGACCCGGTGTGATCCAAATCAGGCCGAGCGGTGCTAGCTCGGATTGGCGGCCCGTCCGAGGCGAGGTCTGAATCTTGCATTGGCTGCGGCAGATGAGCCCGTTATGCGGGCTTGGCTGCAGCAGTTGATCTCTTGCAATGGTGGTCGGCCGTCCATGAACTCTAAAGTTCGCGCAGTCGGGCAAATCCTCAATGGCGCATTGCGCGGCAGCCCGAGTCGACTTTGTGATCATCGCACGTGGCGCAGTGAACATCCGCAAAACTGGCTGATTGCCGTCGGGGCAGAGTCGCTGGCGCGGAAGACGCCGATCCAATTCGGCGGCCGTGACGCTGGGTTTCGTGAAAGCGTCGGGCGCGCACTGGAGACCATCTGCCAATGAGCGAGCATTGAAATGGTCGCAGTTGGTGCGCATGTGGGGGTCCCTTTGTCGAAGAATTCAATCGCCATCGGAGCTGCCTGGATCGGCGTGAGCCGGCTGGTGGTCGCCAGTCTCGGCTTCGTGAACACGCTCGTATTGGCGAGGATGCTCACGCCGGCAGATTTCGGCCTGGTCGCCGTCGCGACGGCCATCATCGCTATTCTGACCTCAATGACCGAACTGTCCCTGACGTCGGCACTCATTCATCATGAGGACCCAACTGAAGATCAATTCCATGCCGTGTGGACGTTGAGCCTGGCTCGCGCTTGCTTGCTCGCACTTTTGCTGTCGCTGCTCGCTTATCCGGTGTCGCTGTCCTACGGCGACGACCGTCTGATTCCGATCCTGTTGGTTCTGAGCTGTTCGATTGCGATATCCGGCCTTCGAAATCCAATGCTTGCAATGATGCAGCGTCGGCTCGTCTTCTGGCAGGAATTCGTGACAAGCAGCAGCCGGGCGCTCGCAACCATCCTGGTCTCTTCCGGAATCGCCATTTGCTTCAGGAGCTTCTGGGCGCTGATCGCTGGAGCCGTCGTCGCCAACCTCGTCGACGTCATCGCCTCCTATCTGATTCAACCGTTCCGGCCAAGATTCCGGATAAGGGGCAGCCGCTCCCTATGGTCGTTCTCTGTGTGGCTATCGCTCGGACAGGCCGTCAGCACGCTGAACTGGCGTTTCGACCAGATCGTCATCGGATATTTTCTCGGCAAATCCATCTTGGGCGGATATGTGCTGGGCGGTGACCTGGCCGCCACGCCGACAAGAGAAGCCACAAACCCGCTCGCTGGAACGTTGTTTCCTGCGTTCGTGAAGCTGAGGGACGACAAGGCCGCCCTTCAGCGAGCTTATCTGTCAGCGCAATCAATGCTGTGTGTGATCGCGTTTCCAGCGGGGTTCGGCTTCGCGTTGATCGCCGACCAATTCGTGCCGCTCGCGCTAGGTCAGGCCTGGGCCGGCGCGACAATCGTGATTCAGCTTCTCGGTGGTGCAATTGCGTTGCATACGCTCAGCGCGACCGTCCAACCCCTTGGTCTGGCCCTGGGACAGACCCGTAGGTTATTTCATCGCGACGTTGCGATCCTGATCGTGAGGCTGCCTGTCATCGTTGCCGGCTTGTGGGTCGGAGGGCTACTTGGCCTGCTGATCGCTCGCGTGGCGGTTACGCTCGGCGGTATCGTCTACAACATGGTTCTGGTCCGCGAACTGATCGAGACGTCTGTCTCCCGGCAATTTCTGGTGAATCTCAGGACGGCTTTAGCCACCTGCACGATGATGATCGTCGGCTATCTGGCGGATTGGGCTTTCGTCACATCTTTTGGCCATGACTCTCACGCCTATGTTCGGTTGATCGCGGTTGTTCTCTTGAGTGCTCTTGCCTATGTCGGATCACTGTTTGGATTCTGGCGCGCGGCAGGCTCGCCGACCGGGCCCGAGCTCGAGAGTCTGCGAATCATCGGCGCAATCGCCAACAGGTTTGGGAAGCTGGGAAATGTCAACGATAGCCGCGCAGTCGGGTGACCAAGATGAATGAAAGGTCCAAGCGGCGCGTCGCGCTGATTACGGGTGTCACCGGTCAGGACGGCAGCTATCTCGCCAAGCATCTGCTCCGCCTGGGCTACACCGTTCACGGCATCAAGCGGCGGTCGTCCTTGACACCTCGCGCCCCGATTGCACTCCGCGAAAATTGCTCGACGTCAACCGGCTGGCGAAGCTGGGCTCGCGCTCCCCGACAGGTTCGTTGCGATGAACACATTTGCCTGTCTTAAGACTTCAATAGATTCGATTTTTGTCATGAATATGTGCGGTGATGCCGGTATTGGGCAGCGTTGCCCACGCTTGCCTTCTGGCTGCTGAACCGATCTAGTCCGTGCTCTGAAACCTGATTGGGGCCGATGGGGGAAACAGCGAGGTGACACGAGAACGTGATTGAGTTGGAAGCCGGGCCGCATGCAAATCGGTGGCACGGCAAATGCGCCGTTCACCCCATCGCGGTAGGCGCGCAACGGCGGAAGCGGATTTGACGAATGCGAGTTTGTGGATCAGATGCGGTTCAATGCTGTGATGCGACCGGCGGTACCGAAGAGTTCAGGACGATGGCCGTAAATCCTATGAAGGATTCCCGTACTCTCATCACTGAGTTGCAGAGCGAGATCGACAGGGTCATCGGGCCCCATCTGGAAGGCGTCGAAAACTTTGCGCTGGTTGACTTCCCAAACCATCCAAATGTGGGAGACAGCGCCATATGGTTGGGTGAAGAAACCTATCTGCAGAAGAAGCTGGGTAGAGCGCCGTCCTACGTGTGTACCTATGATACCTGGGCGAAGGAGGATTTTGAACGAGCCGTTCCTGTCGGACCTATCCTCATCCATGGCGGAGGCAATTTCGGTGACTTGTGGCCAAGTCATCAGGAATTTCGTCTGAGGCTTCTGTCGGAGTTTCCGGACCGTCAGATCATCCAATTGCCGCAAACAATACACTTCTCCTCGAAGGAAAGCCTGAAGCGCGCCGCGGACGTCATCAACTCCCACAAAAGATTCCTGATTCTGGTCCGAGACACGCAAAGTTTGAACGTCGCGAGAAAGGAATTCTCGGCGCGCGTCGAACTCTGTCCGGACATGGCATTCTGTCTAGGGTCGCAGATCTCGCGAGCGGAAATAACGAGGAAATTGTTGCTGCTGCTTCGAACTGATCACGAGAAGGTCGAGCGGACGCGGTCTCGTCCGCTTCCGAGCTTTGCCGTCGTTGAGGACTGGCTGACGGAACAGCGGGGCTTGGGAAAGTGGTTATTTCTCAAGGCGCTGCTCAAGACGTCCCTTCTCGTGTTCAAAGGGAGGATGCCGTCCGAGCTCGACGCGCGCATTCGTTGGTTTCACCTCCTGGCGTCCAACCGTGTCACACGTGGAATGAATCAAGTCGGATCGTCGGCCTACGTGATCACGGACCGGCTTCACACGCACATCTTTTGTGTGTTGCTGAATGTTCCGCACTCGGTCCTTGACAACAATTATGGGAAGATCAGCACGTTTGTCGATGCCTGGAGCAAGCCGTTCGAAAAGTTGAGCCGGCCATTGAGCACGACTGTTGACGAGGCCATCGCTACCTTTTTGCATGTTTGCAAGGCAGGTCCAGCGCCGAGCGCGCACACAGATCAGACATGCTCAAAATCAGAAGCGACGGACTGATCAATCGATGGGCAGCAATCTCAGAATTGTGGTGATTAGTTTGGCCGATTCCCCGCGCCGCGAGCGTGCAGCCACGAACCTGGATGCGCTTGATATACCGTGGACCTTCTTTGACGCCTTGAGAGTGCCAGCCGAGGGGCTCCCACAATATGATGAAGCACTGGCCATTCGCTTTTGGGGCAGAGGCCTTTCGAGAGCCGAGATCGGCTGCGCTGCAAGCCATATGAGTGTCATGGCAAAACTGGCCGCATCAGACTCCGACGCTTCTTGGACACTTGTGGTGGAAGACGACGTCGTGCTTGATGCCGGATTCAGCTTTCGATCGCTTCCGGCTATCTGCAACGCTGCCGACATCGGCTATCTCCGGCTGTACGGGCGACACATGGCGCCGTGCAGGCACGTGGCCTGGCTGGATCAGCGGGAGTTGGTGCGGTTTGAGCGCGCGCCAATGGGCACGCAGGCGTATCTGATCTCCAGCCGAGCAGCGGGTCGATTCATCGACAGCGTGACGACGATCCATCGGCCGGTCGACTGGGAGATGGACCGTTTCTGGGCAAATGGCCTCTACAACTATGCGTTGTTTCCGTTCCCGTGCCTGGAGCTGACGCTTGCATCGTCGATCCAAAAGGCCGCGGAGTCGGCTCGCGAACCTACCGCAGTCGACAGAGCGGTCTGGTTTGCGTGGAAATCAAAGGAATACGTTCTGCGCTTGTCGGAAAATATCCGTCTTGGCCGGTCCGACAGGCGTATTCGCAGCCGCCTTGCCGGTGTCACCAGTTTTCAGGGATCGATGCCTAAGACGATTGGCACGATCGAAAGCGTGTGATTGACCCTAGAGGGTGCGCGACGACGATCTCACGAGGCGGGTTACCTTGCGCTGCGCTCAGGCGTGCCTGCGTCGGATGACGCTGCCGAACCTCTGGAGCGGCCTTAGGAGTTCGGCTCTGTTGAACCGGAGCATGATCAGCCGGTATGCAAGCCAGGAGGGGCTCAAGAATAGCGCAGTAAACCAAACGATATGAGACGCGGCGGCGCGCCATCGGGGTGTCTTGGCCAGGGAAAGCCATACACCACGGCACAGAAGCGAACTGGATGTGTCCGCGTCCTGGCCGACGTAGCTCAATCCCAATTTACGTGACGCGAGGCGATAGTTGATAAAGGCGATCTCATTATCGATCGGCCTCGCAGCCTTCAAGTGCACCGACTTCCTGTCGCAATGCGCCTTCAGGATCTCGAACTCCCTGACGCGAAACCCGATCTGCCTGGGGAAATCGGGAAAGCGTTGCGCGCGGCCCTTCGCGTCATTCCGACTGATATTTCTGCCATGAAGCCGATATTGCCCCAAGATTGCCTGCACCGTGACAACATCCCCGTAGAGGGGCGCGATCGTGTTGAGGGCACCGTCGTATCCGACCGGCGGATTGAGAGGGATGACTTGGCGAAGAAACTCCCGGGAATAAGCGTTTCCCGACATGACCGGCCAGACATACGTTCCCGACTGGACAAACTCTGCGCGCACGTCGTCTGACGTGTAGGACCTGGGAAACGCACAAAACGAACGCCCAAGTGGCGTCCCGGCGCCATCGATGATTTCCAGATTGAATTGAACTTTCGAGACACCCTCGTTCCAGTGTGCGACGACGTTTTCGACCGCCTTCGGCATCAGGACGTCGTCCGCATCGAGGAACATCAACACGTCGCCTGTCGCCTCGCGATACCCAGCCTCGAATGCTGCGATGTTGCCTTGATTTGCCTGAAATATGGCTCGAATCCTGTCAACATAACCGGCGATGATCTGGCGGGAACCGTCGATCGAGCCGTCGTCGACAACAATGATTTCATCCGCCGGACGCGTTTGATTCAACGCGCTGTCGATTGCCAATCCGACGTAGCGTTCGTAATTGTAGACCGTTATGACGATACTGATCTTCAACGTGTGTCACCAAATTCGCAGTCGTTACGAGAGGCTATCAATCCATGCCTTGATGAGCCAGAAGTAATTACATGTCCGAAAGCATAGTTGGTGAGACAATCGCATGAAGATCACTCTGATCGACCCGTCACTGTTTACCTGGCCGTACGATCTCAAATTGGCCAAAGGGTTGACCGATATTGGGCATGCAGCCAGCATTGTCGGGCGTCAGCTTGGACGGAAGCCTTCCGCCGATGAGGGACGGTTTCTTGACCAGCATTTTTATCCAGGATTGCAATCGCGCTTTTTCAAGAAACTTCCGCGCAATGTGCAACTGGGGCTGAAGGGCCTCAGTCACGCCGAATCCATGGCTCGGCTGATCAGGCGCTTCAAGAGAACGCCGCCTGACGTAATCCATTTCCAGTGGGCTCCGCTGGCGATCGTCGACAGCCAGTTCATTCCCAAGTTCAGAAGGATCGCGCCAACGGTGCTGACCGTTCACGACTCGAATCCGTTCAACAACAATCCGAGTTCGCGGATCCAACGAATTGGCGCACTCAAGATCTTGCATTGCTTCGACCATGTTATCGTTCATACGACCGTCGCACGCGATCGCCTGAGGCGTGTCGGCATCCCGGACGAGAAGATATCCGTGATCGCGCATGGATTGCTGACGGATCATATCGAGCGGCCGGCGGACGAGCCGTCGGCTCGGGACGGGCGCGTTCAAATACTCATGTTCGGCAAGATAAAACCTTACAAGGGCCTCGACGTCATGTTTCGCGCCCTTGCGCTGCTTCCTCGAGACGTCAGGGCGCATTGCGTGGTCAGGATCGTGGGCTGGCCGGAAATGCCGATGGAGCCGCTGTTCGCGATGGTGAAGGATCTTCAACTCGAACAGCAAGTCGAATTCGACCTGCGTTTCGTTCCGGAGGATGAAGTGACTTCGCTGGTATCGCGCGCCGACGTCCTCGCGTTTCCGTACCGGGACATCGACGCATCGGGGGTGCTGATGCTGGCGATCGCGGCGGGCCGTCCGATCGTCGCGTCGAACCTCGGAACCTTTTCGGAATGGTTCGGCGATCAGGCGGACGGCACGCTAGTGCCTCCGGACGATCCCCTCGAATTGTCCCGGTCGCTTGAGCGCTTGATCAGCAACCAGGACTATCGAGGCGCCAAGGGTCAAAGGATGCTGGATTTGCGCGATTCCGTGCCGACATGGACGTCGATTGCACGCCTGACCGAGGCCGCCTATGCGAAAGCGGGCGAGCGCGTGCCTGCACCGGCCAGCGCCGCCCACATTCTGCAGGGGTCACGAAACTGAGGCGGTCATCTGCCAGCTCGTCTGACGGATCGACAGGAGGCCCCAGAAAAAGCCCAGCGCCCAGGCGAAATGCATCACGACAGCGGCGGGCAGCGCAAGCAGGCCGCCAATTGAGCGATGCCTTACCGCAATTGCCACTGCTGTCAGCCACAGTATCGTCAGATAGGCCGCCGGCAAGGCCAACAGCGCCGGCGCCACCGGTGACAGCAGGATGGCGCAGAACGTGACTGCAACATGAGCGGGCACCAGGAACTGACGCAGTCGCAACGATCCGGGATGCCGCCTCACGGTTCTCGATCGACCACGACCATAGTTGAAGTATTGTTTCGCCAGGCTCAGAAGACCCGACCTTGGGCGGTATGAGAGGCGGATATCAGAATCCAGAAATATCCGGCCGCCTATCGCACGCAGCCTGCAGTCAAATTCTGCATCCTCATTGTGCGTGAAGGTTTCATCATAACCCCCCACTCTGCGGAATGCGTCGATCGTGATGGCCGCGTGATGTCCGTGGTCGACGAAGCCGCTTTGCTTTCCGCCGCGATGGGCTGATCCGCCGGAGCCGACCTTTGTGTCCGAGACCCAGGCGATGGCCTTCTGCAGGCGGTTGTCACCCCGTGAGTCCATGGGGACGACGACCGAGTCGGCGTTTCGCTCCCGCAAGGTCTTGAGGAGGCTCGAAACATATTGCGGCGGATATCCGCAATGGGCGTCACACCGCACCATGACCTGCGCGTCGGCACCATAGACCTTTACGGCCAGATTGACCCCGGCACTCTGCAGCCGCCGAGGATTGTGCAACAGATGTAAGTCGTCAATTTCCTTGGCGAGCGTGCGGACGATGTCGGGGGTCCCGTCGGTGCTGCCGCCATCCGCAACCACGATTGTGCGGTCTTCGTGGTGGTTGTCTCGGGCCAAGTTACGGACAACGCTCTCGATGTGGTCCGCCTCGTTAAGTACCGGTATGACGATGAGGATTTTTCTGAACACGGCCTAGCGGTCACTTGCAGTTGTTTGCTCAATTCGTTGGCAGGCGCGAATGCTCTGTGATGCACGCCAATGGACAATTCCACGGTCCGACAAAAGAATGGCCAACTCGTGACCTCCTCGCTTGATCTCTCTTGATGCCTCGGCGAACTTGGCGAGTATTCTTCATCGTCCCGCCTTCAAAATCTGCGATCTATCCTGCGTGGGTTGGCGATCTGGCCGATCGCCCGAACATCGGAAGCAACCCTAATGGGAGCGACATTGTGAGAGTTGTTGTTATCGTCTTCGTCCTATTGCTTGCTCTGTGTCATCCTGCGTCGGCTGACCCGATGGCGTTGGAATTTTCCTGGCGCGGAGCGCAGGGCTGCGTCACGCTGTTCCCAAATCCCGAGATCCATTTGCGCAACGTTCCGGCGGGCTCCGTGTCGGTGTCGCTCACATTGACGCAAGGCGATCGGGAAATGGGAGGCCAGGACGTTCCAGTTCCCGGCAACGGCATTTTGCCGTTTGGCTCAATCCGGACATTCGGACCTTGCAAGCCCGGATTGTATGAATGGACCGTTCTCGCAAAGTCATCGACCGGGCAGGTCCTATCGGAGGCGCATCAGGCAAGGTTCTACCCTCCGGACGAACCGGCAACGAAGCAATAATTTCGCCCCACGTCGCCGTTTCGGGTCTTTTGCCATTGCGCGTTGCGCGGGTTCCACGCGCCTGCGTGCTGCAATTGCTCGTACGAATGACGCCACAATCCACCTAGATAAGATTTGTCGGAATTTGGAAGGGTCGGGAGATCAAGAGCAAGATAGTGCTTTCATGACTAGGAGTTGAGCGTTGTTGGCTCGAAATTTGATGAAGACACGTAACGATGTCGCCGGTCCGACAAATTTCGATAATCCTCCGCTTCCGATCGATGCGCAGCGCGCGGACGCGGCGAGATGAAGAAGACCGTTCTGGTCACCGGCGGTGCCGGCTACGTCGGCTCGCATTGCTGCAAGGTATTTGCGATGGCGGGCTGGAACGTCGTGACGCTCGACAATCTGTCCCGGGGTTGGCGCGATGCGGTGCGCTGGGGACCGTTGGTCGAGTGCGATATTCGCAATTCAGCCGGCGTGCGCGCCGTGCTGGAAACACACAAGCCAGACCTCGTCGCGCACTTTGCGGCGCTCGCCTATGTCGGCGAATCCGTCGCAGATCCGGCCATCTATTACGACAATAATACGAGAGGAACGCTTGCCCTCCTGGAGGCGATGCGGGCGGCCGGCTGTCGGCGCATCCTCTTTTCCAGCACGTGTGCCAGTTACGGAGTACCCCGGCACACCCCGATAGACGAAACACATCCACAGGCACCGATCAATCCGTATGGTTGGTCCAAGATGATCATCGAGCGTATGCTGGAGGACTTCGGTCGCGCGTACGAGCTGTCGTCGGTTTCGCTGCGCTATTTCAACGCGGCCGGCTGTGATCCCGACGGCGAGATCGGCGAGCGTCACGAACCGGAGACGCATGCCATTCCGTTGGCGATCGAAGCGCTGCGACGGCCCGATCGGCCTTTCACCATTCTGGGAACGGACTTTCCGACGCCGGATGGCAGTGCAGTCAGGGACTATATCCACGTCAATGACCTCGCGCAGGCGCACCTGCTCGCAGGTGATATGCTGTTGGCTCGAAGCGGTGCTCATGTCTTCAATCTCGGTACGGGGGTGGGCACGAGTGTGCTCGAATTATTGGAAGCCGTGAAGCGTGTCTCCGGAAACGCCCCGGTCGTCCGCCGCGGCCCACGCCGTTCTGGCGACCCGCCCACGCTCGTCGCCTCCTTTTCTAAAGCCGAGCGGGAGCTCGGCTGGAGGCCGCGGCAATCAAGCATCGACTTCATTATCGAGACTGCACTCAGGTGGAGCGACGGCAACCGGCCGGCATAGTGTCGCATGAAGATGATCGATATCCCGTTCACAGGAATTGGACTGGGAAGAGGGGTGGCGCATGTCTCCGTGACGTCGGCTTCCGAAGTTGCGGAAACGCCGTTGAGCGAGGGCATGACGGTGTTCTGGCGCGCCGGCCAACCGATCGGCCATGTGCTGATGCATGAAGGCCAGATCACCGACGCCAGGATCGATCATATCGACGCCACCTTTCTGTCAGCCGTCGATTCCAAGATGCGAACCCCGACGAAAGCGAGGCTCTCGGCGAGCGTGGTGATCTGCACGCGCGACCGTCCGGACGAGCTGAGAAAATGCTTGTCGTCGTTGCCGCGGCAGACCCACCCTCCACGAGAAATCATTGTGGTGGACAACGCATCGCGCGATCGGCGGACGCGGGATGTCGCTTTGGCCGCGGCAGCGACCTATATTCGCGAAGATCGACCGGGTCTGGACATTGCGCGCAATGCCGGCGCGCTCCAAGCGACCGGAGATATTGTCGCCTATACGGACGACGATGTGCTGCTTCACCCGTGCTGGCTGGAGCAACTGACATGTGCGTTTGACTCTCCCCAGATCGGTGCGGTGACTGGGCTCGTGCTTCCCGCCGAGCTCGCGACCGAGGCGCAACGGCATTTCGAGACCTATTGGGGATTTGGCAAAGGCTATCGCGAGCAGGATTACGATAGCGCGATCTTCCGATCGCATCGCGGTCAGGTCCTTCCCACGTGGGATATCGGCGCCGGAGCGAGCATGGCGTTCCGGCGCGAGGTGTTTCAGGCCGTCGGACTTTTTGATGAGCGCCTGGACGTCGGTCAAGCCGGCTGCTCGGGCGACTCGGAGTACTGGTATCGATTGCTTGCGGCCGGCTATACGTGTCGTTACACCCCGGCGTCAGTCGCATTCCACTTTCACCGCAGGACGATGGATGGCCTGGCCAGCCAGATCTATCACTACATGCGCGGTCATGCGGCCGCACTCCTGGTGCAGTATGAGCGAACCGGAATCCGAGCGAACCGACGATTGGCCTACTATCACAAGCCGCGTTGGTATCTCCATCGGCTGCTCCGGAAAGCGGTGGACGGAGAGAGCATTCGCGACCGCTTCCTGAAGGAAGAACTGACGGGGTATCTCGCGGGACTGCTATTCTATCATCGGCGAAGGCTGCAAAGATGACGGCCTACCCGCGTACGTCGATCGTGATCGCCGCTCGTGATGCCGAGGACACGATCGCGGAAACGCTCGGCAGCCTGCTCGCGCAAGGCGTCTGCGCCTGGGAGGCTCTGGTCGTGGACGACGGCTCGAGCGATGCAACGGCCGCGATCGTTGCTGAACATGCAGCGCGCGATTCCCGCTTTCGGCTTCTGACCTGCGGCGGAGAGGGCGCTTCCAGTGCTCGCAACAAGGGGATCTCAAACGCAGCCGGCGACCGAATACTCTTCCTGGACAGTGACGATTGGATCGATCGATCGTTCCTCGCACGGATGAATGCTGCGCTGGATCTCGACCCGTCAGCTGTGGCCGCCTATTGCAACGGTTGCCGGGTCATGCCTGATGGTGGCGTGACTCCGGTTCGGAGTGACCCATCCATCCAAGACAACGCATTTGAGCGTTTTGCCCGCAGGTGCGCCACGTTCATCCATGGCGTGCTTGTCCTAAAGAGCGCGGTCGCAAAAGTCGGTGGCTTTGAGACCAGCCTCCGCACGTGCGAGGATTGGGACCTATGGCAACGGATCGCTCGCTGCGGCGGCAGGTGGCTCCATGTCGATGAGACATTGTGCTATTATCGAACGAGCGAACGTTCTCTAACACAAGACGTCAATCGCATGCTGGCCGACGCGCAGGTGGTCATTGCGCGCGGATTTTCCAGCGATGCTCGCGTCAACGAGCCGGCGCTCGCACATCGGACCGGAGCATCACTTGCAAACGGCAGCGCCGCAGCCGCGTACGCATATTTCGCGCTCTGGTGTGCCGGATTTGAATGCGGCCGCCGGAACGCCAGCGATCCATCACTGGAAACGCTCAGCGACATTCCCAAGACCCAGACGTCGGCGGACGAGATCACCGGCGTGCTGCTCGAGGCCGTCATGGTCGGGGCAAGAACGGTGCCTGCCAAGCTGGCGGAACGGTGGCCGCAATACGGAGACGGGATAACCCGCCTCATCCTGGCAATCGGTTGCGCGTGGAACGACCCGGCGGCGGGGCGAAAGTGCCAATACAGCTTTGAACGGAAAGTGCTCGACTATGACGACCTTTCGGCGCCCAGGGTCCTCACACTGACACTCGGCACGCGCGTTGACCTTCGCCATATCCGCGCTATCCGACCAATCGGGACTGTTGATCGATTTTACGTCTATCTCTGCGATGGTTCGCGCATCCTGACGCTGGTCGATGTTGGTGTCCTCGGTATGGTCGGCAGCCGATTCTGGATCTCGTTGGCTGCCGATGGCTCCGTTCATCCGCAGGTCAGAGACCGGATCGGATGGCTGGTTCGGGCAAAGATCGCACTCCACAAGCGAACCGGACGGGTTCGCTCCTTCATGCGAGACGGCCAACATACTCACCGGGGACAGCTACGCGAGTTGGCCGCGCGGGCCTCATGTGAGGCACGGTCGCGAGCCATCTCAGGCATCGCCGCTTCCAGCAGTCCCGCGCAACGTCCCACAAAATCCCGAGACACCGCACGCAAGCAGTATTGGGAGGGGCTCTTCGAGCAAGAGGACCCCTGGAACTACGGCTCGCTGTATGAACAGGAAAAGTACACGCGGCAGCTGGAGCTTCTGCCAGACGGACCAGTGAATCACGCGCTCGAGCTCGCGTGCGCAGAAGGGCACTTCACGCTCCAGTTGGCCCCCAAGGTCGGATGCCTGCGTGCGGCCGATATTTCGTCCAAGGCGCTCGATCGCGCTCGTGTCCGATGCAGCGGGCATCCGAATATCGAATTCTCCCAACTGGATTTGTCCGTCGATCCTTTGCCGCGCGACATCGACTTGGTCGTCTGCTCCGAAGTCCTTTATTACCTTAATGACAAGGCGCAACTAGAATCGGTCGCGAAGCGACTGGTGCAGGCGCTGCGTCCTGGCGGTTACCTTGTGGCGGCCCATACCTTCGTGCTGAAGGACAACATGTCGCGAACGGGGCTCGACTGGGAAAGTCCGTATGGGGCGGAGACGATCTCGCGGATTATCCGGAGCGTGCCCGGACTTGCTCTGGAGACATCGATCGAGACGGAGCTGTACCGTATCGATCGATTCAGGCGGCTACTTCCGGGCGAAGTGCCCCCTGACGCACAGGTGAAGTGCGCGGCTATCAACGCGCCGATTGAGGTCGAGGTTGCGCGGTCCATCGTGTGGGGTGGGGCCGTGGCGCGCCGGTCTGACGTCGCGCAATCCGAAAGACGCACGCACGCTCCGGTTCTGATGTACCACCGAATTGCGGCAGAAGGGCCAGGCGAACTGGCGCGGTACCGTTTATCTCCGGAGGCGTTCGGCCAACAGATGCTGTGGCTGCGCCGAAATGGCTACCACACGATCAATTCGGATCAGCTCGCCTGGTTCGTGGCAAACGATCATCCGTTCGTCGGCAGGCCGGTGCTGATCACCTTCGACGATGGCTACGAAGATTTCGCGGAGTATGGATGGCCGATTCTCCAGGCAAACGATTTCTCGGCAGAGGTGTTCGTTGCGACCGATTTCGCGGGAAAGCGCGCTGAATGGGATGCGCCGTTTGGGCCGCCCGCTTCGCTGCTTGGGCCGAACAGGATCGCCGCGCTCGCCGCCGAGGGCGTATCCTTTGGCAGTCATTTGGCGAGTCACCCGCGGGGCGAGCACCTTGCGACCCGGACTCTCGCCGAGGAATTGACGCGATCTCGCGCCCAGCTTGAGCTGTGGCTTGGACGACCGGTAACGTCACTTGCTGCACCCTTTGGCTCTACCGATCAGCGGCTTGAAATCCTCGCCGCCGAATGTGGTTACAAAACTCTGTTCAACACGGTCGGACGGGCCGCGACGCTGAAGGACAATCTGTTGGATTTGCCGCGAATTGAGGTCAAAGGCGATTTTACGTTGGACACATTCGCTCGTTGCCTGGAGCAGTACCAATGAGCACTGTGGCACCCCTGGTCAGTGTGGTCATTCCCGCCTTCAACGCCGAGGCAACGATCGACGAGACGCTTCGCAGCGTGAGGTCCCAGTCGCATCGGGAGCTGGAAATCATAATCGTGGACGACGGCTCGACCGACAATACGGTTGCAGTCGCCCGGCGGCATTTGGCCGAGGATTCCAGAATATCCGTGATAACACAGCAGAATGCAGGAGTGGCGGCCGCCCGGAATGCGGGCTGGCAGGCGGCGCGCGCAGACTTCGTCGCGTTCATTGATGCCGACGATCTCTGGACGCACGACAAGATTGAGCAACAGCTTCGGGTCTTGCTCGATGGAGACAAGAGAACAGGCCTCGTCTATAGCTGGTACGATTGGATCGACGCTGACAGCTGCGTAAGTGCCAGGTCGGATCCCGTCTTCCATTCGGGCGAGGTGCTAGACTATCTCTGTCAGGGAAATTTCATCGGTAACGGCAGCTCGGCATTGGTTCGCCGGGAAGCCCTCACAGCTGCAAGAGGTTTCGAGAGCGGACTGCGGGCGTCGGGCGCCGAAGGCTGCGAAGATCTGCTGTTCTATTGCCGTGTCGCGGAAGCCTATCGCTTTGCGGTCGTACCGCAGTACCAGATCGGCTATCGCTACCTTCCTAATAACATGTCAAGCAACATGCCTCGGATGTTCCGGTCGTGGATGCTGGTTGCCGATGAGATCATGACGCGGCATCCCGGACGCGGGCCGCTGCTCGAGCAAGGCTTCAGAAACTATGCACGTTGGCTGCTCCGGAGGGCTCTGACGGGCGGTCAGTGGTGGTACTTCGCTTCAATCGTTGGACTCCTGTGCAGACGGAATCCCTTGCTGGCGGTCAGGGTCTGTGTGCACGATGTGCCGCGGGATATCGTCTCCGAAGTCCGGTGGAAATGGCGACATCAACGCCGCAGGTCGGTTCGACACCGGCTTTCGTCGTTTGCCATCGGCGATCCAAATCAATCGCTATGACAGAGAACGCAGGCAATGCAGGACCGAGAGCTGCTCGCCGCGCAGCGTTGGTCGAACTGTTCAAACTGCTCAAGCTTGCGCCGTTGCCCCGTTGGGTCACGCCAGTGCTGATTCTCGTTGGGTTCGCTGCCTCGTTGGCGGAGACGGTCGGAATCACCCTCGTGCTCCTGTTCTTCTATTTCGCTATGGGGCAGGTGGAGCTTGCGACCTCGACCAGCGGTCTGCTGGGCGAAGCGCTCCGGTATGCGGCGAACTGGTTTCACAGTTCGACAGAGACTGCTGTCATTCTGCTCTTTCTCATTGTTGCCCGGGGTGCTCTTTCCTTCGTCAATACACTTATCAGTGCGCGTGTTGGAGAGAATATCAATGAAGTTGCGCGCAACCGCGTTCATCTGCAGTATCTGTCGACTTCGTATTCGTTTTTCCAGCGCCATGATGAAGCCTATCTCATGGAGGTACTGGGAACCGAGACCTGGGTGATCTCCGGCGCATACGCCAGCCTTACCCGCATTATCGTGAGCTCGTGTTCGATTTTTCTCTTCGCTTCCTTTCTGCTGGCGCTCTCGATCAAGATAACCGTTCTTGCCGTCGCGGCCTCAATGCTCGTATCGGCTGGATTGCGTCATCTTTCGTTGCCCATCCAGCAGCTAGGAACCGGCGTAAAGCTGGTTCATCAAAGACTGGGTGAGCATATGCTGATGACGCTCCAGGGGATGCGCACGATCCGCGCATATGGCCAGGAGGAAAGTCACCAGACGCGCTTCGAGCAGGCATCGCGGCACGCCAGACAGGTTGCGCTGCAGCTTGCGCGCCTATCCGCCCTGATCTCGCCCCTGACGGAGGTGGGATATCTTATCGTTCTGTTTCTTGTCATCGCGTTTGCTGATTTATGGGGAATCGGCTTCGCGACGAGCCTGACCGCGGTCGCATTGCTCTATCGATTGCAACCGCATATGCGAGATCTTGAGGGGAACCTGCTGTATATGGCGCAGATCGAGCCGCAGTTGAGGTCCATCAGACAGATGCTGGCGACGGACGACAAGGAGTACCCGAACGACGGACACGTCCCGGTGGCCACGCTGAAGGACAGCATCTCATTTCGCAACGTGACGTTCCGCTATGATGCCGGCACCGAGCCTGCTCTTTTGGATGTTTCGTTTGACATTCCTGCGGGGAAGACCACTGCGCTCATCGGAGCCAGTGGAGCGGGCAAGACCACGATCGTAAATCTATTGTTGCGGCTCTATTCGGCCAGCGAGGGTGTCATACTGGTGGATGGGCGATCCGTCGAAGAAATTCGTCGAACCGATTGGCTCGGCATGCTCGCGATTGCAGGCCAGGATGTCGACCTGGTCGAAGGCACGGTGATCGACAACGTTCGAATGGCCAAGAGCGACGCCTCCGAGGAAGAGGTGCGGCAGGCGCTGCGGGTCGCGGGCATTTCAGAAGTCGTCGAGGCCTTGCCCGACAAATACGGCACCTGGGTCGGACAGCATGGCCTTCGCTTCTCGGGCGGCCAGCGGCAGCGTCTTGGTCTTGCACGCGCGATAGTGCGCAGTCCGAAGTTCCTCATTCTCGACGAGGCGATGAGCGCGCTCGATCTGACGCTGGAGGATAGCGTTCGATCTGCAATCCAGCGGCACTTCAAGGGTCGAACCCTGTTGCTCATAACGCACCGCCTGGAGTCTGTGCGCGATGCGGACCATGTGGTCTGCATTGAAAACGGTCGGGTTCTCGCGGAGGGGCCTCCGGCCAAGGTCCTGGCGAGTCGAGGGGCGTACGCAACGGGAACTTCGCGAGAGGATGTGCTCACATCTCGGATGCGGAATACGGTTCCCCAATTGGAACCAACGTCGGCGCGCGCTCAGCCCTGAATGTACCAAAGCACGGACTTCAGTTGAGCCGTAGCATTACGGTGTCTCCGCAGAAATCTCCGCCCATCACTTGATTCTCGCGTCATGCGTCAAATTGTGTCTAACCGGTAAGGCTCTTTTGAACGCCCGCATAGTTGTGTGTCCCGTTAAAGGGAGCACGCAATCCATCATGACTATTATCAATGGTAGCGCTGGTGCTGACGTTCTGTTTGGCGGTACCGGAAATGATGTTCTGACCGGAGGGGCAAGCAGCGATACTTTCGTCATCTCGAAGGGGTACGGCTCCGACATCATCA
Source organism: Bradyrhizobium diazoefficiens (assembly GCF_016616425.1). Classification (NCBI taxonomy): domain Bacteria; kingdom Pseudomonadati; phylum Pseudomonadota; class Alphaproteobacteria; order Hyphomicrobiales; family Nitrobacteraceae; genus Bradyrhizobium; species Bradyrhizobium diazoefficiens. The sequence goes on from NZ_CP067101.1 coordinate 2,269,031, forward strand.
CCGACTTTCAAGCGGGCAGCGGCGGCGATGCGCTGCGCGTGCAGAACTATGGCTTTGCGACGTTCGCCAATTTCCTGGCCGCCGCGACGCAAGTGGGGGCCGATACGGTCGTAACTCTCTCATCGACCGAAACCCTTACCCTGCAGAATGTCACGCTTTCGGCCCTGGTTGCAGACAACGTCGTGCTGGATAATCCGCTGCCGACAGGCGGAACGGCATGGAACTGGGCGGGTACTGTCCCCACGGGCGGCACACTGACGACCGGCGCGACAAATGACGGCATGGAGGCCGGCGGTACCGGCGTTACTCTGGTGGGCGGAGCGGGGGACGATACCTACTATGTTTATGACCACAACACGAAAGTTGTCGAACAGGCAGGAGAGGGTGTCGATACCATCTGTGTCTGGAACATCAATGGATACAGCCTCGTCAATGCGCCCAACGTCGAGAACCTGATCCTGACGGATAGCGTTCCGTCTCCCGCCACCGGTAATGACCTCAACAACATCATTGTCGGCAATGCCGGCGACAACATGATCGACGGCGGGCGGGGCAACGATGTGCTGACCGGCGGGGCCGGTCATGACACCTTCGTGGTAACTGCAGGCAACGGCAACGACATCGTCACCGACTTTCAGGCGGGCGTCGGCGGGGACATCCTGCAACTCAACAACACGGGCTTCAAGACGTTCGCCGACATTACGGCGGCCATGAAACAGGTCGGCACCGACCTCGTCCTGACGATCGGCAGTGGCGAAACCATAACCCTCGAAAACACCAGCCTTCAGAATCTCGCGGCCGCAAATGTCAACATCATCAGTCCCCTGACCGGACTGGTCCAGACCTTCAACGACGACTTCAACACGCTCTCCGCGGGCCAGGATCCGAGCCTGACCTGGCGCACAAGCTATGCCTGGAGCGGAGCCGCAGGGTACGGGCTGGCCGGCGAACAGGAAGTGTATGTCGATCCCAGCTTTTCCGGGCTACCGGCAACTCAGTCATCGACGGCGCTCGGGCTTAATCCGTTCTCGATCCAGGACGGCCACCTCGTGATCACGGCGCAGCCCTTGCCCACGAGTGCCACGCCTTATACCGGCAGCGCCATTTTCTCGTCGGGCATGATCTCGACCCAGAACAGCTTCACCCAGACCTACGGCTATTTCGAGATGACGGCCACGCTGCCCAGCACGAGCGGCGCGTGGCCGGCATTTTGGTTGTTGCCGACCAAGGCCAATAACCTCAACACGGAAATCGATGTGCTCGAGGCCTTTGGCCAGGATGCCGACCAGGCTCATTGGGCCATTCACTCGCCATACGCGCCTGCGGCAGATGGTGGTTGGGCAAATACAGCCGACCTGACCGCTGGAGAACACACGTTTGGTCTCGAATGGACGCCTTACCAACTGTCGTTTTTCGTAGATGGGAAGGAGGTCGCACAGCAGGCCACGCCCTCCGACATGAACACGGCGATGTACATGATCGCCAACCTTGCGATGGGCGGCAGTTGGCCGGGCAATGCCGCTCCCGGGTCAACGGCGACGATGACCATCGATTCAATCAAGGCTTATGAGCTGCCGGAATACACGCTCGCGAACTACACCCTTCTCACGAGCGGCGCCTCGACCAATACCATCGCGGGAAGCGCGGCTGCGGATACACTGACCGGCACTTCCGGCAATGATCGCATCGGTGGTGCCGGAGGCGCCGATACCATGACCGGCGGCGCTGGCGACGACACCTATGTCGTGACCGATTCGGCCGCGAAGGTTGTCGAAGCCTATGGCGGCGGCGTCGATACGGTACTCTCTTCGGTGACGTACACGCTTCCCAGCTACGTCGAGAATCTGACGCTGGTCGGTTCGGCGGCCATCAATGCCACAGGCAATATCCAGTCCAACAACATCATCGGAAATTCCGCGGCCAACGTCATCACTGGCGGGCTTGGCAATGATATCCTGACCGGCGGTGGCGGGGCGGATAGCTTCGTAATCAACTCTGGCGACGGCTCGGACATCATCACCGACTTTTCGCCGGGCTCGGGCGCCGGACACGACGTTGTCCAGTTGAACGGCTTTGCCTTCACGTCATTCGCCGATGTGCAGGCGGCGATGACCCAGGTCGGGAGCGACGTGTATCTGAAGTTGACGAGCCAGGACACCCTGGTGTTCCGCAACACGACGGTCTCAACGTTCTCCAGCGACGATTTCCAGTTGCCGGCAACGCTTCCCGTTGGCGGGACGATCACGTCCTGGATCAGCGGGAAAGCGAGCAGCCGCATGGTGTATGGCACCGCGGCGAACGACAAGCTCACGGCTGTGAATAGCGATGACACGCTGGTGGGAGGTAACGGCGACGACACTTACGTCATCGGCAGCGCGAACCAGAAAATAGTCGAGAATTCCGGCGCCGGCGTTGACAGCGTGGAGGCCTGGACATCGTACACGTTGCCGGCCAACGTCGAAAACCTGACGCTGATGATGGGCGGGCTCGCCGGCGTCGGCAACCAGCTAGCCAACCGCATGGTCGGCTCGAGCGGGGACGACATTCTCGACGGCGCCGGCGGGAACGACTGGCTCTCCGGAGGGGCCGGCAACGATACGTTCATTTACAATGCAGGCAGCGGCAGCGATACCATCGCGGATTTCCATGTCTTGACGAGCGCGACTGCCGAGCACGACAAGCTGATCCTGAAAGGTTACGATAGCAGCGCCTATTTGACCCATGTGAACGACGTATGGACCGTTCACTACGCGGGCGGAACAGATAACCTGCGCATTGCCGGCGTCACGAGCTTGGCGTCGGCCGACTATTCATTCGCTTCCGCGACGAATTCGCCGATTGCGATGGCGCCTATCGCCGTGCCGACGATTTCGGCGGCCAACGACAGCGGCTCGATCGTGTCGGGCCTCATCAACACAAATCATCTGATCCTTACGGGCCACGTGCAGGCAGGTGTAACCGTCAAAGTGTTCGACGGGCCCAATCAGATCGGCACGGCGGTCTCCGACGGTAGCGGTACCTGGAGTTTCGCGACCGCAACGCTGGTCGAAGGGGTCCATGCTTTCACGGCCGCTGCAATGGACGGCGTCGGCAATCTCAGTGCCCTTTCGACCGGGGTCAATGTCACCATCGACACGGTCGCCCCGACTGCGCCCAAGGTCGTGTCGTTCTCGCCCGACAGCAATGTTGCTGGCGATGGCTTGACCAACATCAATCAGGTGAACTTGGCTGGAACCGCTGACGCGGGCAGCATGGTGCAGGTCTTCGACAGCGGCACGATGATCGGAACGGCGGTCGTCGATGCCAATGGAGCTTGGTCCTTCGCGACAGGAAATCTGGCGGACGGCAGCCACATCTTTTCCGGCAGGGCCGCGGACGCCGCCGGCAATATCAGTGCTTCCTCAGGCGCGCTGAACGTCACGGTCGACACGCATGCACCGGTTGCACCCGTCGTGACCTCGGGTGCACCTGCAGCTCCGAACGCCATATTGGTTTCCGGCACGGCGGAGGCCGGAAGCACTGTTCGGCTATACGAAGGCTCGAACTTGCTTGGCACCGGCGTTGCGGGGGTAAGTGGGACCTGGAGCATCACCACCGGATCGCTCACGGCAGGCCAGCACAGCTTCACCGCGACCGCGACCGATGTCGCCGGCAATTTGAGCCAGCTATCGAACGCCTTCAGCTCCGCCGTGGGTAAGGTGATCGAAGCGGTCGGCACGACTACGCTCAGCCAGGTGGGAAGCAACTTCTACCTTTCCACGGCTGGGTCGTCGGTTCTGTTGAAAAATGGTGGGACGGCGGTTGTCGCTGGGCAGCTTGGCCCATGGGTGCCAGTGGGGACGGAAACATCGTCGAGCGGCTATCTTGTCGCCTGGAAGATCCCTTCGACCGGACAGTTCACGATCTGGAACACCGACAGCAACGGCAATTTCGTATCCAACTATCTGAACAAGGTGTCCGGAACAGACCCGGCGCTCGAGTCGAGCGAGACCCTCTTTCACCAGGATCTCAATGGCGATGGTGTGATCGGCGTTCCGCCAACGGTGGCGACGTCGCCCACGACAATTGTCGGGACGACGATCGAGGCATTCGGCTCGACCAGCCTGATTGCGGTCGACAAGAATTTCTTGTTGATCTCGACGGCCGCTGGCACTGGGCCGATCTTGAAGTACGGCGGCGCCGCGGTCGTTCCGGGGCAGTTCGGGGTCTGGACGCCGGTGGCGGCGGAGCAGACCTCCACTGGTTACGACGTGGCTTGGAAGATTCCGGCCACCGGCGAACTCTGTGTGTGGGCTACGGACAGCAACGGCAATTTCGTATCCAACTATCTGAACAAGGTGTCTGGAACCGATCCGGCGCTCGAATCGAGCGAGACCCTCTTTCACCAGGATCTCAATGGCGATGGTGTGATCGGTGTTCCGCCAACGGCGGCGACGTCGCCCACGACAATTGTCGGCACGACGATCGAGGCATCCGGCTCGACCAGCCTGATTGCGGTCGACAAGAATTTCTTGTTGGCCTCAATGGCGGCGGGCACTGGGCCGACGTTGAAGTACGGCGGTGCCGCGGTCGTGCCGGGACAGTTCGGGGTCTGGACGCCGGTGGGCGTGGAGCAAACGACCAGCGGCTATGACGTGGTCTGGAAGATTCCGGCCACCGGCGAACTCTGTGTGTGGACCACGGACAGCAATGGCAATTGGGTATCGAACCTCCTGAACAAGGTGTCCCCGACTGACCCAGCTGTTAAAGCGATCGAGACGACATTTTACCAGGATCTCAATGGCGACGGTGTAATCAACACGTCATCGACCGTCCTCGATATCTCCGGGAACGTTGTATTGAAACTCGGTAGTATGACGCAGGCCACGACGATCAACGCCGGCGCCACACTCGAATTATCCGGCGCCGCTTCTGGATCGATCACCTTCAAGGCGTCGACGGGCAATCTGGTGCTGGACCATGCGGCGCAATTTACGGGGACGCTGATCGGTCTGACGGGTGACGGTACCGCGGCGAACTCCAACCATCTCGATCTGAAGGACGTCGCGTACGGAACGGGGACATCGGCGTCGTTTTCCGGCAACACAGCCGGCGGCGTGTTGACGGTAGTCGATGCCCAAAATCACGCGGCACACATTTCGTTGGTTGGCGACTACACCAAATCGACCTTCAATCTCTCGAGCGACGGAACAGGCGGAACGCTGGTCATCGATCCTCCGAAAGCCAATTTTGATTTTGCCCCGGTCCCGGCGTCGCAGCCTCTCGCGACTGCGCCGGTCGTCGACGAGACGTTGCATGAATCGATCGGGATAGCTCCCGTCGCGGGGACCGGCCGCCCGGATGCCGGCCCCGGCCTTTATCAGTTCGATCTCGTTCATGCGGCGGGCCCGCTCGATGCCCACCTGGCGGAGTTGCATGACTTCATCCTTCGCTGACGTCCTTGCGACCTGCATGACTGCGGACGCCAACAGTCAATGACGTGATCAGATGGACCGGACGAACCAGGCAAAGCGAATTCGACCGTCGCTCAGCGCATATTGGTCCGATTGCTGTTAAGGTTCGGGTTGGCAGACACCGCCGGGGGGACCCCTTGACCGATGGGATTCCGAAACGGATTATGGCTCGGCCGGGTTGCGACCGGATAGTGCGGGCCGGTCGTAGCATTCGGTGAGCGATACCGCTGAGCCCCCTGATACTGGCTTTGATATTGGCTTTTATACTGGTGTTGGTACTGGCTTTGCCGGGTACCCTGCGCAAACGTTGGCGCGGCCAGAGCAAGCGGAGCAATCAACAAGAGCCTGAGCGACAACATTGCGGCCTCCCTTTGCGGAACCTGTCGATGGTCAAGATACAAGTCTATTGACATCAATTAGTTTGCCGTCCGCGCTCTGGAAAGAGGTCAGGGCTTCCTATTACCCGAGTTGGTCGGGACCCGTAGCCTCGGAATGTGGCCTTTAGTTCGGGTCAAAACCAGCTAAAATGACCGCAACATCGATGCGGAAAAATGTCGCGTCGATCGGGAATTCCGGCAAGGAAAGTACCATGTTTGCCAATTGGAAATACGGGTGCATGCTAATTGCTCTCGTCAGCGCGGCGCTCGGCTCATCTCCGGATCGCGCGTCGGCGATTACCGCAGAGGTTGCCAGAAAGTGCAGCGCTCTTACCGCCAAACAATTTCCGCCGCGCCAGCCCGGAAATCCGGCGGCGGGGAGGATCAAGGGATCGGGAAGCGATCAGCGGGCTTATTACGAAAAGTGTATCGCGAATGGCGGCAAGATGGACAACGAAGCCAAATGACCAGATCAGTGTGACCTGATTAAAATGAGTCGGCTCAAGCAGACAGTCCGGGGAAGCTTGCCTAGATCTGGGCTGCCGCCTTTCGATAGCCGTAGTGCAAAAGACGCTTCGCGAGCGCCCTCTTCTGCGCGAAGAAGGCAACGGCAGCGAGATATGATGCGTAGGATAGCGCCAGCAGCGTAGCCAACTGGGTCGGGGAGTTTCCATCCAGCAACGAGGCGGCCGAAATCCATGTGACAGCCGCCGCAACCAGACAACCGATCCAATGCGGACCTGTTGTTTCGATCAGGCTCCTGATCGTCACCGGGCCGTTGCGACCAATCGATATCGCGTAAAGCGGCAGCACGATGGCGCAATTGACCAGCGCGTACGATATGGCAATCCCCAACCCGCCCCAGGGAAGGCCGACCACGAATGAGGTCACATTGATCAGGGCGGTCCAAACGCCAAGCCTGAAATACTCCTGGCCGCGTCCTTGACTGAGAAACAGCCAGGCCGCTGTTGCGGTCGCGACCTGGATCAAGCCCGCAAGGCCAAGCCACGAAAAGATCGGGGCTGCGCCCACCCAATGCTCGCCCAGGACAATCCTGAAGAGTGGCTCCGCAAGAAAAATGGCAAAGACAATGCCTGGCTGACACGCAAGCATGACCATGGAAAGAACGTCATCGTAGGCGCTCAGGTATTTTTCCTTGTCGAAACGAAGCCGGGAAAGCAGCGGGACGATCACTTGGCCGATCGGGGTGTGCAGTTGAATGATTGGGAACAGCAACAGCTTATAGGCCCGATCGTACAGGCCGAGTTCTTCGCCGCCCCGGAATTTGCCGATGAGAATGTTGTCTGCGTTTCTCGAGAAATAGTTGACCAGATTGAAGCCGGACACCTGCAGGCCAAATTTTGCCATGTGCCGCGTCTCGCTATCCAAGTGTGGATATCCGGGGCGATAACCCGAACAGACCCAGATGCCGGTTGTCGAAACGAGAGTGAGAACGAGCGTGGACAGGTAAAGTGCCCAATAGTTTCGCAAGATGACGACTGCGGCCACCCCTGCGACAACGGAAGCGGTTGTCGCTGCAACATCGAGGACTGCCAGGGTCTTGAACCGGGATTCTTTGGCCAGCAGGGCGGCGGGAACGGTTGGAAGGCCTGCAATGAGGCTTAGTCCGGCAATTGCGACACTGAGGTGTTGAAGCCTGGGATCGCCGTAGAACAGTGAAATCGGATACGCGCTCAACGCCAGGGCAAGCGCAGATGCTGCGGAAGCGAGTACCGAAAGCCAGAACAGCGCGTCGATCTGGCCCTTCGTGATCTCCGTACGCTGAATGATGGCCTGTCCAACGCCCAGGTCCTTGATAAGGCCGAGGAACGTTGCCGCGGTTGCAGACATGGCAAGTATGCCGAAGTCGGATGGCGCGAGATTTCGCGTCGCGAACACCGTCAGCACGAAGCCGGCGAACACTTTCCAGGCCTGAGACCCGCCCGTGATGAGGATGTGGGTTGCGGCCCGTGACTTGCTGTCTCTGTCCACGAGCTTACCCGACAATTTCAAACAGTTCTTGCCCAGCCTTGCGGCTACCTGCAAACGCTGGCGGCAAATCTATCGCTCTCACTACGGCGGTCCCGGCGGTCGCTGGCTTTTAGCTTGGCTTCGACACGAATGGAAGACGCGACTGAGCGGTGGGGGATCGGCAGATTCTGCGGGAGTTTTGCAACGTGTGAATGGGCGCGGAGACCGACATCGAAGGCTTGCGCAAAAAGCACCAGCGGCTTTCGCGGTCACAATAATACCCACAGTTCGTCACATTTGAGTTCGCAGGCCCGCACGCCAGACTTCGCGAGCACCGACACCAGGGAGGGCCACAATTGCGCTTGCGATGCTTGCATGACGCAAGTGGTTCGATAAGCTTTAGGCCGATTTGCGATCGCAATTCCGGAGTTCCGAGGCAGGGGATGGCGCTATATACCGTCGCATCACAGCAACGAACCCGGTCTGGCATCTCGTCGCTCGCGGGACCTCTCATCCTCCTTGGAATAGCCGTCATTCTCTCTGCGGTCTCGCGGCGGACCGTCACGCATCTCGCGCGGTGGTCTGATATTTATGCTCTTGTGCTTGTTTGCGCGGCATTCGCTGGCGCGATCGCCTTCAGCTCCGTTCGCTACCGGGATTTCTCGCCGCCATTGCGGATTACCTCCTTCGCAATCGGAATGACGATCTTCGTGCAGTTGTTGTTCGATTCGTGGGGCCCCTTCGCAGGACCTCCCAATATCCTGTTCGGCTCCGGCGACAAGATTCTGTTCTTCCGCTACGGCGCAGTGCTTGCGGTCGTGGCTGGCATCGCTGCGATCTGGCGTCCTTCATTTCTGGTGCCGCTATTCTATTTCTATCATGCCTGGCGCGAAATGGTCAGCGTCGTGTCCGGCATCTTCGTCACCGAGACCGATTATCTCGGCATGCTCGATATCGGCAATTTCTGCGTCCTTGGCGTACTGGGTACGATGGTCCTGACCAGCGCCTGGACAATGGATCGCATGCCGCGGCTGCGGACAGTGTTCGCTTCCACAGGCGGCGTGAAAGAGCTCCGAGATCGCGCCTACGGTCTGATCTGGGCGTGCGCCGTTGGGGCGCATCTCGGCAGTTATTTCTGGTCGGGAATCGCAAAGCTGCAGGCAGGAGGCGAGAAGCCGTGGACCTGGCTGTTCGCGAATCCCACGCAGACCTCGATCCTGATGGGGCTCGAGCGTGGTGATGCTCCGCTCGGTCTATGGCCGGGCGTTCTGCAGATGGTCTGGGATGCGATCGTCAGCAATCAGCTTCTTTTCAACGCCTCTGTGCTGGGCGCGCAATTGCTCTCACCGCTGGCTGCGATCTCGACGCGCGCATTGTCGTTCTTCTGCCTGCTTTTCGATCTCTTCCATGTCGGCGTCTACTTCACGCTCGGGGCGCTGTTCTTCTTCTGGATTGCCCTCAATCTGTTCATCGTCGCTGCCGCACGCACTCTGCCGCGCGATGGATTCACCCCGGCGATGAAGCTCGTGATGGTCGTGACCATCGTCTGCGGCCGTTTCTTTTTCTATACCAACTTCCTCGGATGGCTGGATGGGCCGAAGCTGGCAAGTCCACGAATTTTCGTCGAAACCCGCGACGGTCGCCAAATTCTCGCGCCGTCCACCTATTTCGGCATTTACTCGTACATGATCGGGACTGGTACCATGTACATCCCCGAAAACCATTTCCGCGCGCGCGTTGGTGGCAACAGCCACGACCTCGCGAGTTGGCACGATGCGATCACTTGCGGCCCGGAGACCCTTCCGCGCCAAGACACCGGAGTAGCCATGGAGGCGGTGGAGAAGCTGATCCGCCGGACGGACCATTTTTTCCGCGTCAACCCATGGGTCAAGGAGAACAACATCTTCTATGCCTATCCGCACCATATGCTCTCCAATCCGTGGATGTACCCCGCATTCAATAAGCTGACGATGAACGATATCGTCGCCTATCACTATATCGTTGACTCGGTGTGCCTCAGCCTTAAGGAGGGCAAGCTCATGCGCGACGTTCGGAAGCGAACGGATTATCAAATTGATCCGCGATAACGACAACGACGTCTGGGTTATCTACGACGGCGAATGCCCGTTATGCAGTCGCTATGTCCTGTTGTACCAGTTGAGGGAGCAGGGACAACGCGTCCGCCTGATCGATGCGCGTTCGGAGGATCCGATCGTTGACGATATCCGCGCGCGCAAGCTCGACCTCAACGAGGGGATGGTGGTTCGCTGGCGCGATCAGTATTACCACGGCGCGGAGGCGATGCATCTGTTGGCGACGCTCGCGGGCGAGACGACGTTGTTCAATCGGGTCAACCGATGGTTGTTTTCCCGGCCGCGACTCGCACGCGCGATCTATCCGACGCTCGTCCGCGGAAGAAAGCTTCTCCTTCGGCTTCTCGGTCGCAAGCTGATCGGCGACATCTCTGATCCCGGAGCATCACCTTGAAGGACAGCTTCCGGTCCTTCCTGCGTGCGTGCTTGCGGCACCGGACGTGGGGTGCAACTCTTGCGTCGCGGCCTTGTACGCTTGCGAGATCTGCATCAGCCCGTAGCTGACGAGATCATGCGACGATTTGTAGATCCGGCTTCCTGGATAGGTGAGCTCGAATGACGGATCCTGAGCGAGCCGCTCCGCATAGCGTCGATACTCGACCGATCCGCGGTAGTAATTCCCCTCGCGGACGGCGGTGGTGACCTTGTCTGTGAAGTCGTGGAGAAACTTGAAATGGAGCAGGGCGCCCGTGACGTCTCCTGGCTTGCCAGGCGGAGCCATGAGGTGGCCGGCGGCGATATAGCGACGGCCGGGCAACCAGCGTGCGAGCGGCACCTTGGTGAGGAGCGGCGGCTCCCAGCGCGTGATGTCGACTGCAGGCAGCAGCCGCGCCAGCCCATGAGGTTCGAGCAGCCGTACGAGTGCATCGTAAATCGCGATCTTCGCGGGCATGGGCTCGTCATAGAACAGCCTCGCTCGCGCTCCACCAATCAGGTAGTGCGTTGGAAAGCCGCGCCGGCGGCGCTTCGCATAAGTATCTGAATCGAAGTAGGGGCAGAATGTAACGAGGCTCTCGCTGGCGTGGTAGCGCTCCGGACCGCCGAGCCAGCGCGGATACATATCGACCATCTCTGCAGTCATGCAATCCGCGCCGGTGCTCTCCAGGTGGTTGCATAGCGATCGAAGATCAATGTTTTCACAGCCAGGGTAGACAAAGAGCTCGTCGGCGTCGAGCGTCAGCGCCCACCGTCCCGGTGCGAATTGGTCGAGCACGGCGCTGGTCCAACGCGCTCCACCGCGCGATTCTGCAAACGGCTCGCGGATCTCGAACACGTGAACATCCGGCTGGTCGAGCAGGAATTCTCGCGTGCCGTCGTCTGAGCGATCATCGATCGCGAGGAAACGTTGGACCCCGAGCCGGCGATGGTGGCGCAGAAAATCGGGCAGTCGGAGCATCTCGTTGCGGAGTTTGCCGACCGCCACGATCTCATTGGCGCCGATATCGAGCGGCCGGGTATCAATCCGGTGAATAACGGGATCTGGACGTTGTTTCGGCTGCGATGCACGCAATCGCGTTGCCATCGAAAGAGCTACAGCCGCTTGGGTCGTTCCGATCGACGCTTGCAATGCATTCTGTGCGCCGCTGCGACGTGCTGCTGCTCTCGCCAGCAATTCCATTTTGGATTCCCGACCAATCCACTTTGGAGATATTGCTAAGTCAAGGATACGATAAAGACGGCGAAGATGGGTGCCATGGACGGTCATATTGTCTCAGCGAGTTGATCTCCATTCATAAGTCCATCTTGCGGCACAAATATGCGTTTCTTCTACCTGTTGGCGAAAAATATCGTTCGACGACTTCACGGGCGCTGTCCCAGATACGCCTATCGTTGCCACTAATTCCCGAACAGCTTGAACTGCCGCTGATGCATATGCTGATGTCACATAAAGCGGGTGTCGCGCCGCTGCTTCCTTGAGAAGTTCGAACTGCCCCCAAGAGGCATTCATCACAGCTGACGTCGAGGGACAGGCTCTCCGACGGTTTTCAAAGTGCCAATTGACGCGCCGCTTCAGCATCCATGTCCAATTGACTGCTAGATCTACCGAAGCATCAATGATCGCCGGATCGTAGGGCGCGGCGTGGCTTGAGCGAGTGTGAACCAAACGAGAGCCTCGGCCGAAGATTCCGCGACCCGACAATACCCTCCGCGGCGGCACATGCGACTGAGTAAACACGAAGCTTAGCAAGGGGGACCGCTGTGCAGGTACGCTACGCTGCAATTCTTGGCGTGCGCGCCTGGCGACCTCGGTCAGGAATTTGGCAACAGTGCGGTCCGTGCTTCAGGCAATGGCGGGGATGCCTCCGATTGCACCTGATCAAGCACCGAGAGGTTCTCGGTGAGTAGGCAGATCAACAGGCTCGTAAAATATGCGACCTGCATCACCACTGCGCTGGCGACGAATGCTGTCGCGCCGGTGGCAAAACCCTGCTCATGGCCCAAGTAGAACGCTGGAACCATGATGAGCATTGTTGCGGGAATGAGGACGTGCACGCGAAAAAAGCGTCCCAGAAGGATCCCCGCCACGCCACCTGCCATTATCAGCCAGACCATACCCCCTCCCACCTCTGCGCCGAGATGCCCGATACCGACATCGGCGCATTTCAACCACAGAACTGCTGAAAAGATACCAATTTCTGGCTGCGCCTGCTAGTCGGTTGATACCCGTGCCGGGACGCCGCAGGCGGATAACGGCACCTTTCCTCGAACATCCTCAACTCTTTACCAACAATCTCGCGGGCTTTGGTCCTATTGGAGCCCTCTCGGTTCGAGCGCGCCATGCGCCCTGCTTTTTGTTTCAGAAAGTCTGGGGTTCCATTCTCAGGAGTTATTTCGTCCCAGGAGGTATTGCTGCTTGAACAGTCAGTCGGCGCAGTTGCGCATCCTGGCGTGAAGCCGGTTCTGGCGGTACCGAGCCGGCGTCGGCAATGGGGCGAGACTCGCAGAACCTGCCCAGAGATTTGTGGCCAGACCGAAACGCAAGTGGAGGGGGCTTGAACTAGTTCTCCTGCGCCCGTCGCTGCAGGAGCGCGACCAATTCTTCGAGACTCTGTTCGACGTTTGCAGGTTGCAAAGATCCGGTGGCGGCCTCGGGCCGATCAACCTGGACGAGGTGCAAGTCTGCGCCGGCAGGCTGCGTGGGTTTCGCCGGCTCCCAACCTTGAATGGATATCTCCTGAAACGTGCGCGTGATGTCGTGGTTCGTCCGCCGCTTCGCAGTCATTGGCGCTTGAGATGCGGCACGTCGCGTCCTCGCGCGTTCATCCGAAGATGAGTGCCAGGGTCCAGGCGTCGCCGAAATGTAAGGCTGGAATTTCAGGTATTCCGAATGTCGCTTGCGGGAGATCAGCGCGCGTGTGCTGTAGCCAGCAGCGAAGCCAATTGCGAGTAGAATAATTATGATCAGGAGCCCCAACATCAACTATACGTGCGCTCTCACAATTATGCCTCAAAGCCAGCCTGCTGCCGTCTATCTCCCCTAATTGACGATTTGAAGGCACGTTGTTCGCCGTGTCCGGCCTGGGTTGCTCTCGTTTCAGGATCGTGTCTTGATGTGTCAGCGCTGGTGCGTGGTCGTTCGCAGTATTGCCATGGTCCGGTGAGCAGTTCAGTTGGCGTCAATCGGCCTGCGACGCGGCGCGCGTCGCGAACAATGCGACGGCCATCGATTGACCGGCCGTTCAATCTAGCCGCAAGTCGCAAACTCCGAAATGCTGAGATCGCCGATCTCGTTATCACAATCTCCAGATTCCGCAGAAGGCAGCGCGCAGAAGATCGGAGCCGTCAACGGCTTTCGTGGACTCGCCATTATGATGGTGGTCGTCTTTCACCTGTTTGTGCCGTTTACATCCAGCACGCCATCGTTTCCCGGCGAGCTCGATCCGAATGGTCTCCTTGCCCTTATCGCGAAGCACGGCTTCCTGGGCGTGAATATCTTTTTTGTGCTCTCTGGATTCGTTCTGTACCTTCCCTATCGCACAAAAAAGAGAGCGATCAATCGCCTGGCGGACTTCCCGGAGTTCTATTGGCACCGCGGCCGCGCGGTTGCTTCCGCTGTACTACATCGTCGTCCTCGTGACGGTTGCTCTCCATGCGAAGTCACCCGCTGGATCGCATGCCTGGTATCTGGAGCTTGGCGGACTTCTATTGGCACTTTTCATTTTTGTGCCGCATGGGTTTATGCCCCCCTCCAACCCGGTATTGTGGTCCGTCGGTGTTGAAATCTGGTTTAGCCTTTTGTTTCCGCTGCTTCTCCTTCTGATCGCGCGGTGGAGCCTCGAAAAGCTGGTGCTGTTGAGCGTCATCGTCTGCTCGGCCTTCGTAGTAGTCGGCAATCTCATCTCGGTTGAGCGGATTGGCATATTTCGCCCATTTGTGGGCGGCATCTTCGGGTCGTGTTACCGGTTCATTTTTGGAATGTTGGTGTGCGATCTTTACGTCAAGTCAAGGGAAAGTGCGTCGCTCAGGCGATACTATCCGTACGGGCTCGTGCCAGGATGTCTGCTGATGATTGGCGCCATATACCTCAAGGATAACGGCCCTTGGGCGGTGAGTATTCTCTACGCAACGATCTTTTGCGCCGGATTCTCCATGGTGCTGCTTGCGGTCCTATCCGGAGCATGGCTCACAAATCGCGTGTTCGAGGCATGGGCACTTCAAGTCATTGGATGCATGTGCTACAGTATCTATGCGTGGCATTCGATCATCATGGTTGAAATGATCCCGCCGGATACGTCTTCGTTGAAAGACACGCTTCGATTGTCATTGCCGTATGTCGCGACAATGATCGCGTTGAGTGCCTTGAGCTATCGCTACATTGAGTTTGGCCATCGGCGCGATTGGAGGACCTTGTTCTTGTTGCGCAACTCCAAGTTCTACGAGCTCGCTGGCGGTCGGATATCCGGTCGGGATGACGCGGAGACGAACCCCATTGCATCGTCCTGAGACGCTTTCTGGAGCCCCGCGGCCCGCCGTCGGCTTCAGGGTCTTAGCGTCGCTCGATGACGAGGTCGGCTTCTTGCCCGCAAGTTTGCGGATCGGCGGCGAGGCTTTGGGATGACTGAAGGCATTCACTGCATCCGAAGCGGCGGCTTGTCGGCGACCGTCAAGGCGCACGGCGCCGAGCTGTGCTCGCTGAACGGCAGCGGTGTCGAATTCGTCTGGCAGGCCGGGCCAGAATGGCCGCGCCACGCTCCGCTGCTGTTTCCGATCGTCGGGCGCCTCGCCGGGGACGAATTGCGACACCGGGGCAAGACATACCGGATGACCCAGCACGGTTTTGCGCGCGACAGTCGCTTTGCGTGGGCGGAGCGCGGCGAGAGCCGCTGCACGCTGGTGCTCGAAGACAGCGAGACGACCCGCGCTCTTTATCCATTCGCGTTCCGGCTGACCGCAACCTATACGCTCGATGATGCCGGCCTCGATCTGACGCTCACGGTCGCGAACACCGGCAAGGAGACGTTGCCGGCCTCGCTCGGCGGTCATCCCGCCTTCAACTGGCCGCTCCGACCCGGGCTGGCGAAGGAAAGCTACGCGCTGACCTTCACGGGCGCGGAGACGTCTCCCGTCCGCCGTCTCGATGGTGGACTGCTGCGCCCGGCAACTGAGCCGAGCCCGGTCAAAGACGCCGTGCTCTCCCTGTCCGAATCCCTGTTCATCGACGACGCCATCATCTTCGACCGGATCGAGAGCAACGCCGTCCGCTATGCCGCGTCGACCGGCCCCTGGCTGAAGATGTCCTGGAGCGGCTTTCGCGAGCTCGGCGTCTGGTCAAAACCATCTGGCGCGCCGTTCCTCTGCATCGAGCCCTGGCGCGGTCATGCCAGTCCTGCCGGATTCGACGGCGAGTTCACCGACAAGCCCGGTCTGATGCATATCGCGCCGGGAGCGGAAGAGCGCCTGTCGTTCCGGATCGAGGTCGGATCGTCCTGACTCGAAGGGCGAACCGATCGACGGCCCTCACACCTCGATGCGCGTGAGATCCTCGCCGAGCACGACAGGACCCGCATAATCCTGCCTGACATCCGCGAGCAGTGCGTTCAGCATGGCATCGTCGGTGCGCGGCCGGTGATGGGTCAACGCGAGCTTCTTGACGCCGGCCTTGGCCGCGACCTTGCCGACCGTATCGCCGCAGGCGATCGTGAATTTCGCAAGGCGGCGGAGGTGCTCGTTGTTGATCTCAGGCGTTGCGAGGAAGCAGCACTGGACGAGCAGGTCGGCGCCCTCAGCCAGCCGCTCGAGCCCGGGGCAGGGGACGGTGTCGCCGGAAATCGCAATGACCTTCCCCTCCGCTTCGAAGCGGTAGCCGAGACACATCCATCGCGCGAGGAAGGCCGGCGGCATGTCCAGGCCATCGCCATGCGAGACCAGCTCGGCGCTGATCTTCCAGCGCCCGGTATCGAGAACGGGACCCGGTACGATGTCCGATGCGACCACAGGCTTCCAGCCGCCAAAGGTCGGCTCGCCCTTATCCCGCCAGGTGATGTCCTTGTCGTAGACCTGCGTGATCAGCGTGTTGACGAGCCGCTCGGTATCCGGCGGTCCATAGACGCGCAACTCGTCCTTGCGTCCGTGCATCCATGAATTCAGCATCACATCGTAGAGGTCGCCGATGTGGTCGAAGTGATGATGCGTGAGAAAGACGGTGTTGATGGCACCGAGCGGCACGCCGGCCTTGCTGAGCTGCACCACGACGCCGCGGCCAGCGTCGAACAGGATATTCTCGTCGCCGTGCCTGATCAGCGTGGTCGTCGCCATGCGGCGCGGGTCCGGGCGCGGGCCGCCGGTGCCGAGCAGTATGACTTCCATGGTGCCTACTCCACCGCGAAGAGTCTTCACAATAAAGTCGAAGGCGGCAATGAAGCAAGCCGCATCGGGCCGGCGGGGACGGAGCAGGTGCGTTCAGCGCATGCCGGCCGCAGTGGCGGCGATGGTCGGCCGGATGCTTGATCGGTCCGATCCCGCTGTTGTCAGGCGATGCGCCAGGTTCTGCGCGCGCCGCTCCACCAGATGCCATGTCGCCCGTGCGACGAGATAGCTCAGCGCAGCAGTGGCGGCATAGGCGATGAGCAGCGAGATCAGCCCGTCCGCGAGCGGCCAGAGCTGACGGAGGCCGTAGATCACCGCGAAGTGCGACAGGTACATCGAATAGGAATTGCGGCCGAGCGCCTCGATCGGCTGGAAGTGGATGGCAAGCTTGATGCAACCGACAACCAGCGCGCCGAGCACGAGATTGATCATGAGATAGTTGAATTCGTGTGCGCCGGTCGCGCGGTTGGCGGCAAAGGACAGTGTGATGAACACGGCGAAGATCGCGGCATCTGACCTGGTGAAGCCGTCGCGCAGCGAGAAGAACAGCGCGCATCCGATCAGGAAGACCGGAAGCTGGTTCAAGGAGCTGAGGTGCAGCGTGGTCCAGACGAACGACTCGTGGCCGGGACCGTAATAGCTGGAGAACAGCTCGAAGGCCCATGGCTTGAACAGGCAGACATTGACGAGATGCAGCACGATGGCCAGCGCGAGATAGAGACGGCGACGCGACCCGAACGCGGTGATCAGGAACGGGAAGACGAGATAGAAGGTCATCTCCGCCGCGATCGACCAGTCGCCGGGCACCACGCTGTTGACACTGTCCAGCCAGAAGCCGTGCAGAAACGTCGCGGTCAGGATTACTTGAAGCGGCCCGATGCCGTTGGGCGCGTTGTAGCTCGGCCCGGTGCCGTTGATGGCGAGGTAGGCCGGAATCGCGAGCCAGAACATTGGCGCGATGCGCAAGGCGCGCCGGATGTAGAACTTGCCGGCCGGATTGGCCTCGCCGGCGCGCTGCGTCCACATCAGGCCCATCGTCATGGCGCTGACGAAGTAGAACACGTTGACGCCGGTCCAGCCGCACATGAAGGCGTAATCGACGGCGTGGATATTTGATGGAAAGGATTGTGAAACGTGGATCGCCATCACGCCAAGGATGGCGAGGCCGCGCAGCACATCGAGCGTGTGCGAACGAGCGAAGGGCGCCGTGCCCTGAACGGCTCGACCGGTAGCCAACCGGGCCTGCCCCTGCATCACGCTTGCTCCGTGGTTCTGCTTTGTGCAGGCGAGACAATAGACGCGCAGGTGGGCATTCCGAAGCCGGAGGCCTTCTTTACCTTAACCGAAGGTTGAGGGCGCGGCAGATTTCGCCGCCGGCCAGAGCCGGGCTCGGCTGAGATAAGGCACTACGTCGCGCCAAGTACGTTGCGCCAAGGCAGCATGGCTCGGTCATAGCGCTCTGGAGTTAACAAACCGGCCTCCGATCACTGTCGCGTGCGAGCGCTCGGATCGCTGGGTGTCGCTTGCGAAGGCCCGGCCGGCCGGTCGTCGATCGCATGGCGATGCCGATGTGCTCGACGCACGGCTTTAGTGCCGGCTGGATGCCGCGGAATTGTCCGTGGTGTCGCCCTGGAGCTCCCGTTCGAACCGGCGCTTCACCTTGGCGAGGTCATGGTCCACGGCTGCATTGCGTAGCGTCGGGTTGAGTTCGACGTCGGTTCGCCCGATGTCTCCCGGGGACGAGAGAGCCAAGGAACTGGCGAGCAGCAGGGCCGTTGCGAAAATGGTCATGGCCTATCCATGCGCCCAAATGCGGCCATTTGTTGCCGGCGTCGGCCAACGGCTTTTGGGTTGGCGGGTGCAGGCCCAATGCTATGGTGTGGCAGACCTCAATTTGACAACGACGAGGATATTCCAGTGGCTGATGTTCATCCCGCGGCGGGCAAGCCGGCCTCGCCGGACGCGCTCACCAATATTCCCCGGCTGGTGACGGCCTATTTCGCTGGCAAGCCCGATGTCGCGGATCCCGCACAGCGCGTGGCGTTCGGCACCTCCGGCCATCGCGGCACCTCGTTCAAGAACACCTTCAACGAGGGTCACATCCTCGCGACCACGCAGGCAATTTGTGACTACAGACGAGAAAAGGGGCTGACCGGCCCGCTCTTCATCGGCATCGACACCCACGCACTGGCCGAGCCGGCGCTGGTCAGCGCCGTCGAGGTATTCGCCGCCAATGGCGTCGACGTCATGATCGACAAGGACGGCGGCTACACGCCGACGCCGGTGATTTCGCACGCGATCCTGACCTACAACAAGGGTCGCAGCTCCGGCCGCGCCGACGGCGTCGTCATCACGCCCTCGCACAATCCGCCGGAAGACGGCGGCTACAAGTACAATCCGCCGCATGGCGGTCCCGCCGATACCGATGCGACCTCCGTCGTCGAGAAGCGCGCCAATGCCTACCTCGCCGACGGCCTCAAGGGCGTCAAGCGCATGGACTATGCGAAGGCACGCAAGTCTTCGAACGTCCACGCCCACGACTTCATCGCGCCCTACGTCGCCGATCTCGGCGATGTCGTCGATCTCGCCCTCGTCAAATCCGCCGGCATCAACATCGGCATCGATCCGCTCGGCGGCGCCGCCGTGCATTATTGGCATCCGATCATCGAGCGCTACGGCCTGAAGGCCACGGTGGTGAACGAGGCGATCGACCCGACCTTCCGCTTCATGACGGTCGACTGGGACGGCAAGATCCGCATGGATTGCTCCTCGCCCTACGCGATGGCGAGCCTGATCGGGATGCGCGACCGTTTCGATGTCGCCTTTGCCAACGATACCGACGCCGATCGCCACGGCATCGTGACGCGATCCGGCGGCCTGATGAATCCGAACCATTATCTTGCGACCGCGATTTCCTATCTGTTCGCGCATCGTCCGAACTGGAGCAAGGATGCCGCGATCGGCAAGACCGTGGTGTCGAGCTCGATCATCGATCGCGTCGCCAAGAAGCTCGGCCGCAAGCTGGTCGAGACGCCGGTCGGCTTCAAATGGTTCGTCGACGGCCTTCTCACCGGCTCCTTCGGCTTCGGCGGTGAGGAGAGCGCGGGTGCCTCGTTCCTGCGCCGCGACGGCACGGTGTGGACCAC
This sequence comes from Bradyrhizobium diazoefficiens, assembly GCF_016616425.1. Classification (NCBI taxonomy): domain Bacteria; kingdom Pseudomonadati; phylum Pseudomonadota; class Alphaproteobacteria; order Hyphomicrobiales; family Nitrobacteraceae; genus Bradyrhizobium; species Bradyrhizobium diazoefficiens. The sequence continues at coordinate 2,288,878 of NZ_CP067101.1, forward strand.
CGACAAGGACGGCATCATCCTCGGCCTGCTCGCTGCCGAGATCATGGCGAAGACCGGCCGCGATCCCAGCCAGTTGTTCAACGATCTCACCGCGGAGTTCGGCGTGCCCCACTACGCACGCATCGACGTCGCCGCGACCGGGCCGCAGAAGAACATTTTGAAATCCGTCACGCCCGAGCAGCTCGGCCTGAAGGATCTCGCCGGCGATCCCGTCCGCGCCACCCTGAGCAAGGCGCCCGGCAACGGCCAGCCGTTCGGCGGCATCAAGGTGGAAACCGATTTCGGCTGGTTCGCCGCGAGGCCGTCGGGGACGGAGGACGTCTACAAGGTCTACGCCGAGAGTTTTCGCAGCACCGAGCACCTGAAGCGGATTCAGGAAGAAGCCAAGGCCGGGCTGAACAAGGTGTTCGGCGCGTAAGCGCGCCGAGGCCGAGCGCTTTCGAGCTTACCCCTCCGACGGGAGCGCTTGCCGCATCCTTCGCTGTCATCATCCGCGAAAGCGGGTGATCCAGTACGCCGCGGCCTCAGTTGTTTGAACCCAATGTCCGCCGCGGAGTATTGGATTCCCCGCCTTCGCGGGAATGACTCGTGGTTGGGTGTGTATACAGAACGCAAGTTAGAGGTACCATGGTAGGAAGATTTCGGCCTTGAAGGATTGCATCTCCCTGTTATTGTATACATGCCGTATTCATGAACCTTGAGAGTGCGCCCGTGACCAAACCCTTCCCCATGAATGCCTGGTACGCCGCCGCCTGGGACGCCGAGGTGAAGCCGGCGCTGCTGCCGCGGACGATCTGCGGCAAGCACATCGTCTTGTATCGAAAGGCCGACGGCTCGGTTGCTGCGCTCGAAGATGCCTGCTGGCATCGTCTGGTGCCGCTGTCCAAGGGCCGGCTCGAAGGCGACACCGTCGTCTGCGGCTATCACGGCCTCAAGTACAATGCACAGGGGCGCTGCACCTTCATGCCCTCGCAGGAAACCATCAATCCGTCGGCCTGCGTGCGCGCCTATCCCGTGGTCGAGCGCCACCGCTACATCTGGCTCTGGATGGGCGATCCCGCGCTGGCCGATCCTGCGCTCGTCCCCGACATGCACTGGAATCACGATCCGGCCTGGGCCGGCGACGGCAAGACCATCCACGTCAATTGCGACTACCGCCTCGTGCTCGACAACCTCATGGACCTCACCCACGAGACCTTCGTGCACGGCTCCTCGATCGGCAATGACGCCGTTGCGGAAGCGCCGTTCGAGGTCACCCATGGCGAGAAGACCGTGACCGTGACGCGCTGGATGCGCGGCATCGAGCCACCGCCGTTCTGGGCCAGGCAGCTCGGCAAGACTGGCCTCGTCGACCGCTGGCAGATCATCCGTTTCGAAGCGCCGTGCACCATCGCGATCGACGTCGGCGTGGCGCCAACAGGTACCGGCGCGCCGGAGGGCGACCGCTCGCGGGGCGTCAACGGCTTCGTGCTCAACACCATCACGCCCGAGACGGAGAAGACCTGCCACTATTTCTGGGCGTTCGTGCGCAACTATCAACTCGGCGAGCAGCGCATCACCACCGAGATCCGCGAGGGCGTCTCCGGCATCTTCCACGAGGACGAGCTGATCCTCGAGGCGCAGCAGCGCGCCATGGACGAGAACCCCGATCGCATCTTCTACAACCTCAACATCGATGCCGGCGCGATGTGGTCGCGCAAGCTGATCGACAAGATGGTAGCGAAGGAAAACGCGCCGCAGCGCCTTCAGGCTGCGGAGTAGATCATCATGGCCGAGCGTGAGGTCGACCGCTCCGTCTCGCAGACCGTGAAGGCGCAACTCGCGCTGCGCGACCAGATCCTGTCAGGCGCCTTGCGTCCGGGCGAGCGCATCTCCGAGCTCCAGGCGGTGGAAACGACCGGCGCCTCGCGTACCCCGGTGCGCATGGCGCTGGTGCGGCTGGAGGAAGAGGGGCTGTTGGAGGCGATCCCCTCCGGCGGCTTCATGGTGAAGGCGTTTTCGGAGCGCGACATCTCCGATTCCATCGAGCTGCGCGGCACGCTCGAAGGCCTCGCCGCGCGCTTTGCCGCCGAGCGCGGCGTCTCCGCGCGCGAGCTCGAGCCGCTGAAGGAGTGCCTGGCAGCGATCGACGAATTGCTGCGCCAGGTGCCGATCTCGATCGAAGCGTTCTCGTCCTATGTCACGCTGAACGCGCGCTTCCACGCGCTGCTCACGGAGCTGTCGCGCAGCCCCCCGCTGATCCGCCAGATCGACCGCGTCTCGGCCCTGCCGTTCGCATCCCCAAGCGGCTTCGTGATGGCGCAATCGGCTCTCCCCGAAGCGCAGCAGATCCTGATCATCGGGCAAGAACACCATCGCGTCGCGATCGACGCCATCGAGAACCGCGAAGGCGCACGCGCCGAAGCGATCATGCGCGAGCATGCGCGGCTCGCCGTGCGAAACTTGCGGCTCGCGCTGCGCAACCGGACTCATCTCGACCTGTTGCCGGCGCTCGCGCTGATCAGGTCCGCAACCGACTGAGGGCAGTCACCATGCGCTTCATCGAAACCTGGATTCCGGCAACGCTCGTGACGACCCGCGATGTCGCCCCCGGCATCCGCGAATTCCTGATCCGGCCCGATCAGTTCGACGGCGCTGCCTATCCGGTCGGCAGCCACATCAATGTCAACGTGACCATCGACGGCCTGCCCGAGACGCGGTCCTATTCGCTGGTCGGAGAGGCGGCGCCGCAGGGCCTGCGCATCGCAGTGCGCCGCGCCGAGGATTCCCGCGGCGGCTCGCGCTACACGTGGCAGCTCGCGCCGGGCGCGCGGCTCGACATCACGCAGCCCGCCTCGCTGCTTGCGGTCGACTGGGCGCGCGAACGCTACTGCCTGATTGCGGGCGGCATCGGCATCACGCCGATCCTCGGCGCCGCGCAGGCGCTGGCGCGGCGTGGGGCCGACGTCGCGCTGCATTATGCGGTGCGCTCGCGTGGCGAGGCCGCCTATCTCGACGACCTCGCCGCGATGCTCGGCGATCGCTTGGTCGTCCATGCCAGCGACGAGGGCAAGCGGCTCGATCTCGACGCGGTGTTCGCGTCATTGCCGCAAGGCGCATTGGCGTTGTTCTGCGGTCCGATGCGCATGCTCGACGCTGCGCGCCACGCCTGGATCGGCGCCGGCCACCCGCTTCCCGATCTCCGCTACGAGACCTTCGGCTCCAGCGGCACGCTGCCGACCGAGGCGTTTCGCGTGCGCCTGAAGGGCTCGAATGTCGAGCTCGAAATCCCGCGCGAGCGCTCGATGCTGGACGTCCTCAATGCCAGCGGTCACGACGTGATGTACGACTGCAAGCGCGGCGAATGCGGTCTCTGCGCCATCGACGTGGTCGAGGTCGACGGTGAGATTGACCATCGCGACGTCTTCTTCAGCGATCATCAGAAGGAGAGCAACCAGAAGATCTGCGCCTGCGTCTCCCGCGCGCGGGGGACGATCACCGTGGACACGCTGCTGCGGGCGGATGCCGTTTGAGCCGGCCTGGAGCAGGAGCCTCTTGGGACGAATGGACGGCGCGGCGGGGTCCTAGCCTCTCCCGCTTGCGGGAGAGGCCGGCGCGAAGCGCCGGGTGAGGGTTCTCTCCTCTGGGGGAGTCCCACCTTGGAGACACCCTCTCCCCAGCCCTCCCCCGCAAGCGGGGGAGGGAGTGCACCTCTCCGCATTGCTGGCACTCGGGCCACCACCTACGCCGCGTAAGTCGCCCGCTTCTTCGCGCCGAGCAGCGTCATAACACCATCCGCCGATACCGGCCGGCTGATCAGATAGCCTTGAATCTCGTCGCAACTGATCTGGCGCAGATATTCGAGCTGGTCGGCGGTCTCGACGCCTTCGGCGACCACGCCGATGCGCAGGTCACGCGCAAGGCCGATCACCGATTTCACGATGGCAGCGCAGTCCGGCTGCACCAGCATGTCGCGGATGAAGGACTGGTCGACCTTGATGCGGCTGAACGGCAGCTTGCGCAGGTAGGTGAGGGAGGAAAAGCCCGTCCCGAAATCGTCCAGCGCCACGGTGACGCCGAGCTGCAGCAGCGCGTTCAGGACCGACTCGGCCGCGCCGTATTTCGACAGCAGCATCGATTCCGTGATCTCTATCTCGAGCCGGTGCGGGGCGATCCTCGCCTCCGCAAGGGCCTGCACGATGATCTGGAGGATGCCGGCATTATGAAACTGCGCCGCGGAGAAATTCACCGCGACCCTGATCTCGTCCGGCCACTCGGCAACCGTCGCGCAGGCACGGCGGATGACCCATTCGCCGATCTCGTGGATCAGCCCGGTCTCCTCCGCGATCGGGATGAATTCGCTTGGCGGCACCAGTCCGCGGGAGGGATGCTGCCAGCGCAGCAGCGCCTCGAACCCGGTGATGCGATCGTTGCCGAGATCGAGAAACGGCTGGAACACGAGGAACAGCTCGTTTCGCGCGATCGCACCCTCGAGGTCCGATTGCAGCGCCTTCCGATCACGTGACATCATGTCGTCGCTGGCCTCGAAGAAGCGGATCGTACCGCGGGCGGCCTTCTTGGCGCGGTAGAGCGCGGCGTCGACATTCTTCATGACGTCGAGCGGCGTATTGCCGTCCCGTGGTGCCAGCACGATGCCGACGCTCGTCGCGCCCAAGATCTGGCGGCCCTCGATCCGGAACGGCTCCTCGAAGGCCGCGACGAAGCGTTCGGCGACCTCGAGCGCTTCCTCGGGGCGGGTCAGATTGGCCATCACCAGCGCGAACTCGTCACCGCCAATGCGCGCGACATGTTCGGCCGCGCGCGTGCAGCGCTGCAGGCGGCTTGCGACCTGGACCAGGAATTCGTCGCCGGCGGGATGGCCGAACTTGTCGTTGACCTCCTTGAAACGATCGAGATCGAGCAGGAGCACCGCGAACTCCTCGCCCGACAGCGCCAGTCGCTTGAGCGCGGCCTCCAGCGTCTCGTTGAAGGCAACGCGGTTGGGCAGGTGGGTCAGAGGATCCAGCCGCACCGTGCGCTCCGCCTCGATCTGCCGCATCACGCGACGCGCGAACGAGAGCGAATTGACGAATACGCCGCGCATCAGCACGGTGCCGTAAACCACGACGAGGAAGGCGATCAGGAGAAACGCCAGATCGCCGTTCCTGCCGAGGCAGATGGCGATCCCAACGAAGATCGGGGCCGTGAAGGCGATGGCTGCGATCGGGATGGTCGCGAAGGCGAGCGCGCCGCCGGCCAGCATGCCCGAGCAGAGGCAGGTGATGACGAGCTGGCCGCCGGTCGAAGCATCGGCGAAAAAGGCGACCGGAACGATGCCCCAGGCGGCGCCGAGAACGAAGGCATTTCGCACCAGCCGGTGCATGGCGCGGCGTGAGACGAATTGCGGCTTGGTGATGCGGTGCGCGGCGCGGGATTGCAGACCGAATGCGATCGCGGCGCAGGCCACGGCGGCGGCCCAGACCAGGGCGAAACTCCTGTCCGGTGACTGCCAAAGCGCGATGGCGAGCACGATGGCGTTGCAGGCATTGGCGAGCATGATGCCGACCGAATAGCCGAGCACCAGCGCCATCTGTTCGGCGCGGATATGGCCGGCCACGGCTTCGTCGGTTGCGGGGCCGCCAAAGGCCGACAGATCGCCAGCGAACAGCCGCGCGACATAGCTGGTCGTTTGAGTCCGCATTTCAGAGCCTGCAGCATGGGCCGATTGTCCGACCCGATCGGGAGAATTCGCTGCAAAGCTTTGACGAACTATGAATTAACCTTGGCTGCGGCGTCCGCCGTAACCGCTTCTGCGTGTTCAAGTCGGTGTATTGCTAACAAATCGATACAAAATGCGCGGCGACGCGCGAGCGGGCGCCAGTCCGCCGAGTAGTGCGCCCGCCGGCTTGGAGCGTGCAAACACGCTGCAGCGCAGCTACGGAACAACGTTACATCTGCAAAATTTGCGGAACGAAACCTGCCGTCGGTGTTTCTCGGCATTTGGGAGGTGCCCATGACTTCTCAGGCCATAGAAGGTGCGTGTGCATTCGCGTGGCGGAACTATCTGCTGCTCCATAGCGGCATCAGCGAGAACGACAACCGGCGTTCCGCTCTCCATCGCTACGTCACCAACCTGCGGGATACCGGCGAAAATCGTTTCGATCTCCTGCAGATAGCGGCAGTCGCTTACTTGAAAAAGCTGGACGAACTGCATGACGAGCGATGTGCGAGACTCGCGGCTGATCAGATCTTGGCTGAGTGCTTGGAATCACGCAGTGCACCGCGGACACTTGGGTCATGAAGCCAGACCGAAGGAGCGAACGACATGGCAGACAAGACCACGAACGCAGATCGTTTCGCGCGCGATCCCCAACGCGGCATTGCCGCGGCAGCAGCAATCGGCATGAACGCCGTGAAGCCAATCATGAACTTTCAGATCTCAATGCTGAGGATGTGGGCGGATAGCATTGAGAGGTTCGCGAGCAAGTACGACAAGGAATTGGAGGAAGCCGCGACCTCTGGAGATCAACAGCCGGATGCACGGGCAGATAAGGAACGCGCTGCGTAATTCGTGCGAATAGGTGAAGTCGGTTCTGGAGGCGCCTCGGCTTGGGCGTCAGGGGCCCGCTCGTGTCCGTACGGGTCAGCGCCCGAGCTGCTTCGGGTCGTAGTAGAAGCGCTCCTCGATCAACCGATCGTCCCGCCAGGTCTGCCACGCGATCTCATCGAGCGTTCGCGTGTCGCCTTCAGCATTGGTAAAGCTGAAGATCCAGCGCGTCGCGACATGGTCGGCCTCGATCAGGCTCGGGCCGATACGGACGGCCTTGACCTCGCTGAAGGCTGCCAGCACGCTGCGCTCCTTGGCGATGAGCTTGTCGCGGCCGATCGTCGGGACGGCGTTGTTCTCATAGGTCGCGGCATCGGGCGTGTAGAATTGTTCGATCGCGCCGACGAAATCCCCGTCCTCCAGGCGCCTGGCAAAAGCTTCGACGACGTCACGGCTCGGCATGGCGCACCTCATATAAAACCGACTGATGGTCGGTAAATACCGACCGGCAGTCGAAAAGTCAACTGGCCGCCTCCATCGAATTGAATTAGACGGAACAGCATGGCCAAACAGGCGGAGCGACGGGCAGCGACGACCGAGGCGATCCTGACGGCAGCGCGCCGCCTGTTCGGGACGCAAGGCTTCGCCGCCACCACCATGGATGAGATCGCGGACGGAGCCCGCATCGCCAAGGGCGCGGTCTATCATCACTTCAGGACCAAGGAGGCGGTGTTCGAAGCCGTGTTCGACCGGGTCTCGCGCGACCTCGTCGTGGAGATCGACAGTGCCGCGCGCGCCGAGAAGGACGTGCTAGCCGCGCTGGTCGCCGGCACCCAGCATTATTTCGCGGCGACGGCAAAGGGCCCGACTGGCCGGATCATCCTGCGCGACGGCCCGGCCGTGCTCGGCTGGGAGCGCTGGCGTGAGATCGACGCCCGGCATTTCGGCGGCAAGCTGCCGCGCGCGATTGCGGCGGCGATGGAGGCCGGCCTGATCGCGCGACAGCCGGTCGAGCCGCTGGCGCGATTGCTGCTCGGCGCCGTGACGGAGGCCGCGGTCGCCTGCGCCGGATGCGCAGATATCGCAAGGGCTGGCGCGGAATATGCTCGTGCGTTCAAATCGCTGGTCGAGGCGCTGCGCGTCGCTGCCTGAGTGTGCTAAGTGACGAAACTGGAAACGTCCCGTAGCAAGAAGAAGACTAGCAACAGATGACCGCAAACTCCTCCTTCGCGCCGTCCGATCCTGAATTCGACTACATCATCGTCGGTGCAGGCTCTGCCGGCTGCGTGCTCGCCAATCGGCTCTCCGCGAACGGCAAGCACAATGTCCTGCTGCTCGAGGCCGGCCCGAAGGATTCCAACATCTGGATCCACGTGCCGCTCGGCTACGGCAAGCTGTTCAAGGAGAAGACGGTCAACTGGATGTACCAGACCGAGCCGGAGCCCGAGCTGAAGGGCCGCCAGGTGTTTCAGCCGCGCGGCAAGACGCTGGGCGGCTCGAGCTCGATCAACGGCCTGCTCTATGTCCGCGGCCAGCACGAGGACTACGACCGCTGGCGCCAGCTCGGCAACACCGGCTGGGGCTATGACGACGTGCTGCCCTATTTCAAGAAGGCCGAGAACCAGTCGCGCGGCGCCGATCAATATCATGGCACCGGCGGGCCGCTGCCGGTCTCCAACCTGATCGTGACCGATCCGCTGTCGAAGGCCTTCATCGACGCAGCGGTCGAGAGCGGTCTGCCCTACAATCCTGATTTCAACGGCGCCACGCAGGAAGGCGTCGGCCTGTTCCAGACCACGACGCGCAATGGTCGCCGCGCCTCGACATCCGTCGCCTATCTCGGCCCGGCAAAGACCCGCGGCAATCTCAAGGTCGAAACGTCCGCGCTCGGCCAGCGCTTGCTGTTCGAGGGACGCCGCGCCGTCGGCGTCGAGTATCGCCAGGGTGCGAACATACGCCGCGCCCGCGCGCGCAAGGAGATCGTGCTGTCGAGCGGCGCCTACAACTCGCCGCAGCTGCTGCAGCTCTCCGGCGTCGGTCCCGCCGATCTCCTGCGCCAGCACGGCATCGATGTCGTGCTGGACGCGCCGGGTGTCGGCCATGACCTTCAGGACCACATGCAGGTCCGCATCGTGATGCGCTGCTCGCAGAAGATCACGCTGAACGACACCATCAATCATCCGCTGCGCCGCACGATGGCCGGCGCGCGCTATGCGCTGTTCCGGAAGGGTTGGCTGACGATCGCGGCGGGCACTGCGGGGGCGTTTTTCAAGACCAGCCCGCGGCTGGCTTCGCCCGACATCCAGGTGCACTTCCTGCCGTTCTCGACCGACAGGATGGGTGAGAAGCTGCACGATTTCTCCGGCTTCACCGCCTCGGTGTGCCAGCTCCGGCCTGAAAGCCGCGGGACCTTGCGCATCCGGAGCGCCGATCCCACGGTGCCGCCGGAGATCCGCATCAATTACATGTCGACCGAGACCGATCGCACCACCAACGTCGAGGCCCTGAAGATCCTGCGCAAGATCCTCAACGCGCCGGCGTTGAAGCCGTTCGTTGCCGGTGAGGTCGATCCCGGCACGAAGGTATCGTCGGACGCCGAGCTGCTGGATTTCTGCCGCGAGCGCGGCAGCACCATCTATCATCCGACCTCGACCTGTCGTATGGGCAATGATGCGCTCGCGGTGGTCGATCAGCGGTTGAAGGTGAGGGGGCTCGAAGGCCTTCGCGTCGTCGACGGCTCGATCATGCCGGACCTCGTGTCGGGAAACACCAACGCACCGATCATCATGATCGCCGAAAAGGCCTCCGACATGATATTGGAGGATGCGCACTGACCGCGCATCCCCGATGGAGAAAGACTTGGCTACGCGATTGAGGATCGGCACCCGCAAAAGCGCGATGGCGCTGGCACAGACGGACGAGATCGCGCGCCGCCTGACCGCCGCCGTGCCCGGTCTCGACGTCGAGATCGTCAAGTTCGACACCACCGGCGATCTCGACCAGACCAGCAAGCTGCTGCCCCATGGCGGGAAGGGCGGTGCCTTCGTGGCGCAGATTCGCGCCGCCGTGCTATCGGGGGAATTGCAGGCGGCAATGCACTCGCTCAAGGACATGCCGGGCAACGAGGACACGCCCGGCCTCGTCATCGGCGCCACGCTGTCGCGCGATCCGCCGGGCGACGCCCTGGTGCTGCGCGACGGCGTGACGTTGGAGGCGCTGCGTCAGTCCGGCGGCAAAGGGTTCAAGATTGGCACCAATGCCGTCCGCCGCGCCGCCTATGCGCGACGGCTGTTTCCCGACGTCGAGATTATCCACTTCCGCGGCGCCGCCGACACGCGCGTGCGAAAACTGGACAATGGCGACATGCAGCGGCTGCCGGACGGCGGCGCGGTGGGACCGGCGGATGCGCTGATCATGGCGCGCTCCGGCCTTGAGCGCGTCGGCTTGTCCCATCGTATTGCCTATGAGTTCACGGCTGTGGAGATGCTGCCCGCGGCGGGGCAGGGCATTGTCGCAGTCGAATGTGCCGCGCAGGATTGGCAGACGCGGCAGATCCTGTCATCGATCGACGATCCCGCCGCGCATGCCTGCGCCGATGCCGAGCGCGAGGTGCTGTGGGTGCTGAACGGCCACTGCAATTCGCCGGTGGCGGGCTTCTCGACCATCGCGGGCGACCAGATGTCGCTCACCGCATCCGTGCTCGACCTCTCCGGCAACACCATCATCGAAGCCTCGCGCGAAGGCCCCGCCAATCGCCCGCGCGAGCTCGGCCGTGCGGTGGGTCTGGATCTGCTGATGAAGGGCGCCGCCGAGATCATCGAGCGCAGCCGGCCGCGCTGAGCCCAGCTACGGCGGCACAACCGGCCATTCTGTAATCCGCGCCTGTTTTGCCCGACGTGTCAAAAGGGCGTCTGAGCCGGGTCATGCCAGCCCAGCTTTTTCAATGACTTGTCTACTGTGCATGGGGTTGTTTTCGCGATTTTGTTTCCGCCCCTGAGGGCGGGGCAAAATCAGCCCCGCACGCGCTTGATCATCTGCTCGACATGGGCGATCGGCGTTTCCGGCTGGATGCCGTGGCCGAGGTTGAAGATCAGGCGCCCTTGCGCAAAATTGGCCAGCACGTTGTCGACCGCGCGGTCGAGCGCAGCGCCCCCTGATATCAAGGCCAGCGGATCGAGATTGCCCTGCACGGCGACCTTGCTCTGGATGCGCTCGCGGATGAAGCCCGGCTCCGCGGTCCAGTCGATGCTGACCGCATTGACGCCGGTCGCCTCCACATAGGCGGGCAGCAGCGCGCCGGCGCCGCGGGGGAAGCCGATGATCTTCGCATCCGGCACCTTGGCCCGCACGCCCTCCACGATGCGCCGCGTCGGCTCGACTGACCAGCGCGCGAACTCGGCCGGCGGCAGCACGCCCGCCCAGGTGTCGAAGATCTGCAGGGCATTGGCGCCGGCTTCGAGCTGCGCCAGCAGATATTCGATCGAGTTCTCGATCAGCACGTCGATGATCTCGGCGAATGCCTCCGGATGCCGGTAGGCCATCATCCGGGCCGGCGCCTGGTCCGGCGTGCCCTGGCCGGCGACCATGTAGGTCGCCACCGTCCACGGCGCGCCGCAGAAGCCGATCAGCGCGACCTTCGGGTCCAGCGCGCCGCGCACGATGCGCAGCGCTTCGAACACCGGCTCGAGCTTGCCGAAATCGGCGCGCGGCGCCAGCGTCGCGACCTCAGCGGGATCATCCAGCGGATCCAGCCGCGGGCCCTCGCCGACCTCGAAGCGCACAGAGCGTCCGAGCGCATAGGGGATCACCAGAATATCCGAGAAGATGATCGCGGCATCGAAGCCGAACCTGCGGATCGGTTGCAGTGTCACCTCCGCCGCAAGCTCCGGGTTGAAGCAGAGATCGAGGAAGCCGCCGGCCTTGGCGCGCACCTCGCGATATTCCGGCAAATAGCGGCCGGCCTGCCGCATCATCCACATGGGCGGGATGCTCTGGCGCTGGCCGGAGAGCACGTCGATGAAGGGCTTTTTTACAGACTGGGGCACGAACGGTCCTGAACAGGGTTATGGCTCCTGATACACCGCCTCGGCCCTCGGCGGAACAGGGGAACCAGCGCAACAGAGGTGCGTTGACCAGCCGATTGGAGGAGATCATGGCTGAGACATTCAATCCCGCGCCGCATGACAAGCACGCCGACGATCCGCGTGAAGCGCTCGCTGCTGATCGCAACACCAAGCTCGACGCCGGGCTGAAAGATACTTTCCCGGCTTCGGATCCCGTGAGCGCCGCCCAGCCGACGCCCTCGAAGGCCGATGCGGATGCCGACAATCCCTCGCTCTGGGACAAGGTCAAGGCCATCTTCAGCTAGCGGCAGGGACGCCGGATTCCGATAGGGGTGCTAATGTCCTGTTAGCGATGCGCCGATGCCGTCGTCCGTAGGACTACTGGAAAGCGGCTGATTGCCGCGTATTCCGATCGTGACTTCAGAGTTCAATAATAGAAGCAGCAGAGGTTCCAGAGCATCGGAGACTTCTGCCGCATGAGCCTTGCTACCCAACGAGCTGGATGGAGCCGTCTGCCGCTGCGCGCGGCGGCGTTCGTCGTGCTGACCTGCGCGACCATCCTCGGCGTCAGCAGTTGGCGCGAATGGGCCGCGCGCGATGCGGTGCTCAGGGGCGCTGAGACCGAAATGGCGAACGTCGCCCGTTCGCTGACACAGCACGCCGAGGACAGCCTCGATCTCCTGGATTCCGGCGTCGTCGGCGTCGTCAGCCGGTTGGAGATGGACGGCACCGGCCCGACCACCATCGCCAAGCTCGGCAATGTGCTGGAGGCACGCAAGACGGCCGTCCCCCGCATCCACAGCCTCGCGATCATCGACGACCGGGGCAACTGGCTGACCTCGCCCGGTACAATCGCTTCGACGCTCAGCAACGATGGGTTCTTCCGCTATCATCAGCTCACCCCGAAACGGGAGCCCTATGTCGGCCGTCCTGTGAAGAGCCTCCTCGAAGGCGAATGGGTGGTCACCCTGTCGCGCCGCTTCAACAAGCATGACGGCAGCTTCGGCGGCGTGGTGCTCGCGACCATCAGTTCCCGATACCTCGCGCACTTCTACGAGCAATTCGAGATCGGCCGCAACAGCTCCGCGACGCTGGTACATGGCGACGGATTGATCATCGCGCGCAATCCCAGCAACGACAAGTTCGTCGGCCGTAGCGTCGCCGACACCCCGCTGTTTCGCGACGCCAGCCTGCAACGGCCGAGCGGCGCCTATCATTTCAAGTCACGGCTCGACGGTGCCGAGCGCGTCAGCTTCTTCAAGCGCAGCGCGCGCTATCCGCTCGTCATGCTCGCCACCGTCGACAGGAACGAATTGCTGGCGCCGTGGCGCGCCGCCGCGATTTCCCGCATGCTCTACGTGCTTGCGCTGGTCATGCTGATCGGGATCATCGGCGCCGTGCTGGTGCGGCAGTTGCAGCGCGGCCAGCACATGGCCGCGGCCCTGAGCGAGAAGGAGGCGCATTTCCGCCTGCTCGCCGAAGGCTCGAGCGACATGGTGACCCGCATCGGGCTCGACGAGCGGCTGCGCTATGTCTCGCCCGCGTCCGCGCGCGTCGTCGGCTGGCGCGCCAATCAATTGATCGGCACGCCTGCGCTGGCGGGCATCAATCCGGAGGATCTGCCGGAGGTTCGGGCGATCGTCGATGCGATGAAGCGCGGCGAGCGTGAGGAGGCGCGCCTCACCTACCGCAACTCGCACCGGCAGAACGGCGAGGTCTGGCTGGAATCGACCATGCGGGTGACACGCAACGACAATGGCTGTGTCGACGGCGTGGTCGTGATCTCCCGTGACATCACCGAGCACAAGAAGCTGGAAACCAGGCTCGAGACGCTTGCGATCGAGGACAGCCTCACCGGCCTTGCCAATCGCCGCTGCTTCGACGAGCGGCTGAAGGAGGAATGGGCGCGCGCCTATCGCGACCGCTCGAGCCTCGCTTTGCTGATGATCGACGTGGACCACTTCAAGGCCTATAACGACGAATACGGCCATCCCGCGGGCGATGCCTGCCTGCGCCTGGTCGCAAAGATCATCGCGGCCGAGACGCAGCGCGCCGGCGATCTGGCGGCGCGCTATGGCGGCGAGGAATTCGCCATGCTGCTGCCGAACACCGATACCGACGGCTGCGCCTTGATCGGCGAACGGATCCGCACTGCGATTCACGAGGCGGGCCTCGTTCATGCCAGCAATCTGGCATCTGGGTGCGTCACCGCCTCGGTCGGCGGCGCGACCTGCCGGCCGGCGCTGGAGCGCACGGCCGGAGTGACCTCGCTGGTTGAAGCTGCCGACCGGGCGCTCTATGCCGCCAAAGACGCAGGTCGCGATCGCCTGATGATGTCCGGCGAACTCATGACCCTGCTGCCCAAGGCGTCTGGCCAGTAAGAGAGCTTAATAATGAGGCGGAGGCTCGTTGGCAGGTCCAGGCGCATTGGCCTCGGCTTCCTGCAGCCGCTCGCCGAGCTCTGCGATCTTCCGCATCAGCAGGTCGATCTGCTTCCACTGTGCAGTGATGGTCTGGTTCAGCGTCTCGATCGTGTCGTCCTGATAGGCGAGCCGCGTCTCCAGCGTGTCGATGCGCTGGCCCAGACTCTTGATCTCATTCGTCACGGCGTTGCCCCTTGTCCCGCTCACGCAAACCATGGCCGAGCGCGACGCGCTCGTCGAACACGAAGCATTCGCCGCGCCAGCAGCTGTGCGCCTCCGGCACCTCTTCGAGATATTTGAGGATGCCGCCCTTGAGGTGATAGATCTCGGCAAAGCCGCGCGCCAGCAGATGCGCGCTCGCTTTCTCGCAGCGGATGCCGCCGGTGCAGAACATCGCGATCCTGCGGTGCTTGGCCGGATCGAGCTCGATCGCGGCAAATTCCTTGAACTGGCCAAAGCTCCTGATGCCGGGATCGACGGCGCCTTCGAACGTTCCCATTGCGACCTCGAACGCATTGCGCGTGTCGAGCAGCAGCGTGCCGGGCGCAGAGATCAGCGCGTTCCATTCGCTTGCATCGACGTAGGTGCCGACCTGGCGGGTCGGATCGGCAGCTTCATCGCCGAGCGTGACGATCTCCTTCTTCAGCCGCACCTTGAGCCGTCCGAACGGCATTGCTGCGGCGGTCGACAGTTTCAATTCGAGATTGTCGAGCCTGCCGCCGAACATGTCGCCGTGCACCAGCTCATGTGCGAGGGCGTCGATCGCCTCCGGCGCACCGGCGAGCGTGCCGTTGATGCCTTCCTGGGCCAGCAGCACGCTGCCCTTCAGCTTAAGGCCGGCGCAGAACGCGCGCAGCGGCTCGCGCAGCTCGCGGTAATCCGGGAGGGCGGCAAATTGGTAGAAGGCGACGACCTTGATGACCGAATTCGGATCAGACATGACGGCTCGTTTAGCAGGCGGCCGGCGCTCAGAAAACCCGCATGGGTCGCCAGCTCCGCAAGGTCTATACGCCCAGCGGATGGCAGCCATTTCCCTGGTATGCCAGCATTGCCGAGGGCCGCGGGAATGTGTCATGTAGACCCGGTTTTTTCGAGACGGCGCTACGCGCTTCTCCACGGCCAAGAGAGCAAGAATTCGATGAGAAACTTCCATTTCCCCGGCAGGTCTACGGTCCACGCCACCAATGCGATGGTGGCGACCTCGCACCCGCAGGCCTCGCTCGCGGCGATCGAGGTGCTGCGCGAGGGCGGTACCGCGGTGGACGCGGCGGTCGCGGGCTCGGCCCTGCTCGGCGTGATCGAGCCGCAATCGACCGGCATCGGCGGCGACTGTTTCGCGCTGATCCAGCCGCGCGGCGAAGGCAAGATCATCGCCTATAACGGTTCCGGCCGCGCTCCGAAGGCGGCGAACGCCGACTGGTATCTCGAGCGCAGGATCAACTCCGTGCCGTTGACCTCGGCGCATGCGGTTTCGATTCCGGGCGTGGTCGATGCCTTTGCAACCGTTTTGCGCGATCACGGCAAGTTCGGCTTCGACCGGCTGCTCCAGCCCGCGATCAAGGCGGCCGAGGAAGGCTACGTCGTCGCGCCCCGCATCGCCTTCGACTGGAAGAACCAGTTCGAGAAGCTGAAGGGTGGCACCAACACCGTGCGTTACCTGCTGCCGGGCGGCAAGCCGCCGGTGGCCGGCGACGTCATCCGCCAGGCCGAGCTCGGCAAGACCCTGCGCGCGATTGCCAAGGACGGCCGCGATGCCTTCTACAAGGGCCCGATCGCGGAAGACATGGTCGAGACCCTCAGGGGAATCGGCGGCCTTCATACGCTCGATGATTTCGCCGCGCATACCACTGAGGCGACGACGCCGATCGGAACCATGTACAAGGACTACGACGTCTGGCAGTGCCCGCCGAACGGACCCGGCCTCACCATGCTGCTGATGCTGAACATTCTGTCGCGGTTCGACCTGACGAAATATGCGCCGCTCAGCATCGAACGTTTCCATCTCGAAGCGGAAGCTGCGCGCATCGCCTACATGCATCGCGAGCTGCATGTTGCCGACCCCGAGCACATGCAGATCGAGGTCGCCAAGGTCCTCGCCAGGGAGTTTTGCGACGAGCACATCGCCAAGATCCGCATGGACGGCATGCTGGACTTGCCGAACGTCGCGCCGCCGATGAACCCGTCGACGATCTACATCACCGTCGTGGACAAGGACCGCAACGTCTGCTCGTTCATCAACTCGATCGCGCATTCCTTCGGCTCGGCGATCGTCTCGAACAAGACCGGCGTCCTGTTCCAGAACCGCGCCGGCGGCTTCCGCATCCAGCCGGGGCACCCCAACTGCATCGCCGGCGGCAAGCGCCCGCTGCATACGATCATGCCGAGCCTGCTCACCAAGGGTGGCCGTTCCGTGATGCCGTTCGCGGTGATGGGCGGGCAGTATCAGCCGGTCGGCCAGACCCGCGTGCTGACCAACATCCTCGATTACGGTTGCGACGTACAGGAGGCGATCGACATGCCGCGCGGCCTGCACTACGAGGGCCAGTATCAGCTCGAGGACAGTGTGCCGGCCGCAATCGTCGAGGGCCTGAAGAAGCTCGGCCACAAGACCACCAGTGTGGTCGGCCCGCTCGGCGGCGCCCAGGCGATCTGGATCGATTGGGACAAGGGCACGCTGACCGGCGGTTCCGATCCGCGTAAGGACGGCTGCGCGTTGGGCTATTGATCGCAGCCAGTTCCCCGCGCGAGATCAGGAAAAGTTGACGAAGGGCGATGCGGCTTTTGCTGCATCGCCCTTTCTCGTTCGGAACGGAGCTCATTGCTTTAGGTTAAGGGCCGATGGGCGGTGCAGGCGTGCGCCGCTTTGCAGTTATGCGGCGGAGGCGTCGATGCCCGATACATCAGGTTCCAAACAATCAGCATTCGATCGGCGAGCCTTTCTGGCCGGCGCGGCTGGCAGCGCGCTGGTCCCGATCACGGCGCGCGCGGCCGCAGAGGAGGCCAGGGCCCCAGCCGCACAGGATCCGGCACTTCCCGTCGACATCACGCTGCGGGTCAATGGCAAGGACAAGCGCCTGCACATCGATGCGCGTACCACAGTGCTCGATGCGCTGCGCGAGCATCTCAAGCTCACCGGCAGCAAGAAGGGCTGCGACCATGGCCAGTGCGGCGCCTGCACGGTGCTGATCGACGATCGGCGGGTGGTGTCGTGCCTCACGCTGGCGCTCGCGGCCGAGGGGCAGGAGATCACGACGATCGAAGGCCTTGCCACCGACGAACGCCTGCATCCGATGCAGCAGGCCTTCATCGACAACGACGCGTTCCAGTGCGGCTATTGTACGCCTGGCCAGATCATGTCCGCGGTTGCCTGCGTCAAGGAGGGCCATGCAAACAGCGAGGCCGACATCCGCGAATATATGAGCGGCAATATCTGCCGCTGCGCCGCCTATCCCAACATCGTCGCCGCGGTGAAGCAGGCCGCGCCCGAGATCATGAAAGGCTAGGCGCATGCGACCGTTTTCGTATCAAAGGGCAACAGACCCAGACATGGCCGTGCAGGCGCTCAGCGCCGCTGCGGCCGCGAACAATCCGCTGACCCAGGCCTCCGCGCAGCCGCTCGCCGGCGGCACCACACTGATCGATTTGATGAAGCTCGACGTGATGCGGCCCGCCGCGATCGTCGACATCAATCCGCTCGCCCGCGGCTGGTCGGCGATCGAGCCCAGGAGCGACGGCTTGCGGCTCGGCGCGCTCGCGAAGATGTCGGATGTCGCCGCCCATGCCGAGATCCAGCGCAATTATCCGGTGATCGCCAATTCCCTGAAGCTCGCGGCCAGCGCCCAGCTGCGCAACATGGCGACGCTCGGCGGCAATGTGATGCAGCGGACGCGTTGCAGCTATTTTCGCGATGTCTCCTACGACAGTTGCAACAAGCGCAATCCCGGCTCCGGCTGTGCCGCAGTGGACGGCGTCAACCGCATGCATGCCGTGCTCGGCACGTCCGATCAATGCATTGCGACCTATCCCGGCGATTTTGCCCAGGCGCTGATCGCGCTGGACGCCATGGTCGAGGTCACCGGCAGGTCCGGCACGCGCAACATGCCGTTCGCAGAGCTGCACAAGGCGCCCGGCAATACGCCCGACATCGAGACCACCCTTCAGCCGGGCGAACTGATTTCGGCCTTCTCCATTTCCGGCCGCTGGCCGCGTTCGGTGTATCTCAAGGCGCGCGACCGGCAATCCTATGAGTTCGCGCTGTCATCGGCTGCGATTGCACTCGACGTGCAGGACGGCACGATCGGTGATGCGCGGGTTGCGCTGGGCGGCGTCGCCACCGTGCCCTGGCGCGCGCGAGAAGCGGAGGCGCTGTTGAAGGGACAGAAGTTCGATGACGGCCTCGCGCAGCGGGTTGCGGATGCCGCTTTTGCAGACGCGCGCGGCCGCCGGCACAACAGCTTCAAGATCGCGCTCGGCAAGCGCGTGGTGGCGCGCGCGCTCCAGCAGGCCGTAACGATGGAGATCTGATCATGACCGCTGCTGCTGCTCCCGAGCCGAAGACGAACATGGGCCAGCCTGTGCCGCGTTATGACGCGGTCGTAAAGGTAACGGGACGCGCGACCTATGCGTCCGACATGCCGCTCGCCGACCCCGCCTATGCGTTCCTCGTCACCAGCGCCATCGCCAAGGGGCGGGTGGATCGCTTCGATCTCGATGAGGCCAGACGTGTCCGCGGCGTGATCGATATCATCACCCACGAGAACGCACCGAAGCTGAAGGAGTCGAAGCTCTTCAGCAATGGCGGCTATGCGGGCACGACGATCCAGCCGCTGAAATCGGCCGAGATCGCCCATGACGGACAGATCATCGCGGTAATCATTGCCGAGACCTACGAGGGGGCGCGCGAGGCCGCCAACCGCGTCAAGGTCAGCTACAAGGCCACCGCGCCAAGCGCGACTTTCGGCTCGCCCGGAACGACCACGGCGGCCGCGAAGGGGCAGAATGCCCGGTTCAAGGAAGACCCGAAGGTGGGCGATTTCGCCAAGGCGTTCGACGAGGCCGAGGTCAAGCTGATGGCCGCCTACGACACGCCGACGCAGCATCACAATCCCATGGAGCTGTTCTCGACGAGCTGCGCGTGGATGGGCGACGAGCTCGTCATCTACGAGCCGAGCCAGTTCGTCTACGGCCTGAAGAACGGCGTCGCCGAACAGCTCGGCATCGACGCCGACAAGGTGCGCGTGGTCAATCCCTATGTCGGCGGCGCCTTCGGCTCGCGCGGCTCGATGACGCCGCGCACCGCCATCATCGCCGGCATCGCCAAGCGCCTGAACCGCCCGATCAAGCTGGTCCCGACCCGCGACCAGGGGTTTACCATTGCGACCTATCGCGCCGAGACGCGGCACGAGATCAAGCTCGGCGCGAGCCGGGACGGCAAACTGCTCGCTTTGAGGCATGAGGGAGCCGAGATCTCCTCGCGTCCGGATGCCTATTGCGTCGGCGGCACCAAGACGACGACGCGGCTCTATGCCTGTCCGAATGTCGACAGCCTCGTCTCGATCGTGCGGGCCGACCGCAACACGCCCGGCTTCATGCGCTCGCCACCCGAGGTGCCGTATCTGTTCGCGCTGGAGAGCGCGATGGACGAACTGGCGGTGAAACTGAACATGGATCCGGTCGAGCTTCGCCGTATCAACGACACCACCAACGAGCCGATCAGTGGCAAGCCCTATACGTCGCGCTCGCTGATGGCCTGTTTCGACGAAGCCGCCAAGGCATTCGGCTGGGCGCAGCGTTCGCCTCAGCCGAAATCGATGTCGGACGGGGACTGGCTGATCGGTTATGGCTGCGCCGCCACCTGCTATCCGACCCAGATGGGACCCGCCGCAGCACGCGTACGTCTGCAGCGCGACGGCCGCACCCGGGTCGAGATCGCCGGCCACGAAATCGGGACCGGCGCCTACACCGTTATTGCTCAAACTGCGGCCGAAAGGCTCGGCGTGCCGCTTGAGAAGGTGGCCGTTTTCATCGGTGATAGCGATCTGCCGCCGGCGCCCGTTGCCGGAGGCTCGAATTCCACGGCCAGCACCTGCTCCGTGGTGATGATGGTGTGCGATCAGATTCGGCAGCGCCTGTTCAAGGCGGTGATGCCGAGCCAGAGCCTGACGGACAAGGCCAAGGAGACCGTGGGTCTCGGTCAGACGCCGGCCACGGAGGCGGCGAAGGGCGACCACCCCCTCGACCTGGAGAAGGCGTTCGACGGGCTCGGTGTCGGCGTCGTCGAGGAATATGGCGAGTGGAAGCCGGAAGGCGCGCCGCCGGACGCCTTCCGCGCCATGCATAGCGGGCACGTGCGGCTAGTGGGCGGTCACGCGATGAAGGACCAGATCGCCTATGCGTTCGGCGCGGAGTTCGTCGAGGTCCGCATCAACCGCTTCACGCACGAGATCCGCTGCCCCCGCCTGGTCGGGGCCTTCGCTGCAGGCCGCATCATGAACCCGCGCACCGCGCGCAGCCAGCTGATGGGCGGCTTGATCTGGGGCATGTCTTCGGCGCTGCTGGAGGCCACCGAGATCGACGAGCGCAATGCGCGCTACGTCAACGACAATCTTGCCGATTATCTCGTGCCCGTGAATGCGGACGTGCGCGGCGTCGAGGTGATCCTGCTCTCCGAACAGGACGATCATATCAACCCGGCAGGCGTCAAGGGGCTTGGCGAGCTCGCCAATGTCGGCACCAATGCCGCGATCTGTAACGCGATCCACCACGCCACCGGCCAGCGCATTCGCAAGCTCCCGGTCCGGCTGGAAAATATCGAGGTGTGAGGGGTGGAAAGCTCGGGCGCGTTGCGCTAGACACCCTCCGCCTCAAACGGAAGGTTTCTTATGCAGCGTTTCCAGCGCGCGCTCCTCACCCTGATGTCGGCACTCGCGATCACCGCGATCGCAGGCGTGTCGCATTTCGTTTCCACCACGGCCTCGGCCCAGACCGCAGGAAAGATCATGACCACAGCTTCAGGCTTGCAGATCATCGACGGCGTCGTCGGCACTGGCGCTTCGCCGAAGCCGGGCCAAATCTGCGTGATGCATTATACCGGCTGGCTCTATGAGAACGGCCAGAAGGGCAAGAAATTCGATAGTTCCGTCGATCGCAAGGAGCCGTTCGAATTTCCGATCGGCAAGGGCCGCGTCATCGGCGGCTGGGACGAGGGCGTCGCCTCCATGAAGGTCGGCGGCAAGCGCACGCTGATCATCCCGCCGCAGCTTGGCTATGGCGCGCGCGGTGCCGGCGGAGTCATCCCGCCGAACGCGACGTTGATGTTCGACGTGGAATTGCTCGCGGTGAAGTGAGCGCCACGGATGAGATAACAAAAGATCGGCCTTGCGGCCGGTCTTTGCGCTTTCAGTCTACGCGCGCTACTCTGCCGCGCGCTTTGCAGCGGCCGCGGCACGATCCATCGCGTCCTTCGCGGCGTCCTTGGCATCGCCCATGGCCTGTTGGCCCTTGCCCTTCACTTCCTGGACCGCGCCTTCGCCCTTCGTGCGGTCGGAACCGGTGGCTTCACCGATGCCCTGCTTGGCCTTGCCGATGGTCTCGTTGGCGTTGCCCTTGATCTTGTCGGTCGTGCTGCCCATGAAACTCTCCTTTCATTTTGCTCGCAAAGGCAACGTCCCGCAGCTCCGACCGTTCCGATTTTGGTATGGCCCGCGGGCGAAGCTTCGGGTTAGTTTGCCGCGCAAAGGAACCAACAGAAAGCAAGTCCCATGACCGGCCATGACCATTCGCATTCCCACCACGACCACGATCGCGACGATCGCTGGAAACACGACGGCGTGCGCGTCATTCCCGGCAACCAACTGGACACCAACGTGCCGTCGACGGCAGGCATGGACCGCGCGGCCGCGATCAATTTCGCGCGCGTCGGCGCGCAGAAATTGTGGGCGGGCACCGTCAGCATCAAGCCAGATGCCAAGACCGGTGCGCATCACCACGGCCATCTCGAAAGCGTCATTTATGTCGTGAAGGGCAGGGCGCGGATGCGTTGGGGCGAGAGCCTGCAATTCACCGCGGAGGCCGGCCCTGGCGATTTCATCTTCGTTCCGCCCTACGTGCCTCATCAGGAGATCAACGCCAGCCCCGACGAGGTGCTGGAATGCGTGCTGGTGCGCAGCGACGGCGAGGCGGTGGCGATCAATCTCGACATCGAGCCGGTCGAGAAGCCCGAGACCGTGCTGTGGATCGACCCGGTCCACCGCGATCCAAACGAGAAGAGGTAAGCCTGTTCTGAGGGGGCGCGGGGTGGTGCGACAGAACCCCGCAGATTCGGGGTCAAAAAATAGTCGGAGGCGGTGTCGGATTGCGGTCTGGCCGTCCGTCCTTGAGCAGAACCCCGCCAAGGAGCTTCCGATGCCCAAGATGATCTTCGTCAACCTGCCGGTGACCGACCTGAAGCGCGCCACCGCCTTTTACGAGGCGGTCGGCGCGGTCAAGAATCCGCAATTCAGCGACGAGACCGCGAGCTGCATGGTCTTCTCCGAGACCATTTTCGCCATGCTGCTGACCCACGACAAATTCCGCCAGTTCACGCCGAAGCCGATCGCGGACGCCAAGACCTCGAACCAGGTGCTGCTCTGCCTGTCCGCGGACAGCCGCAGCGATGTCGACGACATCGTCGGCAAGGCCGAGGCCGCGGGCGGGACGGCCGATCCCAGCCCGAAGGACGAGTACAGCTTCATGTACGGCCGCAGCTTCGAGGATCCCGACGGCCATATGTGGGGTGTGAACTGGATGGATCTCGCGGCCGCCCCTCTGCAGCCCGACATGGCGAACGCCTGATTGAAATCAACAAGGTCAAAGAACTGAAGAGGAGCATTCACGATGTCCAAGCTCGTACCCTGCATGTGGTTCAACGGCGACGCCGAAGAAGCCGCGAAGTTCTACACCTCGCTCGTGCCGAATTCGGCCATCACGCATGTCCAGCGCAACGTCTCGGATAATCCTTCCGGCAAGGAAGGCTCCGTGCTGGTCGTCGAGTTCACGGTGGCCGGGCAGCCGCTGGTCGCGCTCAACGGCGGCACGAAGATGGAATACACCCACGCGCTCTCGCTGATGATCCATTGCGACGACCAGGCCCAGGTCGACAGCGTCTGGAGCGCGTTCCTCGCCCATGGCGGCAAGGAGGAGCAGTGCGGCTGGCTCAGGGATCGCTGGGGCGTGGCCTGGCAGGTGGTGCCGAAAGTGATGTTCGAGTTCCTGTCGAGCTCCGACAAGGCGGCCGCCGCACGCGCAATGCAGGCGATGATGAAAATGGTGAAACTGGACGTCGACACGCTGCGCCGCGCCTTCGAGGGCAAGTCAGCGGCGTGAGGGCGACAGGGTTTCCCACACACTTGCTGTCATCGCCCGGCTTGACCCTATTAGATTCACACATCTCAAAAACAGAATCATCTTCAATGGCTTAGCCGAATGCCTGCCTTCGGCAATCCAATGTCGTCACAGCCGAAGCAAGTGACTCTGACGACTCACGTTTTCGTCTCGCCCACCAAGAAGTTCGAATCAGAAGTGTGCATATCGTAGGGCTTGACCGGGCGATCCAGTACTCTGAGACGGAGTGATTGAATCGATAGACCGCGGCGTACCTGGATGCCCCGGTCAAGCTGGGGCATGACAGCGGAAGTTGGGGCTGCCTTGCGCGAACTTCGTCCTAATAATTGATCCTTAGGCCGACGCCGCCGTGGATGGTGTTGCCGACCGGCTGCGGGCCGCGCGTGCCGTTGGCGAAGAGATCCACGATCCAGCCCTTTTGCACGCGGAAGCCGAGCCGGCCCCCATATTCGAACCAGCCCTGGTTGCCCATGGTCGGCACCACCATGCCCTCGCCAGTCACGGCGGCGACGATGCCGCTGTGGCTCGCAAACGACTGCACCCAGCCGCCATTGATGTTGGCCTCGATGCTGCTGCCATAGAGATGCGTCCATTGGCCGCCAATCTTGACGAGGCTGGTGCGGTCGGTGCCGGTCGCGATGGTAGTGTCGAACGGATTGAAAGCCACCGCATTGTCGCTGTAGCCGGACACGCGCTGCCAGAGCTGCCAGACTTCGATCGAAGCTGCGACCTCGTCGCGCGGAGAGAGGCGGCTCATCCAGCCGGCGCGGCCGTAGACCGCGTAGTTCGAGGCGTTGGTCGAGCTCGTCACGCTCACCGGACCGAGGCTGGTGTCGTAGTTGCGGGTGTAGCGCGCCTTTTCCCACGGCGTCAGGATCGTGCCGACGTCGAAGAATGGACGCGACGAGCCCCAGTCAGTGAAGTCGTAACGCAGCGCGAAGGCGCCGATCGGTGCGCTCGTAATCTTGTAGCCGCCTTCGTTGTATTGCGTGTAGGCGATGCCGGCGAGCAGCGACAGATTATTGGTGAGCTCCTTGCGGCCGTGAATGCCGGCCGACAACGAACCGGCCGAGCCGAACGCGCTGATGCAATCGCTGCAATTGACCTGCTCGTTGACGCCGAGCAGCACCGTGCCCAGCATCCGGTTGGTGATCATCTGGTTGAAGCGCTGGCTTGCGAGACCGCCGATCGAATTGCCGCTGGAATCCGCACCGGTCGGTGTCGGGGTCGGGGTCGGGGATGGAGATGGACTCGGCGAGGGCGAGGGATAGGGGCTCGGCGAAGGAGAGGGTGTCGAAGACGGCGAATAGGTCCGCGCAGGCGCCGGCTGGCCGCATTCGGACCCGCATGTCGCCTGGGCCGAGGCCGGACGAATATCGAGCGCGACAAACGCAAGCCCAGTCAAGGCTGTCAGCGTGCCAGCGAGGACGAAGGCCTTCAAGCGGTGTTGCGCCATTGTCATCGCCCGCACAGCATGCCGTCATCCTGGACGGCGGGGGTGATGGTCGGCGAGGCGGCGGCATATTGGTTGACCGCGCAAAGCCCGGCGCTTGCGGCGCAGTTGGCGGCAAAGGTCCAGGGCGGCGTGTTGGTCTTGGTGATGCTGACCTTGCCGCTGGTCGACGTGATGATTGCGGTGTCGCCCGGCTGGGTGAGCTGTACGCATTGCAAGCTCGTCGTGCAGACGCTGGCTGCGCCATCCTGGAGCACGACGACGGAGCGACCGCGCTGCGAGAGGATGTCGAGCGTCGTGCCGCGCACGCCGATGGTTGCCAGCGGCGTCGTGATCTTGTAGGCGGTCTTCTCGGAATGTCCGGTGACGAAGCGGAATGCGCCGGTGGTCATGCGGATCGCCACGTCGCGATAGCTGTGCTCATCGTTGAAGACGGCGCGGTCGAGCTTCAGCGTCGCGCCTGGGCCGAGCGACAAATTGGTGCTGTCGGCCATCACGAAGCGCGCCGCGCTGTCAGCGCCGGTGCGCACGGTCTCGTCGCGCAGCATGCCGTCGCCGACTTTGATCGGCGTTGTGGTCGCGGCCACGCGCACCACTTCCTTCTGGATCACGACGGCTTCGCCGACGCGAGTCTGCGCCAGCGCGCACGGCGCCGCGCACAATGCGGCCGACAACAGGGTGGAGAAAAGCCAGAAACGCAAATTCATTTCGCAACCGATCGATATGTCTCTGATCGTACCGGATCGCGCAGGCTTGCGATGTGGCGAAATTATCACAAGCGGCGCGGGACTGCGCTATGCTTAGTGACAGTTGCGGCGGAATGCGTTCAATGAAATCTATGATGCTTGTTTTTGTCCGCGGTGACGCAAATTTGCCACGTAAAACGCTCCCACAGCAGTCGCTTGAATTGTCCGCAGTTCCAAAGGTGTCGCGGAGCGCAGTGATTGCTGTCGCGATTTTCCTGGTCGCCCATCTCGCGCTGCTGATCGGAGTGACGACGCCGGAGAAGTTCGTCTTCGACGAGGTGCATTACGTGCCGGCGGCGCGGCAGATGCTGGCGCCGGCGATATCGCAGCCGATGCTCAATCCGATGCACCCGCCGCTGGCCAAGGAGCTGATGGCGGTCTCGATCGCGGCCTTCGGCGACAGCGCGCTCGGCTGGCGTTATCCCGCGACATTGTTCGGCGCATTGGCGATCGTCGCGATCTATCTGTGCGGCCTCGCGCTGTTTCGCGCACAGGGGCCAGCGATCGCCGCAGCGCTGATCGCGGGATTGAACCAGATGCTGTACGTGCAGGCGCGCATCGCAATGCTCGATATCTTTGCGCTCGGCCTCGGTCTGCTCGCGACCGCAGCCTTCATGCATGGTTTTCGAGGAGAGCGGCCACAGGCGCTGTTCGCGCTCGCCGGCAGCCTGTTTGGCCTGGCCGCAGCCTGCAAATGGAGCGGTCTGTTTCCGCTCGGCGTCTGCATCGTCATCGTTGCGGTGGTCCGCCTGATGCAGGGCTGGCGCACGCTGTTCACCGATGCGAAGCCGGACGACTGGTATCGGCCGGACCTCTGGCCCGGCTTGGGGCTGCATCATGTCGTGCTCTGCTTCACCGTCTTGCCGAGCGTGGCTTATCTTGCGGCGTTCGTTCCGCTCTACGGGCTGTCGTTGCCGGATCTGATCGAGGCGCAGCGCCGGATCTTCGCCGACAACACCACGACCGCGATCGCCGGTCACACTTATATGAGCCCGTGGCCATCCTGGCCTTTGCTCGCGCGCCCGGTGTGGTTCCTGTTCGACAAGACCTCGGAAGACAACGTCTCCGCAGTCGTCTTCCTCGGCAATCCGCTGGTGTTGTGGCCGGCCCTGCTCGCGCTCGCGCTCGTGCTGCGCGATTTCGTCGTTGAGCGCCGCTGGGATGCGTTCCTGATCGCGGCGTTCTATTTCGGTCCCTGGCTCGCCTGGGCGTTGCTGCCGCGCACGCTGGGTTTCATCTACTATTATCTGCCGGCCGCCACCGCGGCGTCGCTCGCGCTGGTCTATGTGCTATGCCGGGACGGACTGCCGCGCTGGCTGCTCTGGGCCTATGTCGGCACCGCCGCGATCGGTTTTGCAATCATGCTGCCGATCTCGGCGGCTTTCGTCAGCACCTCGATGCAGACCTTCAACCGGTTGATGCTGTTCCAGAGCTGGATCTGACAACGCCGCCTGCCAGGGGAGGGCAGGCGGCGTGCGTCTTGACGATTGCCTTGGCTTATTTCGACGCGGTCTTGGTGTCCATGTTCACGACCTGGACGCGGCGGTTGATCGGATCGGCGCCGTTGGCGGGATCCTTCAGCTTGGTCTCGCCGTAGCCGACGGTGACAAGATCGGCGCCGTTGAGGCCGTAGTTCTGCACCAGGTACTTCTTGATCGTGTCGGCGCGCCGCTCGGAGAGCCCTTGATTGTACTCTTCGCTGCCGATCGCGTCGGTGTGGCCGGCGACCACGAAGGTCGAGCCCTTGAGCGCCGGATCGGACAGAGCCTTGCCCAGTGCCTGCACCGATGCCACCGAGGTCTTGGCGATGTCGGCCGAGTTGTAGTCGAACTGGATCTCCAGGTCGATTTTCGGCTTGGTTGCGGCGAGCTCGGCGATCTGCTCGCGCTCGCCCATCGAGAGCGACCGGGTCGGGCGGTTGCGTACGGTATTCAGGAAGGTGACTTCCTTGGCCTGCGCGGCCGTGTCGGCCTGCGGACCGGCGGACAGGCTGCGGGTCGCCGGCTTCGGCTTCAGCGCATCCAGGATCTGGCCAGTGGAGACGTTGTGGTCGCCGGCCAGAGCCAGGCCCGCCGTCATCGACAGCGCGGCGGAAAGAGTAATCGCCTTCAGTCCAAAGAGCCTATCAAAACGGGTCATTGTCGTATCCTCGCTGTTACGCCTGATAGCGATTTGATGCTGCGAGCATAGGGCAGGTTCAAAGGTGCTGATGTGATCTTGGTCACGGTGGCTGCAGCCGCTTCCAGGCTCATCCTAGCGCATTTGCAGCCTTCCCGGCGGGCGGACCGGGGCCGACGCCCTGGGGGTCGCCACCGGCGGCCTCGGTGATCGGCCCAAGGCGCCCAAGGATGGCCGCTGAGGCGCCCGTCTTTGCATTGCAGCAAGAAAATTGTCTTCTCCACGAAACGTCTCTGCAGGAAGATACGTAACTGCGAGGCCGGCATAACGCCGGTTTCATTTTTAATTTGAGGAGACGTCTCGATGAAGACCTTGCTGATGGCCGCAGCCTTTGTCGCATTTGCTTTTTCGCCCGCCTCTGCCGCGATGATGGGGTGCACCAAGGACAATATGATGAAGTCCGCTGCGGCGATGGGCGGTACGCCCGACACACCAGCCAAGGTGGCGGCGAACAAGGAAATGGCTATGGCCAATACGGACATGAGCAACGGCAAGATGAAGAGCGCCTGCATGCATTACATGAAGTCGCAAAAGGCCATGATGGCGAAATAGGCGCAGGACGCGCATATTCGGCCGCGCTGTCAGCAGATGGCAGCGCGGCCTTTTTCTTCGTCGGTTCTGCTCAGGTTCTTTCTCCCGGCGCGAATCTCGCTACATTCCTAGCTGCAATGTCACGCGCGCCCAAACCGTTCCCACTCACCACGACGCAAGCCCGGCAGATCTGGCTACATGCCCAGCGGCTGGATCAGCGCACGCCGTTTGGCGACGGAGCGCAGGCCGTCGCGGACGCGGTCGCGCATCTCGGTTATGTGCAGATCGATACGATCAACGTCATCGAGCGCTGCCACCATCACATCCTGTTCAGCCGTATCCCGTCCTACCGCCGCGCCGATCTGCGCCACGCCCAGAGCGTCGACAGAAGCGTGTTCGAATACTGGACTCACGCGCTCTCTTATGTGCCGGCCGGCGACTTCCGCTTCTTCCTGCCGGCGATGCGCGAGCACCGCCGCGAGGGGCACAAATGGTTCGCCTCAGTGAAGCCGGCCGATACGCGCAAGGTGATGCGGTTGCTGCGCGCCGGTCCGCTGACGATCCGCGACATCGAGGACGACGTCCTCGCCGAGAAGGAGCATCTGTGGCAGAGCCGCAAGCCGTCGAAGCGGGCGTTGCAACTCGCCTTCTATACCGGCGCCGTAACCATCAGCGCGCGGCAGGGCATGCTCAAGACCTACGAGCTGATGACGCGCCATTTCGGCTGGGACAAGCTGCCGAGGCCCGCCTCGGCAAGGGAGATCACGGCCTATCTGCTCGACCGGGCATTGCGGTCGCAAGGTGTGGTGAGCCTCGATTCCATCTGCCATCTCGACGCGCCGCGCAAGAAGGCCGTGGCCGGCCTGATCGCCTCCCGCGTCCGCCGCGGCGACCTCGTGCCTGTTGCGATCGAGGGCGCCGGCAAGCAGGAGCATTGGGCGGCGCCGGCAGCGCTGGAGCCGTATGAGATGTCACCCGATCTCGTCCACATCCTTTCGCCGTTCGATCCTCTCATCATCCAACGCAAGCGCACCAATCTCATCTTCGGCTACAACCATCTATTCGAGGCCTATGTGCCGAAGGCCAAGCGCAAGCTCGGCTATTTTGCGCTGCCGGTGCTGGTCGGCGACGAGATCGTCGCTGCGCTCGATCTGAAGACCGACCGGCAGGCGAAGAAGCTGTTGATGCAGAAATGGACTTGGGTCGGGCAGGGGAAGAAGACCGCGGGGCGCAAGGAGCTCAAGCGCCAGATCGAGGACGAACTCGACCGTTTCGAGCGGTTTCAACTGGCGGAGTGAAGGCTGCTTGCCACAGCGTCGGTCCCGTAGGGTGGATTAGTTAGCGGAGCGTAATCCACCACTGCTCGTATCCGCAGAGACAGAAGAGGTGGGTTACGCCGGCGGACTGCGCTTCGCGCAGCCGCAAGGCTAACCCACCCTGCGCAGTTCAGCGAGCCAATCGATCCAGACGCCGACCCCAATCCCGATCGCATAGGCCACCAGATTCCATAGCGAAAAGATCCGCCCAAGCAGCAGGGCACCGGTCGTCGTCAGCCGAAACGCATCGAGCCATGGCGTGTGCAGCAGCCGAGAGAATTCCACGACGAGTGCGATCATCGCCGCGATGGCCGCAATCTGCGTCCGCGTGAGTTGCGGCAGCAAAACCCCGACCAGCAGAAACACCATCGTGGCCCACAACAGCGAGCCGCCATACTTCACGACGAGCGCGGGCAGTCCGAGCGGAAAGCCGTACCAGCGCAGGGACAGCCCGCAGACGATCACCCCAAGCGCGAGGGCGGCGCGGATCAGCGATGCCCGTAGCAGCGCAACAGGTTGATCCGGTTGCGCTCCGTGCATTGCTCGCTCCATTGACTCTTTGCCAGCGATGCTCAAAACCGCCACTCAGCCCTAGAAAAGCAACAACCAAGGGGAAGCCATGAGCCAGACCACCATCCATGCCGGTTCCGCCGGCGGCGCCAAGGATGCCAAGAGCGAAATCGAAATATCGACGATCCGCACCATCTCCTGGCGCCTGATTCCGTTCCTGGTGCTGGCCTATTTCTTCTCCTATCTCGACCGCGTCAATCTCGGCTTCGCTGCGCTGACCATGAATGCGGAACTGAAGTTCACGCCGCTGATCTTCTCCTGGGGCGCCGGCATCTTCTTCATCGGCTATTTCATCTTCGAGGTGCCGAGCAATCTGGCGCTGGAGAAATTCGGTGCCAGCCGCTGGATCGCCCGCATCATGGTGACCTGGGGCATCATCTCCGCCCTGATGGCGATGGTGAGCGGCGTCACGAGCTTCTACGTCCTGCGTTTCCTGCTCGGTGTCGCCGAGGCCGGCTTCTTCCCTGGCATCATCCTCTACCTCACCTACTGGTATCCGGCCGAATATCGCGCCCGCTTCCTTGCGGCCTTCGCCATCGCGGTGCCGGTTTCGACCGTGATCGGTGCGCCGATCTCGGGCCTGCTGCTCGGGCTCGATGGCACGATGGGTCTGAAGGGCTGGCAGTGGCTGTTCATTATCGAGGGCATTCCTTCCGTGCTGCTCGGCATCGTCACGTGGTTCTATCTCACAGACAAGCCGGAGAAGGCGGATTGGCTGTCGGGCGAGCAGAGGGCGTGGCTCAAGGCGAAGCTCGATTCGGAGATCGCGGCCAAGCAGGCGGTGAAGCGTTTCTCGCTCGGCGAAGCGCTGTCCTCGCCCAAAGTGATCGCGCTCAGCCTGATCTATTTCGGCTTCGTCGGGGCGCTCTATGGCATGCAGTTCTGGCTGCCGCAGATCGTCAAGGCGTTCGGGCTGACCAACGCGCAGACCGGCTTCGTCACCGCGATCCCGTATCTATTCGGCACCATCGCCATGATCGTGTGGGCGCGTCACTCCGATGCCACGCGCGAGCGCGTGATGCATGTCGGTGCGCCGCTGCTGCTCACCGCCGTCGCGCTCGGCGTCTCCTCCCATCTCACAGATCCGACCATGACGATGGCGGTGCTGACGGTCGCGGCGATCGGCGTGTTCTGCTGCTTTGGCGTGTTCTGGACCCTGCCGACCGCCTGGCTCTCTGGCACCGCGGCCGCCGGCGCCATTGCCCTGATCAACTCGATCGGCAATCTCGCCGGCTTCGGCGGCCCCTATCTGATCGGCTGGGTCAAGGAAGCCACGGGTCAGACCTCGACCGGCCTGCTGGTGCTCGCCGTGCTGCCTCTGATCGCCGGCATCCTGGTGTTTGTAGGCGGCCATGACAGTAAGCACGAGTTCGCCGGGCCGGGGCAATAAAAGGAAGCTTCCTTAGGGGTGGCAAAGCGCAGCGTGCCCACCGCTGGTCTTGGGGATCAATCCATGCAGCCGTGGCACGGCGCTAACGCGCCTTTGCCACCCGGATTGCGCTGCGCTCCATCCGGCCATCGGTCTCCGCGTACTCTAAGAGAACACCCTCCTGGGGACCCTCCTCTCGCTCCTCACCACCCCCTTAACGATCACGCTTTTCTGATGAATGACGATTATTGACTTTCATCAGTGATTAATCGACATTCCTCTCATTCGATATGCAGGAGTGTCCTTCGATGTTCGTCCGGTTGGTTTTGTCGAGCTATTCCAGGCTGTTGGCAGGCGTGTCGCTGGCCCTGATGGCCGTTGCGCTGGCCGGGTGCAATGATACCGTCGCCGAGAAGGCCGAGCCGCCGCGGCCGGTTCTGGTCGCGACTGCACATTATGATGCCGAGACACCGGAGCGCAGCTTTGTCGGCACCATCAGGCCCCGGATCGAGAGCGATCTTGGCTTCCGCGTCGCCGGCAAGGTTGCCAAACGCCTCGTGGAAGTCGGCCAGGCCGTCGAGATCGGCCAGCCGCTCGCCACCCTCGACGAGGCCGATTTGCAGCTTCAGGCCGAGCAGGCCGTCGCCGAGCAGACCGCCGCGACCGGTGTGCTGGCCCAGGCCGCCGCCGCCGAGCAGCGAGCCAAGGAGCTGAAGGCCAAGGGCTGGACCACCGATGCCCAACTCGACCAGAGCCGCGCAGCCGCCGACGAGGCTCGTGCGCGCCTCGACCGTGCCGTTCGCTCCGTCGAACTGACCAAGAATGCCCTTTCCTACGCGACGCTTGTTGCCGACGCCCGCGGTGTCGTCACCGCAACGCTGATCGAGCCCGGCCAGGTGGTCGCCGCGGGCCAGGCTTCGATCCGTGTCGCCCGCTTTGCCGAAAAGGAAGCGGTCGTCGCGATTCCTGAGACGCTGGTTGGACGCGCCAAGTCGGGCGTCGCCAGCGTCACCCTTTGGTCCGAGCCGGGCAAGAAGTACACCGCCAAGCTGCGCGAGATCGCGCCGGCGGCCGA
This sequence comes from Bradyrhizobium diazoefficiens, assembly GCF_016616425.1. NCBI lineage: Bacteria > Pseudomonadati > Pseudomonadota > Alphaproteobacteria > Hyphomicrobiales > Nitrobacteraceae > Bradyrhizobium > Bradyrhizobium diazoefficiens. The sequence continues at coordinate 2,321,509 of NZ_CP067101.1, forward strand.
TCCGGCCACGCGCACCTATCTGGCAAAGTTCTCGCTGCCTGAGGCCGACGACAAGGTCGCGCTCGGCATGACCGCGACGCTGACGCTGTCGGACGCCGCGACCGAGCGCGTCGCGCGCTTGCCGCTGTCGGCATTGTTCAACGAAGGCGGCAAGCCCTCCTTCTTCGTCGTCGACGACAAGGGTGGGGTCACGCTGAAGCCGGTCGTGGTGAAGTCGTACGAGAGCAACGACGTGGTCATCACCAGTGGTGTCGAAGAGGGCGCCAAGATCGTCGCGCTCGGCGTGCAGAAGCTCGATCCGGGCCAGCGGGTGCGAATCGTGTCGTCACTGTCGTTCTGAGTTTCCTACGAGTTCCGTCGTTGCGAGGCGAGTTTCGGCCCGAGCGCAAATGCGAAGGCTGAAGCGGCGAAGCGATCCAGAACCTGCCCAGCCCCCTGGATTGCTTCGCAGCCTCGCGATGACGGGTTGAACAGAGTGGCTGTCGTTTTTTTGGCAATTGGATCGTCTTTTCGGAGAGAGCGATGAAACGCTTCAATCTTTCGGCCTGGGCCGTCAGCCATCCGACGCTGGTGCTCTTCCTGATGCTCGTGCTCGGCGTCGCCGGCTTCTTCTCGTATCAGAAGCTCGGCCGCGCCGAGGATCCGTTCTTCACGGTCAAGGTAGTCAACGTCTCCGTGATGTGGCCGGGCGCAACCGCGCAGGAGATGCAGGCGCAGGTCGCCGATCCCATCGAGAAGAAGATCCAGGAGCTGCCCTATTTCGAGAAGGTGCAGACCTATTCCAAGCCTGGCTTCACCGCGCTCCAGGTGACTTTCCGCGACTCCACGCCGCCGAAGGACGTGCCTTATCTCTTCTACTTGCTGCGCAAGAAGCTGGTCGACGTGCAGGGCCAGCTGCCCTCGGGGATTCTGGGCCCCGTCGTCAACGACGAGTTCTCCGACGTCGATTCCATCCTCTACATGATGACCGGCGACGGCGCTGATTACGCCCAGCTCAAGAAGGTCGCCGAAGGTTTCCGCCAGCGCCTGCTCAAGGTGCCGGGCGTGACCAAGGTCGATATGTACGGCAACCAGGACGAGCGCATCTTCGTCGAGTTCAGCCACGCCAAGCTCGCCACCCTCGGCATCACGCCGCAGGCGCTGTTCGATTCGCTCGCCAAGCAGAACAACGTGACCCCCGCTGGCACGGTCGAGACCTCCTCGCAGCGCGTGCCGCTGCGCGTCACCGGCGCGCTCGACGGCGCCAAGGCCGTCGCCGAAACACCGGTCGAGAGCAACGGCCGCGTCTTCCGCCTGGGCGACATCGCCACCGTCACCCATGGCTATGTCGATCCGCCGAGCTTCGTCGTGCGTCAGGAAGGCAAGCCGGCGATCGGCATTGGCGTCGTCACCGCCAAGGGCGCCAACATCCTCGATCTCGGCAAGGAGGTCGAGAAGGCGACCAGCGACTTCATGAAGGCCGTGCCGCAGGGCATCGACGTCAAGCTGATCGCAGACCAGCCCAAGGTGGTCGAGCACGCCGTCGGCGAGTTCGTGCACTCCTTCATGGAGGCGCTCGTCATCGTGCTGTTCGTCTCGTTCCTGGCGCTGGGCTGGCGCACCGGCATCGTGGTCGCGCTGTCGGTACCCCTGGTGCTCGGCATCGTCTTCATCGTCATGAACACGATGTCGCTCGACCTGCACCGCATCACGCTCGGCGCGCTGATCATCGCGCTCGGCCTGCTCGTCGACGACGCCATCATCGCCGTGGAGATGATGGTGGTGAAGATGGAGCAGGGCTGGGACCGCATGCGCGCGGCGTCCTTTGCCTGGGAATCGACTGCGTTTCCGATGCTCACGGGAACGCTGGTCACGGCTGCTGGCTTCCTCCCCATCGGCTTTGCCAATTCCGCGGTCGGCGAATATGCCGGCAGCATCTTCTGGATCGTGGCGATCGCGCTGGTCGCCTCCTGGTTCGTGGCGGTGATCTTCACGCCCTATATCGGCGTCAAGCTGCTGCCCAATATAAAGGTGCATGCCAATCACGATCCGCATGCGGTCTACGAGACCCGCATGTACCGGGCCTTGCGTGCCATCGTGCAATGGTGTGTCAAGCACCGCATCACCGTGGTGGCCGCGACCGTCGGCGTCTTCGTCGCCTCGGTCGTCGGGTTCGGCCATGTCCAGCAGCAGTTCTTCCCGCTATCGGAGCGGCCCGAGCTGTTCTTGCAGCTGCGCCTGCCGGAAGGTACCGCCTTCAACGTCACCGAGAAGGCGGTGAAGAAGGCCGAGACGCTGCTGAAGGACGACAAGGACATCGAGACTTATACCGCCTATGTCGGCCAGGGTTCGCCGCGGTTCTGGCTCGGCCTCAATCCGCAGCTGCCGAACGAGGCCTTTGCCGAGATCGTCATCGTCGCCAAGGGCGTCGAGGCGCGTGAGCGCGTCAAGGCCAAGATCGAGAATGCGGCTGCCGAGGGCTTCCTGTCCGAGGCGCGCGTGCGCGTCGATCGCTTCAATTTCGGTCCGCCCGTCGGTTTCCCCGTGCAGTTCCGCGTGATCGGCCCCGACGCCAACAAGGTGCGCGAGATCGCCTACCAGGTCCGCGACGTCATGCGGCAGAACAAGAGCGTCAAGGACGTCCAGCTCGACTGGAACGAACAGTCGCCTTATCTGAAACTCGTCGTCGACCAGGACCGTGCCCGTGCCATGGGCCTGACCCCGCAGGACGTGTCGCAGGCGCTGTCGATGCTGATTTCGGGCGCGCAGGTCACGACCGTGCGCGATGGTATCGAGAAGGTCGGCGTGGTCGCCCGTGCGATCCCGTCCGAGCGCCTCGACCTCGGCGGCGTCGGCGATCTCACCATCACCTCGAAGAACGGCGTCGCCGTGCCACTCCAGCAGATCGCCAGGATCGAATATTCGCACGAGGAGCCGATCCTGTGGCGGCGCAACCGTGACATGGCCATCACCGTGCGCTCCGATGTCGTCGACGGCGTGCAGGCGCCCGATGTGACGGGCCAGATCGCGCCGAAGCTGAAGGAGATCAAGGATCACCTCGAGCCGGCCTACCGCATCGAGGCGGGCGGCGCGTTCGAGGAATCGGCCAAGGGCAACGCCTCGATCTTCGTTCTCTTCCCGGTGATGATCATGGTGATGCTGACGCTTCTGATGATTCAGCTTCAGAGCTTCTCGCGCCTGATCCTGGTGTTCCTGACAGCGCCGCTCGGCATCGTCGGCGCCTCCCTCGGGCTCAACGTCGCCAACGCTCCGTTCGGCTTCGTGGCGCTGCTCGGTCTGATCGCGCTCGCCGGTATGATCATGCGCAACGCGGTCATCCTGGTCGACCAGATCGAAAGCGATGTCTCCCACGGCCTGACCCGGCGCGAGGCGATCGTGGAGGCAACCGTCCGCCGCGCCCGTCCGGTGGTGCTGACGGCGCTCGCCGCCATCCTCGCCATGATCCCGCTGTCGCGTTCCGCCTTCTGGGGGCCGATGGCGATCACGATCATGGGCGGCTTGTTCGTGGCGACCTTCCTCACGCTGCTGTACCTGCCGGGCCTCTATGCGCTTTGGTTCAGGAAGAGCTTGGACGAGGCCGGTTCTGCCGAACAACCTACCGCATCGCAGCATGGGAGCGATGACCGTCCTGCTATTCCGCTTGCTGAAGCGGCTGAATAAGTGAGATGAAGTGCTGATTGACGAGTCCAGACAGATGACGCTGATTGCGGAACATATCGAAGGCGACACCCGGGATCGTATCCTCGAGGTGGCCGAGCGGCTGTTCCGCCAGATCGGATACCAGAAGACCACGGTCGGAGACATCGCCAAGGAGCTCCGGATGAGCCCCGCCAATGTTTATCGCTTCTTCGAATCGAAAAAGGCGATTCATCAGGCGGTGGCGCGGGGCCTGATGGGCGAAGTCGAGCTCGAGGCACAGCGGATCGTGGCGAGGCCCGGTCCGGTGCCGGAGCGCTTCCGGGAACTGCTCACCACCATCCATCGCATGAACACCGAGCGCTATGTCGGCGACAACAAGTTGCACGAGATGGTCGAGATCGCCATGCAGGAGGATTGGGACGTCTGCGTCAATCACATGGAGTCCATTGCCGGAATGGTCGGCCAGATGATCGCGCAAGGCGTGGCCTCCGGCGAGTTCGAAGCGCCCGACTTGCAATTGGCTGCGCTCTGCTCCTGCACGGCGATGATGCGCTTCTTCCACCCCCAGATGATCGCCCAATGCGCCACCAAGCCGGGCCCGACCATCGACCAGATGATCGATTTCGTCATCGCGGGTCTGTCGCCGCGCCACTGACGGGCGGGAGCATTTCCTTTTATAGATGCCTTCCCACCGCCCAGTAACGGCCGATGGTAGGCAATGGCGGATCAACAAACTCCGTCATTGCGAGCGCAGCGAAGCAAATCCAGGCTTTCTCCGCGGAGGGATTCTGGATTGCTTCGCTCCGCTCGCGATGACGGGAAGGAAACAGAGCGTGAGCGAAAAAGACCTCCACTTCTACGAGCCCGCCAAGGGCCACGGCCTCAAGCACGATCCCTTCAACGCCATCATCGCGCCGCGGCCGATCGGCTGGATCTCCTCCCGCGACACCAAGGGCCACGTCAATCTCGCGCCCTACAGCTTTTTCAACGCCTTCGCTTACGTGCCACCGATCATCGGGTTTTCCTCCACCAATTGGAAGGACACGGTCGAGAATATCCAGCAGACCGGCGAGTTCGTCTGGAATCTCGCCACGATGGACCTTGCCAGGCACATGAACGCGACCGCCGCGCATGTCGCGCCCGAGGTCGATGAATTCGAGCTTGCAGGGCTCACCGCCGTGCCCGGCAAGCTCGTCAACGTGCCGCGCGTGGCTGAGAGCCCTGTCGCCTTCGAATGCAAGGTGTCCGACATCATCCGCCTCAAGGGTGCCGATGGCAAAGAGGCTGACGCCTGGCTGACACTCGGCGAGGTGGTCGCCGTGCACATCGACAAGGCCATGATCAAGGACGGCGTCTACCAGACCGCCGCCGCCCGTCCGATCGTCCGCGCCGGCCGCCGCGGCGATTATTTCGAGATCAGGCCGGAAAATATGTTCGAGATGGCGCGGCCGGATTAGGCGGGCGAAGCCCGCTGCCCTCCCGGAACTGCCGTCGCACCCTGGCCGTTATGGTCTGGGGCTGCCGGGCCGCGTCAATTTCGCAGCCGAAGTCTTCACTCACCCCGGCTAATTTCCGCTAAAATACCTGACAACCGCGCCGATGCATGAGGTCAGCCATGAGCTTCCGCCGCGACACCGTGACAAAGCCGATCTTCTCCTGGGCGCGCGGCGTGCTGCCGGCGATGTCCGGCACCGAGCGCGAGGCGCTGGAGGCGGGGGACGTCTGGTGGGACGCCGATCTCTTCACCGGCAATCCTGACTGGTCGAAATTGCTGAAAATTGCGCCAGCCAAATTGACCGAGGAGGAGCACGCCTTCCTCAACGGCCCCGTCGACGAGCTCTGCGCCATGCTCGACGAGTGGAAGATCTTCTGGGAATGGCGGGACCTGCCGCAGGACGTCTGGCACTTCATCAAGCGAGAGAAATTCTTCGGCATGATCATTCCGAAGGAGTTCGGCGGCCTCGGCTTCTCGCCCTACGCGCATTCGGAAGTGGTGCGCAAGATCTCGACCCGCTCGATTGCCGCCGCCGTCACCGTGATGGTGCCGAACTCGCTGGGGCCGGGCGAGCTCCTGATACGGTTCGGCACCACGCGGCAGCAAGAGCACTGGCTGCCGCGCCTCGCCGACGGCCGCGATATTCCCTGTTTCGGGCTCACCAGTCCTGAAGCGGGCTCCGATGCCGCCTCGATGGTCGACAGCGGCATCATCTGCAGGGGTACCTTCGAGGGTCGCGACGTCCTCGGCCTCAGGCTCAACTGGCACAAGCGCTACATCACCCTCGGCCCCGTCGCGACGCTGCTTGGCCTTGCCTTCAAGGCTTATGACCCCGATCACTTCGTGGGCAGCCGGGAAGATCTCGGCATCACCGTGGCGCTGATCCCGACCAATCTGCCCAGCGTCGAGATCGGCCAGCGCCATATGCCGTCGATGCAGGTTTTCCAGAACGGCCCGAACTGGGGCCGCGACGTTTTCATTCCGCTCGACTATGTCATCGGTGGCGAGGCACGCCTTGGACAAGGCTGGAAGATGCTGATGACGGCGCTCGCCGCCGGCCGCGGCATCTCGCTGCCGTCATTATCCGCCGCCGGAGCCGCCTATGCAGCACGCACCACGGGCGCCTATGCCCGCATCCGCGAACAGTTCGGCATCTCCATCTCCAAGTTCGAAGGCGTCGAGGAGCCGCTCGCGCGCATCGTCGCGACCGCTTATCAGTTGGATGCGGCGCGGCGACTGACCTGCGCGGCGCTGAATGCCGGCGTCCATCCCGCTGTCATCTCCGGCATCATGAAGCTGCACGCGACGGAGCGGATGCGTACTGCGATCGACGACGCCATGGATATTCATGGCGGCAAGGCCGTGATCGACGGTCCGCAAAACTATCTCGGTAATCTGCACCGCGCCGTGCCGGTCGGCATCACCGTCGAGGGCGCCAACATCCTGACCCGCAACCTCATCGTGTTCGGGCAGGGCGCGATCCGCGCGCATCCCTATCTGCTCGACGAGATGAATGCGCTCGCCGATTCCGATCGCGAGCGTGGGCTCACCGCATTCGACAAAGCCTTCTGGAAACATGTCGGCCACAGCTTCGGGACGCTGTTTCGCGCCTTCGGCCGGAGCTGGACTTTTGGTGCGTTCGCGCCGGCGCCCGATGCAGGCGAGGCCACGCCATTCTATCGCCAGCTCTCGCGCTACTCCGCGGCGTTTGCGCTCTGCGCCGACATGGCGCTGCTGACGCTTGGCGGCGCGCTCAAGCGCAAGGAGATGCTTTCGGCGCGTTTCGGCGACATCCTGTCCGAGCTGTATCTGCTCTCGGCTGCGCTGAAGCGCTGGCAGGACGAGGGCCTGCAGAAGGAGGACTTTGCCGTGCTGGAATGGTGCATGGCGAGCGGCTTCAGGACGATCGAGAACCGCCTTGCCGAAATTCTCGCCAACCTGCCCAACCGCTTTGTCGCCGGCTTTCTCAAGCTCGTGATCCAGCCGTTCGGCGCCCGCGTGCTCGGCCCCTCCGACCGCGTCGTGCACCAATGCGCGAGCCTGGTGCTGGAGCCGTCGGCGGCGCGCGAGCGCCTGACGCCGGATCTGGCCCATGTCGATGATGACGGCGGGTTTGCCCGGCTGGAGCGCGCCTTCAAGCTGGTCGCAGGCACGGAGGCCATCGCCAAGCGCATGCGCGCTGCACATGTTCGCGACTGGAAGGAAGCGGTCACCAAAGGCGTGATCACGCACGCTGAGGGCGAGCAGCTCTCAGCGGCCCGTCAGGCCGTCACGGAAGTGATCGAGGTCGACGATTTTGCTCCGGAGGCGCTGTCGCCGATTTACAAGAAAACCGTCAATGTGCATCAGTTCTTCCAGGAACTCGGTGAACAGAGGGCGGCGAGCTGATGGCACGACCGGTTTTCATCGTCGACGGCAGCCGGACGCCGTTTCTGAAGGCGCGCTCGGGGCCGGGGCCGTTCACGCCGGTCGATCTCGCCGTGCAATGCGGACGGCCGCTCCTGGCACGCCAGCCATTTTCACCTGATAGCTTCGATCAGGTCATCCTCGGCTGCGTCAACGTGATCGCGGACGAGATGAACCCGGCGCGCGTCGCGGCGCTCCGGCTCGGCATGGGCGAGGACATGGTCGCCTTCACCGTGCAGATCAATTGCGGCTCCGGCATGCAGTCGATCGATAGTGCCTACCGCTATATCCGCGAGGGCCATGCCGACATGATCCTCGCCGGCGGTACCGAGGCGCTGAGCCACGCACCGCTGGTCTGGCCCAATTCGGGAGTGCGCTGGTTTGCCGGTCTTGCCACCGCCAAGGGCGTGGCGGCGAAGCTGGCTGCGGTCTTCAAGCTGCGCCCGCGTTATCTCAAGCCGATCATCGGCCTCGAGCGCGGGCTGACCGATCCCGTCACCGATCTGAACATGGGCCAGACCGCCGAGGTCGTCGGCCATCTCTTCGGCATCACCCGCGCACAGTCCGATGCCTATGCCGCCGAGAGCCACCGCCGGCTTGCGCATGCGCAAGGCACGGGCTTTCTGAAGGGCGAGGTCGAGACAGCGTTCTCCCGCGACGGAAAGTTCTTCGATCATGACGACGGCGTACGTCCGGACTCCACGGCAGAGACGCTGGCAAAACTCCGGCCGGTGTTCGAGCGCCCCTGGGGCCAGGTCACTGCGGGCAATTCCTCGCAGATCACCGATGGCGCCTCCTGGGTGATCCTGGCCTCCGACGCAGCGGTGGCAAAGCACAGACTGACGCCGAAGGCGGTCATTGTCGACAGCAACTGGGCGGCGCTCGATCCTGCCATCATGGGGCTCGGTCCGGTGATGTCGGCGACGCCGCTGCTCCAACGCAATGGATTAGCTCTCAACGACATCGAGACCTGGGAGCTGAACGAGGCCTTTGCCACCCAGGTGCTCGGCTGCCTTGCGGCCTGGAAGGACGACAAGTTCTGCCGCGAGATCATCGGTCTGGACGGTGCCGCCGGTGAGATCGACCGTGAAAAGCTCAATGTCGATGGCGGCGCCATCTCGCTCGGCCATCCCGTCGGCACCTCTGGCAACCGTATCGTGCTGCATCTCGTCAACGCAATGAAGCGGCTCGGCACGCGGCGCGGCGTTGCCACCGAATGCATCGGTGGCGGGCTCGGTGGGGCCATGCTGATCGAGGCGGTGTGATCATGGATTCGAAGATCATGACCGCACTCGCTGATCGCGTGCTGACGCTGGGCCCCCAGCCTGCGGCCGATGGTCCGTACAAGCACTTCAAGCTGACGCGCGACGCCGACGGCGTCGCCTGGCTGCTGTTCGACCGTGCCGAGACAAGCGCCAACACGCTGTCGTTCGAGGTGATGGAGGAGTTCGATGCCGTTCTCGCGGCGATCGAGACCGAGCGGCCGGCCGGCCTCGTGATCCGCTCCGCAAAACCGTCCGGTTTCATCGCGGGCGCCGACGTCAACGAATTCCGTGGCGCGTCCGATCCCGAAATGGTGGAGACGCGTATCCGCGCCGCGCATGCGGTGATCGACCATCTGGAGGTGTTGAAGCTGCCGACGGTCGCGGTCATCCATGGCTTCTGCCTCGGCGGCGGGCTCGAGGTCGCGCTGGCCTGCCAGTCGCGCATCGCGATCGAGGGCGCGCGCTTCGGCTTTCCGGAGGTGATGCTTGGGCTGCATCCCGGCCTCGGCGGCACTGCGCGGTTCACCGCGCTGGTCAACCCTGCCCAGTCGATGGCGTTGATGCTGACCGGCCGCACCATCGATGCGCGCCGCGCCAGATCGCTCGGCCTCGTTGATACGGTGACGCAGGAGCGCCACGTCCAGGGCGCGGTGAAGGATGCGCTGTTCGGCCGCCTGAAGCGGGCGCGTCCGGGACTTCTGACGCGCGCCGCTAATTTCGGCGTCGTGCGCGGGCTCCTTGCCAGGCGCATGCGCTCGGAGGCGGCGAAGGCCGCGTCCCGCGAGCACTATCCCGCGCCTTACGCACTGATCGACCTATGGGAGACGCATGGCAGCAGCAAGGCGGCAATGCTGAAGGCGGAGCAGGCTTCCTTCGCCAGGCTGATGGTGACGCCGACCGCCCAAAACCTGATCCGCGTGTTCTTCCTGCGCGAGCAGATGAAGAAGACGGCAGGCACCGGCAGCACGATCAAGCATGTCCACGTCATTGGCGCCGGCGCCATGGGCGGCGATATCGCCGCGTGGTGCGCGGGGCAGGGGCTGCGCGTCTCGCTCGCCGACATGAAAGCCGAGCCGATCGCAGGCGCGGTGCAGCGCGCCGCCGAGCTCTACGGCAAGATCATCCGCAAGCCGACCGAGGTGCGCGACGCGCTCGACCGTCTGATCCCGGATATGGACGGGGAGGGGGTTCGCAACGCCGATCTCATCATCGAGGCGGTGCCGGAGAAGCTCGAGCTCAAGCAGAAGGTCTATGCCGCTCTCGAGCCGCGGATGAAGCCGGCCGCGATCCTTGCCACCAACACGTCGAGCATTCCGCTTCAGGACCTGCGTAACGGCCTGGCGCGGCCGGAGCGGCTGGTCGGTCTGCATTTCTTCAATCCGGTGTCGCGGCTGCAGTTGGTCGAAGTCGTCAGTCACGATGGCAATGACCCGCAGGTGCTGAAGCACGCACTCGCTTTCGTCGGTGCGATCGACCGTCTGCCGTTGCCTGTGAAGAGCTCGCCCGGCTTCCTCGTCAACCGCGCGTTGACGCCCTACATGCTGGAGGCGATGGTGATGCTGGACGAGAAGATCGACCCGCGCCTGATCGACGCCGCGGCCGAGCAGTTCGGCATGCCGATGGGGCCGATCGAGCTGGCCGATCAGGTCGGGCTCGACATCTGCCTCGACGTCGGCGACATGCTGCGCACCAAGTTCGGTGATCTCCTGCCGCCAACGCCGGCCTGGCTGCGCGACAAGGTCGCCAAGGGCGAGCTCGGCCGCAAGACCGGCAAGGGATTTTACACCTGGAAGGACGGCAAGGCGGAGAAGGCTGCGCTCCCCGAGACCGGTCCGCGCGTCACCGACCAGATGATCGACCGTCTGGTGCTGCCGATGTCCAATGTCTGCGTTGCGGCGCTTCGCGAGGGCATCGTCGACGATGCCGATGCGGTCGACGGTGCCATGATCTTCGGCACGGGCTATGCCCCGTTCCGTGGCGGCCCGCTGAACTATGCGCGCACGCGCGGCGTGGATAATGTCGTATCGACTCTGCGCGCGCTGGCCGAGCGATTCGGCGGACGCTTCGCGCCGGACGCCGGCTGGGACGGTTTCAAGTGAGAGCGACATGAGTGAACAAGCCACGAGCGGGCCGAGCGGGGATCTCTGCATCCGCACGCTGGCGATGCCTGCCGACACCAACGCGAATGGCGACATCTTCGGCGGCTGGCTGCTGAGCCAGATGGATGTCGGCGGCGGCGTGTTTGCGTCAAAGGCCGCGAAGTCGCGTACCGTGACGGTCGCGATCGAGGCGATGAATTTTCGCAAAGCGGTCTATGTCGGCGATCTCGTGTCGGTCTACGCCAATCTCGTCCGTGTGGGCCGCACCTCGCTCACCGTGCATCTGGAAGCGTGGGCGCTGCGTCGCGGGGAGGAGCATCCGTTTCTCGTCACCGACGGCAACTTCACCTACGTCTCGATCGACGAACACGGTCGCCCGCAAGCGGTTCGCTCAACCGATACCGCGATCGCGACATAATCGCGCGCGACGCTCCGCCTCATCTCACGAACCCGCGGCAAGCACCGCCAAATACGGGGCGAGTGAGTCATCCTCGTCGCGGCTTCGCCAAGAACCAGTCAAGAACCAGTCATAAAACGGATGAGGTCCCCGCGTACTCAGTTGCGTGTCGATTCGGGGTGAAAACGGCCTCAAAATGCCTGGGAACCTTTGGGCAGGAGTGTCGTTATTTGCCCGCACTGAGGAATCCACGGACCATGCCGGACAGCTACATCATCGAAGTCGACTCGCAGACCGCAGGTATCGTCGTTCGTTCTTCCGGAGGCTATTGCTTCTTCGCCTCGTCCCACCGCTTCAACCGTCTCGAAGGCCAGCTTTTCCGCAACGCGCGCGAAGCCGAGCGCGCCGCGCGCAAGCTGATCAACGGTGATGTGAAGGAAGCGGCGTAAGCGCCTGCTGATCATTCCGGGGCGCGCGCAGCGCGAGCCCGGAATCCACTGCGCCTCAAATCATGTTGATAAATGGATTCCGGGCGCGCGCCTTTTCGGTGCGCCCCGGAACGACCTCGTTGATCACAGCTTCGTCGCTGAGCGCGACAGGAGCTTCCACTCGTCGCCCTGCTTCTGCCAGTTCATCAGGATGTGGAGATTGGTCGGCACTTTTTTCCCATCGGCCGCCATCTCCTGTTCCGCGACCCAGTGGAAGCGCACGATCGCTGCTGGGCCGACGACCTTGATGGTCGGGTCCTTGTACTCGACCGACAGGAACTTCGACTTGCCGTTGGTGGCATTGGCGATGAAGGTGGTTTTGTCCTCGACCTTGCCGCTGGAGTGGCTGTAGCTGAGATCGTCCCAGCACAGTGCGCCGAGCGCCTTCGGGTCGGCCGCGATCTGGGCGAGGCGGAAGGCCTCGACCTTCTTCGCCACAGCATCCTCGTCTGCCGAAGCGGCGAGCGCTGGTGTCGTGAGCGCGAGCGCGGAGACGGCGAGAGTCGAGAGAGCCAGATCGCGTCGGTTGATCGCCATCGTTTCCTCCTTCTTGGTCTTGCGGCGAGTGTTGCAGTTGCGCTCGGCTTTGTCGAGTGTCGCATTGTCGTCATGCGGATGCGTCATTGCGCGGTCGAGGTCGTATTGATACGTCTCGCGCATCAATGCGCCGCGGATTTTGGAAGATAGGGAAATGATCGAAGCCAAAACGGAAGCGATGGGCAGAGCTTTGCTGTTCGACATCGACGGCACACTGGCCGACACCGACCCGCTGCACTTGAAGGCCTTCAACCAGGTGCTCGGCCCTTACGGCCATGCCTTCGATCACGCGCGCTTCTCCAGGGAGCTGCAGGGTTTCGCCAATGTGTCGATCGGTGAGCGATTTTTGCCCGACGAGGCCCCGGAACGCCGCGCCTTGATCCTCGATGAGAAGGAGGAAGTCTTCCGTACGCTCGTGGCCGGGCAGATCGAGCCACTGCCGGGCCTGATGGCGCTGCTAGACCGGGCGAACGCTGCCGGCATTCCCATGGTGGCCGTGACCAACGCGCCGCGTCTCAACGCCGAGCTGCTGCTCTCCGGCCTCGGCATAACGCATCGTTTCGAGGCGCTCGTGATCGGCGCCGAGCTGCCGCACGGCAAGCCGCATCCGCTGCCCTATCGGGAAGGGCTGCGTTTCGTCGGCGCCAATGCGCAGGCCTCGGTCGCATTCGAGGACTCCCGCACCGGCGTACAATCGGCCACGGCTGCCGGCATTCCGACCATCGGCGTCCGGACCAGCCTCAGCCATGCCGATCTGGTTGCAGCCGGCGCAATCGCCTCCGCCAGCGCCTTCGATGATCCGGAGCTGCTAGCGTTTCTCGCGAGCGCCATGGCGTGGTGAGGGGCCCGCAATCGTTAACCGTGATCGTCGCACATTGACCGCAGCTGCGAACCGCCGCACCATGCAGCTTTCTGATTTGAGGCCCTTGCCGTGACCGGACTGACCCATCGCCAAGCCGAAATCCTCAACATCGCGCGCGCCTCTGGCCGCGTCATGGTCGAGGAGCTCGCGCGCCGGTTTGAGGTCTCGGCGCAGACCATTCGCAAGGACCTCAACGATCTCTGCGAGCGGAGATCGCTGACCCGCATCCATGGCGGCGCCATTATCGCCTCCGGCGTCGAAAACCTCGCTTATGAGGCAAGGCGCTTCGTCGCCGCCGACGAGAAGAAGGCGATCGGGGCTGCGGCTGCCGCGCTGATCCCGAACGGCTGCTCCCTCTTCATCAACATCGGCACCACGACGGAAGAGGTAGCGAGCGCGCTGACCTCGCACGAGGATCTCCTCGTCATCACCAACAATCTCAACGTCGCGATGCTGCTCTATCGTCACCCCCGCATCGAGGTCGTGGTCGCCGGCGGCACGGTCCGGCGCGCCGACGGCGCCGTGGTCGGCTCGACCGCAACGCAGCTGATCGGACAGTTCAAGGTCGACTACGCCATCATCGGCGCGTCCGCGATCGACGAAGAGGGCGCGCTGCTCGACTTCGACTATCGCGAGGTGCAGGTGGCCCAGGCCATCATCGCCAATGCCCGCAGCGTCATGCTGGTCGCCGATTCCACCAAGCTTCGCCGCAGCGCGCCGGTGCGCATCGCCCACATCACGCAGATCCAGACGTTCGTCACCGACCAGGAGCTTCCCGAGCGCCTCGCCACGATCTGCCACAGCAAGGGCATCGAGGTGGTGGCCGCGATGCCGAAGGGCGCGGAGATGGATGATGCTCAGGATGCGGCACCGGAAGCCGCACCGGTTGTGCGGCTGCGCTGAGACTTATGGACTGCTCCACGGGTTGAGCAATTTTACGCCCGTAGGTTCAAAATCCCCAACGTTGCGTGTAACGACGGTCAAGCCGTGAATAAGCGCGGTGGCCGCAATGAGGGCGTCGCGTTCGGCTCGCGGATTGGGAACGTGAAGTTGCGCACAACGCTGCGCCACGGCCGTATCGATAGCTAGGATCCGCCCCTCGAAGCGAGCCAGAATATGATTATCGATCCAGGCGCGCAGGATAGCACCTTGCACCGCGTCTTTGCGTTCGATCAGGCGCGCGCCGAGTTCAATCTCGAGAATCGAGATGGCTGACATGAAGAAGTTCGCAGCGGGCACAGCATTGGCCCAAGCGAGCACATTGCGATCAGCCTTATCCTGCCGCCTCAGTTCGGAAATGACGTTGGTATCCAGAAGAAACATCAATCGAGATCGGCCGGCCTGGAGATGCCCCCCGTGATGCGAGGCGGATCGAAATCGAAGTCCGCGTTCGCCTGTGCCAGAGCTTCGGCAAGGCTCATGTGCCCGCCGCTCAGGCGCAGATAGTCTTGGATGGTCAGCAGGACATGGGCCGGACGGCCGCGATCCGTGATGAAGACGGGTCCCTGCGCTGCCGCTTTCTTGGCGCCGCTCGTGTCCTGATTGAACTCTCGGCTGGTCAGGGTCGTCACCACCGTCTGGATCCTCGCGCCATGATGCTGGTGGCTCAAGTTATATGTAGATACATTGCTACATTCAAGTTCCTCGGCGTATTTTGTTGGGAAGCAAGGCTCAGCCCGTTTGGCGCCGATTTCTAGGTCAAACGGGACGCTAAAAACATCCGCTTTCGCTTTCTTTCGCCTCTCTTTCATCTTGCTTTCGTTTTCAGGTATGATCTAATCAAAAACGAAAGTAGCCGCTTGACGGAACGAGCGGTCGCCGGGGGACGCGTCTGTTGGAGCGTATTTTCGACCTCGCCATCATCGGAGGCGGTGTGAATGGCTGCGGCATCGCGCGCGACGCGGTGGGCCGCGGCAACACGGTTTTCTTGTGCGAAATGAACGATCTGGCGAGCGGGACGTCGTCCTGGTCGACCAAGCTCGTCCATGGCGGCCTGCGCTATCTCGAATATTATGAGTTTCGCCTGGTCCGCGAGGCGCTGATCGAGCGCGAGATCCTCTGGGGCATCGCCCCCCACATCATCCGCCCCCTGCGTTTCGTTTTGCCGCATCACGCCGGCCTGCGCCCCGCCTGGCTGCTGCGGCTCGGTCTCTTCCTCTACGATCATATTGGCGGCCGCCATCTGTTGCCGGCGACCCGCTCGGTCGATCTTGGACGAGACGAGGTCGGCAAGCCGCTGATCCCGAATCGCTACAGCCGCGCCTTCGAATACTCGGATTGCTTCGTCGATGATGCCCGCCTCGTCGTGCTCAACGCGCGCGATGCCGCCGACAAGGGTGCCGAGATTCGCACCCGTACCCGCGCCACCGAGATCCGCCAGTCCGATGGCCTCTGGACCGTAGGCATGGTCAACACGCTGACCGGCGAGCGCTCGCAGGTCCAGGCGCGCGCGCTGGTCAATGCCGGCGGCCCCTGGGTCGAGGACGTGCTCGGCCGCGGCGCCGGCGTCAATGCAAAAGCCAAGGTGCGCCTGGTGCAGGGCTCGCACATCGTGGTCAGGAAGCTCTACGACCACGATCGCGCCTACATGTTCCAGAACGCGGACGGCCGCATCATCTTCGTGATCCCGTATCAGGACGATTTCACCCTGATTGGCACCACCGACCGCGACTATGACGGCGATCCCTCCAAGGTGAAGGCGACGGCCGAGGAGATCCAATATCTCTGCTCGGCGGCGAGCGAATATCTGGCCAAGCCGGTGACATCCGACGAGGTGGTATGGACCTATTCGGGCGTGCGCCCGCTCTATGACGACGGCGCCAGCGAAGCCAAGGCTGCGACGCGCGACTATGTGTTTGAGCTCGACACGCCTGGTGGGGTGCCGCTGCTGTCGATCTATGGCGGCAAGATCACGACCTATCGTCGCCTCGCCGAAGAAGCGCTGGAGCGGCTAGCGCCCTATCTTCGCAGCGCAAAAGCGCGGGAGGGTTGGACCGGAAAATGGCCGCTGCCTGGCGGCGACATGAATGTGTCCGATATCGACGGGCTGATTGCCGAGCTCCAGCGCGGTTATCCCTTCATCAGCCACGAGCATGCGCGACGTCTCGCCCGCGCCTATGGCACAAGGGCGATGAGGCTGCTCGGCGATGCAAAATCGGCGGCCGATCTCGGCCAATCCTTTGGCGCGACGCTGACCGAGCGCGAGGTCCGCTACCTCATGGCCAACGAATGGGTTGTGACCGCCGAGGACGTCGTCTGGCGCCGTTCCAAGCTCGGCCTGCGACTATCTGCCGATGAGATCGCCGCGCTCGACGACTGGATCAGGACCCGCGTCATGCCGCAAACTCCCCTGCTGGAAGCAGGAGGACGCTCATGACCGTGACGCTCGATCACGTGACCCGGACTGTCGAGGGTGTCCCGCATATCCGCGACGTCTCGCTGACGCTCGAGAGCGGCACACTGAACGTGCTGCTTGGGCCGACGCTGTCAGGCAAGACCTCGATCATGCGGCTGCTCGCCGGCCTCGACAAGCCGACATCAGGCAAGGTGCTGGTCAACGGCAAGGACGTCACCGGCGCCGACGTGCGCCAGCGTTCGGTGGCGATGGTCTATCAGCAGTTCATCAACTACCCCTCGCTCTCGGTTTATGAGAACATCGCCTCGCCCTTGCGGGTGCAGGGAAAGCCGCGCGGCGAGATCGAGACGCGCGTGGCAGAGGCCGCAAAGCTGCTGCGGCTCGAGCCGTTCCTGAAGCGCACCCCGCTGCAGCTCTCCGGCGGCCAGCAACAGCGCACCGCGATCGCGCGGGCACTGGTCAAGGGCGCCGATCTCGTGCTGCTCGACGAGCCGCTCGCCAATCTCGATTACAAGCTGCGCGAGGAGCTGCGCGCCGAACTGCCGCGCATCTTCGAGGCCTCGGGCGCCATCTTCGTCTATGCCACGACGGAGCCGACCGAAGCGCTTTTGCTCGGGGGCAACACAGTGTGCATGTGGGAGGGCGAGGCGCTTCAGATGGGCGAGACCGCCAACGTCTACCGCCGGCCGCAGACGCTGCGCGTCGCCCAGGTGTTCTCCGATCCGCCGCTCAACCTCGTCGGTATCGAGAAGAAGAACGGGCACATCGCCTATGCCGGGGGCACGGCTTCGCCGGCCTCGGGGCTCTATGCCGGCCTTGCCGACGGCGTCTACCGCGTCGGCTTTCGCGCGCATCAGCTCGCGCTCGCCAATGGCGAGGCCGACCGCCATGCGTTCCATGCCACGGTGACGGTGACCGAGATCACCGGTTCGGAGAGTTTCGTGCATCTGACCCGCGAAGGATCGAGCTGGGTGGCGGTGCTGCACGGCGTGCACGAGTTCGAGTCCGGCCAGATGCTCGACGCCGTGCTCGATCCCAATGACGTCTTCGTTTTTGACGCGGCCGACCGCCTGGTCGCTGCGCCGAATTCCTGAGGGAGATGCGCCATGGCCCGCATTGACCTCGTCGATCTCGCGCACTCCTACGGCGGCAATGATGCGCCTGAGGAGAGCTTTGCGCTGAAGCCGGTCACCATGACCTGGCGGCAGGGCGGCGCGTATGCGCTGCTAGGGCCTTCCGGCTGCGGCAAGACCACGCTGCTCAACGTCATCTCCGGCATCATCACGCCGTCGCGGGGGGAAATCCTGTTCGACGGGGTGGACATCACACCGCTGTCAACCCAGAAGCGCAACATCGCCCAGGTGTTCCAGTTTCCGGTGATCTACGACACCATGACGGTGGGACAGAACCTGGCGTTTCCGCTGAAGAACCGCGGCGTGCCGAAGGCCGAGATCGACAAGCGCGTCGCCGAAATCGGCCGTCTGCTCGATCTCGAATCCCATCTGAACCGCAAGGCAACGCGGCTGACCGCCGATGCCAAGCAGAAGATCTCGCTCGGCCGCGGTCTGGTCCGCTCCGACGTCGCCGCCGTGCTGTTCGACGAGCCGCTGACGGTGATCGATCCCGAGCTGAAATGGCAGCTCCGCTCGAAGCTGAAGGCGCTGCATCGCGAGCTCGACCTCACGATGATCTACGTCACCCACGACCAGACCGAGGCGCTGACCTTCGCCGACACCGTGGTCGTCATGCATGATGGTCGCGTCGTGCAGAGCGGCACCCCGGCCGAGCTGTTCGACAAGCCGGCGCACACCTTCGTCGGCTATTTCATCGGCTCGCCCGGCATGAACATCCTGCCGGCCGAGGTGAGGGGGCGCGAGGCGCGGCTCGGCGGCCATGTCATTCCGCTCAACCGCAGCTACGACAATCTGCGTTCCGGCGCGAAGATCGAGATCGGCGTCCGGCCCGAATTCGTGGAGGTCGTTGCGCCAGCGCCTGGCCTGCTCACCGCGAAGATCGAGCGCATCGATGATCTCGGCCGCATCCGTTTCGCGCGTGCGCGCCTCGGGGATACAAAGCTCGCCGCGCGCGCGCCTGGCGGCTTCACCAGCCCGGACGGCACAGCCGGGCTGAAATTTGATCCGTCGCATGTCCACGTCTATGCCGACAGCCTTCTGGTGGAGGGAGTCGCCTGATGGACAAGACCGTCAACCAAAAAGCCTGGCTCCTGGTGCTGCCGGTGTTCCTGGTCGTCGCCTTCTCCGCGGTGCTGCCGCTGATGACTGTGGTGAACTATTCGATGCAGGACACTTTCGGCAACAACCAATTCTTCTGGAACGGCGTCGGCTGGTTCAAGGAGTTGCTCGATCCCTCGACCGATCTCGGCGGCCGCTTCCTCGCCTCGCTCGGCCGCAACCTGTTCTTCTCGCTGGTGATCCTTGCCATCGAGGTGCCGCTCGGTATCGTCATCGCGCTGTCGATGCCGCGCCAGGGCTGGACGGTCGCGGCCTGCCTCGTGATCCTCGCGCTGCCGCTGCTGATTCCGTGGAACGTGGTCGGTACGATCTGGCAGATCTTTGGCCGGCCCGACATCGGCCTGCTCGGCTATGTCCTCAACGCCATCGGGCTCGATTACAATTACGTCTCGAACGAGATCGACGCCTGGGCCACCGTCATCGTGATGGACGTCTGGCACTGGACCAGCCTCGTCGCGCTGCTCTGCTATGCCGGCCTGAAGTCGATTCCCGAAGCCTATTACCAGGCCGCCCAGATCGACGGCGCCTCGCGCTGGGCCGTGTTCAAGGCAATCCAGCTGCCGAAGATGAACCGCGTGCTCCTGATCGCCGTGCTGCTGCGCTTCATGGACAGTTTCATGATCTACACCGAGCCCTTCGTCGTCACCGGCGGGGGACCCGGCAACTCCACGACCTTCGTGTCGATCGAGCTGGTCAAGATCGCGCTCGGCCAGTTCGACCTCGGCAAGGCTGCTGCACTCTCGCTGGTCTATAACCTGATCATCCTGATCGTCTGCTGGATCTTCTACACCGTCATGACCAATGCGGGTGCCGAGCGGAAAGTCCAGGTGGAGCGCGAGCCGGCGGCGGAGCCCAAGCCTTCGGCCGCCCTCAAGCCAGCGCTCAAGCCAAAGGAAGGAGTGGCCTGATGCATTCGATTCCCGGCCGCCGCCTCATCATGGGGCTGTTCCTGATCTTCCTGCTGCTGCCGATCTACTGGCTCGTCAACATGAGCTTCAAGACCAATGCCGAGATCGTGTCGACCATGAACCTGTGGCCGCACACGCCGACGCTCCAGCACTACAAACGCATCTTCACCGACGAGAGCTGGTATTCAGGCTACATCAACTCGCTGGAATACGTCGTTCTCAACACCATCATCTCGATTTCGGTGGCGTTGCCGGCGGCCTACGCTTTCTCGCGCTACCGTTTTCTCGGCGACAAGCACCTGTTCTTCTGGCTCTTGTCGAACCGCATGGCACCGGCCGCGGTCTACGCACTGCCGTTCTTCAATCTCTATTCGGCGATTGGCCTGTTCGATACGCCTTGGGCGGTGGCGCTCGCGCACTGCATCTTCAACGTGCCGCTGGCGGTGTGGATCCTGGAGGGCTTCGTCTCCGGCGTGCCGCGTGAGATCGACGAGACCGCTTTCCTCGACGGCTATTCGTTCCCGCGCTTCTTCGTGAAGATACTGATCCCGCTGATTGCCAGCGGCATCGGCGTCGCCGCCTTCTTCTGCTTCATGTTCTCCTGGGTCGAGCTGCTGCTGGCGCGCACGTTGACGTCGGTGCAGACCAAGCCGATCGCAGCGATCATGACGCGCACGGTGTCGGCCGCCGGCATGGACTGGGGCTTGCTGGCTGCCGCCGGCGTGCTGACCATCATTCCGGGCGCGCTGGTGATCTGGTTCGTCCGCAACTACATCGCGCGCGGCTTTGCGCTCGGCCGGGTGTAGGGGGCTGAGATGGAATCCATTGCATGGATGGCTTGGACGCTGCCGACGGCGATCTTCTTCGCCGGCCTTGCCTGCACGCTTCTGGTGATGACATGGCTCGCCGTCCGCTATCCCGAGGCCGAGCGCGTCGGCATCCTGCGCATCCCGACGACGCGCGGCGACCGCCTTTTCATCTCGCTGATCATGGCAGCCGTCATTCACCTGCTGTGGATCGCCTTCGCCGGCACTGATGCGATCGCGACGCTGCCGATCGGCGAGGAGGGTTTTGAAATTTCGAGCCTGTGGCTCGCCAGTGGAATTTCGCTTGTCATGGCCGTGTTCATTTTTCGCACGGTCTGAAGCACGCGAAGGGACGGCCAGATCCGGGGGCAATCCGGGTCTGTATAAAAGTTTGTCGCTGCAACGGAGGAACAACATGCGACAGTTTAGGAGAAGGAAAGGTCCATTGACCAAGAGCAGTTTTCTGACCATGTCGAGCGTCGCCGCGATTGTTGCGGTGTCGTTCGCCGTCTCGGCGCCGGTCCGCGCCGCGGACGACGCTGTGATCCAGAAGTGGATCGCGGAATTCCAGCCCTCGACGCTGTCGAAGGAAGACCAGAAGAAGGAGCTGGAATGGTTCGCCAAGGCAGCCGAACCGTTCAAGGGCATGGAGATCAACGTCGTCTCCGAGACGATCACGACCCACGAATACGAATCGCAGACGCTCGCCAAGGCGTTCTCCGAGATCACCGGCATCAAGCTCAAGCACGATATCATCCAGGAAGGTGACGTGGTCGAGAAGCTGCAGACCCAGATGCAGTCCGGCAAGAACGTTTATGACGGCTGGATCAACGACTCCGACCTGATCGGCACTCATTTCCGCTACGGCCAGACGATCGTGCTGTCGGACTATATGACCGGCGAGGGCAAGGACGTCACCGATCCCATGCTCGACGTCAACGACTTTATCGGCAAGTCGTTCACGACCGCGCCGGACGGCAAGCTCTACCAGCTGCCCGACCAGCAGTTCGCCAACCTCTACTGGTTCCGCTACGACTGGTTCACCAACCCGGACTACAAGGCCAAGTTCAAGGCCAAGTACGGCTACGATCTCGGCGTGCCCGTGAACTGGTCGGCTTATGAAGATATCGCCGAGTTCTTCACCAACGACATCAAGGAGATCAACGGCGTCAAGGTCTACGGCCATATGGACTATGGCAAGAAGGATCCCTCGCTCGGCTGGCGCTTCACCGACGCTTGGCTGTCGATGGCCGGCAACGGCGACAAGGGCATTCCGAACGGTCTGCCGGTCGACGAATGGGGCATCCGCATGGAGGGCTGCCGTCCGGTCGGCTCTTCGATCGAGCGCGGCGGCGACACCAACGGTCCGGCTGCGGTCTACTCGATCACCAAGTATCTCGACTGGCTGAAAAAGTATGCTCCGCCGCAGGCCCAGGGCATGACGTTCTCCGAAGCCGGTCCGGTGCCGGCGCAGGGCAACATCGCCCAGCAGATCTTCTGGTACACCGCCTTCACCGCCGACATGGTGAAGCCGGGCATCGCCGTGATGAACGCGGACGGTACGCCGAAATGGCGTATGGCTCCGTCGCCGCACGGCGCGTACTGGAAGGAAGGCATGAAGCTCGGCTACCAGGATGCCGGCTCAGCGACGCTGCTGAAGTCGACTCCGCCCGATCGCCGCAAGGCGGCCTGGCTCTATCTCCAGTTCATCGTCTCCAAGTCGGTGTCGCTGAAAAAGAGCCATGTCGGTCTCACCTTCATCCGTGAATCCGACATCTGGGACAAGTCGTTCACCGAGCGTGCGCCGAAGCTCGGCGGCCTGATCGAGTTCTACCGCTCGCCCGCGCGCGTGCAGTGGACCCCGACCGGCAACAACGTGCCCGATTATCCGAAGCTCGCACAGTTGTGGTGGCAGAACATCGGCGATGCGTCGTCCGGTTCGAAGACGCCGCAGCAGGCGATGGATGCCCTTGCGGCTGCTCAGGACTCGGTCATGGAGCGCCTGGAGAAGTCCGGCGTGCAGGGTGCCTGCGGTCCGAAGCTCCACAAGAAGGAGAAGCCGGAGTACTGGTTTGCGAAGGCCGAGAAGGACGGCACCATCGCGCCCCAGCGCAAGCTCGCCAACGAGAAGCCGAAGGGCGAGACGATCGACTACGACACCCTGATCAAGTCGTGGCCTGCGACTCCCCCGAAGCGCGCAGAAGCCAAGTAAGCGGCGGATAACGTCGTTAAATACGAAAGGCCGGGAGCGATCCCGGCCTTTTTCTTTTGTGCTTGTGGTGACGAGCTGTGGCACGCGCGTCCCACACACTCGATGTCATTGCCCGCGAAGGCGGGCAATCCAGTATCCAGAGGCGGCTGTGATTGAACCGAGAGGCCGCGGCGTACTGGATGCCCCGCTTTCGCGGAGCATGACAGCAATCATGGATGGATGATCCCCTTACTCCGCCGGCTCGGC
Source organism: Bradyrhizobium diazoefficiens (assembly GCF_016616425.1). NCBI lineage: Bacteria > Pseudomonadati > Pseudomonadota > Alphaproteobacteria > Hyphomicrobiales > Nitrobacteraceae > Bradyrhizobium > Bradyrhizobium diazoefficiens. Next base: position 2,344,476 of record NZ_CP067101.1, read on the forward strand.
CGCGAGCGTCGGGTAGTCCGTGTACCCCTTCTTGCCGCCGCCGTAGAAGGTGGCCTTGTCCCAGTCGTTCAGCGCTGCGCCCTGCTTCAGCCGCTCGACGAGGTCCGGGTTGGAGATGAACGGTTTGCCGAACGCGATGAGATCGGCCGCGTTGGCGTCCAGCACTTTGGTTGCGAGATCGAAATCATAGCCGTTGTTGGCAACGTAGGCGCCGGAGAAGCGCTTGCGCAAGGATGCATAGTCGAACGGCGCGAAGTCGCGCGGCCCGCCGGTGGCGCCTTCGACGACGTGGAGATAGACGAGCCTCAACGCGCTGAGGCCGTCGACGATGTGATCGAACAGCGGTTGCGGATTGCTGTCGGAGATGTCGTTGGCCGGCGTCACCGGCGAGATGCGAATGCCGGTGCGGTCGGCGCCGGCCTCAGTGGCGACAGCCTTCGAGACTTCGAGCATCAGCTTGGCGCGGTTCTCGATGGAGCCGCCATAGGCATCGGTGCGCTTGTTGGCGCCGTCCTTGGCGAACTGGTCGAGCAGATAGCCGTTGGCGCCGTGGATCTCGACGCCATCGAATCCGGCCTCCAGTGCGTTCTGCGCCGCGCGCTTGAAATCGTCGATGATCCCTGGAATTTCGGACAGCTCGAGCGCGCGCGGCTCGGAGACGTCGGCAAAGGTGCCGTTCACGAACGTCTTGCCCTTGGCGCGGATCGCGCTCGGCGCCACCGGGGCGGCTCCGTTCGCCTGGAGGTCGACATGCGAGATGCGGCCGACGTGCCAGAGCTGGATGAAGATCTTTCCGCCGTGCTCATGCACGCGGTTTGTGACCCTGCGCCAGCCGGCGACCTGATCCTTGCTGTAGATGCCGGGCGTGTCCTGGTAGCCTTGTCCCTGCTGCGAGACCTGGCTCGCTTCGGTGATCAGAAGCCCTGCGGAGGCGCGCTGGCCGTAATAGTCGGCGGCGAGCGGGCTGGGCACGAATGTACCGGGCGCCGCTCGGTTGCGTGTCAGCGGCGCCATCACGAGACGATTGGCCAGCGTGATCGGGCCGAGCTTGTAGGTCTCAAACAACTTGGTCGAACGGCTCATGGGAATGCTTCCAGGGGTGAGAGGTCCGGAACACTTGTGCATCGCGACATCCAGCGCAAGTGAGGAGCCATACGGAAAGTGCAGGCGAGCTACGCGGCCGGGACCGCGTAGCATAATTCATGTGCGATTTTAGCCGCGACAGCAGAATCCCGCTGCCGCAGCGTGCGATGTCAGTTCACACCGAGGAAATCGCGCTTGCCAATCTCAACGCCGTTGTGACGCAAAATGCCGTGAGCGGTCGTGGCGTGGAAATAGAGGTTCGGCAGCGAGAAGGCGCTCAGGAATTGCTGGCCCGTCATGGTGATGGATTTGTCCGGGCCGGCCGGGAAGGTGACGTCTTTGGTCTCGGCACCCTCGAACTGCTCGGGCTTGAACGATTTCACATACTCGATGGTCTTCGCCAGCCGCTGCTTCAATTCCGCAAAGCTGGTCTCGGTGTCGGGCGTGGTCGGCACGTCGCTGTGGGTCAGCCGGGCGCAGCCCTTGGCGGCGAAATCGCTGACGAGCTGGATCTGCCGCGACAGCGGCAGCATGTCCGGGAAGAGGCGGGAGCCGAGCAGGACGCTCGGGTCGACCTTTTTGGCTGCGCAGTGCGCCTCAGCCTTGGTGAGCAACCCGCTCACGCTGTTCAGCATTTGCAGATAGGCGGGGACGACGGCGTCATAGAAGGACATGTGATCGCTCGCTTCGATGGTGGGATATCTCAGGAGGAAACCTGAGCCACTCACATGGGAACGTCATGGAAAAATACAATCGCGGGGAGTAGCCGGTGCAATGCGAAAATTCTACATCGTCGCCCTTCGCTGTCATCGCCCGGCTTGGCCTATTAGATTCACACATCTCAAAAACAGAATCATCTTCAATGGCTTAGCCGAATGCCTGCCTTCGGCAATCCAATGTCGTCACAGCCGAAGCAAGTGACTCTGACGACTCACGTTTTCGTCTCGCCCACCAAGAAGTTCGAATCAGAAGTGTGCATATCGTAGGGCTTGGCCGGGCGATCCAGTAATCCGAGACGGTGGTGGTTGAATCGAGAAGCCGCGGCGTACTGGATTTCCCGCTTTCGCGGGGAATGACTATGGATAGATTATTAGCGGATCGTCGCTTGAGGCTGCGCCTGCGCCGTACCGCCGCGCATGCGGGCGAGCAGCTCCGCGGTCGGCCAGGAATCGGCTGGCAGGCCGAACTTGATCTGCATCGCCTTCACGGCGGCGCGGCTCTGCTGGCCCAGCACGCCGTCGACCTTGCCGACATTGAAGCCGGCGCGCACCAGGAGCTGCTGCAATTCCTTGAGCTCTTTGAACGGCAGTTGCGGGATCGGTTGGATCGGCTTGCGCATGGGGGCTGCGCCCGCAATGCGCGAGGCGAGATAGCCCGCCGTGGTCGAATAGATCAGCGAGTTATTCCACTCGGTGTAGGCCGCGAAATTCGCGTACGCCATGAAGGCCGGCCCGAAGCGTCCCATCGGCAGCAGCACGGAGCCGGCAAGATTGTCGTTCGGCAGAGGACGGCCGTCGGGATAGGTGACCCCTAGCTGCGCCCATGTCGAGCGCGGCTCCCGCACCGTGAGATCGGTCTTGTCCCACGGCAGGTTCGGCGGCACCTTGATCTCTTCCAGCCACGGCTCGCCGCGCCGCCACTTCAAGCCATTGGCGATGTAGTTCGCGGTCGAGCCGATCACGTCGGCTCCCGAGCGCAACAGGTCGCGCCGTCCGTCGCCATCATAGTCGACGGCGTAATTGACGTAATGCACGGGCAGGAACTGCGTCTGTCCGAGTTCGCCGGCCCAGGAGCCGATCATCTCGTCGGGCTGCAGATCGCCGCGGTCGATGATCTTCAGCGCGGCGATCGTCTCGCCCACGAACATCTCGGAGCGGCGGCAGTCATAGGCGAGCGACACCAGCGATTTCAGCGTTGGCAGATTGCCCATGTTGGCGCCGAAGTCGCTCTCCAGCCCCCAGAACGCGGCGATCACCGCCGGCGGCACGCCATACTCTTTCTCGGCGCGCGCGAATGCGGCGGCGTATTTCTTGATGTGCTGCTGGCCGTTCTGCATGCGATAGGACGCGGCCATGCGGCCGGCGAATTCGGTGAAGAGCTGGCCGAACACGCGCTGGCCGCGGTCGCGGTTGACGATGCCCTGGTCGTAGACGAGATAGGGCGAGGCCTCCACGATCGTCCGCTGCGACACGCCGGCCGCGACGGCCTGCTGCTTCACGTCGGCCAGGAAGCGGTCGAAGCTCGCGCCATTGTGGCACGCCGCCGCTCGCGGCGAGGGGGCGGTCGCCTTGGGGGCAGCGGGCCTGATGGGCTGCGGCAAGAGCTGGGCGGAGGCGGGAGCGGACAGCGCAGCGAGAGTGACGGCCGCGATCGCAAGTCGGGTCTGGAGCATGGATTTTCCGGCGGGGAGGGACGCTTGGATTCCGGACGGAGTTTAATGGAAGTATCCTGCGCAAACCAGTGCCGCGGCTCCGCGACGCACCTTGAAACCTTGCACCCAGGCCGGGGTCATCCCTAACTCATGTTTGCCAGCCTGCGGACGCCTCCAGCGGCCCGCTGCGGGCCTCAGGAGACGGCCATGAACTATCTTCGTACCGCAATGCTGCTTGCAGGCCTCACCGCCCTGTTCATGGGCGTCGGCTATCTGATCGGCGGTGCCTCGGGCGCGGTGATCGCGCTCGTCATTGCCGCCGCGACCAATCTTTTCACCTACTGGAACTCCGACCGCATGGTGCTCTCGATGTACGGCGCCCATGAGGTCGACCGTGCCAGCGCACCGGAACTGGTCGGGCTCGTTGCCGAGCTTGCGGGCCGCGCGGGCTTGCCGATGCCGCGGGTGTTCCTGATGGATCAGCCGCAGCCCAACGCGTTCGCGACCGGACGAAACCCGGACAATGCCGCGGTTGCCGTCACCACCGGCCTGATGCGCCAGCTCAGCCGCGAGGAGCTCGCCGGCGTGATCGCGCACGAGCTCGCTCATATCAAGCATCACGATACGCTGCTGATGACTGTTACCGCGACCATCGCGGGCGCGATCTCCATGCTGGCGCAGTTCGGGATGTTCTTTGGCGGCAATCGCGACAACAACAATGGTCTGGGCATCGTCGGCTCGATCCTGATGATGATCCTCGCGCCGCTCGGCGCCATGCTGGTGCAGATGGCGATCAGCCGGACGCGTGAATATGCCGCGGACAATCTCGGTGCGCGCATCGCGGGACAACCGATGTGGCTGGCCTCCGCGCTGGTGAAGATCGAGGGCGCCGCGCATCAGGTTCCGAACTATGAGGCCGAGCGAAACCCCGCGACGGCGCACATGTTCATCATCAATCCGCTGTCGGGCCATGGGATGGACAATCTGTTCGCCACCCATCCCTCGACGCAGAACCGCATCGCGGCGCTTCAGCAGCTCGCGGCTGAACTCGGCACGCAGGCCGCGCCATCGGTCGGCGCCAACGAAAATTATCCGCCGCGCGGCCCGTGGGGCCGCTCGTCATCTCGTGGTCCCTCGCGAGGTCCTTGGGGCTGACGAAACCGCTGAGGATTTGCGTCCGGCTTTGTGACCTGGCGCACACGGGATCGTCGGAGCCGGTGTTAACACCCCACCGAGACACTTCCTTCGAAAGGGGATGCGTGGCCGGCGAGTTGCCGGTCACCTTCGAAGATGACCAGAACTGCCGTACTATTGCTGATTGTCCTTTGCGTGCTCATCGGCCTGTCCGCGCACATGGTCGTCAATTGCGGCGACGAGGACGATCCCGACATCTGCTCGGCCGTGATCGGCTTCTCGCCGCTGCGCGGCTCGCTGATCGCCTTTGCCTATGAGGGGCGCGGACGGATCGCGCTGCGTCATGGCGACTTCAGGCGGGCGATCGCCGATTTCGACGAGGCCATTCACCTCAATCCCAACCGCGCTGCGCTCTATCGAGACCGCGGGCTCGCGCGCCATCAGAACGACGATCTCGAACTCGCCATCGCCGACTATGACGAGGCGATCGCGCATGATCCCAGGCTCGCCGCGCCGTATCGCCAGCGTGGTCTCGCGCTCGCCGCCACGGGCGATTTCGATCGCGCCATCCTCAGCTACAACACGGCGGTGCGACTCGATCCCTCGGATGCAGAGGCCCGCCTCGACCGTGGCCTGGCGTTCCTTGCCCGTGGCCAGGCCGACGACGCGCGCGCCGATTTCGAGGCGGCGCTGGCGCTGTCCGGCGGCAAGGACGGCCGCGCGCGCGAAGCTGCGCGCGCCAGGCTCGCCGAACTCGTGAGCGCCGAGGCGACCCGGCTCGCCGCGCCGGGAAGGTGAGAAGAAGCTCGCCCTCTTCCCGTTCTTGCGGGGAGAGGTGAATGACACCAGCAGCGCCTATTTCGCCTTCTTGGCTTTGGCCTTCTCCGCCTTCGCGGTCTTCTTGTCCGGCTTTCCCTTCGCCTTCTTCTCCACCTTCACCGCAACGGGCGTGCTGGCGGCAATCCGCATCGACCGCGCGTAGCTGTCGGCAACGTTGTCGGCGGACATCTGCAGGCGCTTGGCGGCGGCGGCGGCCTGCTCCATGGTGGCCTTGGCCATCATCTTGAAGCGGTCGGCGGTCTCCTTGCCCTTGGCCTTGGCCGCAAGGCCGTTGAAGCGATCGCGCCGCTCCTTGGCGCGGGTCATCAGGCCCGTATGCAGCTGTCTGGCCAGTTGCCGGATCACGACATCCAGGTCGGCGTCCGCCATGTTGTTCTATCCTCTTCGAAAAACGGTATCGATGCGGGCGGGACTATGCAGATCGGGCCCCACCTTGGCAATTCCCGCCTGGGCATCATCCGCAGCTTCCGGCCTGCGAAACAAAAGAGCCGCGCATTTCGCGCGGCTCTTTGACTGGTTGGCTTGAGGAGCGCCAAGTCTGCCCGACTTCAGCGTCGGCCTCACTTCAGCGAGGCAACCGGGCCGTTTGCCGCCGCCGGCTCGGGGTCGAAGCCGAACACGCCGACCAGGTATTTGTAATAGTCCGGCATTTTCTCCTTGAGCGTCTCACGCGACTTCGGATCATGGAATTCGCTCTTGCCGGCCAGGAAGATGCTGGCGGTCACGGCAAAGAATTCCATCGGATTCTTCATCGCATAGCTGTCCTTGGGCAACAGGTCCTTGGACTTGGCAAGGGCGTAGTAGGCGATCACCCCCTTGTTGGCATAGCCGTCCGGCAGCAGCCGCGCGTGATAGGCGTGGAGAAGCTCGTGCAACAGCACGGCCTCCTTCTCGTAGCGCATCATGTCCGGCCGCAGCATGATCACGCCCAGCCCGGAATCGACCGCGAGGTCGACGGCATTCGGATTGGTCCAGCGCTGCTTGTTCGGGTCCCACACTGTGAGCGTCCGTGGAGCAGTGCGGTGGATGTCCGGCGTGACCCGGCCGTAGCAAGCGGTCGCGGCACCTTCGTCGAGGCAGGCCAGCTCGCTCGCGACGATCGGCACGGTGCGGAAGAAGCGCAGCACACGCGGCGATAGGCCGGCCGTCTCGACGACGTCGATCTGCTGCTTCACGTTGTCGGTGAGCTTGTCGATATCCTTGCGGTCGGAGGCCTCCGACAGGTCGAACATGTAGCCGCGGTAGCTCTGGAAGCCGGGCGGCAGCGGCGGCGCTGCCCCGGCATCGGGCGATCCGGCATGGGATGGACTGGCGAAGAGCGCGCCGACAATGGTCGCGGTCAGCAGCAACGCAATGCGCATGATGAACCCCCTGATGTCACTTCGCCCGGCAGGATAGGCCACCGCTGTTTGCGAAAAGTGAGTGGGGCGAGACTAAGGCACCGATGTTGAGGCGTGCTTAATCGTTGGTTGCAGATCGCGGAGGCGGATTAGGATGGGGTTAACCAAGCGTGGATGGGCGGCGCGCTTCGGGGTATCATGTCGTGCGGGGACCATGCCCCGATTCAGACAGCCGGAAGGAGGATGCCATGTATGCCGCCATCCGTCAGGCCAAGGCGAAGAGCGGAAGCGCTGAAGAGCTGGCGCGCCGCATCAAGGACGGCGCCGTTCCGATCATCAGCGACGTCGACGGTTTCCGCGCCTATTACGTCGTCTATGCCGGCGACGACACGGTTACCGCGATCTCGATTTTCGACAAGTTCGAGCAGGCCGAGGAGGCGAACAGGCGCGCGATCGCCTGGATCGAGAAGGATCTCGGCCCACTGCTCGCGGGGCATGCCAGCGCGGCGGCCGGGCCGGTGATCGTGCATACGCTGGCGTAGGGGCCGGGGCGCGCTGCCGGCACTCTCTCCACTGTCATCGTCCGGCTTGACCGGGCGATCCAGTACTCAGTGACAGCAGTGATAGAGCCGATGGGGCGCGGCATACTGGATGCCCCGCTTTCGCGGAGCATGACAGGGTGTGATTGGCGCGTGCGCAGCCCTTAAGCGTGCCCCCCTCACAACTCCCGAGCATTCGAGAACGCGAAGCTCGACACCCTTCTTGTCGTCTCGTCCAGGATCAGCGTGCGCGTGATCGGCGGCTCGGCGCGCTGGGCGCAGTTTTCACGCTCGCACAGGCGGCAATTGACACCGATCGGCGTGCCCTCCGTCTTCTCGAGGTCCATGCCGGCGGCGTAGGTCAGGCGCGCGGCGTGGCGGATCTCGCAGCCGAGGCCGATGGCGAAGCGCGGTTGCGGCAGCGGGTGCGGCGCGACTGGGCGGCGCACCATCTGCGCGATCGAAAAATAGCGCGTGCCGTCGGAGAGCTCGATCACCTGCTTGAGCAGGCGATCGGGCGTGTCGAAAGTCGAGTGCACGTTCCACAGCGGACAGGTGCCGCCGAACTTCGAGAACGGGAAGGTGCCGGAGGAGAAACGCTTGGAGACGTTGCCGGCATTGTCGACGCGCAAGAGAAAGAACGGAATGCCGCGCGCGTTAGGCCGCTGCAGAGTGGTGAGCCGGTGACAGACCTGCTCGAAGCCGGAATTGAAGCGCTGTGCCAGCACGTGGATGTCGTAGTTGAGTGCTTCCGCCGCGGCCAGGAATGCGGGGTAGGGCATCATCACGGCTGCCGCAAAGTAGTTGCCGAGCGTGATGCGGAACAGGCGGCGCGGCGCGTCGTCGAGCGGTCCGGCCCGGCCGATGATGCTCTCCAGATGCTGTGCGCATTCCCCCAAGCCGAGCTGGAAGGCGAGCTGGAAGGCGCGGCCGGGCGGGTCGACCAGCTCGGAGATCAGCAACTGGCGGCGATGGCGATCGAACCGCCGAAGCGTCTCGCGCATCACGTCGACCGGCATGATGCGGGTCTGGATCGAATGCTTCTCACGCAGCCGCGCTGCGAGCGCTGCATAGAGTCCCTCGGCCGGGACGTTCAACTCATCCCGAAGGGTTTCCGCGGCCTGCTCGAGCTCCGGAAAATAGTTGCGGTTGGCCTCGATCAGTTCACGCACCCGTTCGACCGGATTGGCCTCATAGCGCGTGCCGACGTCGCGGTCGGCCATCTGGGCTGCCGCCAGCGTCTCGCCCTGGCGGGCCTCGGTGTAGGCGGCGTAGAGCCGCTGCAGCGCATGGGTGACGCCGGGGCAGAGTTCGGCGAGATCGCGCAGCTCCTGCTTGGGAACGTCGATCTGGCGAAACAGGGGATCGGAGAAGATCTCGTTGAGCTCGGCGAAGAAGCGGTCCTCGTCGGCGGTGGCGAGATCGCGCAAATCGAGGTCATAGGTCTCGGCCAGCCGCAGCAGGATCTGCGCCGTCACCGGGCGCTGGTTGCGCTCGATCAGGTTAACATAGCTCGGCGAGATCCCGAGCCCCTCGGCGATCTGGGTCTGCGATAGCCCCAATTGCTGCCGGACCCTCCGGAAGCGCGGGCCGACGAAGAGTTTCTTGCCGGAACTGGCAGGCATTTCTCAGATCTCCGTGACCATAAAGGGGAAGCTTCCTTGACCGACATGTTACAAAAATTACAAAATAACATCTATTACATGTTTTGATGTTACATGACATCATCAATAAAAGACAAGCCATCTGTACGAAATTTCCGTTTTCGCGTTTACCTCCTGACACGCATCTCGCAATGCACTGTCAAGGATGTCGATGGCCAGCATCGCCGTCGTCAGCGAAAGGATTAGGCACATGAACTACCAGCCACGCGGCATCAGCACCCTTCAGGGCCCGGGTTCGTATCAGAACGAGATCGAGGCGGCCCAGGCGCTCCTTCAGACCCAGCCGACCTGGAACGGGGTGACGGCCGAGGCCGTCGCACGCATGCGCCTCCAGAACCGCTTCAAGACCGGCCTCGACGTCGCCCGCTACACCGCGGCCCTGATGCGGGCCGACATGGCGGCCTATGACAACGACCCGACCAAATACACCCAGTCGCTGGGCTGCTGGCACGGCTTCATCGCCCAGCAGAAGCTGATCTCGGTCAAGAAGCATTTCGGCGGCAAGACCGATCGCACCTATCTCTACCTCTCGGGCTGGATGATCGCGGCGCTGCGCTCCGAGTTCGGCCCGCTGCCCGACCAGTCGATGCATGAGAAGACCTCGGTGCCGGCCCTGATTGAGGAGCTCTACACCTTCCTGCGTCAGGCGGATTCCCGTGAGCTCAATGACATCTTCCGCCTCCTCGACAAGGCGCGCAAGGAAGGCGACAAGACCAGGGAGAAGGAGTTGATTGCAAAGATCGACAACTTCCAGACCCACGTCGTCCCCGTCATTGCCGACATCGACGCCGGCTTCGGCAACGCCGAGGCGACCTATCTGCTCGCCAAGAAGATGATCGAAGCGGGCGCCTGTGCGCTCCAGATCGAGAACCAGGTCTCGGACGAGAAGCAGTGCGGCCACCAGGACGGCAAGGTCACGGTGCCGCATGACGTCTTCCTCGCGAAGATCCGCGCCTGCCGCCACGCCTTCCTCGAGCTCGGCGTCGAAGACGGCGTCGTCGTGACCCGCACCGATTCGCTCGGCGCCGGGCTGACGCAGCAGATCGCCGTCAGTCACAAGCCCGGCGATCTCGGCGACCAATACAACAGCTTCCTGGATTGCGAGGAAGTGACGGCGGAGAACGCCAAAAACGGCGACGTCATCATCAACCGCAACGGCAAGATGATGCGCCCGAAGCGGCTGCCCTCCAATCTCTATCAGTTCCGTCCGGGCACCGGCGAAGACCGCTGCGTGCTGGACTGCATCACCTCGCTGCAGAACGGCGCGGACCTGCTCTGGATCGAGACCGAGAAGCCGCATATCGAGCAGATCGCCAAGATGGTCGATCGCATCCGCAAGGTCGTCCCGAACGCGAAGCTGGCCTACAACAACTCGCCGTCCTTCAACTGGACGCTGAACTTCCGTTGGCAGGTCTACGACGCGATGAAGGAAGCCGGCAAGGACGTCAGCAAGTACAACCGTGCCGAGCTGATGAAGGCGGAGTACGACGACACGCCGCTGGCGAAGGAAGCCGACGAGCGCATCCGCACCTTCCAGGCGGATTCGGCCAAGCGCGCCGGCATCTTCCACCACCTGATCACGTTGCCGACCTATCACACGGCGGCGCTCTCGACCGACAATCTGGCGCGGGAGTATTTCGGCGAACAGGGCATGCTCGGCTACGTCAAGAACGTCCAGCGCGCCGAGATCCGTCAGGGCATCGCCTGCGTGAGACATCAGAACATGGCCGGCTCCGACATCGGCGACGATCACAAGGAATACTTCGCCGGCGAGGCTGCCCTGAAGGCGGGCGGCGCTCACAACACCATGAACCAGTTCGGCTAACGCATATCGCGCCATTCGACAGGAGACCGACAATGACCAACGGCAGCAATTTCTGGGTGATCGGCGGCGAGTTCGGTTCGATGAACTTCCACAAGCTCGTGGAAGGCTCGGCCCAGGTCAAAGGTCCGTTCAAGACCCGCAAGGAGGCCGAGGACTGCTGGAAGGAAGTCTCGGAAGAGAGCCGCCACAAGGCCGGCGTCCGCTTCTCGATCGTGGAGGAGCCGTCGCGCGTCTCGGCCTGACGCCCCTGCTTAAGAAGACGTCCAAGGACGGATGGTCCCATCCAGGCTCTGCCTGGGTGGGATCGTCTGCTTTTGGCACAGGTAAAGCGGCTGTGGGCGTCGTAAGTATCTGGAATTGTAGGCCTTTGCGGAGGGTTTGGTTGCTGATAGGTTAATGGAGGATAGTCGAGGACGAGGCCGACCAATGTCAGAGCCCGAGACCAGCGGGACCCATCCCGGCCAGCCGCGCCCGGTGCGGCTGCGCGATGCGCTGCTGCGAGCGCGGATCGAGGCCGCCGACCGGACCGGCGTCGTCGTCGATCTCAGGGACGCCGAGGTGGCGCGGCTCGAGATCCTCAACGACGCGCTCGATCCCTTGTTCGCGCAGGTGCCGGAGCAGATTGACCTGTTCGACCGCGGCATCAGCCAGGGCGATACGCCAAGACTGTGGATCGACGTCGTCGCCCACATCGTGATGGGGCGCGACAAGCGGATGTACCGCTTCGTCCAGGACACCCGCTTTGGCCGCATCGTGCTCGCCGAATCGCACGACACCGCCGTGATCGTCGAAGCCGTCACCGACTATGTCGCGCGCCGCATGGTCGAGCGCGAGCATGCGATGGTGGTCTCGCCCGAACCGCTGCCCGCGGCCGCCGCGCCGCCGCGCCGCTCGCGCCTCTGGCCGTTCGTGTTCGGCTTCGTCCTCGGTGCCGCCGCGTTGTTCGGGGTTGCGGTGGTGGCGGCCTTGCGGAACTGGTGAAGGTCTCGTCATTCCGGGGCGCGCGAAGCGCGAACCCGGAATCCATTTTTCGCCATGCGCTGACGCCCGATGGATCCCGGGTTCATGCTTCGCATGCCCCGGACTGACAGCGGGTCTAAATCAACCTCACATGCTTGATCTGCCCGATTTGAAACCCCGCCCCGAGCCCCCGCACCGTCTGCTCGCAGCGCCAGCCGGCATTGTCCTTCTCGATTCTGAGCAGATTATAAGCCGCCGCCGGATAGCGCCCGTGCGCGAGTGCGGAGGCCGAGGGCACGCCGAGTGCGGGAATGTTGCCGTTGGGGCCTTCGACCCATATCGTCGAATGAATGTGGTCGTGCCCGTGCAGGATCAGCTCGACGCCGTGCCGCCTGAGCAGCGCCAACAGATCGGCGGCGTCCGTCATCCGCTTCTGGCGCGCGTCGGATTTCAATGGATGATGCACCAGCAGCACGCGGAACACGTCCTCGGCCGCGAACCGTTCGAGGACCTCTTCGAGCGAGGCGAGCTGATCGCGCCCGAGCGTGCCTGTCGCCATCAGCGGCAGGGTGGGCACCGCCGTCGACAGGCTGATCAGCGCGAGCGGCCCGCGCCGGCGTACGGCGGGGAAGGCCGCGGCGCCGGGTGTATCCGCGGCGATGTAGTGCAGGAACGTCTCGCCGAAGCGATGACGCGTCGCGCTGACATAGGCGTCGTGATTGCCGGGAATCGCGGTGACGCGGTCGGGCGGGCCGACGCTTTCGAGCCAGGCCAAGGCCGGCGCGAATTCCGCCTCCAGTGCGAGGTTGACGAGATCGCCCGTCACCGCGATGTGGTCGGGCGCCTGCGCCTTCATGTCGGCGACCAGCGCGTCGAGCACCTCGCGGCGCTGGTATTTGTGGCGGTTGCGCGTCCAGTTGACGTAGCCGAGCGCGCGCTTGCCCGCGAGCTCGATCAGCCGCGGCTTCGGCAGGGGCGCTAGATGCGGATCGGACAGATGGGCGAGCGTGAAGGGAGCCAGCCTGTTGTGAGTCATGGCGCGCGATTGCCTCGCTATTGCACCGCTGTAATGGCAAGGTCGCGCCCGGCGCGCAAGCCGGGCCTGAAACGGGGCGTCAAGGAAGCCTGATGGGAGAACGACTGGACAGTGTCCGACGAAAAGCCGAGCCTCTGCTGCGGCGATTCTTCCATGCCTATTTCCTCGTTGTCCGCGGCATGACGCTTGGCGTCCGCGCCGTGGTGCTGGACGCGGACGACCGGGTGTTCCTGGTCAGGCACAGCTATGTCAGCGGCTGGCATTTGCCCGGCGGGGGCGTCGACTTCGGCGAGACCATGGAGCAAGCGATGCGGCGCGAGCTCAAGGAGGAGGGCGACATCGACCTCACCGGAGCAGCCGCGCTGCACGGCATCTTCCTCAACAGCCACGTCTCGCGCCGCGACCACGTCGCGGTCTATGTGGTCAGGCAGTTCAGGCAGGACTGCCTGCCCGAGCCCAACCGCGAGATCGTCGAATCCGGGTTCTTCGCGATCACGGCGCTGCCTGAGGGGACGACGCGAGGGACGCGGCTGCGGATCGCGGAAGTGCTTGACGGCCGGCCCTTGATTGCGACGTGGCGCTGAGGGCGGCCTGTGCTAGTAAGCAGCCCCCAAAAGGGTACCTGAGGAAACCGGATGAAGATTGCCAAGCCCGCTGTCGGCCTGATCTGCCTTCCGATCCCCGCCAGCAACATCGGCACGATGTCGCATTGGAGCGAGGTGCGCGCGCTGCCCCTGCAGGCCGCGCCGCTCGGGCGTGAGCCGGCAAGCCTCGGAGTGCCGCCGCGATGATCTCGACGCAACTTCGCATCGCGGTGCTGATGCCCTGCTACAACGAGGAAGCGGCGGTCGCGACCGTCGTTGCCGATTTCCGCAAGGCGCTGCCCTCGGCCGCGATCTACGTCTATGACAACAATTCGCGCGACCGTACCGCGGCCGTCGCGCGCGAAGCGGGCGCGATCGTGCGCAGTGAGCACCGGCAAGGCAAGGGTCACGTCGTGCGCCGGATGTTCGCCGACGTCGAGGCCGACGTCTATGTGCTGGTCGACGGCGATGCCACCTACGACGCGCCGAGCGCACCACGCATGATCGACAGGCTGCTCGATGATCATCTCGACATGGTGGTCGGCCTTCGCGTCGATCAGATCCAGGCCGCCTACCGGCTCGGCCATCGCACCGGCAACCGTATGTTGACCGGCTTCCTGGCGTCGATCTTCGGTCACACCTTCAAGGATATCCTGTCCGGCTACCGGGTGTTCTCACGGCGCTTCGTCAAATCCTTCCCCGTCCTCTCCGACGGCTTCGAGATCGAGACCGAGCTCGCGGTCTATGCGCTGGAGCTGTCGCTGCCGGTCGCCGAGATCGAGACCCCCTATTATGCGCGCCCCGAAGGCTCGTTCTCCAAGCTCAACACCTGGCGCGACGGGTTTCGCATCCTCGGCACCATGCTGAAGCTCTACCGTTCGGAGCGGCCGTTGCGCTTCTTCACGGTGATCGGAATCCTGCTGGCGCTGGCCTCGGTGATCCTCGCGATCCCGATCGTGATAACCTTCATCGAGACCGGCCTCGTCCCACGCTTGCCCACCGCCGTGCTGTCGATGGGCCTGATGATCATGGCCCTGCTCTCGCTGTCGTCGGGGCTGGTGCTCGACACGGTGACGCGAGGGCGGCGAGAGATGAAGATGTTGGCCTACCTGTCCCAACCGGCGTTGAAAAGGAACTGAGCGCCTTCGCTGCCGGATGGACCGCCCGGCATTCCGGTGCTATCCCGCGACTTGACATGACCGATCTCTCACTGACCATCCTTCCCGAGGCCGCCGGCGACGCTCAGGCGATCGAGCGGCTGCATGAACGCACTTTCGGTCCCGGCCGCTTCGTGCTTAGCGCCTACCGGATTCGCGAGCATGTCGACCATCTGCTCGAATTGTCCTTTACCGCCCGCATCGGCACACTGCTGGTCGGCTCGGTCAGGCAATTGCCGGTGCTGGTCGGTGATACGCCCGCGCTGCTGCTGGGGCCGCTCACGGTCGAGCCGCCGTTCCGCGGCCGCGGGGTCGGCCGTCTGTTGATGGAGCGCGCGCTCAAGGACGCGAAGGCGAAAGGCCACCGTCTCGTGCTGCTGGTCGGCGACGAGCCCTATTACAGCCGTGTCGGCTTCAAGCCGGTCCCCAAGGGCCGCGTCACCATGCCGGGTCCGGTCGACGCCGCGCGCATCTTGATGTTCGAGCTTGTCGACGGCGCGTTCGAAGGCGTGTCGGGCCCGGTCGGCCCCGACTGGAGCAAGGCGCGGGGGTCGTAGCGCCGGCTCCGCCGCTCGCCTGCGACCATCGAGTCGTCGCATGGCGAACCAATCGGACGTTCACGGAGCGGTCATGGCAAAACACCGTATTTGCACCACAAGCTTCGCAAGCGTGTACCCGCTTTACGTGGCGAAGGCAGAGAAGAAGGGGCGCACCAAGGCCGAGGTGGATCAGATCATCTCATGGTTGACCGGCTATGGTCGCAAGGAGCTGGAAGCACAGCTCGCCAAGCGGACCGATTTTGAAACCTTCTTTGCAGAGGCCCCTCCCATCAATCCTGCACGCGGTCTCATCAAGGGCGTGGTTTGCGATGTCCGTGTCGAGACCATCGCCGAGCCCACGATGCGTGAAATTCGTTGCCTGGATAAGTTGATCGACGAGTTGGCGCACGGCAAGGCCATGGACAAGATCTTGCGGGAAGCCTGATGCCTGACGGCGACCCGCGCTGTCCCGCTGGAAGCGTAGCGGCGCGCTTCATGCTCCGTCATTGCAAGCAGAGCGAAGCAGTCCAGAATCTTTCCGCGGGGGACATCCTGGATTGCGTCGTCGCAAGGGCTCCTCGCAATGACCGCGCGGAGGCTGCCGCGCAGCCCGGAGCGCCGCGCGATCCTGGAGGTGAAGGTGTGCCGGGACCCTTAGGCCCCGGCTGGTGCGAAACTAGAACTTGAAGTTGGCAAACGCCCTGACGCCGATGCCGGGCATCAACACCTCGTCCTTGGTGTAGGAGACCGAGTTGCGGATGTTCTCGTTGAGGAGGTTGTTGCCGACGATGCCGGCCATCATCTCGCGTGCGCCGAACCAGTTGCGGTCGAGCTTGGTCTTGTAGCTGACCTCGGCCTTCAACAGATTGTAGCCCGCCGTCGGCGTCTCCGCGATCGCGGCGACGTTGTCCTGCGCGAAGGCGTGCAACAGGTTGAGCCGCATCAGCCAGTTGTCGTCGCGCCAGAACACGCCGCCGCCCATTCTGAGCGGCGGAATCCGCGGCACGTTGCTGCCGTCGCCGAAGGTGGCGCGGACGAAGTCGAACTGGTTCTCGATGCCCCAGATGCCGCCCTGGAATGCGCCGACGTCGAGCTGGGACTGGAATTCGCCGCCGCGGAAATTCGCATTGCGTTGCGAGTAGACGGCCTGGTTCAGCTCGGCGCCCGGCGTGCCGCAGGACGCAAAGTCGTCGTCACAGAACACGCCGGTGAGGCGGCGATAGATGAAATTGTCGAAATGCGTGTAGTAGACGGTCGCCTCGAAGCGGAACGGCCCCGCAGCCCTGCGCACGCCGAGCTCGACCGATTTCGCGGTCTCGATGGTGAGGTTCGGATTGCCGATGTCGAAGGTCGCGGTTGCGTCATGCCCGCCGCGCGAGAACAGCTCGGCCGCTTTCGGCGCGCGTTCGACGTATTGAGCGGTGATGCTGCCGACCATGCCGCCCGGCAGGTCCTGCAACAGGCCGATGCTGCCGCTCTTCGGCGTGAAGGACGGATTACGCGAGATCGCCGCTTGCGGCGTGCCGTCGGGCAGGTAATCGGCCGGGAAGTCCGGCGTCGTGCCGTGCAGCTCGACATGCTCGATGCGGCCGGCGATCTGCGCCCGCGTCGCTTCCGTGAACTTGAACTCGTTGAAGGCATAGCCGGCAACGCGCGTGTTGTTGTTCGGATCCCACAGACCGTTGAACAGCGTGCCGGGATTGTCCGGGCTCGGCGCGCTCAATTCCTGATGGCCGACCTGGAAGCCCAGTGCGGTCGTCACCTCGGCGAAACGCACGTTGAACGGCATCAACTGCACCTCGGTGCGGATCTCCTGCTCCTTGTTGGTGAAGGTTTGCCTGATGCCGTCGCTGCTGAGATCGGCAGGATCGGCAAGTCCGATCTCGTTGTGGCGGTAGTCGGTCGCGCCGGCCCAGAAGCGGACCGCGTCGATCGCGGCGGCGTCGGGATGGTACTCGCCCTTGACGTTGATCTTGGTCTGGTGGCCGTCGATCCGCGTGTTGTGGTCGGCGCCGTCGATGCCGGGGATGTGGTAGAGCGCGTCGTTCTGCGTGATCGACGCGCCGATGTAGCCGCCCTGGAAGAAGTAGGAGCCGCCGATCGAGGCGCCGTCCGAGCGCGTCGCCGAGTTCGGCTGGCGGCCGTTCACGGGGCGCGATTGGTCGTTCAGATAGGGATAGCTCGGGATGGCGTAGTCGGAGGTCGTACGTCCATAGGCGTCGGCGTGGAGCGCAAAATTGCCGCCGCCGGTGTCGATCAGCACGCCGCTTTCGACGCCGCGATCGACCGAACTGAATGCGGTGCGGGTCTCGGCCGTGACGCATGGCGATGTCGCGGCGCTCGCGAGCGGGGCCTTGGTCGGCAGGCCATAGGTCTGGAACGACGGAGCGCAACTCGGCAGCGCGTCCGGAATCCGGTTGTTGGTGGCGCTGACGACGCCGCCGATCGAGGTCGAGCCGTAGCGCAGCGCGGCGGGCCCGCGCACCACTTCGATCTGGTTGGTCGCGAGCGGATCGATCGGGACGAAGTGGTCCTCACCGAGATCGGAGGCGCCGCCGCCATTGGTGCCGTTCTCGACGATGCCGACGCGGTTGACGTCGAGACCCCGGATGATCGGCCGGCTGGAGGCGCCGGGCGCGAAGCTCGATCCGGTGATGCCAGGCTTCGAGAACAGGAGATCGCCGAGCTGACCGCCGCCTTCACGGCGGATCTCCTCGTTCGGCACCACCGTGACGGTGGCGAACTGGTTGGTCACAACAGGCAGCACTCCCTGCTGAGATACGGCGGGCACGGGGGCCGCCGGCGTCGTCTCTGCTGTTTGTTGGCGGCGGCTGCGCACCCGCGCCGTTCGTGTGCCGCGACCTGCATTACGGGACGGCACCACCGCTGTGCGCACGATGGGGCTCGGCGCCGTCACAGTGACGGCGGGGATCTCGGTGGACGATTTGTCTTGCGCAGGCGTTTGGGCGGAAGCGGGCGTGGCGGCGGCACCGAGCAGGAGCAGGCTTGCTCCGCCAAGACGCTGCGCGCGTCGCGATTTGAATGACATGGTCCTGATTCCAGTCAGGCCGTCCGCATGATGATCTGCTGATCAGAGGCGGCCTGCCGTCGCGGCGCGACGGAATTCGACTTCAACGGCTCCCGAGCGTTCGCCGGCATGCGGCGAGCCCGGGCGTGATCAAACGATTTTGGAAGTCAGGATGCGGGAGGAGCGCGCGGCTGGAACGCCGTGCCGGCCGATTTCAGATGGATGAATTCGGCATCGGTGGTGCGGTAGAGCAGTTCGATCGCCTGCGGAAGCTGCAACACAGGCGGTGTCGCGAACAGGATCGTGCCCGCCATCGCAACGACCGCGCAGATCGCGCAATGGTCCTCGCCCGGATGCTCGCGGTCGGGACTTGAGGGCGATTGCTTCTGAACCGCCGCGCGTCCGGTCGCGGCAACGCTCTTGATGCTGTCGATCTGCCGGCCTGCGGCTTGGGAAAGCGGAGCGGCCTGGGCGAACCAATGGCTGTGGCCGAATGTCAGCGCGAACTGCACCAGCATCGCGAACAACGCGAGCCGGGCGCCGTGCCTGATATTCGACCGGAACCACTTCATCTGGAAACGTCACCCCGCAACGCGACGCATCAATCCCCTGATGTCGCGACGTTATAATGTAACATCGCAGGAACGATGAGCAGATGTCAACCGCGGGCCGACCAGCGCGAGCCGGTGCCCGATCGATGTGTCGTTCGGGCAACGGAGCATGATCCGGAAAAATGTGCAGTGCTTTTCCAAAGGATCATGCTCAACAATGGAGGTTCAGCGGCCCTCGCGGAGCCAGGTCGCGGCGAATGCGCCGAGCAACAGCAAGAGCCCGATCAGGCCGGCAAAGATCGGCAGCACGCCGACGCCCTTCACGACGCTGGCATCGCGCATCCTGACCCCCATCCAGCCGTCGCCGGCAAAGACGCTGGCCGAATGCACCGGCAGGATGCGCGGCAGTTCGACGCTGGCGCCATTGGCCACGCGCACGGCGTTGCCGCCGGTCGCCTGCGTCAGCGGTTTCAGCGTGTCGACGGTGGAGGTGACTTCCGAAAACTCCTTCGGATTGGTCGGGCCGACATTGATCAGCGCCTTCAGCGTGCCATCGGTGGCCTGCCACAGGCCGAGCTCGCTGGCCGGCAGGCTGGCGCGCCATTGGCCGGGATCGCCGGGGCTCAGCGTCAAATCGTGCGACACGCCCGACGGCGAGGTCACGCTCACCGGCTGGACGCTGTCCGCCATGGTCTGACGCACGACGATGAGGTTCTTGCCCTGCACCTGGAGACGCAGCGCCTCCTCGTCGAGATCGGGCTGCTTCATCAGCCAATGCGACATCCGCCGCAGCAGGTCCAGATGCGGACCGCCGCCTTCATAGCCGCGCGCCCACAGCCAGATGTGGTCGGAGAGCAGAAGCGCGACGCGACCCTCACCGAAGCGCGACAGGAACAAGAGCGGGTTGCCGTCCGGCCCCGTCATCACCGGCGGGTTGACGGCATTGCGGGTGTCGACCGCCCGGAAGAACCGGCTCCAGTGCGGCGGCTCGCTGGCGGAGCCCTTCAGCCCGCGTGTGACGGGGTGGCGTTTGCCGACCTCGGACAGATGCGCGTAGAACGGCTTTTCCGTCACCCCGACCGGTTCGGCCGGCAGCACCGTGTCCAGCGGCGTGCGCCAGATGCTGGTGTTGGAGGCGTAGTCGGGTCCGGCCGACACCAGAACCGCGCCGCCGGAGCGCACATAGCGCGCGATGTTGTCGAAATAGGCGATCGGCAGCACGCCCTGACGGGCGTAGCGGTCGAAGATGATCAGCTGGAATTCGTTGATCTTCTGCTGGAACAACTCGCGGGTCGGAAACGCGATCAGCGACAATTCGTTGATCGGCGTGCCGTCCTGCTTCTCCGGCGGACGCAGAATGGTGAAATGCACGAGGTCGACGCTGGCGTCGGACTTGAGCAGATTGCGCCAGGTGCGCTCGCCCGAATGCGGCTCGCCCGAGACCAGCAGCACGCGCAGCTTGTCGCGCACGCCGTCGATGGCGACGACGGCGCGGTTGTTCACCGGCGTCAATTCTCGTTCGAGCGGCGCAGCCTCGATCTCGACGATGTTCGGGCCGGCGTGCTTGATGTCGACGTCGACGCTTGCACTCTGGCCGCTTGAGAGCGTGCGTTCGTTGATGACCTCGCCGTCCCTGCGGATCGTGACCTTGGCGCGCTCGCCCGTGACGCCCTGGTCGTCGAGCCGGTAGCTGATGGTCTGGCTCTGCCCGACGATGCCGAAGCGCGGCGCCGCAGTGATCGCGATGCGGCGGTCGCGCTCGTCCTTCTGCCCGGTGATCAGCGCATGCACCGGCGCCTGGAAGCCGAGCGCGGCGGCGTTCGCCGGAATGTCGTGGACGCGGCCGTCGGTGATCAGGAACGCGCCGGCGACGCGATCGACCGGCACGTCCGACAACGCCGAGGCGAGGGCGCCGAACAGTTTGGTGCCGTCGGTCTCGCCGTCGGCCTGTCCGGCATCGACGACGCGGACTTCGAGGCCCTTGATCTTCTTCAGGCTGTCAACCAGCGCTTCCTGCGCCTTGGCGGCCTCGCGGTTGCGGCTGCCGAAATTCTGGCTCGGGCTTTTGTCGACGACGATTGCGGCGACCGAGGTCAGGGGATCGCGGTCCTCGCGGGTGAAGGAGGGATTGGAGAGCGCGAGCAGGAACAGCGCCAGCGCGGCCACGCGCACGGCGGCGCCGCGTGCGCGCGCGAGCAGCAGCACGAGCGCGACGATGACGATCGCGGCGAGCGCGAGCCACAGGACGATCGCGGGTACAAGCGGCGTGAAGGCGATGCCGTAATTCATGTTGGTCCTATTGCCCCAGCCGTTCGATCAGGGCCGGTGCGTGCACCTGGTCGGCCTTGTAGTTGCCGGTCAGCGTGTACATCACGATATTGGTGCCGGCGCGGTAGGCGAATTCGCGCTGGCGGGTGTCGCCGCCGGTCACCGGCAGCATGGCCTGGCCGTCGGGCCGCACGGCCCAGGCGCCGGCAAGGTCGTTCGAGGTGATGATGATCGGCGAGACGCCGTCGCCGCCGCGCGCCGGCCGCTGCGCGCGGTCCTCGTCGTCGTCGTCGCGCGGCAGGGTCTCGACCCAGGTCTGGCCGGTAACGAAGCGGCCGGGGAAGTCGCGCAGCAGATAGAAGGTCTTGGTCAGCACGTGCTCGCGCGGCACCGGCTCGAGTTCGGGCACGTCGAGCGAGGACAGGATCTCGCGCAGCGTCTGCATGCCCGGAGTCTGCGCGGCGCCGTTCGCGCCGGGCGGGGCTTCGATCGCGTCGCGGGTGTCGAACAGCACGGTGCCGCCCTGCTTCATATAGGCGTCGATCTTGTTGATGGCATCCTGCGGCGGCTTGGGTGCGCCCGGCACGATCGGCCAGTAGATCAGCGGAAAGAAGGCGAGCTCGTCGCGCGCGGGATCGATCCCGACGGGATCGCCGGCCTCGAGCGCGGTGCGCTGCGCCAAAAACAGCGTCAGTCCGGACATGCCGGCCTTGACGATGGAATCGACGTCGGCATTGCCTGTTACGACATAGGCGAGGCGGGTCTGCGACGTCGCTCTCATCGCGAAATCGTCCGCGGCGCTGTCGGCGCGTGACGGCGTCGGCGAGAGCGATGCGAGCAGCAGGGCGAGGAGGATCATAGCGGGCGCAGCGCGGCGGCGCAGCAGCGCGGCGATCCCGCCGCCGAGCACCGCGACAATGATGGCGTCGATCAGGAACAGCGCAAGCGCCGTCGACAGCAGCCAGCCGCGCAGGTCCCGCGGCTCGGCATTGGTGTAGGTGGCGTGCCGGGCGCGCAGGCTCGCGGTGTTCAGGGGCGCGATGCGGTCGGCGCTAGCAAGCGTGTTCACGGCGAGCGGTCCTTCTGCCGGACCGTAGAAGCCCGGCGGATGATCCGGGGTGGCGCGGTCGCGGTAGTCCGCGGGCAGCGGCTTTGCAGCGGCAGGCGGCGGGCCGAAGGCGCCGAAGCCGTCGAGGATGTGCAGCGGCGCCACCGTTTCAGTGGTCGCCTCGCCGGCTGCCCCGGCAGCGGGCTTGGACGTGTAGCCGGACATCTCGACGACCCGCCGCAGCATTTCGACGAACGTGCCCGACATCGGCAAATCCGACCAGCGCATGTCGGCGCTGACGTGGAACAGGCTGACCACCCCCTTGCCGCGATGCTCGCCGGTCACCAGCGGTGTGCCGTCTTCCAGCGACGCCCAGCTCTTGGTGGCGAGCACCGCATCGGGCTCCGCCAGCACCTGACGGCTCACGGTGACGTCCTTGGGGACCGCGACGCCGGTAAACGGACCGTCGGCTGCGAAGGAGGCCAGATGCTGCGGCTTCTCCCAGGTCAGGCTGCCGCCGAGCGTCCGGCCGCCCTTGCGCAGCTTGACCGGCACCAGATCGTCTTCGGCCTGCGCCAGCCGGGGCCCTGCGAACCGCACCAGCACGCCGCCCTGGTCGATCCAGGCATTGAGGCGTTCGCGCAGCTCCGGCGCGATGGTGCCGACATCGGCGAGGATGATCATCGGCAGCTTCTGATCCAAGAATTGTGTGATGCCCTGCTGCGGCGAGCCCTTGTCGGCGAGCCGCACGTCGGCGAACGGCGACAGCGCGCGGGTGAGATAGAAAGTGGGCGCCAGCAGCGGCTGCGCGGTCTCGCTGGTCGAGCCCGAGACGATGCCGACGGCGCGGCGGCGCCAGCGCTTGTCGAGCAGCTGCACCGCGCCGGCGGAGCGCTCGCCCGATATTTCCAGCCGGGTGATGTCGTTGCGCAGCTCGACCGGCAGATCGAACGAAGCGTCTGTCTCCTTGTCCTGTGGGCCGAACGCATAACGGGCTTCTCCGATCGGCGAGCCCTTCTGGTCGAGCGCGCGCACGGTGCCGACGGCGATGCCGCTGTCGGTGCGCAGCACCTTCACCGTCATCTTCGCCGCAGCGTTCTCCGCCGCGACCAGCGCCAGTGGCGAGGAGGTGCCGCCCTCGAACACGGTTAGGCTGCGATCGCCGATGGTCTTGCCGAGGCCAGCTACGAAGTCCTCGCCGCGGCCGGTGTCGACGCCGTCGGAGAGCCAGGCGATCTCGCAGTCGCCGGTGACTTTCAGGAAGCGGTCGACGGCTGCCAGCGTCTCAACGCGGTCGATCGAATAGGGCTTTGGCGCGAGCTGCCGCAGCGCGACGCGCGCCGCACCCGCCGGCATCAGGGTGATGTCGCGGTTCGGCTCGGACAGCGGGACCAGCGCGATCGGGCGGCGGTCGTTGTCGGCATTGGCGATCAGCTCGTCGGCGGCCCTGATCCTGACGTCCCAGTGCGATGCGGCGCTCCAGCCGTCGTCGAACATGATCATCAGAGGCGCCTTGCTGCCGGCTGCGCCGACTTGCGGATTCCAGATCGGGCCGGCGGCCGCGAAAATGACGAGCGCCGCAGCCAGCAGCCGCAATGCGGTCAGCCACCATGGCGTCCGCGAGGGCGTCTCTTCCCTTGGCGCGATGTCGAACAACAGGCGCGTCGGCGGAAACTCGATGCGGCGCGGCCGCGGCGGCATCACGCGCAGCAGCCACCACAGCACCGGCAGGCTGACGAGGCCGATCAGGAGCAGCGGTTCGGTGAAGGCGAGCGGCAGTCCCATCATGCCGGCCCCGCCTTGATCGTCGTGGTGCGGGCGCCCGACTTGCTCACCTGCATGCCGGCGTGCAGGAACAGCAGCAGCTCGGCGGCGGAGCGGTCGGTGGCGTGCGTGGTGAACAGCCAGTCGAGCTTGTTGGTCTCGGCGCGGATCTGGTCGCGATGCAGCGCGACCCGCGCGGTGTAATCCTGCGCCCAGCTCTCGGCGCGGCCTGCGGTGATCACGCCGAACCCTTCGGGCTCGACGAACTCGACGCGGCCGGAATAGGGGAACGACTCTTCGGCGGGATCGACGATCTGCACCACCGTGCCATGCGCGCCGGAGCCGGAGAGACCCGCGAGCGTCGCCCTGATCTCCGCGATCGGCGACCAGAAATCCGACAGCACGATCGTCTCGGCCAGCGCCGCAGGCACGAAAGACGGCGGCAGGCTGAGGCGGTCGGCATCGTCATGCAGCATCGCCTGCGCCATCTTGTCGATGACGCTGCGGCTCGCCGTCGGCGCCATCAGCCCGGGAATCCCGACGCGCTCTCCTCCGGAGACCAGCAGTTCGGCCAGCGCGAAGCCGACGATCAGCGTGCGCTCGAGCTTGGATTCGCGCGCGGTCTTCGAGGCGAAGGCCATCGAGGGCGAGCGGTCGGGCCAGATCCAGATCGTGTGCGAGGCTTCCCATTCAAGCTCGCGGACATAGAGATGGTCGTCGCGCGCCGAGCGCCGCCAGTCGACGTTCTGCGACGGCTCGCCGGAGACGAAACGACGATACTGCCAGAAGTTCTCGCCGGAGCCGGCGCGGCGCCTTCCATGCAGGCCGTGGATGACGTTGGCGGCGATGCGGCGGGCCTCGAGCACCAGGCGCGGCAGCGAAGCGGCGAGCGTGCGGCTTTCGCCATCGGCACGTCGGATCGCAATGATCTCCTTCGCTGCGTGCCTGTTCTCCGCTGCCATCAACCGATCCGTGTCTTCAATTGCCGGATCACGTCCGGGATCGTGCGGCCCTCGGCGCGCGCCTGGAACGTCAGTGCCATGCGATGCTTCAGCACGGGCTCGGCGAGGTCGAGGACGTCGTCGACCGAGGGCGCCAGACGTCCGTCGATCAGCGCACGTGCGCGCACGGCCAGCATCAGGGCTTGGCTGGCGCGCGGGCCGGGACCCCAGGCGATGAACTTGCCGGCGTCGCCGGCATCCGGACCGGGACGCGCCGAGCGCACCAGCGACAGGATCGCCTCCACCACGGAATCGCCGACCGGCAGACGCCGGATCAGCCGCTGCGCGGTAATCAGCGCATCTGCGGTCATCGATCCCTTCGCCAGCGTCTCTTCGGCGCCGGTGGTCTCGAACAGGATGCGGCGTTCGGCGTCACGATCGGGATAGTCGACGTCGATCTCCATCAGGAAGCGGTCGAGCTGCGCTTCGGGCAGCGGGTAGGTGCCTTCCTGCTCCAACGGATTTTGCGTTGCGAGCACGTGGAAGGGCTTTGGCAGATCGTGACGCGCGCCGGCGACGGTGATGTGCTGCTCCTGCATCGCCTGCAGCAGCGCCGACTGCGTGCGCGGGCTGGCGCGGTTGATCTCGTCGGCCATCAGGAGCTGCGCGAACACGGGGCCTGAAATGAAGCGGAAGGCACGCTTGCCCGCGGTGCTCTCATCCAGCACCTCGGCGCCGAGAATGTCCGACGGCATCAGGTCGGGCGTGAACTGGATGCGCTTGGCATCGAGGGCGAGCGTGACACCGAGCGTCTCGACCAGCTTGGTCTTGGCAAGGCCGGGCACGCCGATCAGCAGTGCATGGCCGCCGGAGAGGATGGTGACCAACGTGTTCTCGATCACGCGATCCTGACCGAAGATGACGGACGCGATCGCATCCTTCGCCGCGCGAATCTGGCTCGACACCTGCTCGGCCGAACGGACGATCCCGTCCTCGAGTTTCTCGACACTCTCCGCCATCCGTTTGCTCCTTCAGCCCGCCATGCGGCTTGCCTGGGCCGTCATGTCATCGCATCGCGTCAGATCATGGGCCCATGCTAGACTTGCAGGAAGACCATGTATTCGTTGAATTAACCTATCCCCACCTTATCGGCTTCGGGTTATGTACGGCATCACGAAGTGGCGACCTCCACACCGGACTAATCCGGAGTGGAACCGTGCACCCGAGTACAACGTAGACCAGCATCAATCGTGCCAAAGGACAAAGTCAGGGCAAACCATGGCGAACCAAGGGCAGAGTGCCGATCGTGGTCTCGAGGGGCTGACCGCCGCCGCCAAAAGTGCTGCCAATACCGAAGGCGCCAGGAAGGGCCTGCCTCCGGTGCATCTGTGGAATCCGCCGTTTTGCGGCGATCTCGATATCCGAATCGCCGCCGATGGTACTTGGTTCTACTTGGGGACGCCAATCGGGCGTCCCGCTCTGGTCCGGCTGTTTTCGACCATCCTCAAGCGCGAGGGCGACAAGCATTTCCTGGTCACGCCGGTGGAGAAGGTCGGCATCCGCGTCGACGACGCGCCGTTCATGGCGGTCGAGATGCAGAAGGACGGCGAGCGCGGCCGTCGCATTTTGCGCTTCCGCACCAATGTCGACGACTGGGTCACCTGCGATGCCACGCACCGGCTCCGCTTCGAGCAGGCCAAGGACGGAGGGCTGACGCCCTATCTGCATGTTCGCGCCGATCTCTGGGCCAAGGTCACCCGTGCGCTCTATTACGATCTGGTTGACATGGGCGAGGAGCGGATGGTCGATGGCCAGCCGATGTTCGGCGTCGAATCATCAGGCGAATTCTTCGCCATGGCCGATGCGGAGCAGGTGAGGGCCGCACTTTGAGTTTGAACAAGCTTGTCCTGAAGAGCGGTCCGGTCGCGATGGGCGCGGCGGATTTCTTCGCCCGCTCCAGAGCGAAGCTGGATTTCGACGTTCCGGCCGGCCTTTACGATCCCAACATCGTCCCCGCCTCGGGCGATCCCGGCACCGATAAGATGCTGGAGATCGTCGCGCGCGAGCAGCCGGTGCGGCCGGCGGCGGTCCTGATCGCAGTGGTCGATCATCCCGAGCCGACCATCCTGCTGACGCAGCGCTCGGCGCATCTCAACGACCATGCCGGCCAGATCGCCTTTCCCGGCGGCAAGATCGACGCGACCGACTCCTCGCCGCTGGACGCGGCGCTGCGCGAGGCCGAGGAGGAGGTGGGGTTGTCGCGCGACTTCGTCGAGCCGCTCGGCTATCTCGATCTCTACGGCACCGCCTTCGGCTTCCGCATCCTGCCGACGGTCGCAAGGGTCAGGCCCGGCTTTTCGCTCAGCATCAACCATTCCGAGGTTGATGATGCGTTCGAAGTGCCGCTATCCTTCCTGATGAATCCGGTGAACCACCAGGTGCACAGCAAGGAATTCCGCGGCATGCCGCGATCCTATTACGCCATGCCGTTCGCGGAACGCTACATCTGGGGCGCGACGGCCGGAATGCTGCGTGTGCTGTATGAGCGGATCTATTCGTCATGATCCGGCCGGTTCTGACCGAGATCGGAATCTTCCTCATTCCCTTTGCCGTTTATGCGCTGTTCCTGGCCGCGACGCGGTACGGATTGTTCGCGCGATCGTCCTGGCCGGTCACCATCGTCGCGCGCCTTGTCCTGGCAGCGCTCGTGCTGGTCATCGCGGGGCTGATCGGCTTTGCGCACTTCTCCGGCGCCGCACCGGATTCGACCTACGTTCCCGCCCATATCGAGAACGGCAGGCTGGTGCCGGGCGTGGAAAAATAGGGGCAGCACGATGAGTGCGGAGCCGATACTTGCGCCGATTCTTGCCGATGCGCCCTGGCTGACCGCAGGCGGGACCGCGCGCGTCCTGCAACTGCTCAACGCCGATGGCGAGGAGGCACGGGTGGTCGGCGGCGCGGTGCGCAACGCGCTGCTCGGCCTCGAGCCCGGCGACATCGATATCGCGACCACGGCGCGGCCGGAGGAGGTGATGCGGCGCGCCAAGGCTGCCGGCATCAAGGGCGTGCCGACCGGCATCGATCACGGCACCGTCACGCTGGTCATCGACGGACATCCCTATGAAGTCACGACGCTGCGCGAGGACACCGAAACCTTCGGCCGCAAGGCCAAGGTCGCATTCGGCCGCGACTGGGTGAAGGACGCCGAGCGGCGCGACTTCACCATGAACGGCCTGTCGGCCGATGCGGCAGGCGTCGTCTACGACCATGTCGGCGGCATCGCGGACGCGAAAGCGCGCCGCGTGCGCTTCATCGGCGATCCCGACCAGCGCATCGCCGAGGATTATTTGCGCATCCTGCGTTTCTTCCGCATCCACGCCGCTTTCGGTGCGGGAATCCCCGACCGCGACGGCTATCTCGCCTGCATCCGGGGACGCGCGGGCCTTGCCAGCCTCTCGGCCGAGCGGGTGCGGATGGAGATGCTGAAGCTGCTGGTGGCCTCGGGCGCATCCGCGGCCGCGCTGGCCATGGCCGAGGGCGGATTGCTGCAAGTGCTGACCGGCGGCGTCGTCTACACCGGACCGCTGGCGACGATGATCGCGATCGAGCGTGAACTCGGCCTCACCGCGAGCAGCACGCGGCGCCTCGCCGCGCTGACCGTCGCCGTGACCGAGGATGCCAAGCGCGTCGCCGCGCGGCTGCGGCTGTCCAATGCCGAGACCAAGGCGCTGGATTCGATGGGCCACCGCTGGTGGCGCCTGGCCACCAAGGACGAGGCCAATGCACGGCGGCTGCTCTACCGGCTCGGCGCCGAGCGCTATCACGATCGCGTGTTGCTCGGCTGGGCGCGGGCCGGCGGCGATGTCACCTCAATGCGCTGGCGCGCGCTCGCCGAACTGCCGCAGCGCTGGACCGCGCCGAAATTTCCGTTGAAAGCCGCGGATTTCATCACGCGCGGTCTGGCCGAAGGGCCTGCGCTCGGACATGTGTTGACGCTCGCCGAGGACGCCTGGCTGGCGGCGGATTTTCCACTCGATGAAGCCGCGCTCGCTGCCATCGCCGATCAAGCGGTGGCCCGCATCAGCCGCGACGAGCGAACGTGACCATCGTCTCAGGCTTCGCCGACATCTCGATCTTTCAGCTCCTGCTGGTCGCAGCGATGGCGTTGTTTGCTTCGATCATCGGTGGTCTCGCAGGATATGGCACCGGCGCCCTGATGCCGCTGGTGCTGGTGCCGCTGGTCGGCGCCGAGCCGGTGGTGCCGATCATCGCGATCTCAGCAATGCTCACCAATTCGAGCCGTGCGCTCGCCTATATCCGCTACGCCGACCGCCGTCGCGCGCTGATCGTGCTCGCCTGCGCAGGCCTGACGACCGCGCTCGGCGCCTACGGCTACACACGCCTCACCAATACGGGCGCGGCGCTCGTGATCGGCACCATGCTGATCCTGAGCGTGCCGCTGCGCCGCGTGCTCCGCCGCCGAAGTGTGCGGATCGGCGACAGCGGCCTTGCCGCCGGCTCGGTCGGTTACGGCGTGCTCGTCGGCGGCACCTCCGGCTCCGGCGTGATCCTGCTCTCGCTGCTGATGGCTGCAGGCCTCGAAGGCGCCGCGGTGATCGCCACCGATGCGATGATCTCGCTCGGCACCGGCCTGATCAAGATCTCGGTGTTCGGCCTCGCCGGCGCGGTGACCGCGCAGGTGCTCGCCTTCGCGCTGCTGATCGGCGCCATCGCCATTCCCGGCGCGTTCCTGGCAAAGGCCTTCGTCGAGCGGATGCCGGTGCGCATCCACGCCGCGATCCTCGATGGCGCAGTGATCGCGGGCGGGCTGGTGATGATCTCGGCTGCGGTGAGGCAACTTGTCGGGTAGATGGCCGCGGCCCGATCGGCATTCGCGCCCAGAGCACGGATCGAAGCTCGTCCAAGGCGTGAAACTCACAAACGCCGGCTTCCGATCCCAAACTGAACGTCGCCCGTTTCGCCGTCATTGGTGGCTTGTGACCCGTTGCCGAACACCGCATGGTCCATCCGTAGTTCGGCTCGCTGGGATTAACCGGACAAAGCCTCCGTCCGAGCGTGATCGCCGCTTGTGACCCAAAGCCGAACGCGCGCCGCAAGACCCGATCATTGCCGCTGTGCGATACCCGGACCGGCCATCCGCATGGCATCCCAGAAAGCGCCACGCGCCGCAAGACTGAACGTGCGCTGGGTCGAATCGATGTCATGATACTTCCCATCAATAAGCGTCACACGCAGATCGGTGACCGGGTGCCCAGCGAGAACACCCTTCTTTGACGCCTCCTGAATTCCTTCCTGCACGCCTTCGACTAATCTGATGGGAAGAATGTCGTCTGTTACGTTGTTGATAAACTGCACACCGGTGCCGCTCGGCATCGGTTCTAAGCGGAGACTGACGATAGCAAACTCGCCCCCGGCGCCGATCAGGTTTTTATGAACAAATGTCGCCTCAGCCGAGCGTGTGATGATTTCGTACTGCATGCGCGTTCCTACCGTGACCGTGAGGAAGACTGAAATAGGGCTGCATTCTATTCCGAACGCTTGCTCTTGGAGTGCCGGCGCGGGGAAACATCGTAGCGGCTGCGTTAAGGTTCGCGAAGAAGAGTAGAGGGTCCGACTTCCGCAATTGGCCATTGCTTCACTTGGTGCAATGTAGCGGCATGTCCGAGGTCTGGTGTAAACCCGAAGTGGCTGGCAGAGGGTCAAACTGACCCGATTGACCCATAGCCGACATCGGCCCGGCCGTTTGGCAAGGGGTAATTCTGGCTATACCTGCCCTTCCAGAATTGTGGCCTGACCCGATAAGATGCGCCTCCTGACCCCCAGGGGGAAGATATGGCGCGGCCATCAAAAACGAGAGGCAAGAGGAGCGCGGCGAAAACCCGCAAGGCGAACTCTATGGCCGGCCGCAAAAAGCCCATTAAAAATAGGCGCCGCATTTCTCCGATCTCCGACGTGGCCAAAGAGTTGCAGGAGGCCCGCGAGCAGCAGGCAGCGACGGCCGAGATATTGAAGGTGATCGCGAGTTCGCCCGATGACGTGCGGTCGGTATTCGAGGCGATTGCGCAGAGCGCCAATCGCCTGCTCGATGGATTCTCGACGGCGGTCTTCCGCTTCGTTGACGATAGCGCGCATTTGCAGGCTTTCACGCCAACCAACCCGGCCGCCGACGAGGCCATCCAAGCATCCTTTCCCCGGCCGGTGCACGATTTTGAACCGTTCCGGCTGGCACGCCACGGACAACCTGTCCCAATCTCCGACATCGAAACGATCGCGCACCCGCAGATCAAGGACGTCGCGCGGCGGCGCGGCTTCCGCAGCATGCTGGCCGTGCCTCTGATGGGCAGCGGCGCACCAATTGGCATGATCATCGTCACGCGCCGGAAAACCGGCTTATTCGCGTGCCACCACGTCCAGTTGTTGCAAACGTTCGCCAACCAAGCGGTAATCGCCATCGAAAACGCGCGGCTGTTCAACGAGACCCAGGAGGCGCTGGAGCGGCAGACCGCGACGGCTGAAGTGCTGCAAGTCATATCCAGTTCGCCTGGCGAGCTTGGGCCGGTGTTCGAGGCCATGCTGGAAAATGCCGTGCGCATCTGCCGCGCCAGTTTTGGGACGCTGCTCCTGTACGAAGGCGACAGGTTGCGGCGGGTGGCGCGAATGGCCGCGCAAAACGTGCCGCAATTGTATGCGCCCGACCAGGAAACGCCGCCACACTTCATCGCGCCGTTTGATGGGGCGCCTTCGCTGCGGCGCCTCGTCGAGACCAAGGCGCTGGTTCACATCGCCGATATTGCGACAGAGCATCCGGACGATCTGATCTACAAGGTCGCCGCAGCCCGCACCATTCTGATTGTACCGATGCTCAAGGAGAGCGAGCTTGTCGGCGCCTTTGCCGTCTACCGCAAGGAGGTGCAAGAGTTCAGCGATAAGCAGGTCGAGTTGCTGGAAAATTTTGCGGCCCAAGCGGTGATCGCCATCGAGAACACGCGGCTGCTCAACGAACTACGCATGCGCACGCGAGAGCTGTCGCAATCCCTCGACGACCTCCGTACCGCTCAGGATCGTCTGGTGCAGACGGAAAAACTCGCTTCGCTCGGCCAGCTCACCGCCGGCATCGCGCATGAGATCAAGAACCCGCTCAACTTCGTCAACAATTTCGCGGCGCTGTCGGCGGAACTGACCGACGAGCTGAACGATCTGCTCAAACGCGCCGCGCTGACTGACAAGATGCAGGAGGAGGTCGATGAGTTGACCAGATTGCTGCAGGAAAACCTGCAGAAGGTGGTGCAGCATGGCCAGCGCGCAGACTCCATTGTCAAGAACATGCTGCTGCATTCGCGCGAGGGAAGCGGCGAGCAGCGGGCTGCCGATATCAATGCAATCGTCGAGGGCAGCCTCAATCTCGCCTATCACGGCGCGCGAGCAGAGAAGTCAGGCTTCACCATCACGCTGCGGCAGAACCTGGACCCGCGCGCTGGAGCGGTCGAGCTGTATCCGCAGGAGATCACACGGGCGCTGCTCAATCTAATTTCCAACGGCTTCTATGCCGCGACTAGGCGCAAGGTCGAAACGGGCGACGAGAGCTTTGAACCAGTTCTCAGCGCTTCCACGAGGAACCTTGGCACGACAGTCGAAATCCGTATTCGCGACAACGGCACCGGCATCCTGCCTGAAGTCCGCGAAAAGATGTTCAATCCTTTCTTCACCACAAAGCCGACAGGGGAAGGAACGGGGCTCGGACTCTCGATGACCCATGACATCATCGTCAAGCAGCACGGGGGCCGGATCGACGTCGAGACTGAGCCTGGCGTCTTTACCGAGTTCATCATTACGCTGCCGCGCGACAACAGCATTGCCAGCTGCCCGAGGTCCGAATGACCGCTTATGGCCCGATGCTGCCATGCTAGGTGCTGCTCCGAACGTCGGCTGTCGAGTGCAGATCGGAAGTGGCTTGCCGGAGCTGACACCGCCGGTTTTGAGCCGAAGCCGACGTCACCTCTCCCATCGCTCGGTCTTTAACGTTCGGCTGCGAATATCCGCCACTCGCCCGGGATGCCCTTGAGGGATTGGTTACCGCGGTCGTTGAAGCGCAATCCCGAGCCGGCCACCAGGTCTTTGACCGTGCTCGAGACCAAAACCTCGCTCCGACCGGCAAGCGCCGCAATCCGCGCGCCTATGTGAACAGCGATACCGCCAACATCGTCGCCGATCATTTCGCACTCGCCTGTATGAAGTCCAGCACGGATCTCTATGCCGAGCGGCTTGATCTCGTCCGCGATGGCACAAGCGCAGCGGACGCCACGCGCCGGGCCGTCAAAAGTTACGAGAAAGCCATCGCCGGTCGTCTTCACCTCGCGGCCACGGAAGCGGGCAAGCAGGCGCCGGATCGTAGCGTGATGGTCATCGAGCAGATTGCGCCAGCGCTGGTCGCCGAGGCTTGCAGCCTTCTCCGTCGAGCCGACGATATCGGTGAACAGGACGGTCGCCAGGACGCGATCCGCCTCGATGCGCGCCGGTGCGCCGGTGAGGAATTCTTCTATCGCGTCCGAGATCTTTTCTGCGCCGACGCCCACGTAGAATATATGATCGACTCCCGGAAGCTCGACCAGCTTGGCACCCGGAATGTTGGCGGCTACGTCGCGCCCACCGGCGATATCGACGACCTGATCTTCTGTGCGGTGAAGCACGAGCGTCGGTACCCTGACCGCTGGAAGGATGCCGCTGATGTCGATCTGGCTGTTCATGCGCATCAGCGCGGTCACCGCGGCCGGGCTGGCACCGAGGCGTTCGTTGCGACCCCACCATTGTCGGAATGCAGCGTCGTTGCCGCGCGACGGCGCAAATCGATGGACACTATCACCGGTGCCCCAGGCTTTTTCGACATACCCAAAGAAGCTTGCGAGGGCCTCCTCCGTCGGAAACCAATGAGAGAAGCGGGAAAAGCTGCCGTACAATACCAGCGTTCGGCAACGCTCGGGATAGCTTGCTGCAAACAACACAGACAGGGGCGCGCCTTCCGAAATCCCGAGCAGCGCTGCCTGCTCCATACCGGTAGCATCCATGACCGCACGGAGGTCGTCCATGCGTACGTCGAGGCCGGGCAGCTCGGTGACGCGATCGGACCCGCCGGTACCGCGCTTGTCGAAGGTCACTACTCGGGCATAGCCACCCATGCGACGGAGGAACCGCGCAAAGTCGGGCTGGTCCCAGTAGTTCTCAACGTTCGACACAAATCCCGGAACGATCACCACATTGATCGGCCCCGCACCAAAGATCTGATAGGCGATGTGGACATCGCCGCTTTTTGCGTATTGCGTAACCGGCTGCATGGATGTTCCCGCTGGCTCGCCCGGTTCTCCCTGGGGAATTGCAAAACTGGCCTGACGAGCAAGAAACAGCAAGTGCCGTGATGTAAGGAACACGCGTTTTGGCTACTGCGAGGCGGTCCGACGAGCCCGGGTATCCGCTTTTCAGAAGGTGAGCCGAACAGGTTATTCGCTCCGCCGAAGGCAGTCTTGACCCGCAAGCCAACTTAGCTCGACGAAATCGAACGGAGCCTCGGCTTAGTCCGTTTGTGGATCGGGCCTCCTGGCACATACCATCCGGCTTTTTTGCGCACGGTTGGATTTTCATCACGTTGCTGGGCAGCGGCAATTGCCGCAGCGGCAAGTGCATTGGTGTGGACGAATTGTCCGACCACTTCAATTGCCATTGCGCGCACATGCGCATCGGGGTCGCACTCAAGCAGTTTCATCGCCTTTGGAAGCACCTCAGCTTCCTCGGGCCTGCAGGTCCCTTCCTTGCACCGGTCGCACGTCAATGTGTGCAAGGCGGAGCATCTGACCCGCTCATCGCCATCGTTCAGCATACCGATTAAATCGGAGAGAGTATCGGCCGACAGATACCGGTCGAGAAACCTGCAACAATGTAAGCGGACATCAGGATTATCGTGCCACAGCCCGGCGCGCACCGCAGAAAGTGCCTGTATCCCAACATCGAGCAATACCCGATAGGCGTTAGGCGCCTTGTACGGGAATGCGAG
This sequence comes from Bradyrhizobium diazoefficiens, assembly GCF_016616425.1. Taxonomy (NCBI): domain Bacteria; kingdom Pseudomonadati; phylum Pseudomonadota; class Alphaproteobacteria; order Hyphomicrobiales; family Nitrobacteraceae; genus Bradyrhizobium; species Bradyrhizobium diazoefficiens. The sequence goes on from NZ_CP067101.1 coordinate 2,379,211, forward strand.
TTCTCCAATGATCTGATGGTACTCTGCCAACATGTCATAGACCCGCCAAGGCTGTGAAATGTTGTCAGGAATACCATGCCGCGGCGCTTCTTTCCATATCCAGCGCTTCCGCTTATGGCCTTTGCGGCATCCAGTGATGCCCACTATTGCTCCGTTATTTTGAGAGAAGCTATTTTGAGAGAAGCGGGCATCAGGCGCCGGCATTGAGCACTCCGATCTAACGAGGATGCGGCCTCAAGCGTGCCTACTCCTCGTCTTCGTCCTCGTCATCCTCATCGTCGTCCTCTTCCTCCTCTTCCTCCTCCAGGCACTCGAGCACGGCGAGCGGCAGCGTCTCGCGAAACAGGTCGCCTTCCACGCCCATCCAGAGACAGATCACCTCGTCGCCCTTCACTTCCGCAACCGTCAGCGGCTGCCCGCCGGATTTCAACATCACGATATCGCCGGCCTTCAATTCCATGGATGGTCCTTTCGGGGGTGATTGACGAGAGAAGCTAGCAAGTCGGCATGACATGCCGATCACGGGATCCAGGATCAGTAGACGTGCTGCGACAGCGTGCATCCGCTGCCGGACTGCTGAAACGCCGATGGTGAAGCTTCAAGTCGGTCCGGTGCGATTGCGAAAGGCAGGAGCGCCTATTCGACGGATTGCGCAGGATCTGCGCCGTTCCATGCGCCGCGACGATGGCATTATGCTCCTGTTTTGCCCGACGCTTCAAACGGATTTCGTAAGATCCGTAAGTCTTTGATTTTGCAGCGGCCGGCTACTGTGCATGGGGTTGTTTTTCAATATTTTGTCTGGAGGCCTGCTCAGGGCCGGCCCGGCACCAGTTCGGTCAGCGAGCGGATGATCCGGTCGGGCTTGACGGTCGAGCCTTCGGGCAGGCCGTCGCCATGGACGTCGATCCAGATCGAATAGATGCCGAGGCGCTGCGGCGTCACGACTTCCCATTCCAGATTGTCGCCGATCATCCAGGTGTCCTCGGCGGAGACGCCGAGTGCGTCCATCGCGTGCAGATAGGCGCGCTCCTCGGGCTTGCCGAAACCGTGCTCGCCCTCGATCTGGATGTGATGGAAGCGGTGCGCCAGCTCGAAACGCTCGACCTTGGCGCGCTGGGTGTCGGCGGCACCGTTGGTCACCAGCGCAAGCTTGATGCCGAGCGCCTTCAATTCGTCGATCGCCTCGTGCGCGCCGGGGAAGACGAACATCTCCTCCTCGCGATAGGAGGTGAAGCGGTCGGCGAGGCGAACGGCAAGATCGTCGGGCAGGGCGCGGTGGCCGGCGGCCGCGAGTGCGGCAAAACCGCCCTTGACGGTGAGCTGCCGTGCCTCGGCGAGTTTCATCCGCCATGCGGCTTCCGCGTTCGCCCAAAAGTTTCGTGCGAAGGACAGCACTGCGGCTGCGACCTGTTGCGGTGGCAACGGCGCAAGCTCCTCGGCAAACTCGTTCGCGACCGCGTTCCAGGCGATCTCGGGCCGGCCATAGGCCGACAGGATGGTGTCGTCCATGTCGATCAGCATGGCGCGGGGCAGCGGCTTCGAGGCGGGCTTCATCGTCGTCATGGCCACTTCACCTCCGGCGGCATCGACGACAGGATAGAGTCGACATTGCCGCCGGTCTTCAGCCCGAAGATGGTGCCGCGATCGTAGAGCAGGTTGAACTCGACATAGCGGCCGCGCCGGATCAATTGCTCCTCGCGGTCGGCGGCGGTCCAGGGGCTGGCGAAATTGCGCCTGACGATCTCAGGATAGAGCTTCAGGAAGGCGCGGCCGACGTCCTGGGTGAAGGCGAGGTCGGCGTCCCAGTCGCCGCTGTCGTGCCAGTCGTAGAAGATGCCGCCGATGCCGCGCGCCTCCTTGCGGTGCGGCAGGTAGAAATACTCGTCGCACCATTTCTTGTACTTGTCGTAATCGGCAACCCCGCTGTGTTGGTTGCAGGCCTCTTTCATCGCGGCGTGGAAGGCGAGCGTGTCGGGATCGTCCTGGGTGCGCCGGCGGTCCAGCACCGGCGTGAGATCGGCGCCGCCGCCGAACCAGGCTTTCGTGGTGACGACGAAGCGGGTGTTCATGTGCACGGCGGGCACGTGCGGATTGCGCAGGTGCGCGATCAGCGAGATGCCCGAGATCCAGAATTTCGGGTCCTCCGCGGCGCCGGGAATCTGGGCGCGAAATTCGGGCGCGAATTCGCCGTGCACGGTCGAGCAATGCACGCCGACCTTCTCGAACAGGCGGCCATGCATCATCGACATCACGCCGCCACCGCCCGCCGCGCCGGTATGATCGGTCCGCTGCCAGGGCGTGCGTACGAAGCGTCCGGCTTCGCCCGGATAGAGATTTTGCGGCGCGTCGTCCTCGAGCCGCTCGAAGCTCGCGCAGATCTCGTCGCGCAAGGCTTCGAACCAGGCGCGGGCGCGGGTCTTGCGGTCTTCGATCGTCGAAATGTCCATCTGCATGCGAGGGTCGCGTCCTATCTGATGCCGAGCGATTTGTGCGTCTGCACGCTGAGCCGCCATTGCGGATGGCGCAGGCAATAGTCGATCGCGCGCGCGGTGTTCTCCGCGACCCCGGGTCCGTCCATCGGCTGGAGCGAGAAGCGCTCGAAGGCGAGGTCCTCGAAAGTCTCGGGCGCGGCGAGGGCCTGCGGATAGACCAGCTTCAGCTCGTGGCCCTGGCGCAGCACCAGTTCGCTGCCGCCCTTGGGGCTGACGCAGATCCAGTCGAGCCCCTCCGGTGCGGCAATGGTGCCGTTGGTCTCGACCCCGATCTCGAAGCCATGGGCGTGGAGCGCGTCGATCAGCGCGGTGTCGACCTGGAGCAGCGGCTCGCCGCCGGTGAGCACCACGTAGCGGTTGGCGGCCGTGGCACGCCATTGCGCGGCGATGGTGTCGGCAAGTTCCGCAGCCGAGCCGTAGCGGCCGCCGAGCGTGCCGTCGGTCCCGACGAAATCGGTGTCGCAGAACCTGCAGATGGCCTCGCTGCGGTCCGCCTCGCGCCCACTCCAGAGATTGCAGCCGGCAAAACGGCAGAACACGGACGCGCGCCCGGCATGGGCACCTTCGCCTTGGAGGGTCAGGAAGATTTCCTTGACCGCGTAACTCAATCGTCTCTCCTCAACCTGTCAAACTTGCGGGTTCCGGATCTGCCGCAGCGCCTCGCCGGCGGCCATGGCCGCGGTCATGGCGACATTGAGCGACCGCAGCCCCGCCCTGATGGGGATCACCAGCCGCGCATCCGCGGCCTCGATCACCGCGTCGGTGACGCCGGCGCTCTCGCGCCCGAATAGCAGGATGTCCGACGTCTGGTAACGGAAATCGCGATAATCGGTGGCGCCCCGGGTGGTGAACAGCAGCAGGCGGTAGCCGTGCGCAGCGCGCCAGTCGTTGAATTTCAGCCAGGAGTCGTGCCTGACGATGCTGACATGGCCGAGGTAGTCCATTCCCGCCCGGCGGAACGCGCGGTCGGTGACCGGGAACCCAGCCGGTTCGATGATATGGGCGTCGAGCCCCAGGCAGGCGCAGAGCCTGAGAATCGTGCCGGTGTTCTGAGGGATGTCGGGCTGGAAAAGCGCTATCTGCATCGCTGGCTGTGGGTTGGTTGCGGGGCGGAAATGTCTCAATAAAACATCGCCTGCGAGGGAATTCGTGCATTGCACGCTCCCGCGCCGATAGCGGGCTTGCGCTCGCCCGGCAAGGGTGCCAATAGAACGATTCTGGACTGCTGTTTCGCCTGTTTAGGTGCGAGCACGCCAAGTTCTGCCGCCGCGGGGGGCCGCGGGCGCCGGCAGCCTTTCCGGGGACCTCATGGGCGCCCCCTGGAGCGGTTCCACCGGTTGCACAAGAAGAAAGGGTTGGAATCGTGACGACAGCGTCTTCGGCGGACCATCCGACACGCCGTGATTTCTTATTCGTTGCAACCGGGGCAGCTGCAGCAGTAGGGGGCGCAGCCGCGCTCTGGCCTTTCATCTCCCAGATGAATCCTGACGCCTCGACGATCGCCGCCGGTGCGCCGATCGAGGTCGATCTCAGCCCGATCGCCGAAGGCCAGGACATCAAGGTGTTCTGGCGTGGCAAGCCGATCTACATCAGCCACCGCACCAAGAAGCAGATCGATGAGGCGCGCGCCGTCAACGTGGCGAGCCTGCCGGACCCGCAGACCGACCAGGCCCGGGTCAAGTCGGGCCACGACCAGTGGCTGGTCGTGATCGGCATCTGCACCCATCTCGGCTGCATCCCGATCGCCCATGAAGGCAATTACGACGGGTTCTTCTGCCCCTGCCATGGTTCGCAGTACGATTCGTCCGGCCGCATCCGCCAGGGGCCCGCACCCTTGAACCTGGCTGTGCCGCCGTACCAGTTCGTTTCCGACACCAAAATCCAGATCGGCTGAGCTTAGGGCCTTCGTCCGAAGCTTCGCGCCGTCTCGTCGTACTATATTCCTCAGGATCGCATCATGAGCGGACCATCCGACTACCAGCCGAGCAATCCGGCCCTGCAATGGATCGAGCGGCGTCTGCCGATCCTCGGCCTCATGCACTCCTCCTTCGTCGTCTATCCCACCCCGCGCAACCTGAACTATTGGTGGACCTTCGGCGCCATCCTCTCCTTCATGCTGGGGATACAGATCCTGACCGGCGTGATCCTGGCGATGCACTACACCCCGCATGCCGATCTCGCCTTCAAGTCGGTCGAACTGATCGTCCGTGACGTGAATTACGGCTGGCTGCTGCGCAACATGCATGCGGTCGGCGCCTCGATGTTCTTCGTCGCCGTCTATGTCCACATGTTCCGCGGCCTTTACTACGGGTCGTACAAGGAGCCGCGCGAGGTGCTGTGGATCCTCGGCGTCATCATCTACCTCTTGATGATGGCGACCGGCTTCATGGGTTACGTGCTGCCGTGGGGCCAGATGAGCTTCTGGGGCGCCACCGTCATCACCAATTTGTTCTCCGCCATTCCCTATGTCGGCGAGAGCATCGTGACGCTGTTGTGGGGCGGCTATTCGGTCGGTAACCCGACGCTGAACCGCTTCTTCTCCCTGCACTATCTGCTGCCGTTCCTGATCGCGGGCGTCGTCGTGCTCCACGTCTGGGCGCTGCACGTCGCCGGCCAGAACAATCCCGACGGCGTCGAGCCGAAGACGGAAAAGGACACGGTGCCGTTCACGCCGCATGCGACCATCAAGGACATGTTCGGCGTCGCCTGCTTCCTGCTGCTCTACGCCTGGTTCATCTTCTACATGCCGAACTATCTCGGTGACGCCGACAACTACATTCCGGCGAACCCGGGCGTGACGCCGCCGCACATCGTGCCGGAATGGTATTACCTGCCGTTCTACGCGATCCTGCGCTCGATCCCGAACAAGCTCGCGGGTGTCACCGCGATGTTCGGCGCGATCCTCATCCTGTGCTTCCTGCCCTGGCTGGACGCAGCAAAGACGAGATCGTCGAAGTATCGCCCGCTGGCCAAGCAGTTCTTCTGGATCTTCGTCGCGGTCTGCATCCTGCTCGGCTATCTCGGCGCGCAGCCGCCGGAAGGTATCTACGTCGTTGCCGGCCGGGTCCTGACGGTTTGCTACTTCGCCTACTTCCTGATCGTGCTGCCGCTGCTCTCGCGCATCGAGAAGCCGCGGCCGGTGCCGAACTCGATCTCGGATGCGGTCCTGGCCAAGACCGGCAGCAGGTCGACGCCGATGGTCTCGACCGCGATCGTGCTGGCGCTCGCCGGTTCGTTGTTCGCGGGCTCGCTCGACAGCGCGAAAGCGGCTGAAGGCAGCGACCAGCCGCCCGGCAACAAATGGTCGTTCTCGGGCCCTTTCGGTAAGTTCGACCGCGGTGCGCTGCAGCGCGGCCTCAAGGTCTACAAGGAGGTCTGCTCCAACTGCCACAGCCTGTCCTACGTCGCCTTCCGCAATCTTTCGGAGCCCGGTGGACCCGGTTATTCCGTGGCGCAGGCGGCAGCCTTCGCTTCCGAATACAAGATCAAGGACGGCCCGAACGATTCCGGCGACATGTTCGAGCGTGCCGGCCGGCCGGCGGATTATTTCCCCTCGCCATTTCCGAACGAGCAGGCCGCCCGTGCGGCGAACGGCGGGGCGGCACCGCCCGACCTCTCCCTCATTACCAAGGCGCGCTCATACAAGCGCGGCTTTCCCTGGTTCATCTTCGACTTCTTCAGCCAGTACCAGGAGCAGGGCCCGGACTACGTTTCGGCGGTGCTGCAGGGCTTTGAGGACAAGGTGCCGGAAGGCGTCACCATTCCGGAGGGCTCGTACTACAACAAGTACTTCCCGGGCCACGCCATCAAGATGCCGAAGCCGCTCAGCGACGGCCAGGTGACCTATGATGACGGCTCGCCGACCACGGTCGCGCAGTATGCTCATGACGTCACCACGTTCCTGATGTGGGCCGCAGAGCCTCACATGGAAGCGCGCAAGCGCCTCGGATTCCAGGTCTTCGTGTTCCTAATCATCTTCGCGGGCCTGATGTACTTCACCAAGAAGAAGGTCTGGGCCGACTCGCACTGATCGGCGCGAGGCGACGACAACGAAAAAGCCCCCGCAAGGGGGCTTTTTTGTTGGGTTGCCATTCCGGAGCGCGCCTCTTGGCGCGAACCCAAAATCCATTCGTCCACCAACTCCGAGGCTTGATGGATTTCGGATTCGCGCTATCGCGCGCCGCGGAATGACGTGACTGTGGATTGCGTCATCCGCTCCCAACGGCCAAAATGCCGCCAACCGCTCCACCAAAACTCATCGGAGGACACCATGGGAACCGCCATCACCTTCAAGCGCCCGGACGGCAAGGAGGCCTCGGGCTATCTCGCCAACGCCGCACGCGGCAATGCGCCGGGCGTGGTCGTGATCCAGGAATGGTGGGGCCTGTCGGACCAGATCAAGGGCCTGTGCGACCGCTTTGCGCTGGCCGGCTTCGACGCACTGGCGCCCGATCTCTACAACGGCAAGGTGGTGCCGTATCACGACACTGAGAGCGCCAACAAGGAGATGAACTCGCTCGACTTCATGGACGCCACCACGCAGACCGTGCGCGGCGCCACGCAATATCTGTCGCGCAACGGCGCCAAGGTCGGACTGACAGGCTTCTGCCTCGGCGGCGCCGTGACCATCATCGGCGCGACCAAGATTCCGGAGCTCGCGGCCGGCGTCGTATTCTACGGCATCCCGCCGGAGCAGGCGGCCAAGCCCGCCGATGTCAAGATCCCGCTCCAGGCCCATTTCGCCAATAAGGACGATTGGTGCACGCCGGAGTTGGTCAATGGCTTCGAACAGGCCATGAAGGCCGCCGGCAAGTCACTGGAGCTGTTCCGCTATGACGCCGAGCACGCCTTCGTCAACGAGCAGCGCCAGGCCGTGCACGACCGCGAAGCCGCCGAACTCGCCTGGGGCAGGGCGACGGAGTTTTTCAGGAAGCATCTGGGGTAGGGGGCGGGGCCAAGGTCGCTCCTGCATCGCGTCGAGCAATCGGCGGTGCCTGCGATCGACCAGTTTGAGGACGTGCCACCCAGCCGGCAATCCAGGTAGCGCCCTTGACGCCGCCCCCGCCCCATGGTGAGTATCCGCCCATGAGCACCGCCGTCCGCCCAGCCCGTCTTTGGTGGCGCACCTCCTAACGAGGTGGCCGGTGCGATTTTCCTTTCCCAAATCGTCAGAGGTCGCCAACGCAGTGCGGCGGCCTGATCGTTTGTCCTGTGTGGCGTTCCCTCGGCAAGTTTCGTAAGAGGACGACATGAACAGGACAGTCTTTGCCCTCCCGGCCAGAAGCGACTATTTGACCCGCGCGGGTCTTGTGATCACGCGCGTGGCCGAGCAGTTTACCGGCGGCGCGAGCCGGCTCGACGACCTGATCAACCTGCTCGACCGTCGCCGCGGCGTGGTGCTGTCCTCGGGCACGACCGTACCCGGCCGCTACGAGAGCTTCGATCTCGGCTTCTCCGATCCGCCGCTCAAGCTCGAGACGGCTGGCGTCAATTTCAAGCTCGAAGCGCTCAACGAACGCGGGCAGGTGCTGATCGCCTTTCTTGGGGACGTCATGCGCGAGCCTTGCGTCGTGATCTCCGAGAAGACGTCCGTGCGCCTTTCCGGCCACATTATCCGCGGCGACGCGCCGGTCGAGGAAGACCAGCGCACCCGGCGCGCCAGCGTGATGTCGCTGGTGCGCGACACCATCGCCGCCTTCTCCGCCAATGACGACGGACTGCTCGGCCTGTTCGGCGCCTTCGCCTACGACCTCGTGTTCCAGATCGAGGACCTCGTGCAGAAGCGCCCGCGCGAGCAGGACCAGCGCGACATCGTGCTGTACGTGCCCGATCGCCTGCTGGCCTATGACCGCGCCACCGGCCGCGGCGTGGTGCTCGCCTACGATTTCGCCTGGAATGGCAAATCCACCGCAGGCTTGCCGCGCGAGACCGCCGAGAGCCCCTATCTGAAGACGCCGCGCCAGGGCTTTGCCGATCACGCGCCCGGCGAATATCAGGCCACGGTCGAGAACGCGCGTGCCGCTTTCGCCCGCGGTGATCTGTTCGAGGCAGTGCCCGGCCAGCTCTTTGCCGAGCCCTGCGATCGTTCGCCGGCCGAAGTGTTCCAGCGCCTCTGCGTGATCAATCCGTCGCCCTACGGCGCGCTGATGAATCTGGGGGAGGGAGAGTTTCTCGTCTCGGCCTCGCCGGAAATGTTCGTGCGCTCGGACGGACGTCGCGTCGAAACATGCCCGATCTCAGGCACCATCGCGCGCGGCACGGATGCGATCGGCGATGCCGAGCAGATCCGCCAGCTCCTGAACTCGGAGAAGGACGAGTTCGAGCTCAACATGTGCACCGACGTCGACCGCAACGACAAGGCGCGTGTCTGCGTGCCCGGCACCATCAAGGTGCTCGCGCGCCGGCAGATCGAGACCTACTCGAAGCTGTTCCACACCGTCGATCATGTCGAGGGCATGCTGCGCCCCGGTTTCGATGCGCTCGACGCTTTCCTCACGCATGCCTGGGCGGTCACCGTCACCGGTGCGCCAAAACTCTGGGCGATGCAGTTTGTCGAGGATCACGAGCGCTCGCCGCGGCGCTGGTATGCCGGCGCGATCGGCGCCATGAATTTCGACGGCAGCATCAACACCGGGCTCACCATCCGCACCATCCGCATGAAGGATGGTCTGGCCGAAGTGCGCGTCGGGGCGACCTGCCTGTTTGATTCCGATCCCGCCGCCGAAGACCGCGAGTGCCAGGTGAAAGCTGCGGCGCTGTTTCAGGCACTGCGCGGCGATCCGCCAAAGCCGCTGTCGACTTTCGCGCCCGACGCGACCGGTTCGGGCAAGCGGGTACTGCTGATCGACCACGACGACAGCTTCGTGCACATGCTCGCCGATTATTTTCGTCAGGTCGGCGCCGACGTCACCGTCGTCCGCCATGTGCATGCGCTCGACATGATCGAGCAGAAGGCATGGGATTTGCTGGTGCTGTCACCGGGGCCCGGCAGGCCGGAGGATTTCGGGATCAAGAAGACAATCGATGCGGCGCTCGCGAAGAAGCTGCCGGTGTTCGGCGTCTGCCTTGGCGTGCAGGCGATCGGCGAATATTTCGGCGGCGAGCTTGGCCAGCTCATCCATCCCGCCCACGGCCGACCCTCGCGCGTGCAGGTGCGTGGCGGGCGGCTGATGCGCAATCTGCCGAACGAGATCGTCATCGGCCGCTATCACTCGCTCTATGTCGAGCGCGACAGCATGCCGGAGGTGTTGTCCGTCACCGCCAGCACCGAGGACGGCGTCGCCATGGCGCTGGAGCACAAGACCCTGCCGGTCGCCGGCGTGCAATTCCACCCGGAATCGCTGATGTCGCTCGGCAATGAGGTCGGGTTACGTATTGTCGAGAACGCGTTCCGGCTGGATGCGCGTTGATTGAGAGGCACCAATGACCTTTGACCACGATATAAAGGCGAGCGTCCGCACCATCCCCGACTATCCCAAGCCGGGGATCATGTTCCGCGACATCACGACCTTGCTGGCGGACGCGCGCGCCTTCCGCCGCGCGGTCGACGAACTCGTCAATCCCTGGGCCGGCAACAAGATCGACAAGGTCGCCGGCATGGAGGCGCGCGGCTTCATCATCGGCGGTGCGGTGGCGCACCAGCTCTCGGCCGGCTTCGTGCCGATCCGCAAGAAGGGCAAGCTGCCGCACACCACGGTGCGCATCGCTTACTCGCTTGAATACGGCATCGATGAGATGGAGATGCATGTCGACGCGATCCAGCCTGGCGAGCGCGTCATCCTGGTCGACGACCTCATCGCCACCGGCGGCACCGCGGAAGGCGCGGTGAAGCTGCTGCGCCAGATCGGCGCCAACGTCGTCGCCGCCTGCTTCATCATCGACCTGCCCGAGCTCGGCGGCGCCGCCAAGCTGCGCGCCATGGACGTGCCGGTGCGCACGCTGATGACCTTCGAGGGACACTGAGAGGTCGTCCGGTCAGATCAGCTCGGCCTTCAGCTCGGCCTGCCAGTGCAGCAAGCGCTCCCTCAAGAGCGCGTTCCTGAGATAGGCGGTCTCCTCGTCCTCCAGACGCTCGCATTCGCCAAACGTCAGGCCCGCCTCGCCATGGGTGGTCCAGGCCGCCTGGAGGCTGCGGCAGGTGTGGCCGCCCTGGCGCAGCGAGAACCAGATGCGGTTCTGGATCGTCTCCAGGTTCGGTGCCTGGCCGACCCAGGTCTCGCCCGAGACCGCGCAGCGCACGACGAAGATGCCCGCGACGGTCTTTCGCTCCTTATAGGCGGTGATCGCTGCTTTCCGGTCGATGCTCACGGTGACGGGCCTCGCTGAGGACGTTGTTGCGCGAGCTCAGTAGCGGCAGGCCTGCTGCCTGTCAATATTACCCGGATAAAATGTTCAGGACCGCTGCAGGATCAGGCTCAGCTCAAGTTCACGGAAGGCGAGGTAATTCCGCCGGGTCCATTGGTGCAGCTCGGTCGAGGCATCCTTTTCCTGGCGCAGGTAGCCGGTAAAAGAGAAGTTCAACCGGTCGATATAGGTCTTGAGGAAGCCGGGCAGCGCGGGCAGGCGGAACAGCCGGCCGCCGGCCATCGCCGCTGGCAACTCGCCGCGTATGACATATTCGTTGTCCACGGTGATCAGGATCATGCGCGGAATCCGCCCGCGCAGCATCTCGTGGGCGCGCGTCGAGACGCGGTCGGTGTCGGCGACGAACAGGATCTGAGGCGCGACATGGCGGCGCGCGGCTTCCTTCAACAGGCCGATCTCGTCGGTCATCTTGAAGAACTCGTCGAAGGCGTGGAAGCCGAGATCGATGACCTTGGCAACGCCGTCATCGACGATGACGCGGTCCATCAGCTGCATCTTGCCGTAGGTGTCGATCACGTCGGCGGTCTCGGTGATCCCGGGCAGATAGTCGAGCAGCGACGGCTCCTTCAAGTTGACGTCGAAGGCCGCGACGTTGCCGTTCTTGAGCAGCAGGAATTCGCTCAAAAGCCGCGCCAGCAGGGTCTTGCCGACCTGCGGGCGGGGCGAGCAGATGATGTAGACGGGCGTCGCGGGCATCACGAACTATTATCTGAGCGAACTCACCGCCCAATCCAGCCGTATCCGCACCTCGACCGCAACTATTTTTCGCTGTTGCGGCTCGCGGGCTTCGAACCGACGATGTCGGTCAGGCGGATGCGGTCGAACTCGCTCCAGACGTTCGCCAGCCAGTGCCGGACATAGCCGCGCAGCACGAACGAGTAGTTCGCGGCCTCGTCGTTGATGCCCTTGTTGGCGACGAATTTGAGGAACGGGACCGAGGACACCTCGACCTGCTCGTAGGCCATTTCGTTGAGCTTGGGGATGGTCAGCTCGGTCGCGTCCTTGATGCGGTGAAAATAGGAATTGTAGGTCGCCTGGTCCCACTGGAAGAACTGGGTGTCGTTGATGAAGTTCTTCACCAGGAAATATTTCGCGCCGGACATGAAGCTCGCGGTCTCGGCGATCTCCTCCAGCGAGGCGATCGAGGGTCCCAGGATATGGAACACCGCAAACGTGATCTGGCCCGCCTTGGCGGCGTCGAGAAAGCCGATGTCGCGCAGCGAGGCGAGGGCCGGCGAAAGCAGGCCGGCGCGAACGTCGATCACGGTCACCGACGGGCTCACCGCATTGAGCGTGTCGAAGATCTTCATCTGGTCCGACGTCGTCGTCATGTCGACGATCTCGGTGATGTCGGGGTGGAAGCGCTTCAGGGTTCCGCGCGGCGACTCCGTGTCGAAGGCGCGCGTCGGCACGTTGTTGGCGGAAAAATAATCGAGCAAGGTCCGCGACACCGTGGTCTTGCCGACCCCGCCCTTGTCCGCGCCCACCACAACCACTGCCGGTTTTGCCATTGCTGTCCCCTAACGCGCGCCCCCGGTCGCGAGGTCGCGATCGGCCGGGCCCCAAATCGATGTCTCAAGGATGTCCCAAGTCTGCTGTTGGGCGCGAACATGGCAGAAACAAGGGAGAATTCAATTCCGTAAGCTCCAGTTACGGCAATTCCCGAGGTTTTTCCCAACCGCGGCGAAACTCGCCTTGTGTGGTGGGAATCAGGTGCTCAATGGCGGCCCCAAGGACCCATAGAATTGTCCGTTGGACTGCCCGGCGGGTTGCTGGGAGAGGGTCCGGAGGGACTGGGTGCAGACACGGGCGGCGGGCTGGCCGATCCGTCGGCGTCGTCCCACGGGCCATGGCGCAGCGGCGGCGGAGCGTCCTGCGGACCGGCTTGCGTCCCCGGCTCTTCCGTCTCCTTCGCGAGCGTCGGCAGGGGACCGGGGTCGTGACCGCCGGCAAACTTGACCAGCGCGTCGACGCGGGACTGCACCGAGGGATGGGTCGCAAACAGATCGGCAAAGCCCTCGCGCGGATTGTCGACGCAGAGCTCCATCACGGCCGATGTCGCACCGGGCAGTTCGCCGCGATTCTCGATCTTGCGCAGCGCCGAGATCATCGCATCGGGATCTTTCGTCAGCTCGACGGAGCCGGCGTCGGCGAGATATTCGCGTGACCGCGACAGCGCGAGCTTGACCACCTGCGACAGCAGCCAGGCCAGCACGATCAGCACGACCGCGATGATGATCACGATGATTGCGCCGCCGCCGGAGCTCTTGCTCTCCCTCGACGATGAAGACGACCGCGACGAGGAGGAGCCTGAGGACCATGAGCCGCCGGCGCCGGAGCTCCAGTTGAGATTCGTGAACAGGCGGAAGAACAATTCGCCGAAGAAGCCGACCACGCCGGCGATGATGACGGCGACTATCATGAGCTGCACATCGCCGTTCTTGATGTGGGTCAGCTCGTGGCCCAGCACGGCCTCGATCTCCTTGTCGTCCAGCGCATCGAGCAGACCCGTGGTGACGGTGATGGAATATTGCCGCGGATTGAGGCCGGTCGCGAAGGCGTTCAGCGCCGGGCTCTCCATGATCTTCAGCTTCGGCATGGTGATGCCGCGCGAGATGCAGAGGTTTTCCAGCAGATTATAGAGCCGCGGCTGCTCCTGCCGGGTGATGTCGTGGCCGCCGGTCACCGCGTCGATCATCGACTGGTGGAAGAAATAGGCGATCACGACCCAGACTACTGCTGCGATCGTCGCGAAGGGCGCGGCTTTGAGCAGGTCGGTGAGGGCGCGGCTCAGATAATAGGCCACCGTGCCATTGCCGTTGATGACGACCTCGGCGACCAGCGCGCCGGCATAGACCAGCACGTAGACCAGCATGAACAGGCCGCCGAGCAGCAGCATCGAACGAAACTTGTTCGAGGCGATGTGCGTGTAGAGACCATACGCGGCCATGACGCGAGTGCCCTGCCGGCCTATCGGCTCAACTCAGAATTTCACCTGCGGCGCGGCCTCGACCTCGGTTCGGCTGGTGCCGAGATCGAAGAACTCCTTCCTGGTGAAGCCGAACATGCCGGCGAACAGGGCGGCGGGCATTTGCTGGATGCCCGTGTTGTATTCCTGGACCGCGCTGTTGAAGAAGCGGCGGCTGGCCGCGATCTTGTTCTCGAGGTCGGAGAGCTCGCTGGCGAGCTGCTGGAAATTGGCGTTGGCCTTGAGGTCGGGATAGGCCTCCGACAGCGCGATCAGTCGGCCGAGCGCGCCGGAGAGCTGGTTCTCGGCCGCGGACACCTGCGCCGGACCCTGCGCCGACATCGCCGAATTGCGCGCCTTGACGACGTCGTCGAGCGTGCCGCGCTCGTGCGAGGCATAGCCCTTCACCGTCTCGACCAGGTTCGGGATCAGATCGTGGCGCTGCTTGAGCTGCACGTCGATATCGGCAAAGGCCTGACCGACACGCTGGCTCAGCGCCACCAGGCGGTTGTAGGCACTGAAGGCCAAGAGCACGAGGACGGCGATGACGCCGAGAACGATCCAGCCGGTCGACATGGAGAACTCCTGAAGGGGAAGAAGGCGGGCGCTAGGGTAGACCAATTTGGCGCAGGGCGAGAGCCCCCGCGAAGAGGGAGGGTAAGACTGGGTCGGATCGGGAACCATCCGAGTTCAAGGCAAGAGCCCGGAAGGAGGTTAACTTTCGGACAGGATGGCGTCGCCCCAGCGCCAGCGCCGGGCGTCCGCATACGCAACCTTGTCACGCCGTGGGACCTTCGTCGCTGCGACACCGTCCTCGGTGCAAAGCTTGGCCGTGATGTCGGCCTTGCCGACATTCGGCGGCGCCAGCACGCGCGCGGCGCGCGCCGCGGGCGGCGTGCGGGTCAGGGCGACGTAGATGAAGCGCTCGTCCTCGAACGGCACCTCGGCGGCTTTGATCTGGCGGTGCGCCTGTGAGCGCGGTAGGCGCTGGGAAAAATGGCACCAGTCGGGCGCCGTCAAGGGGCAGGGCTTTTCGTGCGGGCAGGGGGCGGCGACGTAAGCGCCCAGCGCGATCAGCTGCTGCCGCAAAGCGAGGATGCGTGTGTAGCCCGCGGGCGTGCCGGGCTCGATCACGACCAGCGCGTGACGCGCCTTCGCCCACATTGCTTCCGCGAGTTTGCGTTGATCGCCCTCGCTCAGCTCGCCGACGACGTAGCTCGCAACGACGAGATCGGCTTCGGAAACGTCGGCGAGATTCGCGCCGGCATCGCCCGGTAAATAGCGGCACTCCGCCAATCGCGAGCTGTCGCGCGCCAGCTCGAGAGCCAGCCGGCTGAGCGTGGCGTTGGCGTCGAGCAGGGTAAAATCCTGCAGCGAGGAGAATGCTTCGGCGGCAGCCCAACTCGCAGTGCCCGGACCCGCGCCGACGTCGAGCAGCGTTTCCGGGGTGAGGTACGGAGCGACCCCCGTCAAGGCATTGAGGCTTGCAGCAACCGCCGCGTAGGTCGCCGGCATGCGAGCCAGCGCATAGGCGAGGGCATCGGCTTCAGACCTGATCGTGCCGGAGCCGCCACCGGCGCGATAGGCGGTCGAGATTTTCCGTGACCGTTGTGCCGCGTCGCTGCGCGAAAAGCCCTGGAGCTTGCCGTCGAGGGCAGCCTTCAGTTCTGCGGGGAGGGTGGGCGAGATCATATTCCCATCGTCATGCCCCGCGCAGGCGGGGCATCCAGTATTCCGAGACGGTAGCGGTCAACCGAGAAGCTGCGGCGTACTGGATCATCCGCTTTCGCGGATGATGACGTCAATGGTTGTGGTTGGGCGGCAGTCTCACGCCACGTTCTGGTCGAGGATGTCCACCGCCTCTTGCAGGCTCACCGACACCAGCTGCGAGACGCCCCGCTCGGCCATGGTGACGCCGAACAGGCGGTTCATCCGCGCCATCGTGATCGGATTGTGTGTGATGATGATGAAGCGCGTGTCGGTCGAACCCGTCATCTCGTGCAACAGGTTGCAGTACCGTTCGACGTTGTGGTCGTCAAGCGGCGCGTCGACTTCGTCCAGCACGCAGATCGGCGAGGGGTTGGTGAGGAACACCGCGAAGATCAGCGCCATCGCGGTCAGCGCCTGCTCGCCGCCCGAGAGCAGCGACAGCGTCTGCGGCTTCTTGCCCGGCGGCTTGGCGATGATTTCGAGGCCGGCTTCCAGCGGGTCGTCGCTCTCGATCAGGTGCAGCGCGGCCTCGCCGCCGCCGAACAACTCGACGAACAGGCGCTTGAAGTGGTTGTTGACCACCTCGAAAGAGGTCAGGAGCCGCTCGCGCGCTTCCTTGTTGAGGCTCTGGATGCCCTGGCGCAGCCGTTTGATGGCTTCGACGAGGTCGTCGCGCTCGGTGACGAGCCCGGTGTGCTGGGTCTCGACCTCGCGCAGCTCTTCCTCGGCGCGCAGATTGACTGCGCCGAGGCGCTCGCGGTCGCGGCGCATCTTTTCGAGGTCTTCCTCGATGTCGTGCAATGGCGGCAGCTCCGCGCCGGGCTCGATCTCGGCGAGGCCGGCAACAGCCTGCGGCTCGACCTCCAGCATGTCGCGGATCTCGCGCTCGATGTCCTCGAGCCGGCGCCGCGCGCCTTCCATGCGTTCCTCGGCGCGGGCAGTGGCCTCGCGAGAGCTGGACAGCGCTTCGAGCGTCAGCTTGGCGACGCGGTCGGTCTCCGCCATCGCGCTTTCCGCGGTGGCGAGCGCGTCGGCGGCCATGCGGCGATCGTTTTCGGCGTATTCGATCTCGGTGATCAGCGCGCTGCGCTTCTCGGCAAACACGGCCGGCGCGTTTTCGAGGTCGCTGCGCTCGATCGTCAGCTCGGCGATGCGGGCCTGGATGGTGTCGATATGGGAGGCCGCGCTTTCCTTGCGGTTCTGCCACTCGGTACGCTCGGCGAGGATCGCCTGCACGCGGCGATCGGCCAGCTCGGCCTCGCGTGCCAGCGCCTGCGCCTCGGCGCGGACCTGGGCGGCCATGCGGCGATGGCCCTCGATATCGCTGCGGACGGCGGCCAGACGGGTCTCGGTGTCCTCGCTCGACGGCAGCTCGGAGATGCCGGCTTCAGCGTATTCATACGCGGCTTCGGCCTCGGCGCGGTCGGCGGCGAGACGGCTGTGCGCTTCCGACAATGTCGCCTTGCGCGCGGCGTGGCGGCTGATCTCGCGCTCGGCGGTGGCATGGCGCTCGCGCGCGACGTTGAGCTCGCGCTGCGCGGCGCGCCAGGCTTCGCGCGAAGCGCCTTCGGTGCTGGCCGCCATCTGCAGCTCGGATTCGGCGTTCTCCAGCGCCTGGCGCTTGATCTGCGCGTCGATGCGGGCCTGCTCCAGCTCGTTCTCGATGTCGACGAGACGGGCGCGCTCGGCAAGACGCCGGGCGGCACCGGTCGGCGCATGAGCCGCCGCGACAAAGCCGTCCCAGCGCCAGACATCGCCCTCGGGCGAGACCAGCCGCTGTCCGGTCTTGAGCTGCGAGACCAGCTCGGCGCCGCGCTCACGCGGCACCACGCCGATCTGGGCCAGACGGCGTGCCAGCTCGGCCGGCGCCTGCACGTGGCTGGCGAGCGGCTCGACGCCTTCGGGCAAGGCCGGATCATCTTCGGCAAGACCGACATTGGTCCAGCGCATCGGCGCCGACGGGTCGATCGGCGCATCGAGATCGTCGCCGAGTGCGGCGCCGATCGCCTTCTCAAATCCCTTGTCGACGCTGATGCCGTCGATGATCGGCGGCCACAGATTCTTGGTCTCGCCGTTGACGATCTTGGAGATCGTGCGTGCCTCGGTCTCGAGCCGCTGCACGCGCTTGTCCGCTTCGACGAGCGGCGAACGCGAGGATTCCAGCGTCTGGCGGGCGGCGACGTGGGCAGC
This sequence comes from Bradyrhizobium diazoefficiens, assembly GCF_016616425.1. Classification (NCBI taxonomy): domain Bacteria; kingdom Pseudomonadati; phylum Pseudomonadota; class Alphaproteobacteria; order Hyphomicrobiales; family Nitrobacteraceae; genus Bradyrhizobium; species Bradyrhizobium diazoefficiens. The sequence continues at coordinate 2,396,935 of NZ_CP067101.1, forward strand.
TTCGCTGGCCTGCGCGGCCGCCTCGGAGGCTGCAAGCGTCTGCTCCGCGGTCTCGACCGTCGCCGTCAGCTCGTCCAGATCGCCGAAGCCGCCGGTCTCATCAGCAAGTTTCTGCTCTTCGGCGGCGACGTTCGCAATCTCCTGGTCGAGCCGGGCGAGCTTGTCGCGGTGGGTGCGGACGTTGGCCTCTAACTGGTTGCGCTTGGCGGTGAGGTCGGCGAGCGCAGTGGTGAGCTCGGCGAATTGCTGCTCGGTTTCGGTCAGCACCGCTTCGGCCTCGCCGACGCGCTCGTCGACGCCGGAACGCTTCTCGACGCGCGACTTGATCTCTTCCTTCAGCTCGGCGTCTTCGGCGTCGAGCCGCTGCAGCGCGACGTCGGCGTCCATGGTCTGCTGCTGGGCGCGGGAGATGTCGCCCTCGAACTGGGCGAGGCGACGCTCGAGCTCGGCGACGCGCTCCTTGGCGCGCTCTTCCTCGCGGTCGAGCAGCTCGCGGGCATTGGTCAGGCGCTGCAAGCCCGCAGCGGCGCGCGCTTCCGCATCGCGCAGCGCCGGCATTTCGGCGGCGCGAATGGCCTGAATGCGGGCGGCTTCAGCCTGGTGCTGGGTGCGCTCGGCCATCTCGCGGACCGCGAGATCGTGCGTGTGGCCGGACTCGTTGACTTCGGCGTGGGCGCCAATCCAGCGAAGATGGAACAGGGTGGCCTCGGCCTTGCGGACCTTGGCCGCGACTTCGCGATAGCGCACGGCCTGGCGGGCCTGCTTCTTCAGGCCCTCCATTTGCCCTGCGAGCTGGCCGATCACGTCCTCGACGCGGGTGAGGTTGGTTTCGGCCGCCTTCAGCCGCAGCTCGGCCTCGTGGCGGCGGGCATGCAGACCGGCGACGCCGGCTGCGTCTTCCAGCACGCGGCGGCGTTGCTCGGGCTTGGCCTGGATGATCTCGCCGATCTTGCCCTGGTGGACGAGGGCGGGCGAGCGCGCGCCGGTGGCGGCATCGGCGAACAGGATCTGCACGTCACGGGCGCGGACGTCGCGGCCGTTGATGCGATAGACCGAGCCCGCCTCGCGCTCGATGCGGCGGGAGATTTCGAGCAGCTGGCTGTCGTTCATCGCCGCCGGCGCGGTGCGATCGGCGTTGTCGATCGTCATCGTCACTTCGGCGTGGTTGCGCGCGGGACGGTTGCCGGAACCGGCGAAGATCACCGCATCCATGTCGGCGGCGCGCAGCGACTTGTAGGAGGTCTCGCCCATCGCCCAGCGCAGCGCCTCGACCAGATTCGACTTGCCGCAGCCGTTGGGTCCGACCACGCCGGTCAGGCCGGGCTCGATGACGAAGTCCGTGGGCTCAACGAAGGACTTGAAGCCGTGAAGGCGCAGGCGGGTGATTTTCATAAGCACGCATCTCTGTTGGCAGGCGCGAATCCCCCTGCCGGGACAATACCATGGAAGGCAATGTCGCTGTCTGGGTGAGTCGCGCGAGGCGGCTCATGCGGCTGGACAATGGCCGCGGTGCGCCGCGAGGGCAACCGGCGAAAGCCGCTTTTCCCAAGGGATTTATGCCGGGAATGATACGGCTTTGGAGATGCGAATCAGGCCTTGAGCGCGACGAATCAGCTCTTCAGCAGCGCATTGATCTTCTTGGCGAATTCCTCGAACGAGGTCTCGCCCTTGATCTTCTCGCCGTTGATGAAGAAGGTCGGCGTCGAATCGACCTTCAGAACGTCGCTGGCGTATTTCTGGTCGGCGGCGATCTTGTCGAGCAGCGCCTGGTCCTTCAGACAGGCCTCGACCTGCTGCTGGGTGAGACCGGCCTGCTTGCCGATCCGCGTCAAGGTCTCCGTCGTGTTCTTCACCACCCACTCGCTCTGCTGGCGGAACAGCATGTCGGTGACCGCGAAGTATTTCGGCGCGTCACCCTTGGCGATGCAGCGCGACAGCATCGAGCCGGCGGCGGCCTTGATGTCGAGCGGGAACTCGCGGAAGATGTAACGCACCTTGCCGGTGTCGATGTATTCCTTCTTGATCTTGGGGAACACCTGCTCGTTGAAGGCGGCGCAGTGCGGGCAGGTCATCGAGGCGTACTCGGTGATGGTGACAGCGGCGTCCTTCGGGCCCAGCGCCATGTCGGGCAGCGACACGGGCTTCGCCACATCGGCGGCAGACTGTGCCATCGCTTCAGAGATGAATCGCAGCGGCGAGAGCCCGGCGAGCGCGGCAAGCCCGGTCAGCGACAGCATCGTAGTGAAGGCGCGGCGGGTGATGATCACGGTCGGCTCCCGAATTGGTGTGGTCTCGCCCGGGTTCCCGCCCGGGCGGCCTGTCGCTAGCTTGAAACGTCCTTAGAGGCAATGGCGAGCCGCAAGCACTGGTCCAGATTAAGGGCAGAATAAGGCTCAATTTCGCTTGATGGCGGCCCCCAGCCGCGCCAGCGCCGTCTTCAGTTGTTCATCTTCGATGTCGCCAAGGCTCTCCGCCACCTTGGCCACCGATTTGGGATCGGGGGGGCCGGGCCGCGCCATCCGCCGGGCGCGCGACAGCGGGGCCTGGCGGAAGGCGAGCTTGCCAACCGCGCTCCAGCCGAAGAAACGGTTGACCCGCTCCAGGATGACGTCGGCAGAGTGCTGGATCTCCAGCGCCATCGGCCCCTCGACCCGCAGCACCAGGGTTGCCGGCTCCTGCGGCTGGCCCTCCACCGGCCGTGGCCATTGCATCTTCAGCGGCTCGGCATGGGCCGCGATCTCCGGTCCGGCAATCTGCGCCCAGCGCGTCACCAGCTCGCGCGCGGCAAATCCCTGCTTGGCATAGGCCTCGGCAAAGACGTCGTTGAGCAGGAGCGATAGCGGCTTGGCGCTGATGGGACCGGGTTTGGGAGGGAATTTGGACATGTGGACCTTATAGCACCGCGCGCGATGCGTCAGGAACTGCTGCCGTCATGGCCGGGCTTTGTCCCGCCTGCGCGGCCGAAGCCGCTTCGGCGAGGCGGAGGCCCGGCCATCCCAGTCTTGCCGCGAAGAAACACGTGGATGCCCGCGACAGGCGCGGGCATGACGTGGAGAGACCGGCGCGTTGCCGCTACAGTGTAGCCATGAGCCCCAGATCTGCCCTCAAAGCCAAGTCGGAACCAGTTCAGTCGAAAGCCTCGTCGCGCCCGAAACTCCTGCTCGCCTGGTATGACCGCCACCGTCGCCGGCTGCCCTGGCGGGCCGCGCCCGGAGAGGCGTCGGACCCGTACCGCGTCTGGCTGTCGGAGATCATGCTCCAACAGACCACGGTGAAGGCGGTCGGGCCTTACTTCGAAAAATTCGTCGCGCGCTGGCCGAATGTCACCGCGCTCGGGCGGGCCTCGCAGGATGACGTGCTACGGATGTGGGCCGGGCTCGGCTATTACTCGCGCGCCCGCAATCTCCATGCCTGCGCTGTCGCGGTGACGCGCGAGCATGGCGGCACCTTTCCAGACACCGAGGAGGGGCTGCGCGCGCTGCCGGGTATCGGGCCCTACACGGCGGCGGCGATCGCGGCGATCGCCTTCGATCGCCGCACCATGCCGGTAGACGGCAATATCGAGCGGGTGGTGTCGCGCCTGTTCGCGGTCGAGGAAGAGCTGCCGCAGGCCAAGCCGCGGATCCAGCAGCTTGCGGCCACACTGCTTGCGGATTCGCGCGCAGGTGACAGCGCACAGGCGCTGATGGATCTCGGCGCCTCGATCTGCACGCCGAAGAAGCCGGCCTGCTCGTTGTGTCCGCTGAACGAGGATTGCATCGCGGGTGCGCAAGGCACCCAGGAGACCTTTCCGCGCAAGGCGCCGAAGAAGAGTGGCACGTTGCGGCGCGGCGCCGCTTTCGTCGTCACGCGCGGCGACGAGCTGCTGGTCCGCAGCCGTCCCGAAAAGGGCTTGCTCGGCGGCATGACGGAAGTGCCCGGCTCCGATTGGCTCGCCGGCCAGGACGATGCGACCGCGAAGCGGCAGGCGCCGGAGCTGAAGGGGTTGTCGCGCTGGCAGCGCAAGGTCGGCGTCGTCACCCACGTCTTCACGCATTTTCCGCTGGAGCTCGTGATCTATACCGCGAAAGCGGAGGCGCGCACGCGCGCGCCCGAGGGCATGCGCTGGGTGCCGACCGCGACTCTTGCCGGTGAAGCGCTGCCCAACGTCATGCGCAAGGTCATCGCGCACGCGCTGGATCTTTCATCGAACCCAGCCTCCTGACAGCATGCTGGCAGCAGCGCTGCGCTATTGGGTAGCGAAACGGAGGCTGCCAATGATCAAGACCGCGCTCGACAACTTTCCAAGGCCACCCTGTGCCGAGCTGCTGGGATGGCGGCTGCTCGATGCCCGTCCGGAGGAAGGCTGGATCAAGCTCTCGTTCGAGGGCAGGCCGGAGTTCTGCAACCCCGCTGGCTTTATCCAGGGTGGGATGCTCTCGGCCATGCTCGACGACACCATGGGCCCGGCTGTTTTGGTCATGAGCGAGGGCCGGCTCTACACCACCACCATCAGCATGACCGTGAATTTCCTCAGTCCCGCAAAGCCCGGGAAGATCATTGGCGAAGCCAGGGTGACGCAGCTCGGCAGGACCATCGCGTTTGTCGAGGCCAAGCTGATGGCGGAGGACGGCACGGTGCTGGCGACAGCAAGCGCGAGCGAGCGCTTGCTCGAGGCGGCGAGGGTGGTGAGTAAATAATAGTATCGCCGCGCGTGCGGTACACCTTCTCCCTTTGTGGGAAGAAGGTGGCGCGAAGTGCCGGATGAGGGTATCCATCCGCGAACTCTAACAGCGAGATGAATGCGCGGAGACAGACCCCTCACCCGATTGAGTCTGCGTCGTCCGCCGTCGCTGCCCTCAGCGCTTCCACCTGAAAGCCCGCGACGCGCTTGTAGTTCGCGGCGATGTCTTCCAGCTCCTTTTGCGACAGCACGTCGGTGACGACCTCATACCCACCAGGCGCGCGCTCCTCGACAAGCTGCATCACCTGCTCGGGGCCGTTCTTGCGGTTGAGAAGGACGAGGTCGGTGGTCGCGGGCCTCCGCTCGGCCTCGTAGGCGAGCAGCGCCGCGGTCGTCGGGCCGTGCGCCAGGATCTCGCGGGCGACGATGCGGGCATCGAGGATCGCCTGCGAGGCGCCGTTGGAGCCGATCGGGTACATCGGATGTGCGGCATCGCCCAGCAGCGTGACCTTGCCGAAGGTCCATTGCGCGACCGGGTCGCGGTCGACCAGCGGGTATTCATAGCCGTGCGGGCAGTTCTTGATCAGGCCAGGCACGTCGAGCCAGTCGAACTGCCAGCTCTCGAACCAGGGCAGGAACTCCTCCAGCCGCGCGGTGCGGTTATAGTCCTCGCGCCGCCACTGATAGGTCGGCGGCATGTGCCGCTCGGCGACCCAGTTGATCAAATGATTGCCGGACTCATCCGGCTGCTTCGAGATCGGATAGCAGACGAATTTCAGGATCTCATGCCCGGCCATGATCATGGTGCGGCCGCTGAGGAAGGCTTTCGCCGGCGTGACGCCACGCCAGAGGATGCGGCCGTTCCAGATCGGCGGCCCCTCGTCCGGATAGAGCTTTTCTCGCACGGCGGAATGGATGCCGTCGGCGGCGATCAGGATCGCGCCGTCGTAAGTTCCCGCGGCCTTGCCGGTCGCCTTGTCGATGAAATCGGCGCGCACACCGTCTGCGGTCTCGCTCCAGCCGGTCAAATGATGGCTGGTGAGGATGTTGTCGCGGCCGAGCCGCGCGATCGCGGTGTCGAGCAGGAGCTGCTGCAGCGTGCCGCGATGAATCGAGAATTGCGGCCATTTGTAGCCGGCCTCCAGCCCGCGCGGCTCGCTCCAGATCGGCTTGCCGTGCTTGGAGAAATAGGCGAGCTCACGCGTCCGTACGCCGCTGGCATCCAGCCTGTCCAGCAGCCCGAGCTCGATCAGCTCGCGCACCGCATGCGGCAGCACGTTGATGCCGACCCCGAGCGGCTTCAGTTCGGCGACGCTCTCGAACACTTTTGCGGGAACGCCGATCTGGTGCAGGCTGAGCGCAAGCGTCAGCCCGCCGATGCCGCCACCGGCGATGAGTACGGTCATGACAAATCCCCCTCCGATTGACGGCGTCTTGGCACAGCCGGGCGGCCGTGGGCAACTGCGAAGAGGTCGCTATGGACGGCGCGGCGGAGGGCCGATAACCTCGGGTTTTCCCATGAGGTCCGACATGCTCAAGCTCTACTACGCCACCGGCACCTGTGCACTCGCCACCTACATCACCCTGGAGGAGGCCGGCGCCGACTACACGGCCGAACGGTTGAGCTTCAAGGACAACCAGCAGAACAGCCCGGATTATCTCGCCATCAACCCGAAAGGCCGCGTGCCGGCGCTGGTGACCGATCGCGGCGTCCTCACCGAGACGCCGGCGATGCTGGCTTACCTCGCGCAGACGTTTCCCAAGGCGAAGCTCGCGCCGCTCGACGATCCCTTCGACTTCGCCCAGGTGCAGTCGTTCAACTCCTATCTCTGCTCGACCGTGCACATCAATCATGCCCACAAGGTGCGCGGCGCACGCTGGGCGACGCAGGAGAGCTCGTTCGCCGACATGAAGGCGATGGTGCCGAAGACCATGGCCGCCTGCTTCTCCCTGATCGAGCAGAAGATGTTGAGGGGGCCCTGGGTAATGGGCGATCAGTTCACGATCTGCGATCCCTACCTCTACACGCTCTCGACCTGGCTCGAAGGCGACGGCGTCGATATCAACGCCACGCCGAAGATCGCCGACCATTTCAAGCGCATGTCCGACCGCCCCGCTGTGGCAAAGGTGATGGCTGCGCAGAAGGCGTGAGGTCACATGCTTCGCTGTCGTCCCGGGCCAGCGTCAGCGCAGACCCGGGACCCATACCGCGGAATCCATCGATTTCGATCGGTCGAAGTACCGAACGACCAGTCTTCGCCAAACTCCTCCCTGGGGCTATGGGTCCCGGATCTGCACGCGCCTAAGGGTGCGCTTGTCCGGGACGACACCGAGTTTGTTGAAGCTGCGTCTTATCCGGCACGCCGTTCCGTCTTCTCCAGCTCCCGCCCCGTTTCCAGCATCAGCCGCCGCAGCCAGATCGAGCCGGGGTCCATCTGCGCGCGGGTCGGATAGAACATGAATTGCTCGTCGATCCCTGGGTCGAGCGGTGGCGTCACCGCGACGAGCCCAAGCTGTTTCGACAGTGCGGCGATCAGACGGCGCGGTACGAAGGCAACGAGGTCAGTGCGGGCGGCGACGTGCAGCGCTTCGAGATAGCCTGACACGACCAGCGAGATGTGCCGCTCGATGCCCCTGTCGCGCAGCCAGGTGTCGATCAGATCCTCGGGCTGGCCGCGGATGATCACGCCGACATGGCGCGCCGCCAGGAACGTCTCGCGCCGCTTCAACTTCGCTGCCATGGGATGGCCGCGCCGCACCGCCAGTGCGTCGCTGTCGATGTAGAGCAGTTGGCGGTGGAAACCCTTGAAGGCATTGCCGATCGAGATCACGAGGTCGATGGTGCGGGCGAACTCGGCGTGGAAGATCGCAGGTCCCCGCCACGGCACGATGTCGATGCGGACATTCGGAGCGGCCCGCGTCACCTTCTCCATCAGCGGCGGCATCAGCAGTTCGACCGCGAGATCCGGCATCATCAGGCGGAATTGTCGCTCGCTGCGGGCGGCGTCGAAATCCTCAGGCATGAACAGCCCGCGCACCTGGTCGAGCGCCTGCGCGAGCGGCGTCCGCAGAGCCTGCGCCCGCGGCGTCAGCTCCATGCGCGCGCCGGTGCGCACCAGCAGCGGATCGCCGAGGATATCGCGCAGGCGCTGCAACGCGTGGCTCGCCGCCGGCTGGGACAGGCCCATCCGAAGCGCGGCACGGCTGACGCTGGCCTCGCGCAGCAGGGCGTCGAGCGCGGTCAGCAGGTTGAGGTCAAGCGAATTCAAATTCATCAAGTGAATAGATATCATATTCTCTATCGATTTGAAGAATGATGATCGGCCGGCGATGATCTCCGCGATGTTCACCACACGGAGATGCCGCCATGAGCGCGAGCGCCAACAAGAAACTGATGCAGGATATCTTCGCCGCCGCCGCCAATCCCGATCCGGCCGCGCGCGATCGCGCCCTGTTCACCGCAAGTCTTGCCGAGGATGCCAAATGGGTCGTGACCGGCCAGTATTCCTGGTCGCGCACCTTTTCGGGCAAGGAGGCGATCCTCAACGATCTGCACGGCTATGTGCGCAGCCGCCTGCGCGACCGCACGCGCACGGTCGCGCACCGCTTCATCGCCGAGGGCGATGTTGTCGTCGTGGAGGCCAAGGGCGACAACGTTACGCCTGAGGGCGTACGCTACGACAACGACTATTGCCTGGTGTTTCGTCTCGAGGACGGCAAGATCAAGGAAATCCGCGAGTACTGCGACTCGATCCTGACCGAGAGGGCGCTGGGTCCGTTTCCCGGGTAGAATCGGCGCGCGGCTTCTGCCGGTTGAACCGAGACGTCCTTAACCGGCGGGCCGCCATCGGCCCCGCCGGCATCTCTCTGCCGTTCAACTGCTGACAAAGATCAGCAGCTTGGCGCGATCAGGCGACCTGGGTCGCCATGTGCTTGAACATGTTGGCTCGCGCCTCGTCGTCCATCTCGGCCTTGAAGGCGAACTTGTCCTTCAGCGCGATGGCACGCGCCGCCGCCGGCCGCGCCGAGATCTCGTCCACCAGCCGCTTCACGTTCGGGTATCGCGCAAAGGCGTCGTCGCCGAGCTTGAACGGCACCATCCGCGCCCAGCCCCACAGCGCCATGTCGACGATCGAATAATCGTCGCCGACCATGTAGCGGCGGCCTTTGAGGTGACCGTCAAGAATCCTGTAGTGGCGATCGGTCTCGTACTGGTAGCGGTTATGGGCGTAGTCGTGGTTCTGGTCTTTCGGCGCAAAATGCTTGAAGTGCACCGCCTGACCCGAATACGGCCCGACACCGGTCGCGATGAACATCAGCCATGACAGCGTCTCGCCGCGCACAGCGGCGGCGGGCAGGAACTTGCCGGTCTTCTCGGCGAGGTAGAGCAGGATGGCGTTCGAGTCGAACACGACCGTCCCGTTGTCGTCGATCGCCGGCACCTTGCCGTTCGGATTGACCTTCAGATAGTCCGACGTGAATTGCTCGCCCTTGCGGGTGTCGATCTTCACCGGTTCGTAGGGCAGGCCGGCCTCTTCGAGGTAAAGCGCAACCTTGGTCGGGTTCGGCGAACCGTTGAAATAGAATTTGAGCATCACACATCTTCCCAGTGTTTCTTGCCGAGAGCAAACGCAGCATCATTGCCGCGGGGTCGCCTTCTCTTGCCCGAACCTCGTCGGGGAGGGCAACCGGCGAGTTTGCCGGGCGGCATCTGCGCTCTGCGCAGATCAGCCGGCGTAACAAAGGCCGATCGCCGCCGTAATGACCATCGCCGCGCCGGCCGCCTCCAGCCGCAGCCCGAGCCGCGCGGCGAGATGCATATCGGAGGCCCGCGCCGCGCGCGTTGATCCGCGCGCGTAGCCGTGCACGATGACGTCGTGATTGAAATTTTCGTGCGCTTCGTTGCTGCCGGCGAGCCCGACGCAGATCACGAGCACGCCGAAGAGCGCGAGGCCGAAGAATCCGAGCAGGGCGATCAGGAACATCGGAAACATGCCGAGCAGGAAGATCGGCAGCAACGGCACCAGCAGCAATGTCTCGGACTGTCGTCGCACGGGACCAAGACCGGTCAGGACGGGTTTATCGGACGAATCTAGTCCTGCCGGCCCGGGCTTTCAACCGCCGCCGTCATTCCGGGCTCGCGCTTCACGCGCCCCGGAATGACGATCGCGAGGGAAATTACTCCGCCGCCATGCCGGCGCGGATCTCGGCGCGCAGCTCGTCGATCAGTCTGAGGCCCTTCTTGGTCTCGACATGCCAGAATGTCCAGCCGTTGCAGGCAGCTGCGCCTTGCGCCACGGCGCCGATGCGGTGGATCGAGCCGACCTTGTCGCCGAACATGATGGCGCCGTCGGCGCGCACGAGTGCGCCGAGCTTCTTCTTGGCGTCGAACAGTTTCGTGCCGGGCATGATCATGCCGCGCTCGATCAGTTCGGAGAACGCGACTCGCGGCGCTTCGCGCGCGGTCATGAACGGAGCGAGGCTTGCGTCCGGCAGCGGCTCAACCGCGGCGATGCGCGCTTCGGCGGCCTTGGCGTAGGTCCTGTCGCGCTCGAAGCCGATATAGGAGCGGCCGAGGCGCTTTGCGACCGCGCCGGTGGTGCCGGTGCCGTTGAAGGGATCGATGACGAGATCGCCGGGTTTTGACGACGACAGCAGCACGCGCGCGAGCAGGCCTTCCGGCTTCTGCGTCGGATGCACCTTCTTGCCGTCGGCGCCCTTGAGGCGCTCCTCGCCGGTGCAGAGCGGGATCAGCCAGTCGGAACGTGCCTGCACGTCCTCGTTGGCGGCCTTCAGCGCCTCGTAGTTGAACGTGTAGCCCCTCGCCTTCTCGTCGCGCGCGGCCCAGATCATCGTCTCGTGCGCGTTGGTGAAGCGGCGGCCGCGGAAATTCGGCATCGGGTTCGACTTGCGCCAGACGATATCGTTCAGGAGCCAGAAGCCGAGGTCCTGCATGATCGCGCCGACGCGGAAGATGTTGTGATAGGAGCCGATCACCCAGATCGTCGCCGACGGCTTCATCGCGCGGCGGGCGGCAAGCAGCCATGCGCGGGTGAAATCGTCATAGGCGGAAAACGAATCGAACTTGTCCCAGTCGTCGTCGACGGCGTCGACATGGGATTCGTCGGGGCGCTTGAGATCGCCCTTGAGCTGGAGATTGTAGGGCGGATCGGCGAACACGAGATCGACCGAACCAGCCTGAAGCTTCGACATCTCGGCGACGCAATCGCCGAGGACAATACGATGCGACGGCGACTCGAAGTTTGTGCGGGGCGCCCTTGCAGACGCCCCGCGACGCGACTCTACCATGACTCAAGAACTCTGACTCAGGCGACGCTGTCGGCGACGCGGGACCAAACAACCGACTGGCCGTTACATTGAAGGGGCAAAGTAAAAATCGACTTAACCCGCCGCTTTCGTGAGCAGTCCCCGCATCGCGTCCGGCGCGCCGGTCGTTGTGCGGATTCGTCGTGTTTTACAGTGTATTTCGCAGTTCCTGGCGTTGCGGAAAAAGCCCCGACTCCAAAAAGCTTCCAATTTCTCTCGGAAAAAATTGCTCGACCCTCGGAAAAAATTGCTGGCATCGGCCTGTTGCCGCACTAGGCAATTTTTGCCGACAGCGTTATTGATCAAGGCAACGGAAGTTTTACCTGTGTGGCGCGTTGAGCTTTGGCGCTCTTGGGCGCGCCGACGAGACTAAATCAGGGATCCCGGGAATCGGGGTTCCAAAGGGAAGGCCGCCATGCGTTACGATGACTTCCGCCGCAGCGACGACATCGAGGATCGTCGCGACGAAGGTGGTGGCGGCGGCGGCGGAGGCGGGTTCGGTCTGCCCATGGGCGGCGGCGGGCTCGGCATCGGCACCATCATCGTGCTCGGCCTGCTCGGCTACGCCTTCGGCATCGATCCGCGCATCCTGATCGGCGGCGCCGAGATACTCACCGGCGGCGGCCATGCGCCGACCTACCAGACCGACCGCCAGGCGTCCGCGGGCAAGCGCGGCGCGCCGACGGACGAGATGGGCAGCATGATCTCGGGCATTCTCGGCGAGATCGACGATCGCTGGAGCGAGATCTTCCAGGCCTCGGGCCAGTCCTACACCGGCCCGAAGATCGTGCTGTTCCGCAATGCCACCAATGGCGGCCGCTGCGGCATGGCGCAGTCGGCGATGGGACCGTTCTATTGTCCGCCGGATCGCACCATCTTCCTCGACACCTCGTTCTTCCGCGAGGTCGAGACCCGTTTTCATGGCTGCTCCGGCAAGTCCGCCTGCAATTTCACCACCGCCTACATCATCGCGCATGAAGCCGGCCATCACATCCAGAACCTGCTCGGCATCATTCCGCGCGTGACGCGGCTGCAGCAGCAGGCGGGCAGCAAGGCCGAGGCCAATGCACTCCAGGTCAAGGTCGAATTACAGGCCGACTGCCTGTCCGGCGTCTGGGTCAATCGCGAGGCGAAGAAACGTCCGAACTTCCTCGAACCCGGCGACATTGACGCCGCGCTGACCACGGCGAGCGCGATCGGTGACGATACGCTCCAGCGCCAGTCCACGGGACGGGTCGTGCCGGATTCCTTCACCCACGGCTCGGCGGCGCAACGCAAGCAGTGGTTCATGACCGGCTACCAGCAGGGCACGGTGCAGGCCTGCAACACGTTCGGCAGGGGGGCGTTATAGCGAAGGTTTCGTGCCCCGGACGCAGCGCAGCGCTTCTTCAGCGGTGCGCTGCAGAGCCGGGGCCCAGAATGCCGGTCTCACAAGTCTCTGGAGTGGGTCCCGGCTCTTCGGCGCGGCGCTGATGCGCCGCACCTTGTCCGGGACACGAGAGACGAGATGCGCCATGGCCTCCATCGACGAAGCGAAACAGTTCATCCCGCTCAACATCGCGGTGCTCACCGTGTCCGACACGCGCGCACTTGCGGATGATAAGTCGGGTCAGACGCTCGCCGACCGCCTCGTCGCCGCCGGCCATCGTCTTGCCGCGCGCGAGATCGTCACCGACGACGTCGAGGCGATTCGCGCGGTGATCCGCCGCTGGATCGCGGATGCCGGCGTCGACGTCGTGATCACCACCGGCGGCACCGGCTTCACTGGGCGCGACGTCACACCGGAGGCGATCGAGCCGCTGTTCGAGAAGCGCATGGACGGTTTCTCGATCGCGTTCCATATGCTGAGCCATGCCAAGATCGGCACCTCGACGATCCAGAGCCGCGCCACCGCGGGCGTTGCCGGCGCCACCTACATCTTCTGTCTGCCAGGTTCGCCCGGCGCCTGTCGCGACGGCTGGGACGGCATCCTTGCGGCTCAGCTCGACTACCGCACGCGCCCCTGCAATTTCGTTGAGATCATGCCGCGGCTGGACGAGCATCTGCGCCGTGCGAAGGCGCAGGGCGCGACGGCGTGATGGCTCGCTTGCGTGATCGTCAGAGATCCCGCTCCCAGGTCTCGCCAACCAGATCGGCACCGAAGCTGTGGTGCTTTTCTTCCTTCACGAGCCTGAAGCCTGCGCTTTGATAGATGCCGCGTGCGGCGACCAGGATGCTTTGCGTCCACAGCGTCATCTTGCGATAGCCCCTCTCGCGTGCGCCTTGGATGCATTGCTCGACCAGCGCGCGGCCGACGCCGAGCCCTCGCGCTTTCTTCTCCACCTGCAACAGGCGCAGCTTGGCGATCTCGTCCGTGGCCTTGACCAGAAAGATCGAGCCGACCGGCTCGCCCCCTATTTCCGCGATCCAGCAGTGCTCGCGCGCGGCGTCGTAGGTCTTGATGAACTGTGCGCAGATCTCGGCGACCAGCGCCTCGTAGCTGATGTCCCAGTTGTAGTCCGCGGCATAGGCGGCGCCCTGTCGAGAAATGACCCAGCCCATGTCACCGACGCGATGGCTGCGCAGCATGAAAGCCGCGGCCTGGGTTCGGCGTGGCTCGAGCACGGATTCAATGGTCGCCATAGCCTGCGTGAGCCGCGTTGCGTCGCCGGGTGAAAGCTGGGCCAGCATTGCGGCGACCTCATTTTGCGAGCTCAGGTTCAACTTGGCGAAGGTCTGGCGGCCCTTGGCAGTGAGGCTGAGCTGGTATTGCCGGCGATCCGCGGGCAGCGGCCTTCGCGTGATCAGCCCTTTCTCGTCGAAGCTTTGCACGATGCGGCTGAGATAGCCGGGGTCGAGACCAAGCTCGTTTCCGATTTCTTTAGCGGCCAGTTCGTCGCGATGCGCGAGTTCATAGAGCACCCGGGCCTCGCTGAGCGAAAACGGGGTCTTGCCAAGATGCTGGTCGAGCACGCCAAGCTTGCGGGTGTAGAAGCGGTTGAAGGCGCGGACCGCTGCGACGTGATCGTCAGCGACCTGTTCGATCGCAATGTCTGATGGCGAAGAGCTTGACGGCACGGGACACCTCGATATTTGCCATTGTCAATTAATTATTTGACTTTAGCAAGTATCTGGCGACCTTCAACCGGCCATGACGATCCGGCTGCGCAGCATGGTCCGGGACGAGCGGCCGAGCCGCCGGAGCAGGCGCGCCTCGGAACGGCGGGCCTGCGGCGGGTAACCGCCGATCCGATCGTAATGGTTCCGCGCGATCAAAAGTCCCTGATCGCCGCGCGGGCCGACAAGTTTGCGCGCCACGGCCCGGAGGACGTCGCGCAATCCGGTATCGGCGTAAGGCGAGCGCGCATAGCGGAACACCGCCGCCCGATCCCGGCCGCTGGTCGCGACGGCCTCGATGAATTGGGTGGTTTCCTCGATCCAGCCGGTTTCCAGCACGGCGCCTGCGGGTAGGAACATCAGCCAGGGCGAGCGAGCCTGGAGCGCGCCGGCAGCGAGCGCGGCGCCTTGCGAGGATCCCTCGAAGCTGACGAAACGACAGCCCGCAACGTCGGCAACGCGCTCGATAACGCCGTTGCGGGTGCCGTCGACCAGAAGCACCTCCCGGACGACGCCGGCGGCGGCCCCGGGAACCAGCGCGGCCAGAGTCGCCACCGCCGTCTGCTCGACACCTTCGGTCGGAATGATGACGCTCAGCATGATTGAGGCTTCAATGTATATGTATGCACTTCGGGAGAAGCGTCGCTCGATGTTGTCATAAACACGTGGCGTTGCCGAGTGCAACTATCCGGAGACGCTTCGGCGTGCGATGGTAAACTACGGGGTCGCTGCAGCGAAATATGTCACGCGCGGGTTGGCAATGTTGCCGATGTTTTCGGCACAAGCTCATCCGGACCGTAGTAACCCGTAGCTTCGCGGTGACGGAGGCTTTACATGGACGCCGATCAACTCGCTGCTGGCAAGGCTTCAACGTCGCTGAAGCAGGAGGCTGCGTCGACCATGCGGATCCGGGCCCTGATGCTCGGTGACCGCATCAACGCCTCGGGCCTGGAGATCGGGACGCTGGTCTCTTCCACCCCGGCCGCCTTCCACGTCCATGCCGGTCTTGCCGTGATCTTCCGCTACGGCGTCGTGGTGCTGATCGGCCTGCTTCCGTCCGAGGAGAAGGTCCTGATCGACACCCTGAAGTCACGCGTGACCGGCGAACTCAGCCCGCATGAGGAGGAAATCGCGCATGCGCAGCTCTGCAAGGACGAAAGCGCCGAGGCGATCCAGCCGGGCGGCCCGATCTGCCTTGCCAAATTCTCTGACGAGCGGCTGCTCCTGATCGCGGACGCGCTCGCCAAGAGCACCTCGCTGGCCCGCGACGAGCGGCGCGTCGCCGCGGTGTTCGACGTGATCGAGCCCTTTGCGCGCAGGCTCGCCGAGCAAGGCCGCACGCCGCCGCGGCGCAAGGGCATCCTGAAGCTGATCGGCAACGCGTTGCTGGTCCAGCAGCGCGTCGCCGGCCGCGTCGCGGTGGCGGAGAAGCCCGACGTGCTCTGGGAGAAGCCCGAGCTCGACCGGCTCTATGCCCGTCTCGAGGACGAGTACGAGTTGAAGGAGCGTCTCGACACGCTGGAGCGCAAGCTCACCGCGGTGTCGGAGACCGCCAACGCGCTGACCGACATTATCGACACCCAGCGTTCGCTCCGGCTGGAAATCGCGGTCGTGGTCCTGATCGTGATCGAGGTTGCGATCGGGTGTTTCCAGATCCTGACCGGTACTCACTGAGGTGTGGCGGCGCCCCGGCCATGGGCCGCCGGCTGCAATGCGCTCATCCGCACCTTGATGCGGTCATTGGTGTCACGTGACGTGGCCTTCGCGGATCAGCGCAGCGCAGTGGCGTGCGATCGTCATTTCTTCATCGGTTGGAATGACGAAGATTTCGATGGCGCTGTCGCCGCCGTTGATGCGCTCACGCGCTGCGTGGTTCGCGACGGCATCGACGCACACGCCGAGCCAGGCGAGGCGTTCGCCGATCGCGCTGCGGACCTCCTTGGCATGCTCGCCGATGCCGCCGGTGAAGACCAGGCAGTCGATGCCGCCGAGCGCGGTGGCCATCATCGCGACAGCTTGCGCCGCGCGGAAGGTGAAGAGATCGACCGCATCGCGCGCCGCAGCCTCGTTGCTCGCGAGCAGGGTGCGCATGTCCGCGGAGATGCCAGAGACCCCGAGGAGGCCGGACTCGCGATAGAGCAGGTGCTGGACATCCTCTGCCGACATCTTCTCGTGCTGTTGAAGATAGAGCAGCACGCCGGGATCGATCGTGCCGCAGCGCGTGCCCATCACGAGGCCGTCGAGCGGCGTCAGTCCCATGGTGGTGTCCACGCTGCGGCCGTCGCGCAACGCGCACAGGCTGGCGCCGTTGCCGAGATGCGCGATGACGGTGCGCTTCGCGATGAGCTTCGGTGCGATCTCGGCAAGGCGCCCGGCGACATATTCGAAGGAGAGGCCGTGAAAGCCGTAGCGTCGGACGCCGCGCTGCTCGAAACGCTTCGGAATGGCAAAGCGGCTCGCGGGCGGCGCCAGGCCGTGGTGAAAGGCGGTGTCGAAGCATGCGATCTGCGTCAGCGTGGGCCGGATCGCCGCAAGCGCGCGAACGGGCGCGAGGCACCGCGGCTGGTGCAGCGGCGCCAGCGGCGTCAATGCCTCCAGTTTCGCGGTGACGTCGTCCGTTAGCGTGACCGGGCCTGAATGATCCGGTCCGCCGTGGACGATGCGGTGACCGACAGCGCGCAGGCTGTGTTCGCCGAACCGCTCCTCGATGAAGCCGAGCACGTCGGCGAACAGATGATCGCCGTGGGCAGCCGGCGCCTCCCGCTGTGTCGCGAGCAGGTCTTCGCCCGCCGGACCCTTCACCACGAGGCGGGGCTTTGCCTCATGCTCGTCGAGCAGACCCTTGCAGAGCAGGGCAGGCTCAGCCGAGATATCGAACAGGCCGAACTTGATGCTCGACGACCCCGAGTTGAGGGCGAGGACCGAGTCCGACATGGCTAGTTGCCGGCTTCGGCGGGGGTGTTGCCGCCAGCACTGTTGGGCCAGACCCAGTCGCGGATCTCCGGCATGTCTTCGCCGTGCTCGCGCACATAGCGCGAATGCTCGATCAGCTTGTCGCGGAATTGCTGCTTGACTTGAGCGGCCTTGGCCGCGAGCCCGGGCACGCGTTCGATCGCCTCGATCGCGAGGTGGTAGCGGTCGAGCTCGTTGAGCACGACCATGTCGAACGGCGTCGTCGTGGTGCCTTCCTCGGCAAAGCCGCGCACATGCAGGCCGGCGTGGTTGGTGCGGTTATAGGTCAGGCGGTGGATCAGGTAGGGATAGCCGTGATAGGCGAAGATGACAGGCTTGTCGCGCGTGAACAGGCTGTCGAAGTCGCGATCCGACAGGCCGTGCGGGTGCTGATCCCTGGGTTGCAGCGTCATGAGGTCGACGACGTTGACGACGCGGATCTTCAGGGCCGGCAGCGCCTTGCGCAAGAGGTCGACGGCGGCGAGGGTCTCCAGCGTCGGCACGTCGCCGGCGCAGGCCATCACCACGTCGGGTTCCTGGCCTGCATCTTCCGTCCCTGCCCAGGTCCAGATGCCGATGCCGGCGTCGCAATGCGTGGCTGCTTCCTGCATCGACAGCCATTGCGGCGCCGGCTGTTTGCCGGCGACGATCACGTTGATGCGATTGTAGGTGCGCAGGCAATGATCGGCGACCCACAGAAGCGTATTGGCGTCAGGCGGGAAGTAGATGCGGACGATATCGGCCTTCTTGTTGGCGACGAGATCGACGAAGCCGGGGTCCTGATGGCTGAAGCCGTTATGGTCCTGACGCCAGACATGCGAGGTCAGCAGGTAATTGAGCGAGGCGATCGGGCGCCGCCAAGGCAGATCGCGGGTGACCTTGAGCCATTTGGCGTGCTGGTTGAACATGGAATCGACGATGTGGATGAAGGCCTCGTAGCAGGAGAAGAAGCCGTGGCGGCCGGTGAGCAGATAGCCCTCGAGCCAGCCCTGGCAGAGATGCTCGCTCAGTATCTCCATGACGCGGCCGTCCTGCGCGAGATGCACGTCGTAAGATTCGATCGGCTCCATCCAGACCCGTTCGGTGGCCTCGAATATCGCATCTAATCGGTTTGAGGCGGTCTCGTCCGGGCCCATGATGCGGAAATTGCGCTCCTTCGCGTTGAGACGAATGACGTCGCGCAGGAATTTGCCGAGCTCGCGCGTCGCTTCGGCCATGGCGCCACCGGGCTGCGGCACCTCGATTGCGAAGCTACGGAAGTCAGGCAGCTTCAGCTCCTTCTTGAGCAGGCCGCCATTGGCATGCGGATTGGCGCCCATGCGCCTGACACCTTCGGGCGCGAGCGCCTGAAGCTCTGGAATGAGCGCGCCGCTCGCATCGAACAGCTTTTCCGGCTCGTAGCTGCGCATCCAGTCCTCGAGCACTTTGAGATGCGCCGGATTCTCGCGGCAGCTCGCAACCGGAACCTGATGCGCGCGCCAAAACCCCTCGACCTTCTTGCCGTCGACCTCTTTCGGGCCGGTCCAGCCCTTCGGGCTGCGCAGCACGATCATCGGCCAGCGCGGCCGCTCGACGCTTGCGCGTCCGTCCCGAACGTGCTGCTGGATCGAGCGAATGCTGGCGAGCGCGACGTCGAGCGCATCCGCCATGGCCTGGTGCATCAATTTGGGATCATCACCCTCGACAAACAGCGGCTCGTGGCCGAGCCCGCGGAAGAGATCTCGGATTTCTTCATCGCGCATCCGCCCGAGCACGGTCGGGTTGGCGATCTTGTAGCCGTTCAAATGCAGGATCGGCAGCACCGCGCCGTCATGGGCCGGGTTCACGAACTTGTTGGAGTGCCAGGACGCAGCCAACGGGCCGGTCTCGGCCTCGCCGTCGCCAACCACGCACGCCACGATCAGATCGGGATTGTCCAGCGCCGCCCCATAGGCGTGCACCAGCGCGTAGCCGAGCTCGCCGCCCTCGTGGATCGAGCCCGGCGTTTCCGGTGCCACATGGCTCGGAATGCCGCCGGGAAAGGAGAATTGCCTGAACAGCTTGCGCATTCCGTCCGCATCGCGCGCAATGTCGGGATAGATCTCGCTGTAGCTGCCTTCCAGATAGGTGTTGGCGACCATGCCCGGCCCGCCATGGCCGGGGCCGCAGACATAGACCACGTCGATATCCAGCGCGCGGATGATGCGGTTGAGATGGGCGTAGATGAAGTTCAGGCCGGGCGTTGTGCCCCAATGACCGAGCAAACGCGGCTTGATGTGCTCGGGACGCAAGGGCTCGCGCAGCAGTGGATTGTCGAGCAGGTAGATTTGGCCGACGGAGAGGTAGTTTGCAGCGCGCCAGTAGCGATCGAGAAGGTCGAGATCGCTGCTCCCCGAGGCCGATTGTTGTTGATTCGTCATGTTCCTGCTGACCTTCACCCGGCGATTCGTCACCAACATTGTTCCGCGACGATTGATCCCTGACCGGCATCAAACGAAATCGCCATGACGGGCGTGTTGCGTGAGGTCAAAGGGCCGCGCCTGGAATTTGGACGGCTCCTTTGCATGGGGTCGTTTTCCAGTTTTTCGTTTGTGTTCTTGATTTGTTCCTTTGTCGTGCTATCTTCGCTTCATGAGTCCAGCAGCATCCTCTCATGCTCTCAAGCACCCGCCGGTCAAGGCGCCCTCCGAGCCGGCGGGTGCGGACTCTGATTTTCCGCCCGATTTTCCAGAACTCGGCGTCGCCATCGACCGCGCGCGCAGGCGAGGACGGGGTGCACAGTCCAACGCCAGTGGCCGTTACGAGGTCGAGGCCCGCGTCGCCTTCGATGATGGCTGGCAGAGCCTGGAAGAGCTGCCGCCGTTCAAGACTAGCATCGCGGTCGACACCTCGCGCAAGGTGATCACCCGCAACGATTCCCCCGACATCGGCTTCGACCGCTCGATCAATCCCTATCGCGGCTGCGAGCACGGCTGCGTCTATTGCTTCGCACGGCCGACGCATGCCTATCTCGGTCTGTCGCCGGGACTCGACTTCGAGTCAAAACTGTTCGTGAAGCCTGATGCGCCTTCGCTGCTGGAGAAAGAGCTTGCCGCGCCCGGCTACGAGCCGCGGATGATTGCGATCGGCACCAACACCGACCCCTACCAGCCGATCGAGCGCGATCGCAAGATCATGCGCGGCATTCTGGAGGTGCTGGAACGCGCCGGCCATCCGGTCGGCATCGTCACCAAATCGGCGCTGGTCACTCGCGACATCGACATTCTCGCGCGGATGGCCAAGCGCAATCTCGCCAAGGTCGCGATCTCGGTCACCTCGCTCGATCCAAAGCTCGCGCGCACCATGGAGCCGCGGGCCGCGACGCCGCCGAAGCGGCTGGAGGCGCTGAAGCAGCTCTCGGACGCCGGCATTCCGACCACCGTAATGGTCGCGCCCGTGATCCCCGCGCTGAACGATTCCGAAATCGAGCGCATTCTCGATGCTGCCGCCCATGCCGGCGTCAAGGAGGCCTCCTATGTGCTGCTCCGGCTGCCGCTGGAGGTGCGCGATCTCTTCCGCGAATGGCTGATGGCGAACTATCCGGACCGCTATCGCCACGTCTTCACCCTGATCCGTGACATGCGCGGCGGGCGCGACTACGACGCGAAATGGGGCGAGCGGATGAAAGGTACTGGACCAATGGCCTGGACCATCGGTCGCCGCTTCGAGATCGCCTGCGACAGGCTCGGGCTGAACAAGCGGCGCTCGAAGCTGACGATCGATCACTTTGCGAGACCGAAGCGGAGCGGCGATCAGCTCAGCCTGTTCTGATCGGGAAGAGGCATAGCATGAGTAAGGAACTCGAGGCCCCGGTGCCGCGGCTGACCGTCATCACACTGGGTGTGAGCGACATCCGCGCCAGCATCGCCTTTTACGACGCGCTCGGCTTTTCGCGCCGGCTGAAGGCGACCGGCGAGGCCGTTGCTTTCTACGAGACCGGTGGTCCGGTGCTCGCTCTCTATCCCTGGGATCGCCTCGCGGCCGACGCCGCATTGCCGGACCAGCCGAGGCCGAGAGCCTTCCGCGGCATCACGCTCGCATGGAACTGTCGCGCGCGTGAGGAGGTCGATGCGGTGATGGCTTTCGCGCTCGGCAAGGGGGCGAAGCTGGTGAAGGCCGCGCACGAGACCGATTACGGCGGCTATTCCGGTTATTTCGCCGATCCCGACGGTCATCCCTGGGAAGTCGTGGTCGCGCCCGGCATCGAGGTCGGTGAGGACCGGCGGGTGCATCTGGCGGAGTAGGGCGGCCGGCCTGAATAACGGGAATTGTCCGGGGTTCCCGGTTGCGCAAGCGGGGCTGTTTTGCGCACCATCCCGGCCATGATTCGGGACAAGTCCGCCAAGACACCGGCTAAAGACGCGCCAAGGAAGGACGCTGCGAAGAAGGCAGCGCCTGCCAAGGCAGGCAAAGCTGCCGAGGCAAGGGCTTCGACGGGCAAGGGCGATGGCAAGAAGGGCATCATTGCGATTGCTCCACCCAGCTTCCGTCGCGAGCGCGCGCTGATCAAGCGCGGCGTCTGGCCGATTGCCGGCTGCGACGAGGCCGGCCGCGGGCCGCTGGCCGGCCCCGTGGTGGCAGCGGCCGTGATTCTCGACCCCGACCGCATCCCGCGCGGCATCGACGATTCCAAGCGCCTGACAGCGGAGGAGCGCGAAAGGCTGTTCGACAAGATCTGTGCGACCGCGCAGGTCTCGGTTGCCGTCGCTTCGACCTCGCGAATCGATCGCGACAACATCTTGCGTGCCTCGTTGTGGGCGCTGAAGCGCGCCGTGGTGGCGCTGCCGGAGACGCCCAGGCATGTCTTCGTCGACGGCCGCGACCGGCTCGACACGGAATGCGACTGTGAGGCCGTGATCGGCGGCGACGGCATTGTGCTGTCGATTGCCGCGGCCTCCATCATCGCCAAGGTGACGCGCGACCGCCTGATGTGCGCACTGGCGCAGGACTGCCCCGGCTATGGCTTCGAGCAGCACAAGGGCTACGCCGTCCCCGAGCATCTCGACGCGCTCGATCGCCTCGGCCCCACCGTTCACCACCGCAGCTTCTTCGCTCCGGTCGCGGCCGCCCGCGCCAAGCACATGCCCTGGACCGTCGAGCCGGTGCAGGACCTGTTCTCCGTCACCGAGGTCGAGATGCAGGTGGCAGCCGAAATCGACATCGACGCTTCCACAGGGCTCTAGCTGATCCTGTTTTCGCGGGCCCTTCGCCTCTCCCTGCGTGCGACGAGAGGGAAACGAGACATTCCCGCAAAGAGGCGCAGACCGAAGTTGCCACGACGCGCAGTGCCCATTATCAAAACAGATGTGAGCGAATAGGGCCGGCTGACGGGTTGGCTGCATCTTTCGGGCGTTGCATGCGGTTTACCTCTCTGGTCATCGAGCTCATTCGCGCCCGGCCGCGGCTGATCGTCTGGATCGCCGTGTTGCTGCAGGCCGCGATGTGGCTGTTCGTGGCGCTGGTGTTCTACCGCAGCCCGCCCGGCAGCCTCGCGACGCTGCTGGCCTTCGGACGCGAATACCAGGTCGGCACCGACCTCGGTCCGCCCTTGCCGGTTTGGCTCGCCGACATCGCCTATCGCGCCGCCGGCGGCCACATGCTCGGCGTCTATGTGCTCGCCGAGTTCTGCGAGATCGCGACTTTCATCGCGCTCTATCATCTCTCCCGTGCGGTGGTCGGCTCGCAGCAGGCGGTGCTCGCCGTGCTGCTGACCATGACGGTGCTGGCGTTCTCCTCCTCAGCGCTCGACTTCGGTCCCCTCGTCCTGGCCCGGCCACTCTGGGCGCTGCTGCTGCTGCACTCCTGGCAGATCATCGGTCAGCGCCGCGGCAATGCCTGGTTCGCCTGGTCGATCGAGGCCGGTCTCTTGCTGCTGACGACGCCCGCGGCGATCTTCCTGCTCCTGCTGTTCGTCGTCTTCGCGGTCTCGACTGCCGGCGGCCGCCGGACGCTGCGTGCGCTCGATCCGCTGTTCGCGCTGATCGTCGTCGCGGTGCTGGCGCTACCCTATGCGGTCTGGCTGATGCGGGCCGAGACGCTCGTGATGCCGGCCTTGCCGCAAGTCGCAGAGCTGAATACCCGCGCCCTGCACGCGGCCTGGTTGCTCGGCGGGCTCGTGCTTGAGGCTGCCGCGATCCCGGCGCTGACCTTCCTCAACACCGGCCTGTTTGCCGCCAAGAGCGAGGAGCCGCCGATCATCTCTCGTCCGCCGGTCGAGCCGCTCGCGCGCAGCTTCGTCTATTTCTTCGCGCTGGCGCCTGCGCTGGGCGCTGTGTTGATCTCCGGCCTGCTCGGATTCGAATCCGTCGTCGGCGGCGCCGGCGTCGTGCTGGTCATGTCCGGGCTTGCCGTGGTGGTCGCGGCCGGGGATCTGATTGCGATGCGCCGCGCGCGGATGCTGCGCATGGTGTGGGCCGCGGCCGTCGTGGCGCCAGCCATGGGTGTCGTGCTCGCCGTCCTGCTCCTGCCCTGGATCGGCACCGGCGAGGTCGCGACCTCGATGCCCGCGCGTGCGATCTCGGATTTCTTCGACGAGAGCTTTGCCCGCCGCACCAACCATCGCCTGCGCGCGGTTGCCGGCGAGACCCAGCTTGCGAGCCTGATCGCGCTGCATTCCGGCCGGCCGCATCTCTTCATCGACTCCGATCCTGCACGCACGCCGTGGATGAATCAGGCCAAGTTCAGCGAGACCGGCGGCGTCGTGGTCTGGCGCGCCTCCGATACCGCCGGCACGCCGCCGCCGGACATTCTCAAACGCTTCCCCGGCATCGTGCCGGAAGTGCCGCGCGCCTTCGAATGGCTTGTGACCGGTCGCCAGCAGCTGTTGCGCATCGGCTGGGCCATCGTGCGGCCGAAGGGGACGTAGATCAGTGTCATTGCGGGGCGCGGCGACGCCGCGAGGCCGGAATCCATTCATCCACTAACTCTGCCGCTCGATGGATTCCGGGCTCTCGCTTCGCGAGCCCCGGAATGACGGCGTGGGTGTGGTTACACCGCCCCTTCCGCCAGCACCTTCGCGACCGCCCGCAGATCCTGCCACGCCAGCCGCTTGTATGATGGTGAGCGGAGCAGGTACGCCGGATGGAACGTCGGCAGCGCGCGGATGATGCGCGCACCCGTGTCGTAGTCGAACCAGCGCCCGCGGGTGCGCATGATGCCCTCGCGCGTTCCCAGCAGCGTCTGCGTCGAGGGGTTGCCGAGCGTCACCAGCACATCGGGGTTCACCAGCTCGATCTGGCGTTGGATGAAGGGCAGGCATACTTGCGTCTCCTGCGGTGTCGGCGTGCGGTTGCCGGGCGGCCGCCAGGGGATTACGTTGGCGATGTAGGCGGTGCTGCGGTTGAGGCCTATGGCCCCTATCATCAGATCGAGCAGCTTGCCGCTGCGGCCGACGAAGGGCAGGCCCTCGATGTCCTCGTCGCGGCCCGGCGCCTCGCCGACGAACATGATGCGCGCCTGCGGATTGCCGTCGGCAAACACCAGCCGCGTCGCGGTGTGCTTCAGGGCGCAGCCCTCGAAGCCCTGCATCAGCTCGCGAAGCGCCTCCAGCGTCGGCGCGGTGCGCGCCGCCTCGCGCGCGGAGGCGATGGCGATGTCGGGCGGCGGCGCGGCCTCGCCGCGCATGACGGTGGGCGCGGCGACAGGCCGCGGCGCCTCGACCGCGGGTGCCGCGCGCGGGACCGGAGGCGGCGCATCCAATTGCGCCAGGCGGTCGATCGGTTCCTCCGCGAGCGCGCAGTCGACACCCGCCTCCAGATAGAAGGCGAGCAGCTCTCGGACGGTGGGGGCGGGTTCGGGGATCATGGGAAAGTCTGACTATTAGTTCAGTTTAGGGCGCCTTGCACCCCGGCGAAACGCATTTCCGAGGTTGTCCTACCCGGAAAAATCGGAAACAAGTGAGCGCAAATGACCAGGGACCGTCTCAAGGGCTGAGATCAGATGAGCACCGAAGAACTTCCCCCGCGCGAATCCATGGAATTCGACGTCATCATCGTCGGCGCCGGCCCCTCGGGCCTGGCGGCCGCGATCCGGCTGAAGCAGCTCAATGCCGATCTGAACGTCGTCGTGGTGGAGAAGGGCTCTGAGGTCGGCGCGCACATTCTCTCCGGCGCGGTGATCGATCCCGCGGGCCTCGACGAGCTTGTGCCCGACTGGCGCGAGGATGCCGATTGCCCGCTCAAGACCCAGGTGAAGGACGATCGTTTCTTCTGGTTCACCGAGACGAACGCGATCAAGCTACCGAATTTCATCATGCCGCCGCTGATGAACAACCATCATTGCTATATCGGCTCGCTCGGCAATGTCTGCCGCTGGCTGGCGCGGAAGGCCGAGGCGCTCGGCGTCGAGATCTATCCGGGCTTTGCCGCCGCCGAGGTGCTCTATGACGAGGAGGGCAAGGTCAAGGGTATCGCCACCGGCGACATGGGCGTCGGCCGCGACGGCAAGCCGAAGGATTCCTTCACACGCGGCATGGAATTGCTCGGCAAGTACACGCTGTTCGCGGAAGGCGCGCGCGGCAGCCTGTCCAAGCAACTCATCGCGAAATACGCGCTCGACACCAAGAGCGAACCGCCGAAATTCGGCATCGGCCTCAAGGAAGTCTGGCAGATCGATCCGGCCAAGCATCAGAAGGGTCTGGTCCAGCATGCGGTCGGCTGGCCGCTGAAGAACGATACCGGCGGTGGCCTGTTCTTCTACCATTACGACGAGAACCTGGTGTCGATCGGCTTCGTCGTCCACCTCAACTACAACGATCCCTATCTGTCGCCATTCGACGAATTCCAGCGCGTCAAGAACCATCCCGCGGTGCGTAGCACGCTCGAAGGCGGCAAGCGGCTGGCCTATGGCGCCCGCGCCATCACCGAAGGCGGCTATCAGTCGGTGCCGCGGCTGAGCTTCCCCGGCGGCGCGCTCATCGGCTGCGCCGCCGGTTTCGTCAACGTGCCGCGCATCAAAGGCGTGCACAATGCGATGGGCAGCGGAATGCTGGCCGCCGAGCACGTGAATGCCGCACTCGCCGCGGGCCGCGCCAATGACGAACTCGTCGAATACGAGAACGCATGGCGCGGCTCCGCCGTCGGCAAGGACCTCTACCCTGTCCGCAACGCCAAGCCGTTGCTGTCGAAGTTCGGCACCTTCATCGGCGCCGGGCTCGGGATCTTCGACATGTGGTGCAACACCCTGTTCGGCGCCTCGCTGTTCGGCACCCAGTCTCATGCCAAGCCCGATCGCGCCACGCTCGACGCGGCGAAGAGCCATGCGCCCAAGAACTACCCGAAGCCGGACGGCAAGATCTCGTTCGACAAGCTGTCCTCGGTATTCTTGTCCAACACCAATCACGAGGAGGATCAGCCGGTCCATCTCAAAGTCACGGACATGAACCTGCAGAAGACCTCCGAGCACGACGTCTTCGCCGGTCCTTCGAATCGCTATTGCCCCGCCGGCGTCTATGAATGGGTCGAGGAGGGATCAGGTCCGCGGTTCCAGATCAACGCCCAGAACTGCGTCCACTGCAAGACCTGCGACGTGAAGGATCCCAACGGTAACATCACCTGGGTTCCCCCGGAGGGCGGCGGCGGTCCGAACTACGAGGCGATGTAAGGGCGGCCCTGGCCAGAGAACCTGATCACGAGATGATCTGGCGCACGTTCGCGTGAGGATGTGGCCGCCGCCACTCGTCGCGGCCACGATAAGGCCATAGTAGCGGCGTCTTGGGGCGGTCTTGACCGGTCACTTGGTCGATTTCGGGCGTGCGGAGGGGATCGTCCGGTCCGAATCCTTGCGGCGAAGCGCCAAAAGCGGCATGGTCGGCCCGACGGTTCCGGGTCCGAATGCCACCGGCCGCGTTCGCATGCGATACGGCCCTCTGCTGCAAACCCAGGCACTACCAACTCAAGGCGAGCCCTGATGTTTTCAAATCGTTTCAACCGCTGGACTGTTGCCGCCATCGCCCTCATGGGCACAGCGATCGTGACCATGCCCGGCGCGGTCCTGGCGCAGACGCCGGATCATCCGGAGAACACGGCGCCGCAGTTTCCGACCCGAAACGACCTGAAGTCGCTCACGACCGCCGGCAGCTATCTCGCCGCCCGCCACGCCAGCGTCGAGCGTGATGCCGCCTCCGCCGCCGCGTTCTACCGCTCGGCGCTGCGCACCGATCCCAAGAACAACGAGCTGCTCGACCGTGCCTTCATCTCGTCGGTTGCCGAAGGCGACATCGCCGAGGCGGTCAAGCTCGCCGAGCGCATCCTCACCATCGACAAGACCAACCGCGTCGCGCGTCTCGTCGTCGGCGTGCACGATCTCAAGGTGAAGAAGTACGCTGCCGCGCAGACCAACATCAACCAGTCGATCCGCGGTCCGATCACTGATCTCGTTGCCACGCTGCTGTCGGGCTGGGCCGCCTATGGTGCCGGCGATGCCAGGGGCGGTGTCGCAGCCATCGACAAGCTGGCAGGTCCGGAATGGTATCCGTTGTTCAAGGACCTTCACGCCGGCATGATCCTCGAGCTCGCCGGCAAGGAGAAGGACGCGGGCACCCGCTTCGAGCGCGCCTACAAGCTCGACGATTCCATGCTGCGCGTGACCGAGGCCTATGCGCGCTGGCTGTCGCGCAACAAGGATCCCGCCGCCGCGACCGCCGTCTATCAGGCCTTCGACAAGAAGCTCGCGCGCCATCCGCTGATCCAGGAAGGCCTGCGCGAGACCAAGGCCGGCAAGAAGATGCCGCCGCTCGTCGATTCCGCGCAAGCTGGCGCCGCCGAAGCGCTCTACGGCATCGGCGCCACGCTGACCCGCCGCGGCGGCGAGGATCTGGCGCTGGTCTATCTCCAGCTCTCGCTCTACCTCCAGCCGAGCCATCCGCTGGCGCTGCTCTCGCTCGCCGATCTCTACGAATCGGTGAAGCGGCCGCAGATGGCGATCAAGGTCTACGAGCGCGTGCCGTCGAGCTCGCCGCTCAAGCGCAACGCGCAGATCCAGCTCGCCATCGATCTGGATTCCGCCGACCGCACCGACGAGGCCATCAAGATCCTCAAGGGCGTCACTGCGGATGATTCCAAGGATCTCGAAGCCATCATGGCGCTCGGCAATATCGAACGCGGCCGCAAGAAGTTCGGCGACTGCGGCGCGACCTATTCGCAAGGCATCGACGTGCTGCCGCCCGGCAACGACAAGGCCAACAGCGTCTGGTACTATTATCGCGGCATCTGCGAGGAGCGCTCCAAGCAGTGGGCCAAGGCCGAGGCCGACATGAAGAAGGCGCTCGAGCTCCAGCCCGACCAGCCGCACGTCCTCAACTATCTCGGCTATTCCTGGATCGACCAGGGCGTGAACCTCGACGAGGGCATGAAGATGATCAAGCGCGCCGTCGAGCAGCGTCCGGACGACGGCTACATCGTCGATTCCCTCGGCTGGGCCTATTACCGCATCGGCAATTACCAGGAAGCGGTGAAGAATCTCGAGCGCGCGATCGACCTCAAGCCCGAGGATCCCACCATCAACGATCACCTCGGCGATGCCTATTGGCGCGTCGGTCGCACCCTGGAAGCCAAATTCCAGTGGTCGCACGCGCGCGATCTGAAGCCCGAGCCGGAAGAGCTGCCGAAGATCGAGGCCAAGATCGCCAATGGGCTGACCGACGACAATTCGAACTCTTCGGCCGCGCAGGCGGAAAAAAAGAAGGACGACGACAGGGGCGGCTGAGGCTTTTGTTGGGGGTTGATCGCCGATGCCGGCATTGATTGAAGAAGGACGCGCGAAGGTCAATCTCAGCCTTCGCGTCGTGGGCCGTCGTGCCGATGGCTATCATGAGCTCGAAAGCGTGGTCGCATTCGCCGACTGCGCCGACCGGCTCACGCTGGAGCCGGGCGGCGAGCTGAAGCTCACCACCACCGGGCCGCTGGCCGCGGCCTGCGGCGATACGTCCGACAATCTCGTGTTGAAGGCGGCCAAGCTGTTGGCCGAGGCCGTGCCGGGCCTGAAGCTGGGCGCGTTCGCGCTCGACAAGGTGCTGCCGGTTGCCGCCGGCATCGGCGGCGGCTCGGCGGACGCTGCAGCGGCGTTGCGGCTCTTGGCGCGTCTCAACGATCTGCCGCTCGATGATCCCCGCCTGCAGAAGGTCGCGCTCGAGACCGGCGCCGACGTGCCGGTGTGCCTCCTCTCGCGTGCCTGCGACATGACCGGCGTCGGCGAGCAACTGCTTCCGTTGAAGCTGCCGAGCATGCCCTGCGTGATGGTTAATCCGCGCGTGCCTGTTGCTACCAAGGACGTGTTTAGAGAATTGGGTCTGCGCAACGGTGAGCTCCTGGTCGGCGCCACCTCGGTCCTCGAAGCGCCGGCCTGGCCGCAAGAGGGCGGGTCGATTGCCGATTGGGTCGACGTTCTCGAAACCGTCGCCAACGATCTCGAAGCGCCTGCGCTGCGCATCGAACCGGTCATCGGCGAGGTACTAGCAGCCTTGCGCGACTCCGCCGGCGTCAAGCTCGCCCGCATGTCCGGCTCGGGCGCGACGTGCTTTGCGATCTACGGTACCTCGGCCGAGGCGCAGGCCGCCGCCGAGAGGGTCCGCAGGGATCATCCCGGCTGGTGGGTGCATGCGGGGACGTTGAGCTAACTGCCGCTTTCCTCAGTCAGCCCGAGAAACCGCCGGATTTCGCCCAACACCTCTTGCGGCTTGTCGTGCTGCAGCCAGTGTCCGGCGCCGGCGATGGTCTCGATCCGCGCCTCTCGGAAATAGCGCTCCAGGCCTGCAGCTCCGGCACCGGCGAGGAAGCTTTCGCCGGCGTTCAATAGCAATGTTGGGCAGGTTATGCGGGCCCACAGCGCGACGTGATCGTCCGGCCAGAGCCGGTGCGGCGCACTGGCGCGCTGATAGGGATCGAACTTCCAGCTATAGCTGCCGTCCGCGTTCTGTCGCGTGCCGTGCGTGGCGAGGTGCAGCGCGAGGTCGCGGGACAGACGTTTGTTGTGAAGCACCATCTGCGCCGCTGCATCATCGATGGTCGCATAGCGGCGTGGCATGCGGTCGTGCAGCCTGTCGAGCTGGCTGACCCATTTGCTGATGCGCTCATGTGCCGGCGGCTTCGGCGTATCCGGCAGCATGGTCACGCCGTCGAGCACGACCAGCTTCGAGACCTGTTCGGGAAATGACCCTGAATAGATCAGGCTTACCATGCCGCCCATCGAATGGCCGATGAGAGCAACCTGAGGCGCTGCGATGACTCGGATGAGCTGGGCGAGGTCGTAGACATATTCGGTCAGCGCGTAGCTGCCGCCTTGGGTCCAGTCGGAATCGCCGTGGCCACGCAGGTCCGGTGCGACCACGTGAAAATGCGGTTGCAGCGAGCGGGCGATGACGTCCCAGCTTCGGCAGTGATCGCGGCCGCCATGGACCAGGATGAGAGGCGGCGCGCTCTCATTGCCCCAATCGGCGTAATGCAGCCGCAGGCCGTGAGATTCGTAGGTGCGGCTTTGCGGGGCGAGCATCGTAGAATTATCCATTCGCCGGCCGCCGAACCAGTGCCAGCGACAGGCCGAGACCCGCAATGAAGACACCGGAGCCCTGGGTGAGACGCCGCATCAGATGCGGCCGTCCAATCAGCTGCGTGCGTGTTGCAGAGGCCATCAGCACCACGACGAAATCGGCGAACGTGTTCAACGCCACCGAGATCGCGCCGAGCACGATGAATTGCAGCGTGGGATTCGAGCCCGCGGGATCGAGGAATTGCGGAATGAAGGCGAGGAAGAACGCGGCGGTCTTCGGGTTCAGCGCCTCGACCAGCATGCCGTCGCGCAACGCGCGCTTGTCGCCGGCCGGCTCGCTGTCGAGCAGCGCGCGGTCGGCGCTGCGAAAGGTCTTGATGCCGAGCCAGACCAGATAGAGCGCGCCGACGAATTTCACGGCAGCGAACAATTCGGCGCTCGCGAGGATGATTGCGGAGATGCCGAGACTGCCCGCCACCACGTGGACCAGCCCGCCCAGCGCGGTGCCTGCGGTCGAGGCGAAACCGCTGGCGCGCCCTTCCGACAGGGTCCGTGCCGCGACGTAGAAGATGCCGGGGCCGGGAACGGCGGCAATGAGACAGGCCGCGGCCAGGAACAGCCAGAAATTCGCTTCGATCATCCTGTTTTCGTAGCGCAGCGTGCCGCGATTGCAAGGCCTCTGGTGCAAAGGCTTTCCGCTTAGTCCATCCGGCGGAAGATCACGCTGGCGTTCACGCCGCCGAAGCCGAAACCGTTCGAGATTGCGTGGTGCATCGGCATCGGCCGCGCGGTGCCGGTGACGATGTCGATACCGTCAGCGCCCGTATCGGGATTTTCGAGATTGAGCGTCGGCGGCGCGATCTGGTCGCGCAAGGCGAGCACGGTGAAGATCGCCTCCAGGCCGCCGGCGGCGCCGAGCAGGTGGCCGGTGGCCGATTTGGTCGCGCTGACAGCGATGCCGCGGTTGCGACCGAACAGCGCGGCGATCGCGCCAAGCTCGCTCTCGTCGCCCGCCGGCGTCGATGTCGCATGTGCGTTCAGGTGCTGCAGATCTGTCGGCGCAAGGCTGGCGTGTCGAAGCGCGATCTCCATGGCGCGGCGGGCGCCGTCGCCGTCCGGCGGGCCCGACGTCATATGGTAGGCATCGGCCGTCGTGCCGTAGCCGACGATCTCCGCGATCGGAGCGGCGCCGCGCGCCAGCGCATGCTCGAGTTCCTCGATCACCAGGATGCCGGCGCCTTCGCCCATGACAAAGCCGTCGCGATTTCGATCGAACGGGCGTGAGGCGCGCGTGGGCTCCTCGTTGAAGCTGCTCGACAGGGCGCGGGCCGCGGCAAAGCCGCCGAGGCTGACGATATCGATGCAGGCCTCCGCGCCGCCGCAGACCGCGATGTCGGCCTCGCCGGCGCGGATCATGCGCGCGGCATCGCCGATCGCCTGCACGCCGGCGGCACACGCGGTGACCGGCGTGCCCAGCGCGCCCTTGTAGCCATATTCGATCGAGACGTGGCCGGCGGCGAGATTGGCCAGGAACGAGGGGATCGTGAACGGCGACAGCCGGCGTACGCCGCGCTGCTCGGTGATGCGCACCGCCTCCGCCATCGCCGGGAATCCGCCGACGCCGGAGCCGATGATCGTGGCGGTCCGCTCCAGCGCGCTCGCGTCCTGCGGCGTCCATTTGGCCTGCGCGACCGCCTCGGCGGCCGCGACTAGCGCGAACAGGATGAAGCGGTCCATCTTGCGCTGGTCCTTTGGCGAAGCTGCGTGCGCAGGATCGAAGCCGCCCTCGGCGTCATCAGCCCTGTCGGGCACGAGCCCGGCAACGCGTGCCGGCAGCGCCTGCGCCCATTCGGGTAGGGAGCGCAGTCCGCTCTGGCCGGCCAGCAGCCTGCGCCAGGACAGTTCGACCCCGCAGCCGAGCGGCGACACCGCGCCCATTCCGGTCACCACGATACGATGCATGTCAGTCTCCCGCCGGCGCAACGGCCGGATTCATGGCCTTCAGCGAAGCGAGCCGCGCGCGCATCCCGCGGCTGGCGCGGGGACCTGCGATAACGACCGCATTGGCGAGCGTGATCGGTTGCCTGTCGGCGGCATCGACCACGACCGGGTCGAGCGGGCGAGCGTTGCTCCGGTTTGCCAGCAGGATGGCTTCGCCCTTCGGCGCAAGATGCCTGTTGCCCCAGGCGAGCAGCGCCACGATCACGGGGAAGAAATCCCGCGCCTTGTCCGTCAGCACATATTCGTAACGCGGCGGCCGCTCATGATAGCGGCGGCGCACGAACATGCCTGATGCGGTGAGATGGGCAAGACGCCGCGACAGGATGTTCGGCGCGATGCCGAGGCTTTGCGAAAACTCGTCGAACCGCGTGGAGCCCTGGAATGCATCCCGCAGGATCAGGATGCTCCACCATTCGCCGACCGTCTCCACGGCGCGGCCGACCGGGCATTCCAGGATGGAGGGGGATTTGGGCTGCATGGCCGGAAGGTAAGGGAGTGACTTGCAAAATGCAAGTAACTTGGAAGGAGGATGGAGCGGGGCCGAACGAAGATGAAGCCGCGCCGTGATCGAAGCTGTGGCTGCGATTTGAACTGGAGGTTGGTGGAGGATGGCCGTGCGTCATACTTCGTCATTGCGAGCGCAGCGAAGCAAATCCAGGCTGTCTCCGCGGAGGGATTCTGGACTGCTTCGCTGCGCTCGCAATGACGAGTGTTGATGCAGTCCAGCGCTATCTCAATGGTCTCGCCGTGACGACGCCGCACGTTTGGCGCCGGCTAAATGCCGCGCCTAATGCGACCGCGCAAGGCAGAACGCCACCACTTGCTCCAGCGCGCTCTTCATCGGGGAGGCCGGGAACAGCGCCAGCGCATCGACCGCCATGGCGCCGTAGTGCTGGGCGCGGCTCAGCGTGTCCTCCAGCGCCCGGTGCTTGTTCATCAGGCCGAGGGCGTGGTCGAGATCGGTATCGCCGATCTCGCCGCGCTCTAGCGCCCGGATCCAGAACGCGCGCTCGGTGTCGTTGCCGCGGCGGAAGGCGAGCACGACGGGCAGGGTGATCTTGCCCTCGCGGAAATCGTCGCCGGTATTCTTGCCGAGCTTGGCGCTCTTGCCGCCATAGTCGAGCACGTCATCGACGAGCTGGAACGCGATGCCGAGATTCATGCCGACCGAGCGGCACGCGGTCTGCTCCGCCTTCGGACGGTTGGCGATCACGGGGCCGACCTCGCAAGCGGCTGCGAACAGCTCGGCGGTCTTGCCGCGGATCACGGCAAGATATTCATCCTCCGTGGTCGCGGTGTTCTTGGCGGCGGCAAGCTGCATTACCTCGCCCTCGGCTATGGTGGCAGCGGCCGCCGAGAGGATGTCGAGCGCGCGGAGCGAGCCGACCTCGACCATCATGCGGAAGGCCTGGCCGAGCAGGAAGTCGCCGACCAGGACGCTCGCCTCGTTGCCCCAGAGCATGCGCGCCGACAGCTTGCCGCGGCGCATTTCGCTCTCGTCGACCACGTCGTCATGGAGCAGGGTGGCGGTGTGCATGAACTCGACGGAGGCCGCGAGCTTGATATGGCCGTCGCCGGCGTAGCCGGCGAGGTTTGCCATGGCGAGCGTCAGCATCGGCCGCAGCCGCTTGCCCCCGGAGGAGATCAGATGGTTGGCGACCTCCGGGATCATGGTCACGTCCGAACCGGTCCGCGACAGAATCGTGGTGTTGACGCGCTCCATGTCGGGGGCGACAAGGGCAACCAGCTCTTCGATCGACGCGCCGGGATTTTCGAAAGGTACGATGACGGCCACGCCGGTCTCCAATATTTGCCCCGGAAGGGCTATTCTGACGCAAAGACAATAGAAACTGCCGGCGAATGCGGCAAGTGCTGCGAAACCATTGATATTTGCCGCTGACCCTTTTTCAGGCAGGAGACGTGCGTTTTGCGTGAACTGGTTCGGACCAACGATATGGTGCTGGTTTCGGCGATCGGCGCGCTGCTCGACGGCGCCAACATCCATCATCTGGTGCTGGACCAGAACATGAGCATCATCGAGGGCTCGCTCGGTATCTTGCCGCGGCGGATCCTCGTTCATGAGGACGACGCCCAGGAGGCGAGGGAGCTCCTCACCGAGGCCGGCCTCAGCCACGAATTGCGCGGCAATGAGTGAGGCCGCAGATATCACCGAGGACGCCTTCCTCGGCGGCCAGTTGCGCCTGAAGCAGAAGCGGAGCGGCCATCGCGCCGGGCATGACGCCATCCTGCTTGCGGCGGCGACCGAGGCCCGGGCAGGGGACCGCGCGGTCGATTTCGGCGCCGGAGTCGGCGCGGCCGGGCTGGCGCTGGCTCGGCGCGTCCCCGGTGTCAGGCTCAGCCTGGTCGAGATCGATCCGGAGCTGGCCGAGCTCGCGCGCGACAACGCGGCGGCGAATGCGATTGCCGCCGAGACAATCGTGCTCGACGTCACCGCCGATGCGCAGGCCTTTGCGTCAAATGGGCTGTCGCCCGACAGCATCGACGTGGTGCTGATGAATCCGCCATTCAACGATCCGGCCCGGCATCGCGGCTCGCCGGATCAGGCGCGTCACACCGCGCATGTGGCGACGGAGGAGACCCTGCATGCGTGGGTGCATGCGGCGCGGCGCATCCTCCGATCGAACGGTGTGCTGACATTGATCTGGCGCGCAGATGGAATCGCCGATGTTCTGGCGGCGCTATCGCGCGGCTTCGGCAGCCTCTCGATCCTGCCGGTTCACGGCGAAGCAGGGCGACCCGCGATCCGCGTGCTGGTGCGTGCAGTCAAAGGCGGCCGGGCCCCGACGCGAGTGCTGCCGGGCCTCATGCTCAACGACGAGTCGGGCGTGTCCAAAAACGAGATGACGAAGATTTTGGAGGGGAGAGCGGCCTTGCCGCTGGCAGAACCGTGACGGCTTACTGGGGAACCGATTCCGACTGCGGCTCTTGGGGGGACGTCAGACGGATCGCCATGAACAGCGCACCGATCAGCAGCATCAGAAGGTAGATTTTCATGGTGTTCTCCGCTGCCTCATTGCAGCCTCCAAACGGGAAATCTGCAAAACACGTTCCGGGCACTTCCAATGACAGTCGCGTGATAAGAAATGGTTAACCAGAGGTAACGGCATGGCCGAACAATTGAACGATCGTGAGAGTTCCGGCCTAGCCGACAAGCTCATGGAATATCTGCCGGCGCGATTCCGCCCCGGCACCGCGGTGGTGCCGGTGGTGCGGCTGTCAGGCGTGATTGGTGCGGTGACGCCGCTGCGCCCGGGCCTGACGCTCGCGGGCGTCGCCAAAGTGCTGGAACGGGCGTTTTCGTACCGGAACGCCAAGGCGGTGGCGCTGGTGATCAACTCGCCCGGCGGCTCGCCGGTGCAGTCGCGCCAGATCTATTTGCGCATCAAGCAGCTCGCGGCGGAGAAGAAGCTGCCGGTGCTCGTGTTCGTCGAGGACGTTGCGGCCTCCGGCGGCTACATGATCGCCTGCGCGGGCGACGAGATCATCTGCGATCCGTCCTCGATCCTCGGCTCGATCGGCGTGGTCGGCGGCAGCTTCGGTTTCCAGGAGGCGATCAAGCGGCTCGGCATCGAGCGGCGCCTGTACACGGCTGGCGCGCACAAGGCGATGCTCGACCCGTTCTTGCCCGAGAACCCGGATGACGTCGCCAAGCTGAAGGCGATCCAGCGCGAGATCCACCAGATCTTCATTTCGCTGGTGAAGGGGAGTCGTGGAGCGCGGCTGAAGGGCGCGGACGACACCCTGTTCACGGGCGAATACTGGGCCGGCGAGAGCGCGATCACGCTGGGACTCGCCGACAGCATCGGCGATCTCCGCTCAACTCTTCGTGCCCGCTACGGTGAGAAGGTTCTCACCCCCGTGATCGCGCAGCCGACCGGGCTGCTCTCCGGCCTTCTGGGGCGGAAATCGCCAGGCGCGGGGCAGCTTTCGGCTCTGGAATCCATGGCAGGCCTGCCGGACGATCTGATCTCGGCAGTCGAGACGCGGGCGATTTGGGCGAAATTCGGGTTCTAGGCGGAGCCCTCCCGCGCCATTTGGTCCGGCCCGAGCCAATTGCGGCGCAGGCCGGTCTGAGCGAGAATACGGATGGGGCTGAGCACTAGACGAGGATCGAACGATGCCGCCGTTCGTTGCATTCGCGGGCGTCCTGGGCGGGCTTGCCGTGGTCCGCTGGGCCTACAAGACCGCCATGAAGATCAACCAGGAGCTGGAGGAGATGCGCCTGTCGCGCGTCGCCGAGGCCGCCCACATGGGGAACATCCAGACGCTGAAACGTGACCCCGTGACCGGAGCTTATCGTCCGGGATAGTCAGTGCGCCACTCGTCATGGCCGGGACTAGCCCGGCCACGACGGAGAACTGGGCCGTTTTCCGCCCCTTCGCCTTGATTCCCACCCCTGCCGTCGATACGGTCCCGCGCGATTCAACCCCCCGCGAGAGCCCGATCTGACGATGGACGCCTCATTGCCCGCCCATATGCGCCCGGAACGCTCGTTCCAGGGCTTCATCCTCGCGCTCCAGCGGTTCTGGGCCGAGCAGGGCTGCGTGATCCTGCAGCCCTACGACATGGAGATGGGCGCGGGCACCTTCCATCCGGCGACCACGCTCCGCGCGCTCGGGCCAAAGCCCTGGAACGCCGCCTATGTGCAGCCCTCGCGCCGGCCCAAGGACGGCCGCTATGGCGAGAACCCGAACCGGATGCAGCACTACTACCAGTTCCAGGTGATCATGAAGCCGTCGCCGCCGAACCTTCAGGAGCTGTACCTGAAGTCGCTCGCCGCGATCGGCATCGATTCCGCCGTGCACGACATCCGCTTCGTCGAGGACGACTGGGAGAGCCCGACGCTCGGCGCCTGGGGCCTCGGCTGGGAGTGCTGGTGCGACGGTATGGAAGTCAGCCAGTTCACCTATTTTCAGCAGGTCGCGGGCGTCGAATGCGCGCCGGTCGCGGGCGAGCTCACCTACGGGCTCGAGCGCCTCGCCTGCTATCTCCAAGGTGTCGATCGCATCATGGATCTCAACTTCAATGGCCGCGATGGCGATGCCAAGGTCACCTATGGCGATGTCTTCCTGCAGGCCGAGCAGGAATATTCGCGGCATAATTTCGAATATGCCGACACCGCGATGCTGTTCGAGCAGTTCAAGATGGCGGAAGCGGCCTGCAGGAAATATCTCGCCGCGGGCTGGCGCGAAGGCGGCAACAGCAAGCAGCATCTTATGGCGCTGCCGGCCTATGACCAGTGCATCAAGGCGAGCCACGTCTTCAACCTGCTCGATGCGCGCGGCGTGATCTCCGTGACCGAGCGGCAGAGCTACATCCTGCGCGTACGCGAATTGGCAAAAGCCTGCGGCGAGGCCTGGATCCATACTGAAGCGGGCGGAGCGGCCTGATGCCCGATCTTTTGCTTGAACTGTTCTCGGAAGAAATCCCCGCGCGCATGCAGGCCAAGGCGGCGGACGATCTGCGCCGCATGGTCACGGACAAGCTCGTCGCTGAAGGCCTGGTCTATGAGGGCGCGAAGGCATTTGCGACGCCGCGCCGCCTTGCACTGACGGTGCACGGCATCCCCGTGCGTCAGCCTGACCTCAAGACCGAACGCCGCGGACCGAAAATGGGCGCGCCCGATGCCGCCGTGCAGGGGTTTCTGAAAGCGACAGGTCTGAAGTCGCTGGATGAGGCCAAGATCCAGCGCGATCCCAAGGGCGACTTCTACATCGCGCTGATCGAGAAGCCCGGCCGCGACGCGATCGACGTGCTCGCGGAAATCCTGCCCGTGATCATCCGCACCTTCCCCTGGCCGAAATCGATGCGCTGGGGCGCGCGCTCCGGCAAGCCGGGCTCGCTCAACTGGGTGCGCCCACTGCACGCGATCACCGCGACCTTCGGTCTCGAGACCGAAGAGCCTGATGTCGTGAAGTTCGAGGTCGACGGGATCGAGGCGGGCCAGACCACCTACGGTCACCGCTTTCTCGCGCCGGCGGCAATTTCCGTGCGCCGGTTCGAGGACTATGAAGCAAAGCTGCTCGACGCCAAGGTCGTGCTCGACCCCGAGCGCCGCAAGGACGCGATTCTCACCGACGCCAAGCAGCTTGCCTTCGCGCAAGGCTTTGAGCTGGTCGAGGACCAGAACCTGCTTGACGAAGTCGCCGGTCTCGTCGAATGGCCCGTGGTGCTGATGGGCGCGTTCGAGCCGGAGTTCCTGACGACGCCCGGGGAAGTCATCCGCGCCACCATTCGCAATAATCAGAAGTGCTTCGTGGTCAGTGATCCCAAGACGGGCAAGCTCGCCAACAAGTTCATTCTGGTCGCCAACATCGAGGCAACCGACGGCGGTGCGACCATCATCGCGGGCAACGAGCGCGTGATCCGCGCGCGATTGAGCGATGCCAAGTTCTTCTACGAGACGGACCTGAAGACGAAGCTCGAGGACCGGCTGCCGAAGTTCGAGCAGATCGTGTTCCACGAGAAGCTCGGCACGCAGGCGGAGCGGATTGGGCGCGTTGAGCGCCTTGCCGCCGAGATCGCGCCGTTGGTCGGCGCCGACATCGCCAAGGCCAAGCGCGCCGCGCATCTGGCGAAGGCAGATTTGCTGACGGAAGTAGTCGGCGAATTCCCGGAAGTGCAGGGGTTGATGGGCAAGTACTACGCGCTGGCGCAAGGCGAGGACGCCTCCGTCGCTGCGGCCTGCGAGGAGCACTACAAGCCCCAAGGCCCAGCCGATCGCGTGCCGACTGATCCTGTGAGCGTCGCGGTTGCGCTCGCGGACAAGATCGACACGTTGGTTGGTTTCTGGGCCATCGATGAGAAGCCGACGGGCAGCAAGGATCCCTATGCGCTTCGTCGCGCGGCGTTGGGTGTGATCAGAATCATTGCTGAAAATGGTCTACGGCTTTCGCTTTGGAAGCTGCTTAGCGAACACGCTGTTCAATTGGGGGCAGCGCTCTACAAAGACGACTTCAACTTGATCGTTGAGCTGTCGGATTGGATTGGCACGGCGCGATACGCGGAAATTCCGAGCAATTCGTTCTCCAACCAAGCGGTTGAATCTGCTTACAAGTTACTGAAGCCTCGAGTTGAGGACCTCCTCGCCTTCTTCGCCGACCGCCTCAAGGTCCAGCTCCGTGAGCAGGGCGCGCGGCACGATCTCGTCGATGCCGTGTTCGCGCTCGGCGGCCAGGACGATCTACTGCTGATCGTCCGCCGCGTCGAAGCACTGGGCAAATTCCTCGACAGCGACGACGGCAAGAACCTGCTTGCCGGCACCAAGCGCGCCAGCAACATCCTTTCGATCGAGGAGAAGAAGGACAAGCGCAGCTTCGACGGGGCGCCTGATGCTGCGCTCTACAGCCTCGATGAGGAGAAGGCGCTGGCCAAGGTCATCGGCGAGGTGCAGACGGAGGCAAGCGCTGCCGTCGCCAAGGAGGACTTTGCCACAGCGATGAGCGCGATGGCGAAACTGCGTCCGCCGGTCGATGCGTTCTTCGACAAGGTTCGCGTCAACGACGAGGATGCGAAGGTGCGCGAGAACCGCCTGAAGCTGCTGAACGAGATCCGCCGCGCCACGCGTGCGGTGGCGGACTTTTCGAAGATCCAGGATTGAGGCCGCGGGTATTGCGGCTCGCGTGCCCCGGACGCAGCGCAGCGCTTCTTCAGCGATGCGCTGCAGAGCCGGGGCCCATGCAGGCCGCGTGCTCGGAGTTCCTGGGTCCCGGGTCTGCGCTTCGCTTGCCCCGGACACGGAGCACAAAAGTGCCCCGCCCGGCGGGGGGAAGACCGGGCGGGGCCTGATGTCCGTTAAACTGCTCGCGCCAGCCTGATGTGACGCGCCGGACATCTAGTTGAACGCTAGTCCAGCACCTCGACGATGCGGCGTGACTTCGGCTCGACCAGCACGGTCTCGCCGTTCACCACGGTGTAGCGATAGGTGGTGGCGCCGAAGCGTTGCGGCACGTCATAATAGGTGACGCCGATCTCGGGTAAGGTGGCGCCGACCACGACGCGATCCGGAATGTGGAAGGCCGGCACACGTTGTTCGATGACATACTCACGGAAGGCCGGCCGCTGTTCGACTGCAATGGTCGGGGCGCTGTCGACCACGGCAGGCGCGCGTCCGACGGTGACACCGCTTTGCGCCTGCGCCGCAAGGGGCGAGCCGATCGCGGCCGCGAGCGCTGCAAGAGCAAGAATCCTGTTCCGCATGGACAACTCCTTCGACGAGATTTTATTTTCGGGCGCGCCAATGGCGCGACCGATTGGCCAATGCATGCACCCTTCGCAATGTTCCGGGAAAAGGCCCGCCGCATTCGCGGCAATTTTCAGGCAGTTTTCGTGGGTGCCGGAACTCGCATCGCCAGTTGCGCGTCTCTACTCGCGGAACCGGGAGGGCTATGATCCGCCCGCGATTCGCCTCACCTCCTTCGCCTCAGCTCCACAGAAAGATAGTTCATGCACATCACCGTCGCCCACATTTCGCCGATCCTGTCGTTGATTGCGGGCGTGCTCATCCTGATCATGCCGCGGCTCCTCAACCTGATCGTCGCGATCTTCCTTATTGTGAACGGCGCGATCGGGCTCGGGCTCCTGAAGTGGCTCCACCTCTAGGCGTTCATTTTCCGGAACCGTTCGACTTGCGCGGGCCCGCCCAAAGTGGTGTAAGGCCCGCGAATTCCCATTCCTCTCGCAGGTTGTGTGCAAGCTATGGCCAAAGCCGCCTCGAAGCCTAAGAAAACTCCAGCGAAATCAAAGCTCTCCGCCAATGCGAAAACCGCGCCGGCGGCCCGCAAGGCGCTAGCCAAGAGGGCGGCCAAGCCGGCTGCGAAGGCTGCTGCCAAGGCGCCTGCAAAGCCTGTGACCAAGCCGGTTGCGCCGAAGGGCGCCGCCAAGCCGGCACCTAAGAAGGCTGCGACCGCCAAGGCTGCACCGACCAAGGCGGCGCCAGCTGCGGCCAAGGCCGGCAAATGGGTGTTCACATTCGGTGACGGCAAGGCCGAGGGCCGGACTGAGATGCGCGACCTGCTGGGCGGCAAGGGCGCGAACCTCGCCGAGATGGCGAATCTTGGCCTGCCCGTGCCTCCGGGCTTCACGCTTCCGACCTCGGTCTGCACCTACTTCTACGCGCACAACAAATCCTATCCGAAGGAATTGCAGTCGCAGGTTGAGAAGGCGCTCGCCTATGTCGGCAAGTTGACCGGCAAGACCTTCGGCGATGCCAAGAACCCGCTGCTCGTCTCCGTGCGCTCCGGCGCGCGTGCCTCGATGCCGGGCATGATGGACACCGTGCTCAATCTCGGCCTCAACGACCAGACCGTGGAAGCGCTGTCGGAATTATCGGGGGACCGTCGCTTCGCCTATGACAGCTATCGCCGCTTCATCACCATGTATTCGGACGTGGTGCTCGGCTTCGAGCATCATCACTTCGAGGAAATCCTCGACACCTTCAAGGACAGCCAGGGCTACACCCTCGACACCGACCTCACCGCCGAGGATTGGGTCGAACTGGTCGGCAAGTACAAGGACGCCGTCGCGCGCGAGACCGGCAAGGACTTCCCGCAGGATCCGCACGACCAGCTCTGGGGCGCGATCGGCGCCGTGTTTTCATCCTGGATGAACGCGCGCGCGGTGACCTACCGCAAGCTGCACGACATTCCGGAATCCTGGGGCACCGCGGTCAACGTGCAGGCCATGGTGTTCGGCAACATGGGCGAGACCTCGGCGACCGGCGTTGCCTTCACCCGCAATCCCTCGACCGGCGAGAGCAAGCTCTACGGCGAGTTCCTGGTCAACGCGCAAGGCGAAGACGTTGTCGCGGGCATCCGCACGCCGCAGGACATCACCGAGGAAGCGCGGAAAGAGTCGGGCTCCGACAAGCCGTCGATGGAATCGGCGATGCCCGAGGCCTTCAAGGAGCTGACGCGGATCTACACGCTGCTCGAAAAGCACTACCGCGACATGCAGGACATGGAGTTCACGGTCGAGCAGGGCAAGCTGTGGATGCTCCAGACCCGCGCCGGCAAGCGTACCGCGAAAGCGGCGCTGCGCATCGCGGTCGAGCTCGCCAATGAAGGCCTGATCACCAAAAAGGAAGCGGTCACCCGCATCGATCCGGCTTCGCTCGACCAGCTTTTGCATCCGACTATCGATCCCAACGCCAAGCGCGACGTCATCGCGACCGGCCTGCCGGCCTCGCCGGGAGCGGCCTCCGGCGAGATCGTGTTCTCCTCGGATGAAGCGGCCAAGCTTCAGGCCGACGGGCGCAAGGTGATTCTGGTCCGCATCGAGACCAGCCCCGAAGACATCCACGGCATGC
This sequence comes from Bradyrhizobium diazoefficiens, assembly GCF_016616425.1. Classification (NCBI taxonomy): domain Bacteria; kingdom Pseudomonadati; phylum Pseudomonadota; class Alphaproteobacteria; order Hyphomicrobiales; family Nitrobacteraceae; genus Bradyrhizobium; species Bradyrhizobium diazoefficiens. The sequence goes on from NZ_CP067101.1 coordinate 2,439,801, forward strand.
ACGCCGCCGAAGGCATTTTGACCACGCGCGGAGGCATGACCTCGCACGCGGCGGTCGTCGCGCGCGGCATGGGCAAGCCCTGCGTCTCCGGCTGCGGCACCATCCGCGTCGACTACGGCCGCGGCACCATGAACATCGGATCGCGCACCTTCAAGACCGGCGACGTCATCACCATCGACGGCTCGCTCGGCCAGGTGCTCGCCGGCCGCATGCCGATGATCGAGCCGGAGCTGTCCGGCGAGTTCGGCACGCTGATGGCCTGGGCCGACCAGGTCCGCAAGATCGGCGTGCGCGTCAATGCCGACACGCCCGAGGACGCCCGCACCGCGATCAAGTTCGGTGCGGAAGGCATCGGCCTGTGCCGCACCGAGCACATGTTCTTCGAGGAGACGCGCATCCGCACGGTGCGCGAGATGATCCTCTCCGAGGACGAGCAGGCACGCCGTGCCGCGCTCGCAAAACTGCTGCCGATGCAGCGCGCCGACTTCGTCGAGCTGTTCGAGATCATGAAGGGCCTGCCGGTCACGATCCGCTTGCTCGATCCGCCGCTGCACGAGTTCCTGCCGCATACCCATGCCGAGGTCGAGGAAGTGGCGCGCGCCATGAACACCGACCCGCGGCGCCTCGCCGACCGCGCGCGCGAACTCTCGGAGTTCAATCCGATGCTCGGCTTCCGCGGCTGCCGTATCGCAATCGCTTATCCCGAGATCGCCGAGATGCAGGCCCGCGCGATCTTCGAGGCCGCGGTCGAAGCCGAGAAGCGCACCGGCAAGGCCGTCGGCCTCGAGGTGATGGTGCCGCTGATCGCGACCAAGATGGAGCTCGACCTCGTCAAGGCCCGGATCGATGCCACCGCGCAAGCGGTGATGCGCGACACCAATACCAAGCTGACCTATCAGGTCGGCACCATGATCGAGCTGCCGCGCGCCTGTCTGCTCGCGGCCGAGATCGCGCAGTCGGCCGAGTTCTTCTCCTTCGGCACCAACGACCTTACGCAGACGACCTACGGCATCAGCCGCGACGACGCGGCGAGCTTCCTCGGTCCCTACGTGGCGAAGGGCATCCTCTCGGTCGATCCCTTCATCGCGCTCGACCAGGAGGGCGTCGGCGAGCTCGTCAAGATCGGCGTGGCGCGCGGCCGCAAGACGCGCGCCTCGCTCAAGGTCGGCATCTGCGGCGAGCACGGCGGCGATCCCGCCTCCGTCGCCTTCTGCCACAGTATCGGCCTCGACTACGTCTCCTGCTCGCCCTACCGCGTGCCGATCGCCCGCCTCGCCGCCGCGCAGGCCGCGCTCGGCAAGGCGATCGCAAGCCAGGCGTAAGCAACGAGGTCGAATGCTGAATGCGAAGAGGCGGGGCCAAACCCCGCCTCTTTCATTTTGCGCAAGACTTTCTCCACGCCGCTATTGCGAGCGCATGCTGCCACATACTCAGTGGCATCGCCCGGCTTGACCGGGCGATCCAGTACACCGAGGCGTTCGTGGTTGAGCCGAGAAGCCGCGGCGTACTGGATGCCCCGCCTTCGCGGGGCATGACAGCGGTTGTTGTCGCAACAGCGGAACCACACGCGCGTCCCGTGACAATACGCGCCGTCAAGAGTTCCTTCACCATTGGCGTTGACCAGATGTTTACCGCTTCACGTGACGACGCATTTACCACCGCACGCGATCGCCCCGTGCAAACAGCTGTATCCGCTTGAGTGTGCTGCACGCGCAACGCCGATTAACGCCCCGGCAACCTAAATTAGATACTTACGATAAAGATCGAATTGCACGGACGTACTGCAGTTCGATTTTTCTGGCGTAAGCGTAGCGTGAGCGTATCGATGTCAGTGTTGCGTAACCATCCGAAGGGCGCGCGGTTCGCGTCCTTCGGGATCGGTCTCTGCATCTTCGCATTGATGCCGAGAGAGACCGGCTATCAGGACATTGCCTCCTTGCTGGCGCGCCAACCCGGCGTCGCCGAGCGTTGGCAAAGGCAGGTATTCTCCGCGGCGTCCTCGATCCAGCTCGCCACTTACAGTTTTTCGCGTCCCATCGGCACCTCCGTCCCGCAGAGCGCGATGGTTCGCCTCGCCAGCCTCGATGGCCGCGACGTCACCGGCGCGATCAGCCGCAATCCTGCGCTGCGGGCTGCGCCGCGCTACCAGGCCTCCGACTTTCCCAAGGTCGATCGCTCCATGAAAGGTGATCGCCTCGCGATCGTTACCCCAACGGCGCCTTCCGATACGGCCGCGCCCGCAGCAAGCCCCGCGCAGGGAGATCCCGCGACGTCGAACGGCTCGGTGTTCGGCGCCAAGACCGTCGCGTTGCCGCAGGCGATGTCGCCGGAGTCCGCCGCCGCGCTCGATCCCGAGCTTCAGGAAGCCATGCGCGCGCCGCCGCTGCCGCAATACACTAATGCGCCGAGGGCCAGCGACCCTGCGCGCGCGCTCGCGACCGCGCCGCTCGAGGCGTTCAAGCGGGCCGAAGCCGCGCCCGCGCCCTCGCGCGATCCGTTCAGCGTCAAGACCTCCAACCTCTTCTTCGGCAGTTCCTCGCTCGGCGGCAATCTCGAGAGCATCGAGAGCTGGCAGCCCGGCGCCGAGCCGCTGATCGTAATGCCCGATCCCGATATGAAAGCGACGGCCTCGCTGTCGCCACCGACGGCGGAGATTGCCAGGGACATCGAGAGCGGCGAGAGCGTTGCGCCGAAGGGCGAGGTCAACGCCGACAACCAGCGCGCCGGATCGCCGGCGGAGCGGCTCGCGCTCGACGACAAGTCGCGCGCGAAGTCGGAAAAATGTCTCGCCGAAGCCGTCTATTTCGAATCCCGCGGCGAGGCCGTGCGCGGCCAGATCGCGGTCGCGCAAGTCGTGATGAACCGCGTCTTCTCCGGCAAATATCCGGAAAGCGTGTGCGGAGCAGTTTACCAGAACAAGAACCGTCACCTCGCCTGCCAGTTCACCTTTGCCTGCGACAACAATCCCGACGTGATCCGCGAGCCCGAGATGTGGGAGCGCGCCAAGAAGATCGCGAAGGCCATGCTCGACGGCCAGATCTGGCTGCCCGAGGTCGGCAAGTCCACGCACTATCACGCCTACTGGGTGCGCCCGTCCTGGGTTGCCGAGATGAAGAAGATGTACAGGACCGGCGTGCACACCTTCTACCGCCCGCGCGCCTGGGGTGACGGCAGCGAGGAACCAAGCTGGGGCACTCCGGCCCAGACCGCCGCGCTCTCCGCCGAGCTCGTGCAGGAAGCCAAGAGCTCCGCCGAAATGGGCGTGACCGAGCGAAGGTAACGTCCGGAATAGGTGGTCGTGCCGGGGCTTGTCCCGCCTGCGCGGCCGAAGCCGCTTCGGCGAGGCGAAGGCCCGGGCATCGACGTTCTTCGTACGGTACAGCCATACGTGCATGGCCGGGACAGGCCCGGCCATGACGAGCGCGTGCCATCAGGCCTCGATATCGAGCGCGCAGTCGAAATTCGGCGCCGAATGCGTCAGCGCGCCGGATGAGGCGTAGTCGACGCCGGTCGCCGCGATCGCAGCAATCGAGTCCAGCGTGACGCCGCCGGACGCCTCCAGCTTGAGGCGACCCTCGTTGATCCGCACGGCCTCACGCAGCGTGGCAAGGTCCATGTTGTCGAGCAGCACGGCGTCGGCGAGCCCTGTGTCGAGCACATCGCGCAGTTGGGAGAGGGTATCGACCTCGATCTCGATCTTGACGAGATGGCCGGCATGGGCGCGGGCGCGTTCCAGCACCGCGCGGACACCGCCGGCAACCGCGATATGGTTGTCCTTGATCAGGATCGCATCGTCGAGTCCGAAGCGGTGATTGAAGCCGCCGCCGCACCGCACCGCGTATTTCTCCAGCGCCCGCAGCCCCGGCGTGGTCTTGCGCGTGCAGCAGACGCGCATTCTCGTGCCTTCGGTGCGTGCGACATAATCGGCCGTGAGCGTTGCAACGCCCGACAGGCGGCCGACGAAGTTCAGCGCGGTCCGCTCCGCCGTGAGAATGGCGCGCGCAGGACCCGCGATCGTCAGCACCTGCTGTCCGCGGGCAACCCGTGCGGCGTCACGAACATGCGCGCGCAGCTCGGTGTCGGGCGACAGCCTCTGCAACGTCGCGATCGCCAGCGGCAAGCCGGCGATCACGCCGGCCTGGCGCGCGACGAGGATGGCTTGCGCCTTGGTCGCTTCCGGGATCGTTGCAAGCGAGGTGATATCGCCGGCGCGGCCGAGGTCCTCGTCGAGCGCGCGCTGCACGGCTTCGTCGATGACGAGCGGCGAAAGGAAGGCGTCGGGGTTGAGCAATGAGGTCGGGGTGATCATGGACGGCTCCATCAGGCGATCATGGGGCGGGCGGTGCGCGGCAACGGGCTCAGGCCTTCCGCGATCTCGCGTACCGCGGCGAGCGTGGTCATCGTTCTCTGCGCCAGCGCAGGGACGTCAGCCGGATGGTCGGAACGGAAATGCCCGCCGCGGCTCTCGCGTCGGCGCCATGCCGAGGCTGCGACGAGCAGCGCCGAAATCGCCATGTTGCGGAGCGGGATGCTCGCTGCCTCGCGTTCGAGCGCGGCGAGGTGGTGCACGACATCAGTGAGGCCGTCGTCCTCGCGGACCACACCGACATGCGCGCTCATGATCGCCCGCAGCCGCTTCACGACCGCAACATCCAGCGTACCGCTGCGCGGTATCGCCTGTGTGTCTGGGAGGCGGGCAGGCGAAGGGATGGCGCGGCCGGCGATGTCGTCGGCGATGCGTGCGGCGTAGACCACGGCCTCGAGCAGCGAGTTCGAGGCGAGCCGGTTGGCGCCGTGTGCGCCGGTCGACGACACCTCGCCGCCGGCCCAGAGCCCCTCGATCGAGCTGCGACCGCGTCCATCCACGGCGACGCCGCCCATATGGTAGTGCGCTGCGGGCGCAATCGGGATGACCTGTATCGCCGGATCGATGCCGGCGGCGATGCAGCTCGCGTGCACGGTCGGAAATTCGTCCGCGAAGCGCGCGCCGAGCGCCTGCCACGCATCGAGGAAGGCGCCGCGCCCGGCCGCGATCTCGGCGAACACGCCGCGGGCCACGATGTCGCGTGGCGCAAGCTCCGCGAGCGGGTGGCGCGCCAGCATGAAACGTTCGCCCTTGCCGTTGATCAGCGTTGCGCCTTCGCCGCGCAACGCTTCGGTGGCAAGCGGCGCCGGATCGCGCCCGACCATGATAGCGGTTGGGTGGAACTGCACGAATTCGGGGTCGGCGATCACCGCACCGGCACGCGCGGCGATGGCAAGGCCCGAGCCGCTGGCCTCGGGCGGATTGGTGGTGACGGCATAGAGATGGCCGATGCCGCCGGTGGCAAGCACCACCGCGCGCGCGGCGAGCAGGAACGGCCTTGCCGAAGAGTTGCCGGCCTCGCGCAGTTGAAGGCCGGCGACGACACCGTTCTCGGTCAGGAGGGCTTCGGCGACGAGACCTTCGATGACGCGGATCGACGGCGCACGCCGCACCGCTTCGCTCAAGGCCGCGATGATCGCGGCGCCGGCCCCGTCGCCGCGCACATGCACGATGCGCCGGGCCGAATGTGCCGCCTCGCGTCCGACCGCAAGCCTGCCTTCGAGATCGCGATCGAAGGGGACGCCATAGGCCAGGAGATCGTGAATGCGGGGCGCGGCCTCGCGCGCGATCCCGAGTGCGACCGCCTCGTCGACAAGGCCGCCGCCGACCGCGACGGTATCGGCGGCGTGCGCTTCCGGCGTGTCGCCTTCGGCCACCGCCGCGGCGATACCGCCTTGCGCCCATGTGGATGATGCGCCCTGTCCGAGCGGCGCAGCCGAGATCAAGGTCACCGGCCGCGGCGCGAGCTTCAGCGCACAGAATAATCCGGCAAGGCCGCCGCCGACGATGACGACGTCGTCAGTGCTGCGGGTGAGGTTGTGGACGTTGTCTTGCATGTCTCGCTCTCAATTCTTCAGATTGATCATCCGCTCGACCGAACGCCGCGCGCGCACCGCAAGCGCGGGATCGATCGTTACCTCTCCGCGGAGCGTCAGCAGGCTCTCCAGGATGTTGGCGAGCGTGATGCGCTTCATGTGCGGGCAGAGATTGCAGGGACGCAGCATCTCCACGTCAGGCAGCTCGGCGCGCACATTGTCGGCCATCGAGCACTCCGTGATCATCACCAGCCGCCGCGGCCGTTTCGCGCGCACCCAATTGATCATCTGCGCGGTCGAGCCGGTGAAGTCGGCTTCGGCCAGCACGTCCGGCGGGCACTCCGGATGCGCGATGACCTGCACCGAGGGATCGGCCCCACGAAGCTCGCGCAGTTCTTTGCCGGAGAAGCGTTCGTGCACCTCGCAGGCGCCCTTCCAGGCAATGATCTTCACGTCGGTCTTCGAGGCCACGTAAGTTGCGAGATAGCGATCGGGCAGGAAGATCACGCTTGGCGCATTCAGGCTCTCGACCACCTGCACCGCGTTCGACGAGGTGCAGCAGATATCGACCTCGGCCTTTACTTCCGCCGAGGTGTTGACGTAGGCGACGACGGGAACGCCGGGAAATTTTTCGCGGAGCAGACGAACGTCCGCGCCGGTGATGCTGGCCGCCAGCGAGCAGCCGGCGCGCGCGTCGGGGATCAGCACCGTCTTGTCGGGGTTGAGCAGTTTCGAGGTCTCCGCCATGAAATGCACGCCGCACTGGACGATGATGCCGGCCTTCACCTTGGTGGCTTCGACGGCGAGCTGAAGCGAGTCGCCGCCGATATCGGCGACGCAGTGGAAGATCTCCGGGGCCTGATAGTTGTGCGCGAGGATCACCGCGCCGCGCGCCTGCTTCAGCTCGTTGATCGCCTTGATCGTCGGTGCCATCAGCGGCCACTCGATCGGCGGGATCACATGCTTCACACGCTCATAGAGCGGCGCGGTGGCGCGCTCGACCTCGCCTGTCCATTCCAGCAAGGGCGTCGGTAGCGTAGATCCTGTTCGCGCCGGTGCGGCACGGGGAGAAACCGTGACTTTGCCCTGCGGCCGGTCGGCAAAGTCGTCGGGGCCGTAAATTCCAGTGATCGGCATCGAAGCCTCCCTTGTACGTCAATTATACTCGACCTGAGCATATGTATGACCTAAACAATCTGGCCGTGAGGCCGGAGCGGATTCATCGAGGCACAAATATACTCAATATGAGCAAATCAAAGATAGCATGCTGCGCTGAGGATCGCCAGATCGAGCCACACACATTTCCGTCAAGCCGGGTCTGATCGGCAGGCGAGGCCTCATTCAAACGCAATGGTCCAGCGGCAGCCCTTCGTGGAATGCAACGGTTTTTGGCTTGGGATATTCATGCAAATGCATTAAATGACGCGTCCGCGGCGGCCGCTTTTGCGAATCTGCCAATGACAGAGGGGGACACCATGTCGACATCAGTGGGCGAGCTTGCTCCGGCCTCGCGTTCCTCGAACTGGCGCACCCCGGCCGTCATCATTCTCTGCGGTTGTGCGATCGGCATGCTCGGCTTCGGTCCGCGCTCGGCGCTCGGCTTCTTCGTGCAGCCGATGAGCCACGAATTCTCCTGGGGCCGCGACGTGTTCGGCCTCGCGATTGCCGTGCAAAATCTGTTGTGGGGCTTGGGCCAGCCGTTCGCCGGCGCGGTCGCCGATCGCTTCGGCTTGTTCCGGGTGATGTGCGTCGGCGCTCTGCTCTATGCCGGCGGCCTGCTGTTGATGCGCTACTCCTCGACGCCGTTGTCGCTCGACATCGGCGCGGGCGTCATGGTCGGCTTTGGTCTTGCCGGCTGCTCGTTCAATCTGGTGCTGTCGGCCTTCACCAAGCTCCTGCCGGCCGAAAAGCGCGGCCTTGCGCTTGGTGCCGGCACGGCGGCGGGATCATTCGGGCAGTTCCTGTTCGCACCGATCGGCGTCGCGTTGATCGACAATTTCGGCTGGCAGCAGACGCTTTCCGTATTCGGCTTCCTGATGCTGCTGATCATCCCGCTGTCACTGGCGCTCTCGACGCCGCCGGTCGCAAATGCGGCCGCCGCAACCGCGGCGGATGAGCAGACCTTCACCAGGGCCCTTGCCGAAGCCTTCGGCCACCGCTCCTACGTGCTGCTGGTGCTCGGCTTCTTCACCTGCGGATTCCAGCTCGCCTTCATCACCGTGCATCTGCCGGCCTTCCTGGTCGATCGCGGCATCTCGACGCAAACCGGAGGCTGGGTGATCGCGGCGATCGGCCTGTTCAACATCGTGGGGTCGCTCAGCGTCGGCTATCTCCAGAACTCGGTGCCGAAGCGCTACATCCTCTCGACCATCTACTTCACGCGTGCGCTGGCGACGCTCGCCTTCATCTCGTTCCCGATCACGCCGTTCTCGGCGATCGCGTTCGGCGCGATTTCCGGCCTGACCTGGCTGTCGACGGTGCCGCCGACCTCGGCGCTGGTGGCGCTGATGTTCGGCACCCGCTGGCTTGCGACGCTCTACGGCTTCGCCTTCGTCAGCCATCAGGTCGGCGGTTTCCTCGGCGTCTGGCTCGGCGGAATCGTCTTCGAGCGCTTCGGTTCCTACATGCCGATCTGGTGGCTCTCGATCCTGTTCGGCGTGCTCTCCGCCTTGATCAATCTTCCGATCGTCGAGAAACCTGTTGCGCGAGCGGTTGCGCAGCCCGCCTGATCGGCTAAACATCCCGTCAAACAAGTCAGGGAGTTTTGCTGTGGCCACGTTCAAGGCGATCCGGATCGATAAGGCGGACAAGGGTACCACCGCCGCGCTGACGCAGTTCGATGAAGCCGAACTGATGGACGGCGACGTCACCGTCCGTGTGGAATGGTCGACGCTGAACTACAAGGACGGCCTCGCGCTCACCGGCAAGGCGCCGGTGGTGCGCCGCTTCCCGATGATCGCCGGCATCGACTTCGCCGGCACCGTCGAGCAATCCTCGCATCCGCAGTGGAAGGCGGGCGACAAGGTCATCTGCACCGGTTGGGGCATGGGCGAGACCCATCTCGGCGCCTATGCCGAGAAGGCGCGGGTGAAGGGCGACTGGCTGGTCACGCTGCCGCAGGGCCTGTCGGCGCGCGACGCCATGGCGATCGGCACCGCCGGCTTCACTGCGATGCTCTCGGTGCTGGCACTGGAGAAGCACGGTGTATCGCCGAAGAGCGGTCCCGTGGTGGTGACAGGCGCCGCCGGCGGCGTCGGCTCGGTCGCCACCGCCGTGCTGTCGAAGCTCGGCTACCACGTCATCGCCTCGACCGGCCGGGTCTCGGAGACCGACTATCTGAAGCATCTCGGAGCAGCCGAAATCATCGATCGAAGCGAATTGTCGGCGCCGGCGAAGCCCATCGCCAGGGAGCGCTGGGCCGGCGGCGTCGACAGCGTCGGCTCGGCCACCCTCGCGAATCTTCTCTCGATGACGAAATATGGTGGAGCGATTGCGGCCTGCGGCCTGGCGGCGGGCATGGACCTGCCATCTTCCGTCGCACCTTTCATTTTACGCGGGGTGTGCCTTCTCGGCATCGATTCCGTGATGTGTCCGATCGAGCCCAGGAAAGCCGCCTGGCAGCGCCTGGCATCGGATCTGGATCGGACGAAACTAGCTGAAATCACTCATGAAATTGCGCTCGACCAGGTTTTGGATTGGGGCGCGAAAATCCTGGCGGGTGAGGTCCGCGGCCGCATCGTGGTAAAAATCGTCTAGCGGCGTTCAGACTTTACCAACCAAGCTGCTTCAATGTCGCCATGGTTAGTATGGTAAGCAGTGGGTAAAGAGATAAGGCATCGCCCGCTGCGGGGGTTAGTTCGGAGTTGAGCATGCTTGCGCGTCTTGTGTTGGGGGCTGTCACGGCGGCAGCAACGGTTGCGCCGGCGCTTGCCGGAAGCATGAACGCCGACGAGGCGCGCCGCTTCGTGGCCGGCAAGGTGTTCGCCTTCACCTGTTTCGACGGCACCCGCGGTGCAGGCCGCATCCTCGACGACCTCGGCGCCGCCGGTGCGGTGCAGTTCTCGGGCGCCGGCCCGGTCCGTCATCTCCGCCTGCCCGGCAATACGCTCCAGATCCGCGGCCAGAACGTCTGCGCCTCGATCAAGGGCATTCCGTTCGAGCCCTGCTTCAACCTGGAAAAGACCGACGATCGCAGCTTCCGCGGCTCGGTGTCGGGCATGGGCTTCGCTTATTGCGACTTCCATCACCAGGGCGGCAACCAGATGCTGATGGCGCGCGCCGCGGCTCGGCCGCGCTCGCTGCACAGGCCCGAGCACACCGGTTCGGTCAGTCCGTCGAACACGGAAGTTGCCTCGCGGGTGGAGACGCCGCGTGTCGAGAGCAGCCGGCTCGAGCCGGTGAAGTCGGAGATCAAGTCGGAGCCCGCCAAGAACGAGGGGCCGCTGGAGCTGCGCCGTTCGACTCAATGAGAGGGCCGCGCGGGACCGCCCGCGCACTTTAGTCATTGAAGACATCCATCGAACACGAAGCCGCCGCGCCGTAGTCATACGGACGGCGGCCTTCATTTGTTGGTAGCTGTTCGCGCTCCAGTTTGCGTACGGCCGGGGGCGCGGCCCGATAAAAGGGTTCAACGATGTCGCTGTACTTTTTCCGCATCAGCACCGGTCGCTACTCCGGCGCCGCCGACCAGCCGTACGAGTTCGAAGATCGCGCAGCCGCCTGGACCGAGATGACCGAAGTATGCGCCAATTTGCTCGGTGGCATCGCGCGCAGCCTGAAGCCCAATGCCCGATGGTGCATGGAGCTGCTCGACGAGAACAAGAAGCCGGTCTTTCGCCTCAGCATCATCGGCGAGAGCGTCGGATGCAAAGCGACCTAGCACTGACTTCAGGCTGTAATTTACAACTATGACGAGATCATTTTCCTTCGATTTCAATCATTTGACGCAAAAGCCAGTATTTCTCCGAGGGGTCTCGTTAACCAAATCGGAATGTGAAGCGCTCAACTTTTGGGCAAGGGCGCAATCAACGCCAGTAGCAGCCGACAATGACTCGGCAGCGCATTTCCTTCGGGGGAAAACACGCCCATGTTGAGCCTTGTTCAGAATCTGAGGATCGGGACCAAGCTGGCGATCGCTTCGGCTCTCGGGGTGCTCCTGGTCGGAGCCATGATCGCAAGCCAGGTGCTCGGCAATGCGAGCGTCCGCGAAACCAGCCAGAGCGCACTTGAACAGCATGAGATTGCGCGCGAGGCAGCCACGGCCGAAGTTGCCGTTCACGGCATGCAACTCGCAGTGCGAGACCTTCGCCTCGCCAATAACGCGGCCGATCTTCAGAAGGCCACCCGGAGTTTGGATGACCGGCAGAAATCGGCGGGCGTGCTGGTCGAGGCGATGCTGAGGCTTTCTCACGCGGCCGAGAACCGTGCTCGCATGGAGAAACTGAGATCGCTGGCCGCCGACTATGGAAAGGCTGCACAGCAGATCGCCGGCGTGCGCGGCGAAGCCTTGGCCGCGAGCGGCGCAGACGGCCCGCCGCGCGCCGCGAAGCTCAATGAAGACGCCATTCGCATTGCGCGGGAGGTCACCCTGCCGATCGCAGCCCAACTGGATGCGCTGGTCACCGAGATCGCCGACTACGCGAGTCGTAGATCCAAAGAGAAGAATGCCGCGTCCGCCGCCCAAATGAGATCGAGCGACCAGCTTGCGATCCTGATCGGCGCGCTCGCCATGTTCGTCCTCGTCGGCTCCTGGCTGATGTCGTTCCTGACCATCGCCCGGCCGATCCGTGCGCTGACGGTAGCCATGGACAAGCTGGCCGGCGGCGATTTCTCCGTGGTGCTGCCCGGGCTCGGCCGCAAGGACGAGGTCGGCGACGTCGCCGCGGCCGTCGAGAAATTCAAGATCGTGTCCGAGCGGAAGGCGCGCGAGGAGGCCGAGGCCAAGATCAGTCAGGAACAGGCTGCAGCCGCGCAGCGCAAGGCCGAGATGCACAAGCTCGCCGACGGCTTCGAGGCAGCGATCGGCGAGATCGTCGATACCGTGTCCTCGGCCGCCACCGAGCTGGAAGCCTCTGCGTCGACGCTGACCTCGACTGCGACGCGCGGACAGGAACTGACGATCGTGGTTGCTGCCGCCTCCGAAGAGGCATCCACCAACGTGCAGTCGGTCGCGTCGGCGACCGAGGAGCTGTCGTCCTCGATCACCGAGATCAGCCGCCAGGTGCAGGAATCCGCTCGCGTCGCAAGCGAGGCGGTGAGCCAAGCCCGCACCACGACTGATCGTGTCGGCGAGCTTTCGGCCGCAGCGGCGCGGATTGGCGACGTCGTCGAACTGATCAACACCATCGCCGGCCAGACCAATCTCCTGGCGCTCAACGCCACGATCGAGGCCGCGCGTGCCGGCGAGGCGGGGCGCGGCTTTGCTGTGGTCGCCTCCGAGGTCAAGGCGCTCGCCGAGCAGACCGCGAAGGCGACCGGCGAGATCGGCCAGCAGATTGCCGGCATCCAGACTGCCACGGAGCATTCGGTCGGCGCGATCAAGGACATCAGCCACACCATCGAGAAGTTGTCGGAGATCTCCTCGACTATCGCAGCCGCCGTGGAAGAGCAGGGCGCTGCGACGCAGGAAATCTCCCGCAACGTGCAGCAAGCGGCGGAAGGCACTCATCAGGTGTCGGCCAACATCACTGACGTGCAGCACGGTGCGAGCGAGACCGGCTCGGCATCCTCGCAGGTGCTGGCGGCGGCGCAATCGCTGTCCGGCGACAGCAATCGCCTGAAGCTAGAGGTCGGCAGATTCCTCGATACCGTGCGCGCTGCCTGACGGCATCCAATGCGCGCAGATCGACCCGCTGGCGCTCAACGCCGAGCCGCGAGATGTCGGCCGCACTGCCAGGCATGGTTGCGGAACACATGGCATCGCCGACGGCGACCTCGGCAGTTTGGCGTAGCTTCCCGTTAACGCCTGTTTGCAACTATGGACGCAGTCTTACGGGATAAGAATCAGCCAGCATTGTTGAACCGACCTTCGTCTCGCCACCGTCGTGGCGATTGCGGCGCAGGCGGCTTGCGCGTTGCTGGGTATCATCGGGATTGGGTGTGATGTCGAAGTTGTCTATCGTCTTCAAGCTGCTGACCGTGTTGTCGGTCCTCGTGCTCTCGCTCGCCGGCGTCGGCGTGATGGCAATCGGAACGATGCAGAAGATCAATGCCCACACCGTCGAGATTGCACAGAGCTGGCTGCCGAGCGTGCGTGCGCTCGGCTCGATGCGTGCCGACATCAACGAGCTGCGCGTCGTCCTGCGTCTGCACCTGATGCAGCAGAGCCCTGAGGGCAAGGAAGCCGCCGAGAAGCGCATGGCGCCGCTGCGCGAGCGCATCGAGAAGACGCGCAAGGTCTATGAAGGCTTGATCACTTTGCCGGAGGAGCGCTCGATCTACGAGCGTTGGACCAAGGCCTGGGCCGAATATTTGAACGGCGTTCAGGAGACGATGGCGCTGTCGCGCAAGAGCACCGGCCACTTCCCGACCGAGGCCAACGAGATGTTGCAGACCAAGGTCGCAAAGATGGCCCAGGCCGCGGATCCCCTGCTTCTGAAGAGCATCGAGCTCAACAATCACGGCGCCGAGACGGAAACCAGGCAGGCGGCCGACAGCTACGCCACCATCTTCCGCCTGCTCGTCGGCATCATCGTTGCTGCCGTCGTGATCGCGATCGGCGCCGCCTATTATCTCGTGCGCGACGTGTCTCGCGGTATTGCCTCGATCATTCGTCCGATGCAGTCGCTCGGCGAGGGTGACCTCTCGGCCGAGGTGCCGCATCGCGGCGAGAAGACCGAGATCGGTTCGATGGCGGATGCGCTCCAGATCTTCAAGGAGGCGTTGATCGCGAAGAAGGCCGCCGATGAAGCCGCCGCCCACGACGCCGAGGCCAAGATCGAACGCGGCCGCCGCGTCGATGCCATCACGCGCAATTTCGAGGCCATGATCGGCGAGGTCGTCGAGACGGTGTCGTCGGCCTCGACCGAGCTCGAGGCCTCCGCGGCCACGCTAACCGGCACGGCGCAGCGCGGCCAGCAGCTCGCAACCGTCGTTGCCGCCGCGTCCGAGGAAGCCTCCACCAACGTCCAGGCAGTGGCGTCCGCCTCGGAAGAGCTGTCGTCCTCCATCACCGAGATCAGCCGCCGCGTGCAGGATTCGGCGCAGATGGCGGCGGAAGCCGTCGAGCAGGCGGCGCGGACCAATGACCGCGTCAACGCGCTGTCGCAGGCGGCCGCCCGCATCGGCGACGTCGTCGAGCTCATCAACACCATCGCGGGCCAGACTAACCTGCTGGCGCTGAATGCGACGATCGAAGCGGCACGCGCCGGCGAAGCCGGCCGCGGCTTCGCCGTCGTCGCCTCCGAAGTCAAGGCACTGGCCGAGCAGACCGCGAAGGCGACCGGCGAGATCGGCGCGCAAGTCGCAGGAATCCAGGCTGCGACGCAAGAATCCGTCAGCGCCATCCAGGAGATCGGCGGCACCATCGAGCGGTTGTCCGAGGTGTCGTCGGCCATCGCCGCCGCCGTCGAGCAGCAGGGCGCGGCGACACAGGAGATTTCGCGCAACGTCCAGCAGGCCGCACTCGGCACGCAGGAAGTCTCGTCCAACATCACCGACGTGCAGCGTGGCGCGATCGACACCGGCTCGGCCTCGGGCGAAGTGCTTTCGGCAGCCAAATCGCTGGCGACCGACAGCACGCGTCTGAAGGTCGAGGTCGCGCAGTTCCTGGAATCGGTCCGCGCGGCCTGATCTCTACGCGCTCGTGGGTGAGGGGTTACGCTCTCATTGAACGCTGCGGCCCCTCACCCGGATTGCTGCGCAATCCGACCTCTCGCCTGATCTTTACGCGCTGGTCTGCGGAGCCGGCGGCGGTGCGACCTGTCGTCGGAACAGGATGCGCTGGTACAGCCAGCCGATCGCGACCAGCACGACGCCGAGGCACATGAAGGACAGCGCCCGGTAGACGCCGGTCAGCGTCGACATGTCGATGACGAAGGCTTTGAGGATCGTCAACGCGATGACGGCGGCCGACGCCAGCCGCGCCCGCTCGGAGTTGACGAGAATGCCGACGCCCAGCAACACCACGCCGAAGGCCAGCCAGCCGACAGAATAGGTGTATTGCTCGGCGCCCGTCGTCTCGCCCGTGGAGAGGATCGGGCCGTGATAGAAGCGGCGGATCTCCAGCGTGACATAAGCGAGCGCGAACACGAGTGCGCCGCCGGCGATGGCGTTGGCGTAGATCTTGCCGCGCATGTCGGCCACCGCATAGGACAGCAGAAGCATCAACACTGCCGGCAGCGCGTAGCCGAGCAGCAGCAGGTTGAACACCGCGCCGCCGACGTCGATGCGCCAAATCAATGGATTCTCCAGGGCCAAGAGGCCGAACACGCCGATGAGCCCGCCGATCGCCGTGAGCGCGACCGCGCCGACATTGTGCACGATGCTGTGGCTCCTCAGCCGCAAGCGCTCCAGCCCGATCGCCATCGCGAGCGTGACACAGACTTGCAGCGCGAATTCGAGCAGCGAGGGGGCCACCGTCATGCGGCCGCCGGTCGCAAAATGTCGGATCTCCATGAACGCAAGCAGCGCGGTGAACAGGATCGCGGCGGACTCGACCATGCGCAGCGGCGCATCGTCGGCGCGGCGGCGCAGGAAGATACTCGCGGCCCAGAACGATGCCGCCGGCAGGCCGTAGCCCCACAACAGCCAGTTCAGAATCGGCGTGGTGCCGACGGCATCGCCGACGATGCGGGGATCGTAGCCGATGCGCGCGGTGACGAGCCCCGCGAAGATGGCGGCGAGCCAGCGCAGGAACGGGATCGGCCGCTGCATCGAAATCCAGGCGGTGCCGAGCGACATCAGCGCCAGCGCGATCGTCAGCCAGCCCTTCTCCAGCGCGAAGGTCAGCGCCAGCGCCAAGGCACCGAGCGTGCCGGTTGCGAACAAGGCGGTGGAGATCATGGCGCCCGGCCGGGTCTCGCGACGCGCGAGGGCTTCGGTCGCAGCGCCGAAGGCCGCGGCGAGCAGCACCGCGAGGATCGCAAACGGGATCGAGCGGTCGAGATGGGCGATGCGCGCGTAGAGCGCAACCAGGATCGCGGTCGGCGTCGCGACGGCCGCCGCCGACCACACCACCGGGATGATCGCCGAATTAGAGCGGCCCTGGGCGAGGAAGCCCGCGACGCCGAAGCCGGCGGCGAAGATCGCGGCCGTCACCAGATGCAGCGTCACGGAGCTGTCGGTCGCGGTAGGTCCGATTCCGGCTATGGGTCCGCCCGGCAGCACCAGCATGTCCGGATTGGCGCGCACCGCCCATTCGGCGAAGACGATGAAGACGGTCGCCGCGGCGGCACCGATGGCGCCGGTGGCCGCCGGCGCGCGCCAGGCGACGAGAAGCGTCGCGCCGACGAGGAGCGCAAACGCGATCAGCGCCAGATCGGCGTGTGCGCTCGACAGCACGATCAACATCGCGCCGAACAGATAGGCACCGAGCGAGCCCGACGACACCGGCTCGATCTCGCCGTCCTCGATGCCGGGTCCGAACATGAAGCCGCAGACGACGAGGAGCGCCGCCAGCATGAAGCCCGCGACGACATGGAAAGCGTGCGGCGCGACTTGCAACGTTTCCGTATCGAGACCCGGGAAGATCCAGAGCACGGCGAAGACGATGGTCGTGACCGCAAGCCAGCGCCAAAGCCGGATGCGGGCGAGGCCGAAGCTCGCGGCGGTGACGATCGCGAGATAGATATAGAGCGCCCAATAGTCCGGCTTGCCGCTGGAGACGAGCAGCGGCGTCACGAAGGCGCCGACCACGCCGAGGCCGGCGAGCGCCGGTCCATGCAGCAGCGCGGCGGCGAGCGTGCCGAGCGCGACGAGACCGAGCAGCACGAAGGCGGTCGCGGGCACGAGGAAGCCGTAAAGCGCATAGGCGGCATAGATGGTCGCGAACGCCACCGCCGTACCCGCCGCGGTGAGGATTGCGGGAATGTTGGCGACCGGCAGCGCCTGGATGCTGGAGATGCTCTCCTTGCGCCGCGTCCATTCGCCGGCACCCAATAGCGCGAGCGCGAACAGGCCGCCCAGGAATACGCGCACGCCGGGGCCGAGAAGGCCGGCCTCGATCGAATAGCGCACCATGAAAAAGCCGCCGAGTGCAAGCGCAAGGCCGCCGATCCACACCACCCAGCGGGTGCCGAGCCGCTCCTCGAAGCCCGGGGGCGCAGCCGGTAACGGCGGTGGCGCATCGGCGCTCGGCTCTAGCGGCGGCGGCGCGACGTGATCGGCGATTGGCGGCGGGACCGGCTCGGCTTCGGGCGCAAGCGGCGGCGGCTCGGCGGGCGCCGCGGCAGGCGTCTGCTCCTGCACAGGCATCAATGGCGGCGGCTGCACCTGCCGCTGCGCGTAGAACATCTCCTCGAGCGCATTCAGTCGCCGGCGCAGCTCGGCCGCCTGGCTGGAGGCCTTGATCGCGATCAGGAAGGCGGCGATCGCGATGATCAACGCAAGGACGTCAAACGGACCGTCGAACATGAAGCCTCCAGGCGGCCGGCGGGGCAGAGGCCGATCACGCAAATCTCGAGTTAGCGCCGGGAGCGCACGCGCAAGCCCGGTGCGGGCCGCTCCTGGAGCACGTCGCGCCGGAAGCGATAGAGCGCCGCCGGCCGTCCGCCCGTCTGTGTCGACATCACGCCGGTCGGTTCGACCAGGGCTTCCATTTCGACCAGGCGGCGGAAATTCTGCTTGTGCAGGTGCCGGCCGGAGATCGCCTCCACGGTGTGCTGCAGTTCGGTAAGTGTAAATTCAGGCGGCAAAAGTTCAAAGACGACAGGACGATACTTCAGTTTTGCCCGCAGCCGCGCGATCGCCGTGGCGAGAATCCGGCGGTGGTCGAACCGCATCGAGGTCCCGAGCGGTGGAAGCCTCGTGCGCGCGGATGCCGCAGGACGGCCGTCGCGCCGCGCTTCCTCGACCAGCCCGGCCTCGTACAGGAGCTCGTAGCGGTCGAGCACGCGCTCCTCGTCCCAGGCCGCCCCGTCGAGGCCGAAATAGAACCGCACGCGATCCTTGCGCGGCAGCGCGCGCGTCGTCTCCGGCGTCTCCTCCGCGGCCCACTCGGTCAGCGCAGGAATGATGTCGCGGGCGATGATCGCGGGCGGCTCCTCGCGCCAGTCTTCCCAGGGGAAGAAGCGGTACCATGGCGCGAAGCTCGCCGCGTTTGCCGCCAGCTCGCCGTCCACCGCGCGCGTCAGCGCGAGATAACCGATCGACACCATATGCGCGCCGGTGTCGCCGGCCTCGGCGTGGCGGCCGCGATCGCCGAAGGTGTAGAGCTGCTCGACATAGCCCAGCCGCAACCCGGCCTGTTCCTCCACCCAGGCGCGCAGGCCGATCTCGAAGGTGCGGTGCGCCAGCGCGTCGAATGGGCCGAACGGCAGGCCGGCAAGCCCGTCACTGCCGCGCGCGGTGAGGATCAGCGGCTCATGGCCCTCGATCGCGACGATCGCCGCGGTCAGGCCGATCTCGATCGGCGTCAGCAGCTTGTCGCTCATGCGATGAGGATCGCAGGTGTTGCGAGAAAGATATGCCGATTAATTGCGGCGGTCTCTCCACGGGCTCGCTGTAACCTCTCCCGTTTGCGGGAGAGGTCGGCGCGTCGCGCCGGGTGAGGGCTTTCTCCTCTAGGGGATTGCCCCGTTGCGGAGACACCCTCTCCCCAACCCTCTCCCGCAAGCGGGAGAGGGGGCGCACCCATGCTTTGGCGCGCAGCTGTCATTCGAGCTCGATCACGAAGGGGCGGCCCTCGACCATCATCGCGCCCGGGCCGATCTCGTCGAGCGCGCGCAGCATGCGGCCGTTGCGCCCCAGTGCAAGGTCGGCAAGGCCGACGATGCGCCGGTTCGGCGAGGCGATCGGCGAGGCCGCACGGATCTTCCTGGCGATTTCGAGCTCGTCGCGGTCTGGATTAAGCGCGCACACCGCCGCAAACGCGCTCGCGGTGGAGCGGCTGATGCCGGCATAGCAATGGACCACCAGCGGCGCACTGCGGTCCCAGCCGCGCACGAAGTTCAACACCTGATCGATATGCGCCTCGGACGGCGCGACGAAACCGTCCATCTCCTGGGTGATGTCGTCCATCGACACCTTGAGATGATTGGCCGGCAGCACGGAGACCGGCCTCGCCACCTGCTCGACATTGGCCATCACGGTCAGCACATGGCTGGCCCCGGTGAGGCGGACGGTTTCGGGAAGCGCGGCGAGGGAACAGACGTGGATCATGGCGGACCTTTTTCTTGATTATAGCCGCGGCCGTAGGGCGGGCAAAGCGAAGCGTGCCCGCCACTTTTGTCGCAAGCGCGAACGGATGGTGGGCATGGCGCAAGCGCGCCTTTGCCCACCCTGAGGCACCTTACGCAAACACCGCGCCGAACCGCTCCAGAAACTGCTTCTCGGCTCGCGCCGCCGTCCAGGGCATCAGATAGTCGCGCCGGGTGCTGTCAGCCAGGCCCGGATCCTTGCCGAACAGGCGCCGCGCCTCGCTCTCGCTGAAGCCGGCAAGCTCGGTGGCTTCCAGATAGGCCGCACCGCGATCGGCGGCCTTGATGGCCTGCGTGATCTCCTCTGGCAATACAGGCGGAAGTCCGAAGCGGATATGGATGGCGCTGAGCAGGCGCTTCTCGACCGCCTTGTAATGGCCGTCGAGCACGGCCTTGAACGGCGAGATCATGTCGCCGATCACATATTCCGGCGCATCGTGCAGCAGGGCAGCGAGCCTCATGCGCAGGTCGACGCGCGGCATCTCGTGTCGCAGCACGGTTTCCACCAGCAGCGTATGCTGCGCGACCGAAAAGATATGCGCGCCAATGGTCTGCCCGTTCCAGCGGGCGACGCGCGCCAGGCCATGCGCGATGTCGGCGATCTCGACATCGAGCGGCGAGGGATCGAGCAGATCGAGCCGCCGGCCCGACAGCATGCGTTGCCAGGCGCGGGACTGCGCATCGCGCGCCGTCTTCTTCGCGGTCATTTGGCCTTGAGGCGCGGCTTGCGCTGCGTCTTGCCGCAGGTCGCGTGACAATGGCAGTCGACGAGGTGATCGTTCACCATGCCGGTCGCCTGCATGAAGGCATAGACGATGGTCGGGCCGACGAATTTGAAGCCGCGCGAGGACAGCTCCTTGGAGACCTGCACCGACAGCGGGGTCGAGGCCGGCACGCTCGCGGTGGTCTTGAACTGGTTGACCTTGGGCCTTCCGTCCATGAAGTCCCACAGCAGCTTCGAGAAGCCCGGGCCCTTCTCCATGATCTCCAGATACGACTTCGCGCTCGCGATCGCGCCGTCGATCTTGGCACGGTTGCGCACGATGCCGGCATCGTTCATCAGCGCATGCACCTTCTTGGGCGTGTAGCGCGCGATCTTCTCCGGCTGGAAATCGTCGAAGGCTTTGCGGAAATTGTCGCGCTTGCGCAGGATCGTGATCCAGGACAGGCCGGCCTGGAAACCGTCGAGGATCAGCTTTTCGAAGAGTGCGCGGTCGTCATACTCCGGCACGCCCCATTCGGTGTCGTGATAGGCAACGTAGAACGGGTCATCGCCCGGCCAGGGGCAGCGGGTCAGGCCGTCGGGATGCAGGCGGGGAGCACGGCTCATGCGATGGGTTGCTTGGTTGGAATGCGCACGTCGTCAGGTTCCGCAAGCCTCAAGGCGAGGCCGCCGGCGGTGAGGGGCTGGCCGGCATCGAGCGCGTCTGCGACACGGTCGATGCGCACCAGGGCAATGCCCTTGCCGCCGGAGGTCGAGCCGATCGTGCCGACCGGCTTGTCGCCGGCGACAATGGTTGCGCCGGCCTCGGGCGAGGGGCCATCGAGCAGCACCCTCACGCTGCGGGTGCGCGCGGTGCCGCGATGCTGCATGCGCGAGACGACCTCCTGGCCGACATAGCAGCCCTTGTCGAAATCGACGCCGGCAAGGCGGTCCATGTTGGTTTCGTGCGGGAACGCATCGCCGTACATGAAATCGAGCCCGCCGCGCGGCACGCCGAGCGCGATGCGGTGCGCCTCGTATTCGGTCGCGTCGACCAACTCGGCCCCGATGAGGTCGGAGAGCTTCTGCTTGAGATCTTCAGGGATCAGGACGCGAAAGCCGAGCCCGTCATGGCGCGGATCGGCGAATGCAAGATCGGGCTGAGCCGCAGGCTGACCATCCCAGGCGGCGAGCACGCCGAGATCGAGGTTTTCCACCGTGACCTTGGCGCGCAGCTTGTAGAATTTCAGCTTGGTGGCGAGGCTCTCGGCCAACGCCTTCGGGCAGTCGATCAGGAACCCGCCGCCATGACCGGCGGGCGCTTCCGTGATCAGGAAATCCACGATGATCTTGCCCTGTGGCGTCAGCAGTGCGCCGAATCGCCCCAAGCCCGGTTTCAGCCTGTCGAGATCGGTCGTGACCAGGCCGTTGAGGAAGTTGCGCGCATCCTCGCCCGCGACTTTGACCACGCCCCGGTCGGGAAGAAACGCTGATTTCATGCGAAAATCTCTTGCGACATGTTGCTCCGGAACGTAAGCCCGCAACGCATAAACGACAAGACCTAGAGCCCTGCGCTTGGGGATGAGAGAGGCCTTCAGCCATGAGCCAGCGTTTCGATGTGATCCTCAAGGGCGGCACCGTGGTCAACCAGGACGGCGAGGGTGTTCGCGATATCGGCATCACCGAGGGTCGCATCGCCGAGCTGGGCCCGTTGTCGCAAGGCAGCGCCGCAGAGGTGATCGACTGCAAGGGCCTGCACATCCTGCCCGGCGTGATGGACACGCAGGTGCATTTCCGCGAGCCCGGGCTGACGCACAAGGAAGACCTCGAGACCGGCTCGCACAGCGCCGTGATGGGCGGTGTCACCGCCGTGTTCGAGATGCCGAACACCGTGCCGCTGACGGTGACGGAGGCCGACTTCACCGACAAGGTGAAACGGGCCAATCACCGCATGCATTGCGATTTCGCCTTCTTCATCGGCGGCACCCGCGAGAACGTGCAGGATCTGCCGGTGCTCGAGCGCGCACCCGGCTGCGCCGGCGTCAAGGTCTTCATCGGCTCCTCGACCGGCGCGCTGCTGGTGGAGGACGACGAAAGCCTGCGCCGCATCTTCCAGGTGATCCGCCGCCGGGCCGCCTTCCACGCCGAGGACGAGTATCGGCTCAACGCGCGCAAATCGCAGCGCATCGAGGGCGATGCGCGCTCGCATCCTGTCTGGCGCGACGAGATCGCGGCGCTGATGGCGACCCAGCGCCTGGTCAAGCTCGCGCACGAGACCGGCAAGCGCATCCACGTGCTGCACATCTCGACCAAGCAGGAGATCGAGTTCCTGCGCGACCACAAGGACGTCGCCTCCTGCGAGGCGACGCCGCATCATCTCACGCTGGTTGCCCCCGAATGCTACGAGCGGCTCGGCACGCTCGCCCAGATGAACCCGCCGGTGCGCTCCGCCGATCACCGTGCCGGCATCTGGCGCGGCATCGAGCAGGGCATCATCGACGTGCTCGGCTCCGACCACGCCCCGCATACGCTGGAGGAGAAGCAGAAGACCTATCCTGCCTCGCCCTCCGGCATGACCGGCGTGCAGACGCTGGTGCCCTTGATGCTCGATCACGTCAACGCGGGTCGGCTCTCTCTGGCGCGCTTCGTCGATCTCACCAGCGCCGGCCCCGCGCGCCTCTACAACATGGCCTGCAAGGGCCGCATCGCCGCCGGCTACGACGCCGACTTCACCATCGTCGACTTGAAGCGCAGCGAGACCATCACCAACAAATGGGTGGCGTCCAAGGCCGGCTGGACGCCGTATGACGGGTTGCGCGTCACCGGCTGGCCGGTCGGCACTTTCATCCGCGGCCGCCGCGTGATGTGGCAGGGCGAGCTGGTGACCGCCTCGCAAGGCGAGCCGGTGCGGTTTCTGGAGACGCTGCAGGCGTAGCTTGCCGCGCTCGTTGTGATCCGTCATCCTGAGGTGCGCCCCATGCAATGCTCTTGCATTGCATGGCAAGCCTCGAAGGATGAACGGCCCGCTCGTGGCCGTGCCCTTCGAGGCCTCCGCTACGCTCCGGCACCTCAGGGTGACGGGGATAGTGTGCGTACGATGGGAGACGATCCATGAGCCAGAGTGCCCTCATCACCACCGAGCAACTCGCCGCCATGCTCGGCGATCCCAACCTGCGCCTCTACGATTGCACGACCTATAACGAGCCCGTCCCGCCTGGCAGCGACGTGCCTTATCGAGCGGTCCCCGGCGACAAGACGTTCGAAGCCGGCCACATTCCGGGCGCCGATTTTCTCGACCTGCAGGGCGAGTTCTCCGACGCGTCAGTGCAACAGTTCTTCATGATGCCCGATGTCGCCCAGCTGGAGGCCGCTTTCGGCCGCCACGGCCTCGACGTGTCAAAGACCATCGTGCTCTACAGCATCGGCACCATGATGTGGGCGACGCGGTTCTGGTGGATGCTGCGCTCGCTCGGCGTGGATGCCCATGTGCTCGATGGCGGCTTCGACAAATGGAAGGAAGAGGGACGGCCGGTGGAGACCGGCACGGCGAAGGGATATCCAGCTACGACGTTCAACGCCACACCGCGCGCGGGCTTCTTCGTCGACAAGAACATCGTGAAGGCGCGGATCGGCGATCCCTCGACGGTCATCGTCAATGCGCTCGGACCGCAGTTTCATCGCGGCCTCGAGCCGAGCCGCTACGGCCGGCCCGGCCGCGTTCCCGCCAGCGTCAATGTTCCCGCCGCAACGCTCGTCAACGCCGACAAGACGCTGACGAATCTTGCGGGTGCGGAAGCGAAATTCGCGGCCCAGGGCATCACGCGCGACAAGACGGTGATCTGCTATTGCGGCGGCGGCATCTCGGCGACGATCGACCTGTTCCTGCTGACGCAGCTTGGCTACGACAAACTGGCGCTCTACGATGCCTCGATGGGCGAATGGGCGAGGGATCCGGCGCTGCCGATCGAGACGGATTAGGGAAGCGTGAGAAAGCCGGGAACCTTTCCTCGGGGCCTGCATCCAATGTCTGGAACCAATGGAGATAGGGTGCCCGCCATGCCAGGGACCGCAGCCGGCCTGTCCGCCGGCGTCAGGACGTCGGAAGCCGAGCTAATCGAACGGGCGCGGCGCCGGGACGAGGCCGCGCTCCGCGAGATCATGCAGGCCAACAACCGCAGACTCTATCGCCTCGCCCGGGGAATCCTGCGCAGCGATAGTGAGGCCGAGGACGTGGTGCAGGAGACCTATGTCCGCGCCTTCACCCATCTCGACGGTTTCCGCGGCGAATCCGGGCTGTCGACCTGGCTGTCGCGCATCGCCATCAACGAAGCGCTCGGCCGGGTGCGAAGCGCAAAGCCGCATGTCGAGCTCGGTGTGGTGCCGGAAGAGGCGCTCGAGGCGCAGATCATCAAATTCCCCGTTTCTCCCGCAGGCGATCCGGAAAGGACCATGGCCCAACGTGAAATCCAGCGCGTCGTCGAACGCGCCATCGACGAGTTGCCGGATGTTTTTCGCATGGTCTTTGTCGCGCGGGTCATGGAAGGAATGAACATCGAGGAGACCGCCGATCTGCTCGGCGTGAAGCCCGAGACCGTGAAGACCAGGCTGCATCGCGCCCGCACCATGCTGCGCGAGAATGTCGAGAAGGAGATCGGTCCGGTGATGATGGACGCGTTCCCGTTCGCCGGCTGGCGATGCGAGCGCCTGACGGAGGCGGTGCTGAAACGTATCGGAATCGGCGGCTGAAGATTTTCGGGAACGTTCGCGCAAAACTTCCATCCAATTCCTGTGAAGCAACGCCGGGAAACCGTCCGGCACCACAGGAGTATCAAACCATGTTCACCCGACGGAGCGCGGCCATCGCCGCGGCAATGCTGTTGTCGAGTCCCGCGCTGCTGCAAAGCGCCAGCGCAGCCGACAAGCTTACCGATCCGCAGATCGCCCATATCGCCTACACCGCGAGCGTGATCGACATCAATGCCGCCAAGCAGGCGCAGAAGAAGGCGAAGAACAAGGACGTGAAGGCGTTTGCCGAGGACATGCTGCGCGACCACGAGGCCGTCAACAAGCAGGCGCTCGCGCTGGTCAAGAAGCTGAACGTCACGCCGGAAGACAACGACACCAGCAAGGCGCTGTCGAAGCAGGCGCGCGACAAGCTCGCCGAGCTCAGCAAGCTGAACGGTGCTGCTTTCGACAAGGCCTATGTCGCGAACGAGGTCGCGTATCACAAGCAGGTCAACAGCGCGCTGGAGACGCAGCTGATTCCGTCGGCCAGCAATCCCGAATTGAAGAGCTTTCTGCAGACCGGCCTGAAGATTTTCCAGGGACACCAGCAGCACGCCGAGCACCTCGCGGCCGAGCTGAAATAGGAAGAGGCGATGATGTCGGAGCGACTGCTATCGATCGCCATAGCGCTTGTTCTTGCGGCGACGGTCGCCCCGGCGCACGCCGAGACCATCGTGATCACGATGGAGAATCTCGAGATTGCTCCTGCCGACGTATCGGCGAAGGTCGGTGACACCATCGAATGGATCAACAAGGACGTCTTCGCGCACACCGCCACTGCAGAGAATGGTGACTTCGACGTGACATTGCCGCCGAAGAAATCGGCGACATCGGTTCTGAAGAAACCGGGAGCGATCGAGTATTACTGCCGCTATCACCCCAACATGAAAGCGAGGCTCAAGGTCGGGCCATGAGCAGGGAACACGTTCCCGGTCGCAGCGGGGCCATTTCGAGAAAAGTCTATTGTCTCGCCAGCGTGACCGAGAATTCGCCGTTGCGGATACGGCCGGGGAAACCCTCGACGAACTTGGCGACCGCGTCCTCGCCATAGGTGCCGACAAGTTCGGCAAAGGCCGCAAACAGGCTCGCCTGCGCCAGGCAGTCGCCGTCGACGCCGTCATGGCGTGCCTCGGCCCAGGCCTCGTTCAGATAGCTCAATGCGGCCTGCTTCTGCTCGTGATCGGGCAGCGGCGCGCGGGCAGGGGCGTAGGAAATCGGCTGGCTCATGAAACTCGATCAGGCTGGGGCGCGATCCACGGCGATGCGCTGTGTGAGAGGTTTAGCACGGGCGTTAACGACCGCTAGGCCACATCTTTAAGAACGGTTAATGGCTGTGAACAAAGTCGATGACAGGGTTCCCGCCGCCCGTTCCAGAGCCAAACCCTCATGGTGAGGAGCGCGCTCTTCGCGCGCGTCTCGAACCGTGCAGGCCTCGCTGTGGCAGCCGGGCCTTTCATCGTTCGAGATGCCCGCTTTGGCGGGCTCCTCAGGATAAGGCGAGGCGCTCAGTTCGCGTAACGCGCCGTGAGATCGCGCGAGATCTTCGAGCCTTCCTCGATGTAGCGGCGGATCGCGACGGTGGCGGCCGGCGTGCAACTGCGGTAGGTCTGCTGAAAGCCGTTATAGCCGCGGTTGAATCCCGCGATCATGCGGGTGCGGCGCTCTCCGGAGGGAGTTTCGGCATCGATCAGCGCCTGCATCTCGTTGCGCCATTTGTTGCCCTCGTTGGACCCGCAGATGCCGCGCAGATAGTGCAGCCCGCCGAGGATTTCGGCCAGTCGCTGCAAATCGCCGTCGAACGGCGCTGCCCCGTCCTGGGCCCGGACGGGCCCGCAGGCGCAGGCAAGAATCAGCGCAAAAATGGCCAGAAATCGCGTGGACATCGGCGGGGTGTATGCCCCCTCGGGGCGATGGACGCAAGGCGCGGCGTCAGGGGTCGATCAGCCGGTGGGCCGACAGGATGACCTCTTCCAGCCCCCCGGTCAGCTTGAGGTCGCCGAGGCTCGCCAGGGCGCCCGGGGCGATCCAGCGGTAGTCGTCGAGCTCGTCGTTCAGGACCGGCTCACGAGCCAGCCAGCGGGCGGCAAACGACATGATCAGATAATGGCCGGCACCGGCCGCGGCCGGCAGCACCTCGCGCCAGCCGGCGAGGCCGACGATCGCGACGTCGAGCCCGGTTTCCTCGTCGACTTCGCGCGCCAGCGCCTGGTGCAGCGATTCGCCGAATTCGACCCGGCCGCCCGGGAGCGAATAGAAGCCCTTGGCGGGCGAGCGGGCGCGGCGGGTCAGCAGCACCTTGCCGTCGCGGAAAATGGCGGCACTGACGGCAAGCTGGGGATGGGTGGGCTGGACGATCGAAGCCACAACTCAATTCGCCATGATCTTGTCGACTTCCGCTTCGGCCCCGCCATGGATGATGCCGCCGCAGGCCGCGATCAGCGGCTTGACCCATGCCGCAGCCTGCTCGGCGAGCCGGATGCGGGTCGTGTCCTTCTCGACCTCGCGCATGGCCGTGCCCACCGCGGTCAGGATCGAGGTCATGGTTTCCGTGATGTGATCGAACTGGGCGCGCACCTTGGGATCGGCCTTCTCATAGGCTTCGATGGCGAGATCGCGCGCCTTGAAGTTCGAGGCCGTAAAATGCTCGGCATAGGACAACGGCGACCAGGTCAGAAAATCGTCCGCGCATTCCGGCATGTCCGGGACCATCTCGAGCAGCATCACGGCTTCATTGAAATGGTTGAGATAGTCGGTGGCAAGCCCGGTCCGCGGATTGATATTGGCCGCGCGCAGCCGCTCGGCCCAGGCAGCGGCCTCGGGGCCCGTCTGTACATGTGTCCGCGCGGGTTGGGAGGCCGTTGAGCTCATCCGCCGCAGTGTTAACGTCCGGGGTTAAAAGGACCTGAACGGACCCTATATAGACGCCCTGGGATGTGTGGACGCTTCGTCATAACTTCGGCCCCCGCGGCTTTGCGGCAACTGTTCGGCTATGTCGAGCAGCCGAATTTCCCGCCTCGGTACAATGTGGCGCCGACACAACCGATTCCGGTCGTCCTGATCGAGAACGGCGTGCGCCATTTCCGCCTGATGCGCTGGGGCCTTCTGCCGACCTGGCTCAGGGATCCCCGGGGTTTTGCGCTCCTGATCAATGCCCGCTCCGAGACGGTGCTGGAGAAGCCCGCGTTCAAGCGCGCGATTCGCCGGCGGCGCGGTCTGATCCCGGCCGATGGCTATTACGAATGGAAGGTGGAGGACGGCCGCAAGCAGCCCTTCTTCATCCACCGCGCCGACGGTGCGCCGCTAGGTTTCGCTGCGGTGTTCGAGACCTGGGCCGGGCCGAACGGCGAGGAACTCGACACGGTCGCGATCGTCACGACCGCGGCGGGCACGGATCTGGCTGCGCTGCATGACCGCGTGCCCGTCACCGTCAGCCCGCGCGATTTCGAGCGCTGGCTCGACATTCGTGGCGACGAGGTCGACGCGATCCTGCCGCTGATGACCGCGCCGCGCCTCGGCGAATTCGCCTGGCACCCGGTCTCGACGCGCGTCAACCGCGTCG
The DNA here is from genome assembly GCF_016616425.1 of Bradyrhizobium diazoefficiens. Classification (NCBI taxonomy): domain Bacteria; kingdom Pseudomonadati; phylum Pseudomonadota; class Alphaproteobacteria; order Hyphomicrobiales; family Nitrobacteraceae; genus Bradyrhizobium; species Bradyrhizobium diazoefficiens. The sequence continues at coordinate 2,468,104 of NZ_CP067101.1, forward strand.
CCAATGACGATGATCAGTTGCTCTTGCCGATCAGCGCGGAGCAGATGGAGGCGGAAATGCCAAAGCCGAAGAAGGCGTCGCGGAAGGCGGCGGCCGGGCCGCCGGATGAGGAGCAAGGGTCGTTGTTTTAGACGGCCCGAACCTTACACAATCTCCCGCGCTCGCAACGCCGCAATCTCCGCCGCGTCAAATCCCAACTCGTCCAGCACCGCGTCGGTATCCGCACCGAGTTCCGGCGCCATGCGGTCGAGCCTGCCGCCGCCATGGGCGAGGCGGAATCCGCTGCCGGTGAAGCGGAGACGGCCGTAGGGGGTATCAAGCTCCTGGATCGCGCCGCGCGCGGCGATCTGCGGGTGGTCGATCACCTCCTCGATCGTCCAGATGCTGGCGCATGGCGCGCCGGCATCTTCCAAAATGGTTTCCCATTCGCGCGCCGGCCTTGCCGCCAGCGCCTCCTCGATGATGGCGCGCAACGCAGGTTCGTTCTCGTTGCGGGAGAACCAGTCGGCAAAGCGCGGGTCGGCGAGCGTGTCCTCGCGGCCGAGTGCGCTCATCAATGCGCGGTATTGCTTCTCGTTGTTGACGGCGAGCAGGATGTGGCCGTCGCCGCATTTGAATAAATTCGCGGTGGTCCTGCGGCTCACCGCCTGGTTGCCCGAGAGTGTTTGACGATGGCCAGCGACCGACCAGTCCGCGATCTGCCCGGAGAGAAATGCCAGCGTCGCCTCCAGCATGGAGACGTCGATGAGCTGGCCCTTGCCGGTGCGATCGCGCTGATACAGCGCGCTCGACACGCCGAACGCGGCGGTGGCGCCCGACAGCACGTCACAGACCGCAAAGCCCGCGCGCGTCGGCCCGGTCTCGGGATGGCCGGTGATCGCCATGATGCCCGACAGCGCCTGCATCTTGCCGTCATAGCCTGGCCGCAGCCGATCCGGTCCGGTCTGGCCGAAGCCGGAAACCGCGCAATAGATCAGCTTGGGATTGATCGCCGACAGCGCGTCATAGCCGATGCCGAGCTTGTCCATCACGCCCGGACGGAAATTCTCCATGACGACGTCGACGGTCTCTGCGAGCTTCTTCACGATCGCGATCGCTTCCGGCTTCTGCAGATCGAGCGTCAGGCTGCGCTTGTTGCCGTTGATGGCCTGGAACGCCGGCGCCAGGCCGCGGTCGGCCCATTCGCGGCTGAGCGGCGTGCGGCGCATGTCCTCGCCCTCGCGCCGCTCGACCTTGATGACATCCGCCCCCAGCAATGCGAGCTGGTAGCTCGCATAGGGACCGGCCAGCACTTGCGTGAAGTCCAGGATCTTCACGCCCTCGAATGGTCGCGTCACGTCGCTCTCCCGTGTGATCGTCGTCATTATCGGAGGACGTCAGGCGGCCCGGTTGCCGCGCGCGATCTCCTTCTGCTTGTCGAATTCGGCGCGGCGGCGCGCCAGCTCTTCCGGCGAAAGCTGCGCGACGTTGTTGTAGTCGAGCTTCCAGGAGGCGTCCTCGCTCCAGCGCAGCGGCGACTGCATCGTCGTCTGCGGGCCGCTCGCGCTCTCCAGCAGCCTCAAGGCCAGCTCCAGCGTCTGCGCCTGCGAGGCGACGTCGTGCGGCTTGCCGGCGGAATTGCCGAGCGGGAAGTCGGAGAACAAGAAGCGCGGCACGGCGGCGTGCTCGATGATGTCCTTGGCGCAACCCATGACCACGGTCGGGATGCCGCCTGCTTCGAGATGCCGCGCCACCAGGGCCGTGGTCTGGTGGCAGACCGGGCAGTTCGGCACCAGCACCGCGACATCGACTTCATCGGCAAGGCAGCGCGCCAGGATCTCCGGCGCGTCGGTGTCGAGGGTGACGCGATGGCTGCGGTTGGTCGGCGCGCCGAAGAAGCGCGGGGCGATTTCGCCGATCCGGCCCGCCGCGCTCGCCTTCAAGAGCTGCGGCAGCGGAAACCAGGTGCCGCTGTCGGTCGCGGAGGTGTGCTTGCGGTCGTAGCCGATGTGCGAGATACGCAGATCGTGCTGCTTCGAGGTGTCGCCGTCATAGACCTGGTAGAACTTTGCGCTGCCGTTATACGCCGCGCCCGGTCCCTGATCGCCCTTGGCAGGATCGTAGGGTGCCGCGGTCGTGATGATAGTCGCGCGCGACGTTGCCAGCGGCTTCTTCAGCGGCTGGAACGGCGCCTGCGTGTAATGCGCCCAGCGATACGGCGTGGTGTAGCCGATCGCCGCGTAATAATCGCGGGTGCGCTGCATGTAGGGGATGGGGGAGTCATGGTCGGGCGCAAAGCCGAATTCGTCGTCGCGCGGAGCGGACATAAGCGCGTCTCCTGGTTCTTGGTTGAGAGGCAGACTAGAGATAGTTTGGGGGGCGCTCAATGGGGAGGGCGGCGCAAGACAGGATTGCAGAGGAGCATGGAGCGGCACGCGCGGTGTCTCTTACCCTCCCTGGAGGGCGGGGCTATCGCATTTTGCAATTTGCGCGACCTGAGCGCACGCCCCGTCCTTCGAGACGACCGCTTCGCGGTCTCCTCAGGATGAGGCTGAACTTGCATCGGTGTGCTTGGCAACTGCAGCCGCGCACTCCGCCCTCATCCTGAGGGCCCGCCAACGGCGGGCGTCTCGAAGGATGTGCCGCGGGGAGGCCGCCTCAAATGCGATAGCCCTGCCTGGAGGGCTACGAGATTCACACATCCAGGGGAAGGTAAGCGAGTCACCTGAACACGTGGAGCGCCGCATATTGCAGCAGCATGATCGCCTTGGCGTCGATGATGCGGCCGTCGGTGATCATCGCCAGGGCCTCGTCGATGCCGAGCTCCAGCACCTCGATATCCTCGCCCTCGTGTTCGAGGCCGCCGCCGTCGCTGACGCGCATTGAAGGCTCGTACTCGGCGACGAAGAAATGCAGCTTCTCGGTGATGGCGCCGGGGCTCATGAAGGCCTCGAACACCTTGTGGACGTGGTGCAGGCGATAGCCGGTTTCCTCCTCGGCCTCGGCGCGGATGCGCTCCTCAGGCTCGGCGTTATCCAGCACGCCCGCGGCTGCCTCGATCAGGAGATCGTCATAGCCGCGGATGAACGCCGGCAGGCGGAACTGGCGCACCAGGATCACGCTGCGCCCGGCGCGATTATACGGCAGCACGGCCGCGGCGTTGTCGCGCTCATAGGTCTCGCGGTGCTGCGTCTGCCATTCGCCATTGGCGCGGCGGTACTCGAACGTGGTGGTCTTCAGCGCGGTCCAGCCGTCCGAGAGCACGCGGACGTCCTTGATGCGCACGCGGTCGGAAATGGTCATGGCTTGATCTCAGTTGCTTGGCGTCGTGTCGCGGCCGTCGAGCCACTTCTGGAACATCACCGAGGTCGATTCCTCGAAGCCCAGCGACTGGTAGAACGCATTGGCCTGTGCGTTCTCGCGGCGGACCAGGAGCTGGAGCTTCGCGATACCGGCTTGGTGCAGCCAGTCCTCCACCGCGGCCATGATGACGCGGCCATAACCGCGCTTGCGGCTGTCGGGGTCGACTGCGACGTAATAGACCCAGCCGCGATGGCCGTCATGGCCGACCATGGCGGTGGCGACGATCGCACCGCCGTCGCGGCCGATCAGCACGGTGGAATTCTCGCGCCGCCGCGCCAATGCGATGTCGGCATGGGGATCGTTCCAGGGACGGGTCAGGCCGCAGCGCTGCCACAGCGCGACCACAGGCTCGACATCGGCATCGGTGATCGCATCGATCGTGAGCGACATGTTCACAGCACCTTCCCAGGATTCATGATGCCGAGCGGATCGAGCATCGCCTTGATCGCGCGCATCAGCTCGATCGCGGTCTTGTCCTTGACGTCGGGCAATTCATCGCGCTTGAGCACGCCGATGCCGTGCTCGGCCGAGATCGATCCGCCCATGCGCAGCACGATCTCGAACACCACGGCGTTCACCTCGTGCCAGCGCGCCAGATAGTCGGCGGTGTCGGCACCGACCGGCTGGCTGACATTGTAGTGCAGATTGCCGTCGCCGAGATGGCCGAACGGCACAGGCCGCGCGCCGGGGATCAGCTTCACCACGGCGGCATCGGCCTCCGCGATGAATTCAGGCAGGGCGGCAACCGGCACCGAGATGTCGTGCTTGATCGAGCCGCCCTCCGGTTTCTGCGCCGCCGACATCTCCTCGCGCAGCTTCCAGAAGCCGCTGCGCTGGGTGAGATTGGCCGCGATCACGGCGTCGTCGACGATCTCCTCCTCCATGGCGCGGGTCAGGATCGTCTCCAGCGGCGTGCGGGCGTCATCGCCCGGCGACGACAATTCCATCAGCACGTACCAGGGATGCTTTGCCTCAAGCGGATCGCGCACGTCGATGCCGTGACGCACCGAGAAATCGACCGCCATCTCCGACAGCAGCTCGAAGCTCGTCAGCGCGTTCGCGGCTTCGCCCTGCGCGATCGTCAGCAGCTTCAAGGCCGCCGCCGGCGACTTCAGCCCGACATAGGCGGTCTCGATCGCCCGTGGCTTCGGAAACAGTTTCAAGGTCGCCGCCGTGATGATGCCGAGCGTGCCTTCGGCGCCGATGAAGAGATTGTGCAGATTGTAGCCGGTGTTGTCCTTCTTCAGCTTCGACAGCAAATTGAGCACGCGCCCGTCCGCGAGCACCACTTCCAGCCCCAGCGCCATCTCGCGCGCGACGCCATAGGCGAGCGCGGCGGTGCCGCCGGCATTGGTCGAGAGATTGCCGCCGATGGTGCAGCTGCCTTCTGCGCCCAGCGAGAGCGGAAACAGCCGGTCGACGTCGGAGGCCTTCGCTTGTGCGATCTGCAGCACCACGCCGGCCTCACAGGTCATGGTGTTTGAGGCGGTGTCGACCTCGCGGATCTTGTCCAGGCGCCGCAGCGATACCACGACCTCGCCATTGTGCGGCGTCTGGCCACCGACGAGCCCGGTATTGCCGCCCTGCGGCACCAGCGCGATTTGGTGCGCGGAGGCGAGCTTGCAGATCGCGGAGACTTCCGCGGTCGAGCCCGGGCGCAGCACCAGCGGCGAGCGGCCGTGGAACAGATTGCGCTCCTCGGTGACGTAAGGCTCGATGTCGGCGGCATCGGTGATGGCATGGCGCTCGCCGACGATCTTGCGGAATTGGTCGATCAGCTCGGGTGCTAGCGGAGGAGTGGCGGATTTATTGATGTTCATGTCGTCTTCTTTCATTCCGCTACATATACCTTGCGTGTGGTCCGATCGGAAACCGCTCGATCGAATAGTCCCGGATCCACCTCTCCCCAGCGGGGAGAGGTCGGATTGCAACTGGCGATGCGGAGCATCGTCGGTGCAATCCGGGTGAGGGGCCGCAGCTTTCAATGAGGCGTCGCAGCCCCTCACCCGGATCGCATCTTGCGATGCGATCCGACCTCTCCCTCCGGGAGAGGTGAACCTCTGTCCGCGTCGATTCAACCAGGCTCATCCAGCTTCAACGCGCCACCGCAGCCCGGCGCAGCCGGTCGTTGATCGCTTCGCCAAGTCCCTCTTCGGGGATCGCCATCACCGCGATCGCCCGCGGGCTCCTCGCATCGAGCTCGCGAAGATAGCCGAACAGATTGGCGGCGGCTTCATCGAGATCAGCCGTGGGCGACAAATTCATGACGGCGGCGGCAGTATCAGCACCAGGCAGACGCGCGGAGCCAAACGCCAGCAGCGCTTCATCAGGCGCAATGTCCTGCGCATGAAGCCGCACATGGGCGCGCGGCGCGTAATGCGAGGCCAGCATGCCCGGCGCCAGCGGCTGGCTGTCGTCGCTGCCGGCCTCCGCGGGGGGCCGCGCCAGGGGTACGCCCAGCACCGCCTCGATCCGCTCGCGCGACAACCCGCCGGGGCGGAGCAGCATTGGCGTATCGAAGCAGCCGACAATGGTCGATTCGACGCCGACTTCGACCGGCCCGCCGTCGACGATCAGGTCGATCCGCCCCGAAAGGTCGCTCTCGACATGGGCGGCCAGCGTCGGTGAGACGTGCCCGGAGATGTTGGCGGACGGCGCCACCACGGCCCCGCCGAAGGCGCGCAGGATCGCCTGCGCCACCTTGTGGGCGGGGATGCGGATCGCGATCGTGTCGAGGCCGGCGGTGGCGAGATCCGCGACCGGGCAGTTGTCCGTCTTCGGCACCACCAGCGTTAGCGGCCCCGGCCAGAACGCCTCGGCGAGCGCCGAGGCGCGCGCGTCGAACCGCCCGATCCGCTGCGCGGCCGCGAGGTCCGCGACATGGGCGATCAGCGGGTTGAACGCCGGGCGTCCCTTGGCGGCGTAGAGATGGGCGATCGCGGTGGCGTTGGCGGCGTCGGCCCCGAGTCCGTAGACCGTCTCGGTCGGAAACGCGACCAGCCCGCCGGCCGCCAAGGTCCGGGCCGCAGCCTCCGCGCCGGCCTCGCCGGCCGGTAAAATCAGCGTTTCAAGACCTGTTTTCACAGGGACAAAATTCCTCATCTCGGCCGCTTGCGGTGCGTCAAACCCGACGCTATAAGCCGCCTTCTTGTCGGAGTGTGGCTCAGCCCGGTAGAGCACTGCGTTCGGGACGCAGGGGTCGCAGGTTCGAATCCTGCCACTCCGACCAAGATTTCAAGTGCTTATAGTTTCCGGGGCATCGTTCCGCAATGAATTGCGCAATGAAAAGGCCTCTTGCCCCCCGGGGGATAACGCTCTCGTGGCCTCTTCCTCAAGCGTGGGTTGTGACATATCAGCTTTCGCAGGGAGGGCTGAGTGTCGAGTCCATTTCAGAGGATTGTTCTTTTAAATCGATTGGTTGCACGGTCGATTTCAAAGGCTCCGAGCCACGCCAAAGTTCCGATCGTTTCCGGCAAGAGCATGTTTGACGCTCTTGAGGAGCGGCGGAAGGCGACGTGGGCGATCGAATTTTTCGGCAAGTCCGAGGCTGAGAGGGAGTCTGAAGAAACGGACGAAGAGCGGAAAATCCGATGCGCCGGATTGAACTTCATCTGGCTCCGTGACCTCAAGTCTCATACACGCGACGGTTTTCGGTACTATCAGCTTCTGCTGGAATACGTTGATCAACAAAAGACATCTTTCTCCGTAGTCGACACCGCGAACTTGAATGGACGGGATATCTCCGGCCACGAAAATGAACGCGGGTGCGTGTCTGCCCATGTGGTCGTTCGCACACCAGTCGTCGCCGTCGATAGCGGCGACTACCGATGCGTGATCGAAGTCGCACACTCGATAAACCGGAAAATGATCGAAGATTTCCTTTGCCGGCAACTTCGCCGTTGGGCAATTCAGGACGAGCTCTCGTTCGACGTTCCGGTGCCAGATCCGAAACGAGGAAATGTGCTGAAGCCATACCGCTTCAATCCTCGCCTGGAACTCCATGCCGACGTCGGACGGAACGTCGGGTTTGCCACTGGACCGGGGGCTGAAATTTCCTATCTAACGTTTACCAAGAGCAACGAAAAGCAGTCGATCGCCGGTAAAACCCATGTGATCAATGAGGAATTTGACGCTCAAGTCCGATTGAAGGTGTCTGCCAAGCAAGGACCGAATGATCCCAAAGCGCGTTTTGAATGGATGAACGCCCTGCGAACCTACTACACACAACGCGGCTACAAGACTAAGGTGTCATTCCGGCATATAAACGGTGCGATGATTACCGGGGCGTTGCCGGATGCGCTTGCAGGCGCCTCGGATCTGATGATCTGCACGAAAGATGTAATATCTCTCCAGGCAGCGAGAGAGTGGTACGCGACAGTCAACCGCGATGTCGTGAAGCAGATGGAAGCCTTGCTGGACAAAGACGCGCTATGGAAAGGTCACGGATAGAGTATCTGGATGTTGAACAGGGCGGTACGCATTCGCGGCTGCGCCTGCTTGCTCCGATCCGCTACCTTTCTATCCGCCATCCAGAGAAGCGCCGCTATGACGTAATCGTTCCATTATCCGTCGCACTGGCGGCATGGATCGTGTACGTAGGCGTCCAACCACGCGCCCCACTGTTCGGCGATGCTGGTTTGTTGCGGTTTGCCAGAGATCTGTTGATCATGGCTGTACCGTTTATGGTGGGGGCGTTGGCGGCAGTATCGATGGGCGCGCCAGGTAACAACATTGATCGAAGGCCAATGGGAACTGAGCTTTGGCTGGACAATGACGCTCTGACTATGCGCCAATTCCTTTGCTTTCTGCTAGGTTATCTGAGCTTCTTGGGCCTTGTGACGCTATTCGCTGTCGTCGGCGCTGGCTTGATGAGGGACGCGGTTATCAGCTGGACAGCAAGTGCTCCGTTGGCTCGAACAGCGGTCTGGGCAATCGGTAGCTTGATCCTGTCTATGCTTCTATCGTTCTTGTCGGTGACCGTATTTTGGTCGCTCTATTTTCTGACGGACGTTGCTAACCGCAAGGGGAATTAGCGTCGTCCCCCAAACGCTTCGGCTGCCTCTTCCTGGAAATCTGGATGGTGATGGCCATAGTTGGCTTCCAGCTGCTCCACGGTCATCCCAAGCCAGCCAGCGGCTTCCCACATATCGACGCCGGCTTGCATGAGCCAAGTCGCGGCGGTGTGGCGCAGGGAGTGGCGAACCACATCATCGCCCAGCCCCGCATCCTCCAGAATTCCTTCCCAAGCCGACCTGATCTTGCCGGCAAGCGGCTGGCCATCGTGGACGCGGTTGACGACGAATCGTATCTGCTCCCCGTTCCTCATGACGCCCGCTGCTCTGAGTTCGGAGGAACGCTTCTCGTCGATCTTACGCCAGCGGACTAGGTGAGGGCGCAGCCGGCTGGCGATCTTCGCAGGCGGGCGTCGCTTCTTGGTCGACCGCTCCAAGGCTCCCTTACCTTGGTACACCATCGCGTCCAGATTCATCCAAGGATGCGTCGTTGTCGGTAGCCACTGTGTGCGGCGGATCGTCTCTTCGCGGCGCGCGCTGTAAATACCGACCAACGTGAAACGTGCCGCCGGATAGCGACGGCGGATGATCCACCGCTCACGTCTCAAAAGCTTGCCATCTTCACCTCGTTTCCAGGTCTCTCGCTCATTGTCCCACACGTAACCAATCGCTGCTCCTAGTAAGCGAGCGGCTTCAACGCGTGTTAGCCACCGGTGACGCCCCTCTGCCTTTGGAGGCAGGGTGATCTTTGGGACCACGCTAAGTGTGTGTTCTGCGTGATAGGCGTTGACCGCAGCCCGCAAATCCTCAAGTCGACGTCGCGCGGTCTGATCTGAGACCGAGCTGTTGCGGGGCTTGATGCCTGCCTTTCTGTTGTTCTCATTCGGCGTGCCAGTAGACCAGTCTACAAAATCGCGACAGAGTTGGGCTTTGAGCTCGCTGACCGTCTTGTCGCCAAAGAAGGTGTTGAGGTCGAGCAAGCGAATGAGCAGCAGATCGTGTTGTGCCCACGCGCGTTTGTCGCTCTTATCCTTGGGGCGCTTTGAAATCTCGTAAGCAGTGAGAACATCAGCTATGGCGAGGGCACGCGGGTCAGTGGCACCGATTGTACTAGTATGTCGCCCGCCGATGTAGGTTTCGAGTACCTTCGCAGCGCCATCAATGTCGTCGCGGCCGCAGCCTGTGCGGATCTGCCGGCCGCGGTCGAGGATGATCCAGGTCTCATCGTCCTCTCGGAACCAGAGTCGTGGTGGCTTGGCTTTGCGGCCCGGCATGACGGCTTGACCAGTTTGCGGATGGCGCGAGGTGTGGTCAAATCTTTGCCTGCCACTTTGGCAATTTCAAGAGTCCCAATACCTGCGGCCCTGCGCAACGATGATAAGGACAATGGACCGTGCGGGAAAAATACGGTAGCGGCCTCGACCAGCGTCATCACTTCGTCCTCCCCCCACTGTGCAGGATCGGGCCGGGCTTTCGCACGAGCGAGTCTATCGATCTTACGCTTCGGCATATCTTGAACGCGGGACTTGTGAGTGCGCGAGGCCTTTCGGATCGGCCACCCGTCCAAGGTGTACGCGAAATCTGCTCTTCGAGAAGCGCGCCTCTCATTACATGCGGCAATTGGCGGTTCCCGAGTGCGAATCGGACATTCGAGATTCTTAATCAGCGGGTCCCAGGTTCGAGCCCTGGTGCGCCCACCATGATCCTCAAGGACTTAGCGGGAAAAACCGTTTGAGACGGCCGAACTAAAACGGTTTTTCAAACGGCGTTTTTGCGAGCCGGTGGATTAATCCGCTCTCTACAATGTGATCGGCATCGTGGCTGCAGAGGCCGACGGCAGGTCCTAGAGACGCCCGACACAGCCGGCACTTCTGTTGGTAAACAAGGTGATCTCAACGGTCCCGACGACTAGCGAATTGTGTGTCATCGTGCCTGCTGATAGCTGCGGCCTGTCAAGATCCGCGTCCACCCGGTTTGCAGCGCCCCTATCGGAAGCATGCCAAAGACGTTCTAGGGAAAGCAGGCCAGGAGAAAACGATCGTGAGCTTCTTCGAGCGTCTAAAGACAGAAGCATCTCTCGAATGGCGGGCTTATACCGAGCATTCCTTCACGGACGGGTTGGCTGATGGCTCGCTTCCCGAAGCGGCGTTTCGCCACTACCTCGCTCAGGACTACCTGTTCCTCATCGAGTTTGCTCGCGCCTACGCGCTCTCGGTCTACAAGTCGCCCAAGCTTGCCGACATGCGTGAAGGGGCGGCCGGCCTCGCGGCCATCCTCGATGTCGAGATGAACCTGCATGTGAAACTCTGCGCCGGTTGGGAGCTGTCTCCGAGCGACCTCGAACAAACCCCTCCGGCGGTCGAGATGCTGGCCTATACACGGTACGTGCTCGACGCGGGAATGCGCGGAGATCTGTTGGCACTCAAGGTGGCGCTTGCCCCCTGCGTAATCGGCTACGCGGAGATCGCAACGCGGCTCGCCGCGCGACCCGACGCGGACGCTGCGACGAACCCATATCGCGTTTGGATCGCCGAGTATGCCAGCATGCCATACCAGGAGGTCGCGGCGAAAGCGCGGGCGCACTTGGAGCGTCTCGCCGATCGCTACTCCACGCCAGCTCGCGAGGTAGAGCTGATCGCGGTATTCAAGGAAGCCACCCGACTCGAGGCCGACTTCTGGGAGATGGGCTGGCGCGCGGGCCAGCATGCGAAATAGTCATTCGGCAATTGTCAGGCTCATAACCTGAAGGTCATAGGTTCAAATCCTATCCCCGCAAGCAAGATTTCAAAATGAAATCAAAGAATTAGCCCGCCTCTGGCGGGCTTTTTCATGCCTTACAAACCATTCCCATTCTATTCGAACGAAAACCATTATTTCGCAACGGGTTAGAGAATTTCCGGGTAGGATTCCCAACCGCTCCCAAGAATTACACGGCACAAAACTGGCACAAAACGGCACAAAAATTTCGATGTGAAACCAGCTTTCTCATGTCGATTTTCACCGGCACGTTTGGATCATTATTCTTGTCTTTCGCGCCGACCTAAGTCGCCGCTATTCGCACCAAACGACTTTCCCCGCGCGAACCCAGAAGTGCGATTTGCATCCCTCCCGCACCCAGACCGATGGATGCAAAGATACGTGCCCACGTTGATCGACCGAAATATCCCACCGCGGCTTCACACCCTTGAGCAGCAGCATTTCCAACCGCTGACCGCAGCCGCACGGGCACCGTAAGCCGACAGACCAGTCTTCGTCGTCTTCCCGAGCGACCACGAGATTCCAGAGCGGCAGCCTCTTGGGCAGCATGTCCCCCTCAACGACCACCATGGATCGTCGCGGCGTCAGGGCGGCGGTGAGCCGACGCCACCATATTGGCTTCTGCTTCATGCGACCCTCCGCCGTCGGGCAAGCGCTGGAAGCCCAAGCAACGGGTCTGCTTCGCCTGCTGCCACCGGAAACCGGTCGCCGGCAGCAAACTGACTTTCCGCGAACGTATCTTCGTCCCCTTCCGCCAACATGAATATCGAACGAGCCCGCGTCTCATTTGCAAAATTTCGGAATGGGAAGAGCCGTGCGATGAATTCGATCACGCAGGCCGACGCCGACCGCATGTTCAGGGTAATTACCCCTGGCGCCTCTTCGGCCATGCCACGCAAATAGCCATCCTTGATCTTTTGGGCGTGAGCATCCGGGGCGACCCGTGCGAGATACTCACTCTCCAGCAACGCGGCATCGTAAACGCCTCGATCCATCAGGCTTGATCCGCCTGGAAAGACATAATCTACGCGCCCATAGACCTCTTCGATCCGGCGTTCGCCGGTCGGCGTCTCTCGGGTAGGTATCGCCACGCCAACATCGAACAGCGGCATCGCAAAATAGGCGCTCAACCGATCCGCGATATGGCGTCCCTCGGCAGTATCGACGCAGGAGAAAAGCATGTCGGCTTCGGATGCGGCCAAAATCGCTTCCGCCGCGGCAATTGAATCCGAAATAGGAATAACCTCGCAATCGGGACGGTACCGGCGGATCGCGTTCGCGAACATCTCGACCTTGAGTGAGCCGATATCTTGAAGGCCCGAATTCAGGATTCGGTTGAGATTGCGCCCCTCCAGTCGGTCGAAATCGATCAGGATGATTTCACCGATCCCCAGACGCGCCAACTGTTCGGCCACGATCGAGCCTGTTCCCGACACACCGATTACACAAACACTTAGCCTTGCGAGCCAGGCGCGCATCCCGCTGGTAAAGGCCATTGCCCGCACCATAGGGCCGGCAGCCGTCGCACCTTCGTTCCACCATGAGAAAATATCGGTGCCGACGACCATGGTCAGATCGACATTTCGGGCGGCCCGGCCATTCGCGTAGATGCGGGCACGCATCGCTCCGTCCGGTATCATAATTGCAGAACCCGCAACCTGATCGGTGCCCTGTTGAAGCGCGCTCATCAGCGCTACGTCGCTTTTGTCGTCGACGTCGGAAAACGCGTAGAACCCGCCAGGATGAGAATGCACTGCGATTATGACGTCACCGCGTGGTCCTGCCCGGTCTATGGCCGCTTCCACAAATTCGCCCGGCCATGTGATTGAATCCGGCCTTCGTGTGCAGTGCGCATACGGCACCACGATGATCTCACGACCAAGCAGTTTTTTCCGGCGCTCGCCAACCTGCCTACAGAGAAGCAGAGCGGCGGCCTCAAGGCCGTCGCCTGGAAAAAGATGATCCTGCAATTGATCGGCGACCTTTTGAGGAAGAACCAGCGTTGCCTGCCGCTTCATCGCTCAACCTCACGGCGCAAGGATTCATCGACAAGCGCGAGATGCGTCGCGAGAGTATCCCGGGCGGCATCCCACTGCCGGTGGCGAGACCAGCGCTGAAAAGGCAAGCCCGTCACAGTTTCCGTGTGCTGGGTCTGCCCAATTGTTGCGCCCGACTGGAGTGCCAGCGCAGGACTGCAATAGAACATGTCGAGTTGGGCGCCCGGATAACTGACCGGTACCTCGATCGCAATATCCGTCACGGATACGTTGTAGCCGGGTGGGACGGGGTAGTTGCGAAGCAAGAGCCAGCGGCGGCCCACATCGACCAATGTCTCCCAGCGCAGCCCGAGATCATCGAGGTGCCGCTCATCCTGGGGCAACATCGCGAACTCGACGCGGCGCGCTGCCGCCATTTCGCCGTTGTTGATCTGCCGGGGTGTCAGCCGCAGCTTCTCGATGCCTTTGTGGCGCAGATCAATCACGTAGTTGAGGTCGACTTCCTTCTTCGGCTCGCCCGCGACCTTCAGGATGATGATCCAGGGCGTGTCGGGATTAAAGCCGGCCTGCTTGATAGCGTGCCGCACGACGATTTCCGGGTGAGGCGATTCGATGACCACACCCTGGACGTTGAGCTTCCACGGCCCACCATCGTGGTGAGGATGTTCACCGTGATGATGGTGGTGGCCATCATGGCTGTGGTCCTTCTCGCTACGCCCGCCGTCCTCCGGCGTTCTGTCAATTTCCGCGTTCATATGTGCCTCCGTGTGGCGCTAGTGCTCCGGTCGTTTCAACTTTGGGTGACCGGCAGGATAGACTTTGCTACGGTGCTACGTCAGATTCGGACGTGGCCGGCATGCGCTTGGACAAAACGAAGAAAATCCTCGAACTCGCCCGCGCACTGGCAAGTAGCGCCGAGGGCCTGACGCTGGACGAAATGTGTCAGGTGACTGGTTGCGGACGCCGTACTGTCGAACGCATGCGCGACACCATCCGCGATGTATTCCCCCAGATGCAGGAAATCTCCGATCACCCGACGAAGCGCTTCCACATTCCCAAGGGCCTTGATGGTTTCTTTCAGGACCCCACGGCGGAAGAACTAAGCGATCTCGGCATAGCGGTGGCAGAACTGCGTGAGGCGGGCGCTACAGCCCGGGCCGAGTCCATGACGCAACTCGGTACAAAGATACGTGCGGCGATGCGACACGGGCGGCGGCGTGCAACCGAAACTGACGTGGAAGCCCTTTTGCGGGCCGAACTCATTGCGGTTCAGGCTGGACCGAAGCCAGCGGAAGACCCGGCTGTCTTAATGGTCCTTCGCAAAGCGCTGCTCGGTATGAAGATGTTGCGGTTTACCTATTACGGCGGCTCAAGACCGGGCGCCTTACGCGACGTTATTCCGTTTGGCATCATTTTTGGCCGCATGAACTATCTTATCGGCGCGGACGCCGGAGCCACGAAGCCCAAGAACTGGCGTCTCGACCGCATCGAAAACATCGAATGCCTGGATACGGCAGCTGCCCCGCCCGCCGATTTTGACCTTGTTAAATTTGCCAACACTGCCTTTGCCTACTTCGAAGGACAGCAGGAAGATATCGTGCTGCACGTCCTGCCGAGCGGGATGGATGACTTCAAGAGCTATCGTTTCCATTCCAGCCAAACAGTCGAGGATCATCCCGAAGGTGGCGTCATCGTAAGATTTCGCGCCAGCGGCATGCTCGAACTGGCCTGGCATCTCTTTACGTGGGGCAACAAGATCGAGATTGTCGAGCCGGTCTCCTTGCGCCAGCAACTGACCACTGAATTGCGGGTGGCGCTGGCGCACCATGAGGAGCCACTACGTTTTGGCTATAACCTCGATACCAAAAAAGCGTCCTGATTTTTAGTTGCTACGTCCAATTCTGTCGCATCATGCCTTTTACATGTCCAACCCATGAAGCCGCTTTCAGCGTCCCGCCTTAACGACTTTCTCGGCTGTCCGCACCAATCGGCCCTTTGGCTCGACGGTATTAAGCCGGAGGGTAAGGGCGATGCGACGCTTGAGCTTACTCGCGACAAGGGTTTCGAGCACGAAGCAACGGTCCTTGCCCAGCTCGAAAAGCTGCATGGTCCCGCTGAACACATCAAAGCCGAGGGAAGTCTGGCTGATCGCGTGCAGCTCACACGAGAGGCGATCGAGCGTGGGGCGAGGCTCATCTACCAAGGAGCGCTGGCCGAGGAGCCGTGGCTCGGTTACCCGGACTTCATTTTGCAAACCGGCACACCACAGGCGCGGCGCTTTGAACCCGAGGATGCCAAGCTTTCGCGCAAAGCCAAGGGCGAGCATCTGCTCCAGCTCGGGATCTATGCCGAATTGCTTGAAACCTTGTTTGGCATTCGCGTTCAGAGCGGTGCGATCCACGTCGCAATGAATGAACCAGAACGCTTCGACCTCAGGCGAACCCGATACATTCTTAGTCGCCTCAAGCGCGGTTTCGAGCGTTTCGTGGCCGATAAGGCACGGATCACGAGACCGCAGCCTTGTGCCGCATGTTCGCAGTGCGATTTTAAGACCCGTTGCGAAGACGAATGGCGGAAGGCCGATAGCCCTTTTTTCGTCGCGGGCGTTAGCGGCGCGCAGGTGATAAAACTGGCGGCCGCCGGTGTTCAGACACTTTCCCAGCTTGCAGCGCTGCCGCCGGTTAGCAAGATCGACGGCATGGGCGCCGATACGGTCGCAAAGCTATCTGCCCAGGCTCGCCTTCAGCTCAACGCCGCGAAAAGTGGTCAGCACGCTTTCGAACTGCTGCCGACGTCGCGGGGGCGCGGATTTGCGATGCTCCCCGCGCCTGATGATGGCGATCTCTTCTTTGATATGGAGGGCGACCCGCTCTCAGGTCAAGGTCTCGAATATCTGTTCGGTATCTTTGGACGCTTCACCGGCGCGAAAGAGCCGGCGTTCAAGCCCATCTGGGCTCACAATCCAACCGAAGAAAAGGCCGCGTTTGAAGCCACGATACGGCTCTTTGTCGAGCAGATCGCGCGGCATCCCGGGGCACATATTTATCACTATGCTGCCTATGAGCCCTCGCACCTCAAAATTCTTGCCATGCGCTACGCAACGATGGAGGCAGAGCTCGATCAGCTCCTGCGCGAGCGCCGCTTCGTTGATCTCTATCGCGTAGTGGTCCAATCGCTTCGAGCCTCAACCGAGGCCTATTCACTCAAAGACCTTGAAGCCATCTATTGGCACGCGCGAACCGGCGAGGTGAAGACCGCGTCCAGCAGTATTGTGGAATATGAGCGCTGGTGCCTTACCGGAGACAGCGCAATCCTCCAATCCATCGCGGACTACAACCAGGATGACTGCGTATCGACCGCACATTTGCGGGACTGGCTGGAAGGCTTGCGGCCCGTCGGCATCAACCTTGAAATCGTCGATGACACGCGCGAGGAGAAGCGCGAACGATCGGTCGAACGCGCCCAGCTAGAGGCGCGTAAACAGGCACTCGCGGCGAATGTCCGCGCCTCGTCGCACGGAGACGCGCGTTTGCGTGAATTGGTGGCGGAGTTGCTGTGGTTTCATCAGCGATCGCAAAAGCCTGGATGGTGGGCGCTTTTTGAGCGGCAGGCCTGGTCCGAAGATGAATTGATCGATGACGCCGAAAGCCTTGGCGGTTTGCGGCTCGATCCCAATACGCCTGCGGTTCAAGTGGAGCAGTCGAAGGATACGTCTTATGTCTTCCCGCCGCAGGGTACGAAACTGAAAGTCGGTGATACGCCAAGTATTGCCGAAACCGTAGGCTACGCCGGGAGCATCGTGAAGATTTCGGCCGAGGACGGCACCGTTGTGCTGCGCCGTGGCGTGAAATCCGGACCGATGCCGGATCGGTTCAGTCTCGTACCCGCGCCGATAAATTTGCAAGGTCGTCCTAATGCCGTGCTTGCTTTTGCCGATCGCTTTGTTCGCGGTTCTGGTCGCGAAGACCAGGCGTTGGTCGATCTGCTCATGCGCCGCGCGCCTCGCCTGAAGGGCCGTGCCGCGGCCCCAATCCGGAGCCTTGGTGAGCCGCTTACCGACGCCGTGATCCGCGCCGTGATGGATCTCGACAACAGTTATCTTTTTATTCAGGGACCTCCGGGCACCGGTAAGACGTACAACGCCGCTCACGCTATCGTTGCTCTATTGCGTGCTGGAAAGCGCGTAGGCGTTTCATCGAACTCCCATAAAGCGATCAATAAGGTGCTTGGGGAGGTGGAAAAACTCGTAGCAAAGGCGGGCTTTCGTTTTAACGGCGTCAAGAAGGGCAACAAGGATAATCCAGAAACAGGGTTTGAGAGCCTCAACATCACGACGATCACGGATTCAAAGCAGGCAACAGTTGCGCATCGGCTCGTGGGCGGCACGGCGTTTCACTTCTGCACGGAAGATCAACGCGAGACTTATGATTATCTATTCGTCGATGAAGCAGGACAGGTGTCTCTCGGCAATCTCGTTGCCATGGCAGGCGCTGCCGCCAATATTGTTCTTATTGGCGATCAGATGCAATTGCCGCAGCCGGTGCAGGGTGTGCATCCCGGAGAAACCGGACTGTCTTCCCTGGAGTATCTTCTTGAAGGCAAGGCAACGGTAGCTGAGGATCACGGTATCCTGTTGAACGAGACGCGCAGGTTGCATCCCGCATTATGCCGCTTTATTTCGGAAGCCATCTATGACGGACGGCTGGAAGCGCATCCGTCAACAGAAGAACGTTATCTCGTGCTTAATCGAGATGCGCATCCTGCGCTTCGATCGGCTGGATTGTCCTTCGTTCCTGTCGCGCACTACGGCTGCACGCAATCGAGCCGGGCCGAGGCAGAGGCTATCGTGGAGCTCGTCAAGAATGCTTGCACTCATAGCGTGGCTCGCAACGGCAAAGAGATGCCGGTAACGTTGAAGGATATTCTAATTGTTGCGCCGTATAACCTTCAGGCGAATCTTCTCAAACAGCTTTTACCCGAAGGTGCGCAGGTGGGCACGGTCGATAAGTTTCAGGGGCAAGAGGCTGCTATCGTTATCGTGTCCATGACAACTTCAAGGGGCACCGAGGCTCCGCGTGGTACTGAATTCTTATTCAACCCAAATCGGTTCAACGTTGCTGTGAGCCGCGCCGAGTGCGTGGCGATTGTGGTCCATGGTGCCGAGCTTCTGGACGGGGCCTGGACCAAGATCGAGGACCTTCGCCGTCTCAATCTGTTCGCGCATGCCGAGGCAATTGCGGAAGCCGGGAAAGGGGCATCTGAGTAAGCAATTGGTTTGGAAAAACCTCTATTTATCAATACAAGCTTGAGTTAGAACGGTGTTTTTAAACTATGCGTTGGTTTGAAACTGTGCTATATTATCAACTATGGATAGACGAAGAGGCAAACTTCTAAACCGGCTCGCGAGCATCCTCCCGGAAGGCATGCTCGTCGATGCGGCGTGGCTCAGGGTCCACGGCTATTCGACCCAACTGCAGCATCAGTACGTCAAATCAGGTTGGCTTGAACAGCCAACCCGCGGCGTCTTCCGTCGACCGCGCGGGAGTCTGAGTTGGCAAGAGGTGGTGATCTCACTTCAGACGATCCTCAACTATTTGCCTCTTGTCCTCGGAGGACGAACGGCCCTCGAACTGCAGGGCTATGCGCATTACCTTCCGCAATCAACCACCCGCGTCCATCTCTATGGACCGACGGCCCCACCACCGTGGGTTCACAAGCTGCCGCTGCCCGTCAAGTTAGTTTACCACAATGACCGGCGGCTCTTCAAAAACGAACCCGTCGCAAAAGGCATAAGCAGCATCCGTTGGAATGTCGAAACTGGGAAGATGCTCGACGTCAAGGCCTTTCGAGGAGGCGACGTAGTCCAACTGAACTGGGGACAGTGGGATTGGCCTTTGACGTTATCGACGCCGGAGCGCGCTGTCTTTGAATTGCTGGACGAATTGCCCAACAACGAAAGCTTCGCGCAGGTCGATGCACTGCTTGGCGGCCTCGCCAATCTTCGGCCGGATCGCTTGCAAAAGCTCCTGCGGGATTGTGCGAGCGTGAAGGTCAAGCGCCTTTTCTTTTACTTTGCCGACCGCCACTCGCATGCCTGGCTTAAGCGCCTCAGCAAAGACGGCGTCGATCTGGGCCAAGGCAAACGCATGCTCGTTCGTGGTGGCGTCCTCGATCCAACCTATCAGATAACCGTCCCCGGAGACCTCAATGGCGTTCGCTGACGTCTACAAGAAACAGGTCGCGCTCCTCCTGCTAGTCCTTCCGTTCGTCACGGAGGAAGAGTGCTTCGCCCTGAAAGGTGGCACTGCGATCAATCTGCTCGTGCGCGATATGCCACGCCTCTCGGTCGATATTGATCTCACGTATGTTCCTGTTGCGCCGCGCGCTGAATCCCTTGCCAACATTGACTCGGCGATGAAGCGCGTCGTCGGCAAGATCAAAGAGAAAATTCCCGGCGCGCAAGTCCACGAGACTCAAAGAGAGGGGGCTATCGTCAAACTTGTCGTTCGTTTCCAGAACGTCCAGATCAAGATTGAAGTCACGCCTGTGCTTCGCGGATGCGTCTTCGAGCCCGTTTTAACTTCGGTACGCCCGGCCGTTGAGAAAGAGTTTGGGTTTGCGGAGGCCCGCACCGTGTCCTTCGCCGACCTCTATGCCGGAAAAATTGTCGCGGCTTTGGATCGGCAGCATCCGCGCGATCTATTCGATGTTCGTGATCTGCTGGCCAATGAAGGCATCACGGATGAGATCCGTAAGGCGTTTCTTGTCTACCTGTTGAGCCACGATCGTCCGATGTCCGAGGTGCTTGCATCACCCCAGAAGGATATCAGCGACGAATTTCTTCATGGGTTTGAAGGTATGACCGAGAAGCCCGTCTCAAAGGACGAACTGATAGCCGCGCGCAAGAAGCTCGTTGATGAGATTGTCGGCAAGATGCCCGACGATCACCGAAAATTCCTGGTGTCGTTCGAGCGCGGTCAACCAGACTGGGATCTCTTAGGCGTGCGTGGCGCGGCCAATCTCCCAGCCGTCAAATGGCGCCAACAGAACCTTGACAAGCTTTCGAAGGAAAAGCGGGATCGGCTTGTCGCGAACCTCGAAAAAGTCCTGTCGGGTTAGTTGAGTATTTGATCCTCGATACCATTAGGGGATTGATTTTATTGCGCTTTACTGGAAATGCTTTGACTAAGTCGGCGACGGTGCCCACTCTCGCAATGAACTGCCCAAAGTTGCCACGCTTTTCTTTCTCAACCCAATTTGGTCTTATGATTTGATGGCCACGGAAGCGGATACCTGTCGAAAATTCGTTGTACCCAAACTGCAAAACGCGGGCTGGGACACTGCTCCTCACTCGATCGCCGAGCAGCGCACGATCACGGACGGCCGGATTGTTCCGGTCGGCAAGGGCTTCATTCGTAAACCGCCCAAACGCGTCGACTATCTGTTGCGTTACATGCGCGATTTCCCGCTCGCGGTCGTCGAGGCCAAAGCGGCCTACAAGACCGCTGCGGATGCCGTACAGCAGGCTCGTACTTACGCTGAAATGCTTGGCCTTAAATTCGCCTACGCCACAAACGGTCACGACATCATCGAGATTGACTACTTTACCGGGAAAGAAGTGCATGTCCCGGACTATGCCACACCCCAGGATCTCTGGCAGCGGTATCAAGCTGGGCAAGGCCTGGCAAGACCCGACGTCGGCGAGCGGTTACTTACGCCATTTAATCACACTGGCGGGAAGGACGAACGCTACTATCAGCAGCTCGCCATCAATCGAACCGTTGAGGCGATTCTGAAGGGCCGTGAACGCCTGTTGCTGACGATGGCGACCGGCACGGGAAAGACCTTTGTTGCTTTCCAAGTTTGCTGGAAGCTGTGGTCGTCGCGCTGGAATCGAACGGGCGAGCACCGGCGCCCGCGGATCCTCTACCTAGCTGATCGCAACATTCTGGTCGATCAACCGAAGGACGGACTCTTCGCGGCGTTTGGAGATGCGCGCTACAAAATCGAGTCTGGCGAGGTAGTGCAAAGTCGCGAGATGTACTTCGCGATCTACCAGGCGCTCGCCGAAGATGAACGGCGTTTAGGACTTTTCAAGTCCTTCGCGCCGGACTTTTTCGATCTGATTATCATTGACGAATGCCATCGTGGCAGCGCGCGCGACGATAGCTCGTGGCGGGTGATCCTTGATTATTTCAAGCCGGCTTACAAGTTCGGCATGACGGCCACGCCACTTCGCGAGGACAATCGCGACACCTATCTTTATTTCGGCAATCCCATTTACGAGTACAGCCTGCGCCAGGGGATCGACGATGGATTCCTCGCGCCGTATCGCGTACATCGCGTCGTTACCCAATGGGATGCAGCCGGATGGCGCCCAAGCAGGGACGAGGTCGATCGTTTCGGTCGCGCGATACCGGATGATGAATACCAGACCAAAGACTTCGAACGAGTAATCGCGCTCAGGGCGCGTACCGATGCGATTGCTCATCACCTGACAGAGTTTCTGAAGAAGACCGACCGCTTTGCAAAGACCATCGTTTTTTGCGTGGATCAGGAGCACGCAAGCGAAATGCGTGAGGCGCTCGTCAATCTGAACGGTGACCTGAACACTCAGAATCCAGACTACATCTGCCGCGTAACGGCTGACGAGGGACAAATCGGCCGTGGCCACCTAAGCCGGTTCCAGGACGTGGAAACGCTGACGCCGGCAATTTTGACGACGTCGCAGTTGCTCACCACGGGCGTAGACGCCCCAACATGCAAGAACGTCGTACTCGCACGCGTCGTTGGGTCCATGAGCGAGTTTAAGCAGATCATCGGTCGCGGAACGCGCCTAAGAGACGACTACGGCAAGTTGTGGTTCAATATCCTCGATTATACTGGATCGGCAACGCGCATGTTTGCCGATCCCACATTTGACGGTGACCCGGCTCGGATTACCGAAGAACAGGTGAACGATGAGGGAGAGATCGTCGCAACGACGGAAACCGCGCTGGGGGGCGAAGCCGTACCTCAAGAAGTCGATCCGACCATCGTCGAACCACCCGAGGCCGAGCGACGCAAGTTCTACTATGACGGCGGCCAAGTCTCGATCGTGGCACACCTCGTTCACGAACTCGATCCGAACGGAAAGCAATTGCGCGTCGTTCGATACACAGACTACGCCGCCGAAGCCATCCGTACGCTTTGCCCGACGACACAAGAGCTCCGCAAGCGCTGGGCGAGCCCTACCCAACGCGACGAAGTCATCCAAGCCCTGGCCGAGCGCGGCATTGGTTTTGATGAACTGGCCGAGCAGACCCAGCAGCCGGATGCCGACCCCTTCGATCTGCTCTGCCATCTTGCCTTTAGTGCGCCATTGCGCACTAGGCGGGAGCGGGCTCAACGTCTCAAGCAAGAGCGGAAGGACTTTTTTGAGAAGTACGGCCCCGAGGCGCGGCAGGTTCTCGACGAGCTCCTCGAGAAATACGCGCAACACGGTGACGCCCAGTTCGTGCTACCTGACGTTCTGCATGTACCGCCCATCTCGAATCATGGCAATCCGGGAGAAATCATCAAGTTGTTCGGTGGGGCCGAGCAGCTCCGCATCGCGGTAACCGATCTGCAAGGTATCCTCTATGGTTCGTAGTCCTAAAGTTAAGAAAACCAAAGTCAAGAAAGCGAAAGCCGAGAAAACAAACGGCGCCGAGAGAGCGATGACGACCGCGCAAGCGCTCGGCAGTTTGCTCAAAACTGCACGCGCGATCATGCGCAAGGACAAAGGCCTCAATGGGGATCTTGATCGGCTCCCCCTGCTCACCTGGATCATGTTTCTCAAGTTCCTGGACGATCTTGAGCAGCAGCGTGAGGAAGAGGCGAAGCTCGGTGGTAAGAGATTCCGGGCAGCCATCGATCCTCCATATCGGTGGCGCGACTGGGCGGCTGATCCCAAGGGCATCACCGGCGATGAGCTGTTGTCCTTCATCAATCAAGATGAAACGCGGCTTCCTACTGGCAAGAAAGGGCCGGGCCTCTTTGCCTATCTGCGCGGGCTGTCGAGCTCTAACGGTGATGACCGGCGCGATGTGATTAGCACGGTATTTCGGGGCGTTGATAACCGCATGAAGAGCGGTTACCTGCTCCGCGACGTGATTAACAAGGTCGCGGACATTCATTTCACCTCTTCGGAGGAACTGCACACGCTCGGCGCGCTTTACGAGTCAATGCTGCGGGAGATGCGCGACGCGGCCGGCGACTCCGGCGAGTTTTACACACCGCGTCCGGTCGTCCGTTTCATGGTCGAGGTGAGCGATCCGCGACTAGGCGAAACTGTACTTGATCCGGCCAGCGGCACGGGCGGGTTTCTCGTTGAGGCTTTCAATCATCTATCGAAGCAGGTCAAAACGGTAAGTGATCGAAGGCGGCTTCAAACCGAAAGCATTTTCGGCTGTGAGCCCAAGTCGCTTCCGTATCTTCTCGGACAGATGAATTTGCTGCTGCATGGACTCGATGCACCGCAAATTGATCCAGGCAATGCGCTACGGTTCAAGCTTTCCGAAATTGGAGAGAAGGACCGGGTTGACCTTATCCTCACCAATCCTCCCTTCGGCGGCGAAGAGGAGAAAGGAATTCAGGGAAACTTTCCTGAGGATCGGCAGTCGGCAGAGACCGCGCTCTTGTTTCTGCAACTCATCATGCGCAAACTTCATCGCCAGCCGACTGGAGCCGGCCGGTCAGCCCGTGCGGCTGTTGTTGTGCCTAACGGAACGCTCTTTGGGGTCGGTGTCTGCGCTCGCATCAAAGAAGAGCTCCTTAAGGAGTTCAACCTGCACACCATCCTCCGCCTGCCGAATGGCGTCTTCTCACCTTACACGCCTATTCCGACGAACATATTATTCTTCGACCGCTCAGGACCCACCAAGGATGTTTGGTATTACCAACATCCGATCCCGGAAGGCCGCAAGAACTATACGAAGACCCTCCCGATCCAGTTCGAAGAGTTCCAACCCTGCTTCGAGTGGTGGACGCAGCGCTCGGAGAACGAGCGCGCGTGGAAAGTTCCGGCCGGTGAAATTCTCGCTAACAATTGCAATCTCGATCTGAACAATCCCAGAAGTGCTACAGACTTTGAGCATATAGCGCCGGAGTTGCTCGCCGAGGAGATTCTCATCAGGGAGAGAAACATACTTGGATTGGTCGAGGGCATCATTAGCCATCTGAAAAACGTGCCTGCATGACCAAACACTGGCCAATGCTTCCCTTGGCGGAAGTAGCTCCACTTGTCCGCAGACCTGTCGAGGTTGATACGGCCGCAACCTACCGGGAAATCGGTATCCGCTCATTTGCAAAGGGCGTATTTCATAAGGCACCGGTAACGGGGCTCGAGCTTGGATCGAAGAGAGTTTTCGCCATCAAACCAGGCGATCTGCTCTTTAACATTGTGTTCGCGTGGGAAGGAGCGGTTGCGGTAGCAGGTCCTAGCGAAGATGGCATGATCGGATCGCATCGGTTCCTAACTTGCGTTGCAAAATCCACTCATGTTGATCCGGCGTTCCTATTCTGGTGGTTCAGCCGTGGGGTGGGACAGGCGGAGCTGCTTCGAGCATCTCCTGGCGGTGCCGGTCGGAATCGCACACTCGGAATTGAGAAGCTCGGTGCAATATGTGTTCCGGTGCCCCCTCTCGCCGAGCAGAAACGCATCATTGCCAGAATTGAGGGCCTCGCCACAGGTGCGCGCGATGCAAACCTGCTGCGTAGCAAGATAGCGCACGACCTGCGCCGCCTACTGCTGAGTGCATTCAGTCAAATCACGCAAGGTGCGCCCAAGGCCCAAATGCAAGATATCGCCCCGCTCATTCGACGGCCGGTCGCGCTATCGTTTGATACCAGATATCCAGAACTCGGCATCCGCTCATTTTTCAAAGGCACGTTTCACAAGCCGAGCTTATCGGCGCTTGAGCTCGGATCGAAGCGCGTGTTCTGGATAGAAACTGGAGACCTTCTGTTTAGCAATGTATTCGCATGGGAGGGAGCGATCGCCATTGCGAAGCCGGGGGACGGGCATAGAGTCGGTTCACATCGCTACATAACTTGTGTTCCGAAAGCGGGCATCGCCGAGGCTCGTTTCCTGCTGCAATACTTTCAGACTAACGAGGGATTTAGTCGCATACAGGACGCATCCCCCGGTGGGGCAGGCCGCAATCGAACGCTTAGCCTTGAGGCGCTAATGAAAATCGAGGTGCCGGTACCGTCGATTGATAAACAGCGCTGGTTTGCAGAGATGCACGCCATGGCTGAACACCTGCTGGCCGAGCAAGAGGAGGTCGGCAGTATTTACGATGCGCTAACTCCTGCACTTCTCGAAAGAATGTTCCGGGCGCCAGAGCAGATCGCACTGGAGAGCAGTGACCGTCTTGTCGCGCATGGCTGACTTAATGGACGCAGCCGATTTCATGGCTCTTCTCAGGGCATCGAATCCCGTTTGGCACGAAAGCGACTCGGATATCCCGCGATGGGTCTTTCGCGGACACAGGAATGCCGCTTGGCGGTTAAAGCCTCAAGCTTGGCGGTCCCCCGCAGAAGGAAACCGCCTGCATGTGATGATCGAGAGATTGGCAACGGCAGAGGTTGGTGCAAGCGATGGAACCGACGCCGTGGTTCCATCAGGGACAAACTTGCATAAGGCCCTCGCCTGGACTCATGCCGAAAAGCTCGTCGTTAATGAGTTCAGGCGTATCGGCTGGCGCATGGGCTTCGATGTGGACGAGCCTGATACGTCCTATTCCTTGGACCTTAGCTACGATCCAGGTATCATCGACGACACCCGTGACGGACCTGATAGTGAAAGTCCCTTTTTCTCTGCCAACGATATTGGCATTGCGCAACACTACGGCGTCCCAACCCGCTTCTTGGATTGGACCTTCAATCCGATATTCGCGATTTTCTTTGCTCAGGAAGATTATGGGCCAGACCTGGATGGGACTGATCTGTGCGTCTGGGCGATGGATATGAACGCTGTCGAGTCAATGTATGATTTTAAGGGTGGTATCGGCACGACCCTTTTGCGTCCCTTTTTACCGCGCAGGCGCGGCAACGATTTCATGTTAGCGCAGGATGGTCTTCTACTCGAAGTTCAGCATGAGTGGGCGCTCGGCTTCTTTCAACAGAATGGAGCTTGGCCATCTGTTGAAGAAGTGGTTGTGGCGCTGAATAACGAGCCCGAATATGGCGACGAAGATCCTGCCTCTTACCTGTATGATGAAGACCATCCGATGCTTCGCCGGATCGTTCTACCAGCGAAGGAAATTCCTCAACTACGCATTATGCTGGAGCGCGAAGGCATAACCCGCGAGAAGCTGATGCCGACGTTGGAGAATGCCGCAAGAGCGGCTGTCCGGGCGGTCTCCAAGACGTAGATCTTAGAGTTAATATATCTCGTCACTGATAATCGGGATCATTAAGTACAGCAAGTCGCTTCTACGGAGGCGGACAAACCTCGGTCGGCGCGATTAAGTCAATTCAAAGCTCGCTTGTGGCCGGAAAGCACGAAACCGTCATAGCCAGTTGGTGCGCCAGCGGTCCGGGCAAAGCCGCGTCGAACAGTTTGCTCAGCGCGCGGTAATACCAAATCGTCCCCTCGCGTCCGCCGGTGAAGCGTTCCCAAAGGCTATCACCGATTGCCCTGTAGTCGTTTAGGATTGCCTCCGCATTATCGACCTTGTCGGCAAGGGACACGAGGAGCGATGAAGTGGCTTTGCTCGGTAGGCTCGAAATGTAGGCTTCTTTTCGCGGGCGCCATGCTGGTTTTGGTTCCACCCAAGAATCCGTACAATCTGCCACGATCTGCGCGACCTCGTGTCCAAACTTGCTCTTGATCTTCGCGAGCGTCTCCGCGCCGCCCTGATCCTCTGCTGCATCATGCAATAGGCCCGCAATGGCCTGAACCTCAGTCCCTCCTGCCGACAGCACGCGACTTGAAACGCTCAACAAATGCGCGATGTAAGGCGTTCCGCTTCCTTTCCTGACTTGCGTTCGATGAAGGTCGGACGCATAGACAAGCGCCTCGTCATACAATTGTGAGAGGGGCATTACCCATCCTTTCATAGCGTGTTCGGGTCTTAGTTCTTCTTTGGCCAACCTTCCGATCAGAATACAATCTTTCATGTGACTGTCGATCGTGTTGGGGGTCTTTGGCGGTAGGCCTTCAGGATCGATGACTATCTTGGTTTTGCCTGGCGCACATGCCTTCGTGCGAACGTTTACAAGACATTCCCAGTCTCTCCGAATGCTCTCCGCGTTGACGGTGGTAAATTCTCCGGACAATGCCTTTCGAGGAGGCTATCTATGTGGGAGCCGTTAACAGCA
Organism: Bradyrhizobium diazoefficiens; assembly: GCF_016616425.1. Taxonomy (NCBI): domain Bacteria; kingdom Pseudomonadati; phylum Pseudomonadota; class Alphaproteobacteria; order Hyphomicrobiales; family Nitrobacteraceae; genus Bradyrhizobium; species Bradyrhizobium diazoefficiens. The sequence goes on from NZ_CP067101.1 coordinate 2,495,558, forward strand.
ACGGGGGAGCGGCTATTTGGTCCCAACGCCACGCAACGTGCGGAAGGCGAGCGCGCGCAGGCCTGGGCCCATTGCATCAATGGGGGAGGCGGCGAGATCGCGCATTTGGACGGCTACAAATGGTATGAAATGGTGTGCCGGCACATAGCCGAGGATGAGGAGCGAAGCCCCCAAAGGAGCACGAACAAAGGCCGCTCGGCGTGGGCTATATCGACCTGCGTGACGCGGCCATAGCCGGAGGCTTCTCCATGGCCGCCGATGCGCTCGGTCCCGTCATGCAGATGCTGGTCGCGGCACGCTTCAAATTCATTGTGCTGGACGGCGAGACGATGCGTTACCGTAAAGCTCGAATCCGCCATTATCGGTTTGAGACTAAGCTCATCCTCGAAGACTACCCAGACGACGACTGAAGGCAGCTTCCTCGCGATTCGCTGTTTGCAATCGCGTCCCTCCGCTCGATTTTGCGCAACGCAAAACCAATCGGTCTTGAGATGCATCCTGGAAATGTGCAAGCTATGCGAGCCATGAAAAGAGGAGGCCGCGATCACATCCCCGATCCTTTGACCTTTGGAAGTTCAGTTTTTGTTCAACTCTTTTCAATTGACCGCATATGAAAGTCTCTCATGTCTCCTAAGATCATGTTGTGCAGGCTTGTCTGGGCCGAAGAGTACAAATCCAAAGACGAGCCTATCTTTGCAGGCAATATGAGGTATCCCGCCGCCCACGACCTCGCTCTTGAGCGGCTGAATTTTGCCGATGATAACGGGACAGTACGTGGTTTCGTCGAGAACCGTGGGCAGAATTTCGACCTGCGCAAGTTGGGGGCCAAGGAATCCGATGACTCAATCCCCGGGGTGACCATCATCTTTTGCGCGGTCGATGAACCAAGCAGGAAGTTGCGCGTCGTCGGCTGGTACGAGAACGCGACCGTCTATCACGAGCCGAAGAAACCGAAGAAGGGCTCTCTCCGCGGAAACTGGGACTATTATTTCGAGGCCTCATCGAAGGACGCCCATCTGATACCCGGCACCGCGCGCGACCTTGTCGTGCCCCGGAAAAGCAGGATCACTGACAAAGGCTTCATCGGTCAGCGCTGCGTGTTCTACCCGGCCGGCAATCCAAACTATGAGCGATTCCTGCAGAGCTTCGATTTGCTCAGGCAAGACGCGCTTCCAGACGGCGAGGGCGACACAGACCAGACCGAATTCCAGGAGGGCCAGCGCGCCTCGCGCGAAACCAAGTACTTTGCGCGCAATCCAAAGCTGGTCAGAGCCGCGAAGACCCACTACGGCACCAGTTGCCTGGCATGCGGCTTCAACTTCGCTGAATTCTACGGCGACATCGGCACGGACTTTATCGAAGTCCATCACAAGCGACAGATGGCGGACGACAAGGCTAGGCTGAAAACCGTCGCTGACGTTGATGTCCTGTGCGCCAATTGCCATCGCATGGTACACAAGCGCGCTGTCCCGCTCACGCTTGCGGAACTCAAGGCCCTGATCCGCGAACAGCAGAAACCTCGCAAACGCGCCTAGCACTGATATCTCTTTTTGTTGGGGCGCCCGGCTGCGCCGGTCAGACTCTACACCACCGCCTGCGCAGACGGCGCGGAGCCACGAGGTCTCCGCCCTTCGGGTAACGATCCTTCGCGCTCGCCTCGGGCGGCGCTGTCACTCCCAGATCCGAAAATAGGTTCGGCTTCCGATTTCCTCGCCGCCTTTCTCGAAGCGGCCTGAGGTCCATTTCTCCGGACGCTCCATAAACACCTCCCAAACGATCAAGCCAAAACATCTAGCCGAAGCGTTGTAACTGTGTCGCGCGGCTTTCTCGTAAATCGCCTGGAAGGGCGTACCGCTCCAGTCGCTCCCCGGCATCCAACCCGCTGTATGGATTTCATCACCGTCAATCATCGCATTGAGCGCCGCTTTGACGGCATCAATCTCTGCCGATGTCATTCGCGACATGAAGGCTCGATACTCGGCTTCGTAGGGGACTGACGTAATCGGTCTTTTGGTCATCAGATCGACAAGCATGCGCAACTCCTTGGTTTGTTAAGGGGAGTACGCGCCGCTATATAGCCTTCGTCGCTCGCCTTGCGATACCATTGTGCCGCAATCGCATAGTCCAGCGGCACGCCTCTCCCCAGCTGATACATGATCCCTAGACGAAACTCGGCATACGCGCTCTTTTGGTCCGCGGCCTTGCGATAGAGCTCCAATGCCTTGGAATAATCGCGCGGCGCGCCTTGCCCGGTTTCGTACATGAAGCCGAGGCTCCCTTGAGCGTCGGGGTCGTCTTGCGCGGCAGCCTTGGTCAGGAGCTCCTTGGCTCGTGAAAGGTCGACCGAAAGGCCGCCGCGGCCCTCCATATAGGCCGTGCCTGACTTCGCTTGTGCCTTGACGTTGCCTTGCTCGGCGGCCTTTCGATACCAGAAGACCGACTGCTTCTCGTCCTTCGGCACCACAATTCCACGCGAATAGAAGTAACCCATGACCGATTGGCCGCCCGAGTCACCTCGCTCAGCGAGCGTCCTGTAGTACGGAACGGCGGTCGGCCAATCCTCCTTGTCCGTGGCTTGCTTCGCGAGACGCAAAAGCTCCTCGTTGGACATTGAGGCCGGTAACTGCTGGCTCTGCTGGGCTTCCGCTGTTGCAACAGATAGGCGCCTTTATGTCGAGATCGAAGAAATCGCAGTCGTCAGCGAAAATGTAGGACCTGGGATTGAGGCACAGCTCGATCGCGTCCAGCACGGTGGTCTTGGTCGAATCCCCAGGGCCAATGAGACAATTCATGCCGGGAGACGGTGCCCATTTCAACGTTTTGACGCCGCGGAAATTTTCCACTTCCAAGTAGGCGATGCGCATTCATTCCCCCAGGCCGTGCTGCACAAACTGTCAATCGGTTTGAGATTGCCACGACTCGCTCCAAAAAGAGGTAATAAGGTAGCGGCAACCTTAGGTCCTCCCGTGTCGTGGGGTGCATCCTTTCGCGAAGGCCTCGGTCGTGGTATCTTTCGAATCGGCTCCCGGCAGGAGCCTGCCGCCCGTCGTAGCGAAGCCGTTGAGGCGCTGTCCAGATCAATCGTTCCCGCCATGTCATGTCGGGCTCGAGAGGTGGTTGACGGGCGACGCTTCGTTAAGGGCCGGGAGACCTGACGTGTCGAACGATCACATTCGTCCGTCCTCTATCGAGGGCATCAAGCAACTCGCCAAGCGAATCAAAAAGTCTGACGGCATTCAGCATGTCGTCGCCTTGGACAAGGCGTCAAAAGCGGCTGGCTTCGAAAACTACAAGCATGCGCGGCGCAACCTTGAAGACTGCCTCGCGGCCTCGGAGCCGTCGGCCGAACTGTACATCTCCGTTCTTTGGCGGGATCGTACGACCAAGGCAACGGGCTGCGAGATCCTGAAAATGCCGCTCGGCAAGCCCCTCGACGCGCTTCTTAAGCCGGCGCAATACAAGGCATCGCGGGGGCTGGGTACGATGCGCCGAGAAGGTCCTGATCATCTCGCAGACACATATACCGCGTCGTCGCAGGAGGCGGCGCGGGAGGCTGCGTGCGAGGCTGCCAGGACCGTTCAGTTTATCGAGGCGGCCCGATTGGTCCCGTCAAAGGCGAAACGATCTTTTCCCAGAGGACAAGTCCAGCATCGGATGCCGGGCTCCGATCACGACGCAGCGTGGTTCGACCCCGCAGCGAAGACCTTCATCCGCACCAATGAGCCTTATGCCCACAACGTTACTCGCGAGCAGAACGAATGGGCTGACCGACATGGTTGGGCGGTCCTGGTTTCGCCTTGGAAGGGGATGTATCGGCCTGACGGCGGGACATCGCTCTTTCTTTTGGCCGATATGTCCAAGGGGTATTTGCTGGAGCCAATGATCTCGCGATTGGCGGAGGCACCGGCTCCCATTGTGGCATCGGCTTGGGATGGAGAGTCGAGGCCGATTGTGCCAGCTTTCGTGAGTCCGGGTCGGGCGGCGGAGATCGAGGCAAAGGCGCGCGTGGTCAGGATGGTTGGCGAGCGGCGCGGCTCCAACACCTCTGTCGCATACAGCATGCTTCTTTCGGGGGCGCGGCGGCGGCCGAAGACGCGCATGCCGATTGAGGGGCACAAATTGGTCGGACGGCTGCTGAAATCGATCCTGATCGGCACGAGAGCACGCGCAGGTGTTCACCGACGCGTCGACGCGATCCGCTGCGAGCTTGATAACTGGGTCCAGTGTGAATACAAACGCGACGAGCTTTCGGATGACGTGTTTTTCGATCTCTACTATCACGAGCTTCCCAAAGGAGACGCGCTCGCTGCGGCACCCGCAAGCTGGGATCGGCACATTGTGAACCTTGACGAGGTCAGGGCCACACTCGTCCGCTACTATCCCGAGTGCCCACCGCTGCGCCAATTACTGAAGAAAGCCGATCTGGCGATGGCATCTCTTCGCACCTGGAACGTCGCCCCAAGACCTACTTGAAGACCAGAAAGTTCAGACATCATCCGAAATCGGGCGCTTAGGCGACGCCGCCTCCGACCGGATAACCAGCGTAATCTTTGGATGAAACAGCACAGCGCCGGCATTTGATCCGGCGCTGTGTCCACAGTCATCTTCAACCGCCTGCCGCAGATTTCGCCGAGATTTTTGCAGCGAGCTCACCGCGCCCTTTTAGATCCTGACGGAAAAGCGGTTGAATGCAGTGAGGCTCTGAGTGCGCGGTTCGAGTGCCCGCTGATAGATCGTCTTTTGCAAGAACTCGATTTCCGCGCTTTGATCGCTTTCGTCCACATCAATGTACCAGGACTTTGGTCGTCCATCGGTGCCGTCACTCCAGCGATATCCGCGCCGCTTGAGTTCATCTTTCAGCTCGAATGGCGATTGTTCGGCCCAGATCCTAATCGTTTTGCGTCGCGCGCGTTCCAGCAGAGCGGAAAGAACAGTCTGATTGTGATGGGGGAGCTGCAAGGCTAGGATCTCGAGGAGCGCGAGGCAGTCATCGACGGCACGGTGAGCCTCATGAAATAGGCCAGCCTTCATCAGCAGATACGGCAGTCGTGAGCCTTCGAAGCCATGGCTGCGCCATTCAATCTCACTGACCGAACACGCCCACGCTTGATGCTCAAACGACGGACAGTAACGCTCCATGAACTTGCGATCGAAAGCGGCATTGTGCGCGATGACGACAACGGCATCTGCCGCGAAAGCGGCAACGCGATCCGGGTCAAGGCTGTGGCCCTCGACCATCTCGTCGGTAATCCCGGTAAGAGCCGTAACCTCCGCGGGGATGGGCGCCGACGGCTGGTTGAAGCAGCTGAAGGTATCGAGGACTCGGGTGGTCCGGCCGTCCGGGAGGTACGCGAACTTCACCATTCCGAGCTCGATGATCTGATCGCGAGCCGAATTCAGGCCGGTCGTCTCGACATCCAGCAGGAGAGCGGTCTTGGCTGCTTCACCGTTGCTCGCAGCGAAATCTGACCGCGGAACGAGCCGGCGCAAGACGCGATAATCCGGCGATTGCTCGAGCGCGGCTGCCATTTCGGCCAGGGCCAGGGGATCGGTCATGTTCTTGGTCAACAAACGAAACCGCGCTCCGTGCGTGCCTGACTGCACTCTATCGGATGCGATCGGGCAAGGCATCGGAGCCTGTGGACAGCTCTTCGCCGACGACGTCGCGGGCGGCGAACTTGGGGAATGGCTTGTGCGCAACGGACTTGTGCTGGATTGGCTGCCATACTGCGAGGGCAGATACCAGGATACCCACCGCGAGGCTGAGCGGGCCGGCCTAGGACTCTGGAAGGGCAGTTACGTCGAGCCGTGGCTCTATCGCGCCTGCGTCCGCGCAAGCGAGACCCATCCGCCTGTTCGGACGACGCAAATGCCGCCCTTGATGAGATCCAATGCGAGGAGTCAATCCACAATGTGCGGTGGCCAACTCCGCAGTCTTGCGGGCGGCTCAAGTCTGGCGCGGTTTAGGCGACTCACGCTACTTCATCATTTCCAATGACCTCGCTACACAATGGGAATGAAATGGCTGCTGCCACCCGTAAACTGCCGGCCTCTGGTTACGCGCTTGAAGTGGACGGCCGACTCAAAGCCGAATTTGCAACCAGAGACGGCGCCAGAGCAGGTGGAGAAGAACTAAAGAAACGTTTTCCCACGCTCCAGATCAGGATCTATGACGCGCAGACGAATGCGCGCGAGGAAATCTAGATTACAAGTCTCGGCGGATTCTTCCGCGTGCGCGCGTGCGGCTAGTGCCGCACCGGGCTCTCGTGAACCGAGCCGCTTCGCGTCTCGGCCGTACGGCGTCGATCCCTCGCGCAAGGACTGCGGAGCTCCTCGCCGGGGCACTCGGAAAAGGGGCTTGCCCGCGGCGATCGCTATCACTGCCCCGTTCCCGGGTGCCACTATTTAACCGGTCTCGTCGCTGCACTCAGACCCGCGTGGCCCTTCGGGTCGCTATGCTCACGCTCTCCGGGTGCCATTTTCGATTGTCCCACTCTTGAGTTTTGTCTTCACCTCGGCCGAATTCCCCAGCATTTCCACGAGAGTTCTGAGGGCACTCGCGCTCGCGCGCGCAGAGGCAAAGCGCCGGCCGGCGCCCGTGCGACGCGGGCGGCTCCTTTCCCTGAAGTGCGGTGGGGCGGCGCTTCCGCGTGGATCCGAACCAGCAAATCTCGAGCCTGTCATGGAAAGGCGACACGCGATGCACGCAACATGTGGGAGCGAGTCTTACTGGTTGCCCATGACGGTGAACTGGACGTCGTTCAAATAATCGCCATTTCCGCGTTGAGACCCGCCTAGGACATACAGGAAATTGTTGTATTGCACCGTGGCTTGACCCCAGCGGGGCACGGCGAATTGATGTGTGTCGAACACAAACCGCCCAGTTTCACCGTCTGGCGCCAGGGGAGCAAATTGCACATTATTGAAGTAGTTGCCCTGTCCAGCATTGCCGCCGAGCACAACGAGGGACGGCCCGCCAGCTGCGGATGTGAGAGCCGTTGTATGACCGTACAGCGGCATGTTCAATCTTGCAGCATTGGTGTGCCAGGCGTCGGGACAGCCGTCATCTCTGATTGGAGCATATTGGACGTCACTAAAAACGTCTTCAATAAGTAGGTCACCCCATCCTCCAACGACATAGAGGACGCCTTTGTTCACGGCTACAGCTGGAGCTGAACGACCACCCTTGAGGTGAAATGGACATAGTTTCCACTGCCCGAGCGAGCCATCGGAATTGATCTCCGCGGTCTCGATCATATCGAAATGAACGGTATCCTTGCCGATTTCGCCGACGCCGGCTATTGCCGCAAGATAGCTCGTGCCCGACATCGTGTTGAAAATCTGCAACGCAAGATTGGAGCGAGGTATTGCCAGCTGGTTGGGACTGGTAGTCCACGAGCCAAGCATACCGTCCGGCAGCACGCGGGCGAACTGAGCGTCGGCACGCGTCCCCTTATTCGAAAAGCCACCTACGACGTAGATGAACTCCTTGTGGACAGCTACGCCCATTCCCGAGCGCGGCTCGATAAAAGGCGTTGTCTTCGCCCACGCCCCTTCCGCGATTGCACCGTCGTTTCCTAGAAGCGCAGTTTGAACATCGTTGTACAGCGTGAAGTTGTTTCCCGAAGCATACAGGCCTCCGAGGATATAGATTCTGTTGTTGACGAGAGCCGCGGCATGCGAGGTTCTAGGACCATCGAACGGCGTTGTCGTCTTCCAGGGGAAAAAGGTGAGTTGGTCGGCGCGCGCGGCGGCCAGCGTCGCGAGCAGCGACATCACAGCAGTGACGCAACACATGCGCGCGGCATGCCTCATGATGCATCCTCCGGCAGACAATTGATTGTTTCGCTTGTAAGTAACGTTCAAAGAAACAACCGATGCTGCAATGACTTCGAGAAAAGACCCACAACGATGGTCAGTCGCACTCAATCTCAGGCAGGCTCGAGCTTCCTTTCGCAAGAGCTGCATTTAGCGCTTTCTTAATGTCTGCGATGCCCCAGCCACGCACGCCGGCTTCACTTTTCCCGAGATAGATGGCCTTCGTTGCACCACAGACCGTCATTTGATCGACCGCCGTTCCAGGCGGCAACAGCTGGGTCAATAGCGCAGGGTCGCCGTAGATTGGCTGACCGCCAACCACGACCAAAGCAATGTCGGCAGGAGTGGCCTTGACGATAGGATCGAGAGCAGTTGGCTTTGTCGCATCGACGGTGGTGTTGACGACGACAAAGTCCGCGAACTTGTTCGGAGCAAGGCTTCCAACATAGTCTGAGATGCGCGCCATCTTCGCCGGCGTCGACGTGGCCATCTTGAGAAGGTCGTCCGACTTCACGCCGTAGTGCCGCGCGGCATAGCCCATCTCTTGGAGCATCCCGGCGCTGCCAGACGGACTCCAATCCGGAGCAATTGCCATGTCGATCTCCGCTAGATGGGCGGCTGCGAGGTTAACCGTCGAGCCGTATAGTTCATCGTTGCTGCGTGGAGACCACACTAGCCCAACCTTACTTTCCTTCATGCCTTTGAAATCTTGGTCGCGCAGCGCCGTGCCATGAATGAGGATGAGGCCTTCTCGCTCGATGGCGGACTCGATGCCAGTCTTCAAGTCCTTCTGCCGCAGGATTTCCTTGCTCAGCATGGTGTATTCGCGATGAGCCGCGGAATCAGTTGGTGCGCCTTCCGAAAGGTGGACGACCATGCCGCGCAGTGTCCCAGCCTTGAGTTCGCATAGTAGGAAGTCCATCCGGCCATGCATCAATTCCAGCGGGAAGACGTCATTCTCCATGACATCAAGCACCGTACGGTCGATCGTCGCATCGGTCGGGCAAACGGAGTCTTTGGGATCAGGGTTCGGCTTGGTGAATGGTATGCCCGAAGCCGTATCCAGGTTACGGGCAAGGCCGGCCACGCACTTCGCGTTGTCTGGATGTTTGACGTCCGCAAGCAATCCACCAAGGACCGACGTCGCGCCGCCCGCAAGCGCCTTGATTTCGGCATAGATCTCGGTTTCGCAGGCTGCATCAGCAAGCACTATGTTGTGTGGGGCCACCAAGGCCCTGTCGTATTCGGCCGTATCCTGCCATTCGTATCTGTTATTGAACTTCCTCGCCGGGAGCCACCGTGGCAAGACATTCCACGTAAGATGGTCGTGCAGATCGATGAAGCCCGGGAGGATGATGCCGGGGACTTTGATCGCCGAGGAAGACGACGGGACCGACGCACTCGGACCAACGGCGGTGATCATTTGCTTGGAGATGGAAATTGCGCCATCGGAGATGATGCCGTTGGGGCTAAGCACCATCCCGCTGATGGTCCAATCGTCGGCGGCCTTGGCTGTTGTGAGCGGCGAAAGGGCCAATGCGGCCAGAGCGGTGCTCCACCCAGCGATTCTTAAAAAAGTTCTCATGCGCGGACCGTGCCCTGAATTGATGTGACCGAAATACGGCTCAGAAAAGGTTGCCAGCTTAACTCGGGGTTGCGAGAAGATACAAGAGCAACGGTGGCTTGCGCCGGGGATGACGCCACAACGCTCGAGCCACCGACAGCACGTCTGTTCAGCAATGGGTTTACAGGAACCTTGGAGTGGCGCTTTTCGGCCGCCGTCGGAAGCGATCGGACATCGCTGCCTTCTGAGGGCTTCAGTTGACGCTATCCGCAAGCGAGACTTACGGGCCGGGCTCTCGTGAACCGAGCCGCGCGGCGTCTCGGCCCGCGGGCTTCGATCCCTCGCGCAACATAATGTGTCGCTCGCCGGAGGCACTGGTTCGCGGTCCCCGGCGTCATTGTATGCCGGGGTCGCTATCACCGTGCCCAGTTCGGGGGCCTTCTTAAGCGGTCTCGCGACTGCACTCGGTCCCGCCGCTATGCGTGGGCGCTACGCTGCCCCTCATGCGGGTGCCTTTTGATACTCTCACTCTTCCCTTGTTTTCACCTCTGCCGGCCTGCTCAGCACGGGGCTGTCCCGTGATCGTCTTCTTCGTCCGTCACGTCGCTGGTCCCGCTGGATCTTCCTTGACACCGAAAGCGACGATCTGGAGCGACCCATCCGGAAGCGGCCGCTGCAGCTTGAGTGCCTCGTCGCTACTCGCGGTCATCCAGGTCTCGACCTCGTCCGGCGTGGTCAGGATCACGGGCATTGCCTTCGGGTGGATGGCCGCGACTTCGGCATTTGGCTCCGTCGTGAGGAACGCGTAAAGGTCGTTGGTCGTCTCACCTTCCTTGACCTTCCGGACTGACGTCCAGTTGGTCCAGATGCCGGCGAAGCAGGCGAGGGGACGGGTCTCATCAAGAGCGAACCAGATGTCGCCGCCCTCGGCCTTGTTGAATTCGCTGAAGGAGTTGAACGGCACCACGCAGCGATTTTCGGTCCCCAGCCATCGCGTCCAATACTTGCTCTTCACGTTACGGATGTTTGTCGTGCCGCCGTCCGGCTCCATTCTGAGCAATTCCTTGAAATCCACCGTCTTGCCCTTGGCCTGCAGCTTCTCGGCTCGCTTCTTCGTGGCGTCCATCAGCGCTTTTGACGACGATGGCATTCCCCATCGCGCCGTAGCGAGTTCGCGGCCGTCGGCTCCATTCCGGACGATCGGTGCTTTGTAGTCGGGAAACACGCCGGGCATCGGCGCCAGATTGCCGACGTATCGGTTCACGACGCGGAACAGCGCGCTGATCGCGGCTTGGTTGGTCGTGATTGAATAAAGATTGCACATCGGTCAAGATTCGATTCGGGGGTGGCGTGGCTGCCACGTCAACTGTAGCAGAGTCGCGGATGGACGCCGGCCCGCCCTGGCGCATTTGCGACAGCGCAGCCGGCTGGCGAGATCGTGCACGAAGGTGGTCGGCGGGTGCTTCATCGCCGCGAGGTCGACGTCGCTCGGCGTCTTGCAGCGCGCGCACCTGATCTCCAGCCAGGGGAAGCCTCCATTCACGGCCTGATCGATGGTCGGCGACGGATCGATCGGTTCGCCGTCACTCCACATCCGCTCGTTCCAGCTTTCGCAAAGCAGCCTGTCGGCTTGCTGGATCATCGCCTCGCCCTTGGCCCGCATTTCCGCCGATTGGGTCGCCAGGATGTTAGCCATCGCGCGCGCCTTGCCGAGCTCTTTTGCCAGAGCCTTGCGATCGCCGCCCGACAAGGGCGTAGGGTGATACTTCGGGGCCATCCAGACATCCAGGCGCAAAGAGATCGGATCGGTAAATCCAGAGCGACTACGGCGTCTCGAACGCTGGCCAGCACCCGTCTTCTTCATGCCTGCCGGTGCGCTGCTGGCAGGTGTTGTCGAGCAACCGCTGCGCCACGTCCTTCCAGACTGCGTTGGCGCCATACAAGCGGACGGCATCGGCGGTCTGGATTTCCACGGTCCGTTCGCAGCGGCGGCAGGAGACGCGCAAGACGTGGCCCTTCATTTCCGCAAGGCGTCGCTGTCGGGCCTGGGCCACGGTCGTGCCGGCGCGAGGATCTTTGAGGACCGCTTCCCAATATTCGGCCGGGAGCGGGGCATCCGGACCCGCGGCGGACGGCGCTCGTTTACGGGCGGCTTCAGCGGCCAGTTTTTCCATCTGTTTCGGGGTCGGCATGCGCCAGCTCGCGGGTCGGTCGGTCATGCCTGAATTAGAACATAACAAGAACAAATGTCGAGTCCAACCAAGCACCGCTGAGAAAAATCCTCCCATGGGACGGAGTGCGACGTCGGAACCAAGCCGGGTCGTTCGTCTTGAATCCGGTATCAGTATCGGAGTTCCCCGGCATGGCCCCCCGCGCTAACTGGAAAGGCTTTCTGCGTCTTTCCCTCGTCACCTGTCCGGTCGCGCTCTATCCGGCCACCTCGGAATCCGAGAAGGTCTCCTTCAACCAGCTGAACCGAAAGACTGGCCATCGGATCAAGTACGCCAAGGTCGACGCCGACACCGGCGAGGAGGTCGACAACGAGGACATCGTCAAGGGCTACAAGGTTGATACCGATACCTTCATCGAGGTGACCAAGGAGGAGCTTGAGAACGTCGCGCTGGAATCGACGCGAACCATCGAGATCGACGAGTTCGTCGACCGCAGCGAGATCGATCCACGATATCTCATTCGCCCCTACTACCTGCGTCCTGACGGTAAAGTCGGGCACGATGCCTTCGCCGTCATTCGGGAAACCATCCGCGAGATGAACAAGGTCGCAATCGGCCGCGTGGTGCTGACCAATCGGGAGCACATCATCGCGCTGGAGCCGCTGGACAAGGGGTTGATGGGGACGCTGTTGCGCTATCCGTACGAAGTCCGTTCCGCCGATGAGTATTTCGACGACATCCAGGATGTCAAAGTCACCAAGGACATGCTTGATCTCGCCAAGCACATCGTCAATCAGAAGGCGGGCCATTTCGAGCCGGACAAGTTCGAAGACCAGTACGAAAGCGCCCTCATCGATCTTATTAAACAGAAGCGTGCCGGCAAACCCATCTCTGCGAAAGCGCGCCCTCGAGGCGAGAACGTCGTCGACCTGATGGACGCGCTGCGCAAGAGCATCGGAAGAGAGGGGGCGGCCGCGACAGAGGCACCCAAGAAATTAGGAAAAAAGCCGCGCAAGGCGGCGGCCGGGCAGAAGGAAATGCTGATGCCGATCGCAGGCAAGAAGCCGGCGAAGGAGACCGCGGCGAAGAAGCCGGCGGCCAAGCCGCAGCGGAAGTCGGCTTAGGTGTCATGAAGCATCCGGTGACGCCGGACGGCCACTACTTCGTCCTCCGCGGCAGCTCTGGCGAATGGCAAATCCCATCTCGACGAGGTCACGCGAGATCATGTCGTCGGCCGTCTAATGGCGGCCCAGCGGGGCGGTGCGCGCGCCAGGAACGGCCGACCACGAGGCCGAAGTAACGGTGCATAGGACCGTGGACGAGGCTAGGCAGGCGCTCGGCGAGCGCGGTCCGGTGTGGCGGGACGACGGCTCTCGATTACTCTGCAAAGTAGGAGCAATATGGCTGCGGTGAAAAAGACTTCCGGGCGATCGACCTTGAGCGCGGGCATTCTCGCATACCGCGAGGGCGTTCGTGGGCTCGAGGTTCTGCTCGTTCATCCCGGCGGTCCGTTCTGGCGCAAGAAGGATGATGGCGCCTGGTCTATTCCGAAGGGCGAAATCGATGCCAATGATGCTCCGGAGCACGTCACTCGACGCGAATTTGCCGAAGAACTCGGCCTGAGCGCTTCGATTGGTCCACTCCAGGCGCTGGGGGAAGTCCGACAGCGAGGAGGGAAGCGCGTCATCGCATTCGCCGGCGAGGGCCACTTTGATCCGGCAGCGCTGACCAGCAATACCTTCGATATCGAATGGCCGCCGCGCAGCGGTCGACGGCAGAGCTTTCCCGAAGTCGACCGCGCGGAATGGTTTGATATCGAGCTCGCGCGGTCAAAGATGCTGTCCGCTCAAGCTGAGTTTCTCGATCGTCATTTGGCAATCGCGATTGAGAGCGCCGGAAAATGATGTTCAGGATTGGAATCATTTCGGACACGCACGGTCTGTTGAGGCCCGAGGCGGAACAAGGCCTGGCGGGCGTCGACCACATCATCCATGCCGGCGACATCGGGCGCCCCGAGATCGTCGAGGCGCTTCGCCGGATCGCGCCGGTCACGGCCATTCGTGGAAACGTGGACAGTGGCGAGTGGGCTCGCGAGTACCCCGACACGAACCTTGTGCGCCTGGCGGGAAAGTCAATCTACGTTCTGCACGACTTGAAGACGCTGAAGGCCGACCCCGGCGCCGGCATCGACGTCATCATCTCCGGGCATTCCCACGTGCCGAAGATCGACCGGGTCGGTGGCGTTCTCTATCTGAATCCCGGCAGTGCGGGACCCCGGCGTTTCAAGCTGCCGATCACGCTTGCGACGCTCGAAGTCACGCGTGAGGGCATGCGACCGGAAATCCACGACCTTGGAGGCGAGTGAGTGCCACCGCGGAGGGAATTCACACCGGAGGAGGCGAGTGCGTTAATTCGTTCCGTTTGCCGGTTACGCCCGAAGGGAAGCCTTATTTGCGCGGACGTTCTCGCTCGCGCACGACGTCCTTCGCCCGCTTGTCGGACCTGAGCCCAAGGTAGACGGGCTGGCGCAGTTCGCCCTTACTCGTCCACTCCGCAAATTTGACCTCGGCAACCAACGAGGGCTTGACCCAGGTCGTTGCAGCCTCGTCCTTCACTTTGGCAGGGAAGGGTGATCTAGGGGTCGTCAGCTTAACGAGCTTGGCATGGAGGTCCTCCAGGACCTTGTGGCTGAAGCCAGTACCGACATGTCCGATATAGCGCCATGCGTCGTCTTCCCGCACGGCGAGGACCAGGGCGCCGAAGAACGTCCTGGTGCGCTTGGGCGCTGTGAAGCCCGCGATCACCACTTCCTGCCGCTTTGCTGTCTTGATCTTCAGCCAATCCGCCGTCCGGCCTCCGGACGCATACGCGCTGTCGGCGCGCTTCGCCATAACCCCTTCCAGACCCTTCCGCTCGGCCTCGGCGAAGAATTTCGTGCCGTTCGCTTTGCGGTAACGGCTGAAGGCGATCAGCCGGTGGCTCGGCAGGATCGCTTTCAGCCGCTCCTTGCGCTCGAGAAGAGGCTGTTTGCGCAAGTCAACTGCGTTCTGAAACATGAGATCGAAGGCGCAATACAGGAGCTTCGCTTCATGGCGCAGCGCGTTCTGAAGCAGCTGGAAATGCGAGACGCCGTCCTGTCCGATCGCGACGAGCTCGCCGTCGATCACGGCGTCGCCCTTCACGCCCTCCAGCGCTTTGGCGATCTCGATATAGCTGCGGCTGATGATCTTCCCGTTGCGGCTGTAGAGCGAAACCTTGCCCCGCCGGATTTCCGCGATCATCCGGAAGCCGTCGTATTTATCCTCGAAAACCCAGTCGGGGTCGTCGAACGGCGCGTCGGTGAGCGTAGCGAGCATCGGCTGTAGGCGTTTGGGCAGGGTCGACGTTCGGCTCATTCAAGGGCCAATCCTTCGGAGCGTGTTGCGTAATGCACGGACGGCACCTTATTGCTCGAGGGCCAGTTCGATGAAGCCGGACAAAGGCGCTTTGACACCGATAGCCGCCGGCCTTTTACGCTGAAACGCCACCGAAGAACTCCACGCTGCAGCCGATTCAAATTCGCACAGTTCGAATCGTTCCGGAACCTGCGAATCCCTGTCGCGTTGCTTCGATGTCACAACAGGAGGCACCGATGGCGGTAGCGAAGAAGAGCAAGACGGCGCGCGGACGAAAACAGGACCGGGCGCGGGTGGCCGGCGGTCAGGACTACGAAGTGCAGTACGAGGCAAAGCAGACTGGAAAGTCGGCGCCAGCGGTGAAAAAGGCCGTCAAAAAGGTCGGCAACGCGCGCAAGCGTGTGGAGAAACGGCTGGGCCGCTGAGTCGGAGACGGGTCGGCGTCGGGGCCTAGCGCCGGTCCTCCTCTTCAAGGGGGCATTCTGGGCAGGTATCACCAATCGAGTCCAGCACATCGCGAACCGCGGCCTCCGCTGCTTGACGGGATATTTCTGCTGGCGGATCTCGACGGGCGATGTCGAAGGCCCGCTCCCGTGCATGCGGATCGGCGCGGTCCTGCATCCAGAAGTGGTTCTCGCATTCGCGGATGGCGCCGGCTTCGTTCAGCACGTTGATCGCCCAACCGCGCAGGGTGCGGATCGCCGGCCGTCTGTGCTTGGTCATCAGCATTGAAAGGTTCTCCCACGCTGAGACGAATCGTTTAGTCGCGCAGACGTTCCCCATCGCTAACACACGACTCGGATTCCGGATCGTGGGATCTCGTGGTTCTTAAGGCCGAATTTTCCAGCCAACCAGGTGGCAGGGTGGGCGAGAACAAACTGAAGAAACCGTTTTCCGACGCTTCAGAGGTCTTATCCGTTTTGCGCGTGCAGCTGTCGCCGCACCGGGCTCTCGTGAACCGAGCCGCGGAGCGTCTCGGCCCTGCGGCTTCGATCCCTCGCGCACGAGCAGGTCGCCTCGCGGGGGCAGAAACGAAAAACCGGACCTTTATGCAGCAGCCACCTGCACAAAGGTCCGGCCTTATCTTAGCGTGCCGCGATACCGAACGGCTGCAAAGGACGCTTCATATCCTTTGGAAGGTCTCGCTTTTCATCCGGGTTTGCGACCCGGAGGCGGCAATAGATCAGTAGCCGATACGACTACTTCTTTTTCTTTGAAGTCTTCTTTGCCACCTTCTTGGTAGCTGCCTTCGCGGTCTTCTTTGCCTTCTTCGCTTTCTTGGCCATGTCGTCCTCTGTAAGAATTGGCTCTCAGTGAACATGCCCACGCCTGCAATAGACATGCGCACGAGTGAGACGATATCACAAAAGCAAAATTGATACCAAGGAGACATAAATCCGTATTGAGTCGCTCGCCGGAGGCACTCGCTCTCGGGTCACGCCGTCATCGTATGCCGGCGCCGCTATCACTGCCCCGAGCTCGGGTGCCTCTTTAACCGGCCTCGCGACTGCACTCGGTCCCGGTCCCGCCGCTACGCGTCGGCGCTATGCTGACTCTCCAGCGGGTGCCTCTTTCGCCGCGTCAGCGAGTGGTCTTCGCTTTCGCTGCGCCCACAGGCCTCTCTTCCATAATTGTGAGACTCCTGTGAAAATGCCGCGCAATTCTCGACTCATTGCCTGCATCACGTTCGCTCAGGTTTGGCGCGTGCGGCCAGGGCCGCACCGGGCTCTCGTGAACCGAGCCGCGCAGCGGCTCGGCCTTGCGGCTTCGATCCCTCGCGCTAGAGCTTTGGTGCTCCTCGCCGGGGGCACTCGGGAAAGGGGCTCGCCTGCGGCGATCGCTATCACTGCCCCGTTCCCGGGTGCCCTCTTAAACCGGTCTCGTCGCTGCACTCGGACCCGCGTGCCCCTTCGGGTCGCTATGCTCACGCTCTCCGGGTGCCATTTTCCGTTGAGGCGATGCGCCCTTGGGCGCACGCCTGATCGGGCCTAGGCTCCAGGTAGATGGCGCTAGAGGCTGAGAGTAAGAGTGCAGGCTGGTTTTTTCCGTGACGGGTTACAAGCTGCGAGA
Source organism: Bradyrhizobium diazoefficiens (assembly GCF_016616425.1). NCBI lineage: Bacteria > Pseudomonadati > Pseudomonadota > Alphaproteobacteria > Hyphomicrobiales > Nitrobacteraceae > Bradyrhizobium > Bradyrhizobium diazoefficiens. Next base: position 2,512,576 of record NZ_CP067101.1, read on the forward strand.
GAGGCTCGTGGCGCCCGTCGCGGAGACCCGCGATGTCAAACCCTACTGCTTGCGCGCGCGCCGGCTTGGACCGGGCGAACCTCTATAACGAGATCACCGACAAGATCATTGCCGAGCTTGAGGCTGGCCGCGTGCCCTGGGTCCAGCCTTGGGGCACTGCCGCGGCAAGGGCACCCTTAGCGATGCCGAAAAACGCTTCGACCGATCGCTCATACAGCGGGATCAACATCCTTCTGCTCTGGGGAAGCACGATCGAGCATGGTTACAGCGGTCAAAGCTGGCTCACGTTCCGGCAAGCGCTGTCGCTTGGAGGGCATGTGCGTAAGGGGGAGCGTGGTACCGCGGTGGTCTACGCCGACCGTTTCGTCCCGCGTGATGAGAAGCGGCGTGCCGCCGAGACTGGCGACGAAGCGCAGGCCATTCCATTTCTCAAGCGATTTACCGTCTTCAACACGGACCAATGCGCCGGACTCCCCAATGAGATCGCTACCGCGGCTCCGCCACCGCCGCCAGGGCTGATCGAGCCGACGGTGGAGGCTTTGATCAAGGCCATCGGGGTCACCTTTCGGATTGGCGGCGATCGCGCATTCTACGCACCGGCCCAAGACTTCGTGCAGGTCCCGCCGCCGCAGGCCTATTTCGAACCCATCAACTGGCACCGTACGGCCTTGCATGAACTCGGTCATGCGACCGGGCACCCCTCGCGTCTCAACCGCGACCAGAGCGGATCCTACGGTACCAAGAAATATGCCTTCGAAGAACTGGTCGCAGAGTTGAGTTCCGCGTTCAGCTGCGCGTCGCTCGGGATCGTCCCGACAGTGCGCCATGCCGATTATCTCGGCTCCTGGCTCGAAGTCCTGCGCGAAGACAATCGGGCCATCGTGCGTGCCGCCTCGCAGGCCAGCAAGGCCGCGGACTATTTGCTCGGCTTCGTTCCCGGGTCCATCGAGCCCGCGTCGCTGGATTCGGTTGTTGCCGATCACGACGCTGCGTGATGCTCGGCCTCGTGGCCGCGCGAGAGTGAGAGGAGGGGAGGCTGTTTGCGACGGGTTGGAAGCCGAGAGAGAGTCTTTCGGCCGCCCGTCGTGGAGAGCCAAAATGACGAAAGCCGTACAAAAGATCACGCTGTCGCCTTCCCGGGATATTCCCTTCAACAAGCTTGTGCTCAGCCAATCGAACGTTCGCCGCGTCAAGGCCGGTGTATCGATCGAGCAGCTTGCCGAGAGCATTGCGCAGCGGACGCTTCTGCAAAGCCTGAGTGTCCGGGCCGCTGTTGATGCAGATGGCAACGAGACCGGCATGTTCGAGGTGCCAGCAGGCGGGAGGCGCTATCGTGCTCTCGAGCTCCTGGTGAAACAGAAGCGGATGTCGAAAACGCAGGCAGTGCCGTGCGTCGTTCGCGAAGGGGGCATCGCCGAGGACGATTCCGTGGCGGAGAACGATGAGCGGGTCGGCCTGCATCCGCTCGATCAGTTTCGGGCCTTCCAGATCCTCCGCGATCTCGGCATGAGCGAGGAAGACATTGCCGCGCGGCACTTCGTGAACTCCGCGATCGTCAAGCAGCGCCTGCGCCTGGCGTCGGTCTCGCCGAAATTGCATGACGTCTATGCCGAAGACGGCATGACGCTCGAGCAGCTCATGGCGTTCTCAGTCACCGCGGATCACGCCCGCCAGGAGCAAGTTTGGGAGAACGTCAGCCGTTCCGGTTATGACGAGCCGTACCAGATCCGCCGCATGCTCACCGAAAACACCGTACGCGGGTCCGATCGTCGGGCCCAATTTGTCGGCCTTGATGCCTATCAGCACGCGGGTGGCGGCGTTCTGCGGGATTTGTTCGAGCACGACGACGGCGGCTGGCTTCAAGACATCGTGTTGCTCGACCGCCTCGTGACCGAAAAGCTCAAAGCTGAAGCCGAGACGATTGCTGCCGAAGGCTGGAAGTGGATCTCCGTCGCTGTAGAATTCTCCTACGGTCACACTCAAGGCCTACGAGAAATCGAAGGTAAACCTGCCGATCTCTCGCCTGAGGAGCAGGCCACCATCGATGCCCTCAACGCCGAGCAGGCCAAGCTTGAAACCGATTACCGGGATACGGACGAGTTGCCCGATGAGGTCGATCAGCGTATCGGCGAAATCGAGGCGGCGCTGGCGGCGTTCGAAGACCGGCCAATGCTCTACGATCCGACCGAGATCGCCCGAGCTGGTGTCTTCATCAGCATCGATTCCGAAGGACGCCTCTCCGTGGACCGGGGTTACATCCGGCCAGAGGACGAGGTGCTGGCAACTGATCCTGATGTCGGGCAAGGCGCCGAAGCGTCCTCGACGGAAGGTCAAGAAGAGGGCCCTGCCGCCCAGCGCACGGTGATCGCGGTCGCGGGTTGCGCTCCTGATGCTGACGAAGATGATGAGGACGCGGCCAGGCCTCTGCCGGATCGGCTGATCACCGAGCTGACGGCGCATCGGACACTGGCATTGCGCGATGCGCTGGCAGAAAATCCTGCGGTCGCATTCCAGGCAGTGCTGCATAACTTCGTGCTGACGGCTTTTTACCAGTTCGCATCGTCCGGGAACTGTCTTGAGATCGGCCTTCGCACGCCGAACTTTCCAGCCCAAGCTCCTGGGCTGAGAGAAAGCGTCTCCGCCAAGGCCGTCGAGGCGCGACATGAGGCCTGGAAGGCACGGTTGCCGAAGAGCGAGAACGATCTTTGGGATGCGCTGACGGCTCTCGATGGTGGTGCACAGGCGTCGCTGTTCGCCCACTGTGCGTCATTTGCGGTCAATGCCGTCTATGAGCCGGCCAATCGTTACAATCAGGGTCGCGTCTCAGCCCACGGCGTCCGCACGCGTCTCGACCAGGCTGATGTGCTGGCGAGGGCGGTCGGGCTCGACATGGTTCAGGCGGGGTGGAAGCCGTCCGTCGACAACTATCTCGGCCGGGTCACCAAGCCGCGCATTCTGGAGGCCGTGCGGGAGGCGAAGGGCGAGTCGTCGGCTCAATTGATCGACCATCTGAAGAAGGCCGACATGGCCAAGGAGGCCGAGCGGCTTCTCGATGGCTCGGGCTGGTTGCCAGAGCCGCTGCGTCTCGTCGATCGCGACGCGGTGCCCGTGGGGCAGGAGTGCGAAGCGGGGGCGCTGCCCGAATTCCTCGCCGATGAGGAGGATCAGGAGAACGGCAGCGACGACGATCCGCAACAGCTCGACGCGGCTGAGTGACATTATGGAGCGGGATGGCTCCGGCTGTCCTGCGGTTGCTCGGGGACCGGCGTGCAGCGCCGGTCCCCATTCTTATGGGCGTGGCTTGAGAGGGAGAGCCGGGCCGGGAAGGGTTTGAGCCGTCGAGGTCAGAGGAGAGCGCCTGGCGGTTCGACCCCTTCCTGCTCTCCTGCGACATCCTGCCATGACCGAATCTTTCGCCGGCGGCGCTGCCGCCGCGCCGCTTTCGTTGCGCGCCGCTGCAACTTTCACCTCCGCCGCCGTCAGGGCCGCGCGACAACTCCTGACCGAGCTCGAACGCGGTCGGCGCATCGATGCCGCTGTTCTGCGTAGCGCCATGGAGGCTGCCTTCGGCGCCTCCGACGCGGCCGGCGTCTGGAACTGGAAGACCGCCTACGATGTCTGCGAGGCGGCAACGGTTCTCTTCCTTCGCAAGTTCGGCCCGGCCATCCGCGCGAAGGCTGGCTCGACGGCTGCCATGCTGCCGATGCTGGCGAAAGTCGCGAACTGCCTGCCGACCCACACGCGGCGTTCCGAGGACAGCCAGGCACTTCAGCAGTTCTCGACGCCCATTCCGCTGGGACTGGTCGCATGCACTGCAGCCGGCATTACATCGGTCGATCGCGTTCTGGAGCCTTCCGCGGGGACGGGTTTGCTCGCCGTCTTTGCAGAGCTCGCCGGGGGCGCCTTGATGTTGAACGAGTTGGCCGAGACGCGGGCGGGTTTGCTCGAGCATCTATTCGCGGGCGATAACGTCACGCGGTTCGATGCTGCTCAGATCGATGACCACCTCGACGTGAGTGTCGCGCCGAGCGTCGTTCTGATGAACCCGCCGTTCTCCGCGGTGGCGAATGTCGATCGACGGATGGCGGATGCGGCTCTCCGTCACATCGCTTCGGCGCTCGGCCGCCTTTGCGACGGTGGACGCCTCGTCGCCATCACTGGCGCCAGCTTCGCGCCGGATAACCCAGCATGGCGAGAAGCCTTTGTGCGGCTCCAGGAACGCGGGCAGGTGGTATTTTCTGCGGCGATCGGCGGCGCCGTCTACGCGAAGCACGGAACACTAGTCGACACACGGCTGCTTGTGATCGACAAGCTGCCCGCTGCCGATCCGATGGCTTTTCCTGCCTCGCCAGGAATGGCGGCCGATGTCGCTGCCTTGCTGGATTGGGTGACCAAGCATGTGCCTACAAGGCCGCCTTTCGCCACGTCATCGGAGATCGCCGCTATCGGGCGGCCAGAGATGTCGCGGTCGACCAGCGCTGTTGCACCGCGCTCATCGTCTTCTTCAATAGGCGCAGCGCCAGAAGGCGTCGAACTTACGTATGAAACGGTCGAATGGTCGCCGCCGGAGGGTGCTCGGCTCACCGACGCGCTCTACGAGGAATACGGATTGCAGTCGATCCACATTCCCGGATCGTGCGCACACCCGACCAAACTCGTGCAGTCCGCAGCGATGGCGTCCGTTGCGCCACCGAAGCCAACCTATCGTCCGCACCTGCCCGCCAATGTCATGGCAGACGGAGTTCTATCGGACGCCCAGCTTGAGAGCGCTATCTATGCGGGCGAGGCGCATTCTGAGTTTCTCGCGGGCTCCTGGACGGTCGACGCGACCTTTGATGTTGTGGCCGCCGCGCGCGACGACGCAGAGAATGCCGTCCGCTTTCGACGTGGCTGGTTTTTGGGTGATGGCACCGGAGCGGGCAAGGGGCGGCAGGTCGCGGGGATCCTCCTCGACAACTGGCTCAAGGGCCGTCGTCGGGCGGTCTGGATCAGCAAGTCTGATAAGCTGATCGAAGATGCGCAGCGTGACTGGTCTGCGCTCGGCATGGAGCGCCTGCTTGTTACGCCGCTGTCTCGGTTTCGCCAGGGCACCTCGATCCGGCTTTCGGAAGGCATCCTATTTACCACCTACGCCACGCTACGGACCGACGAGCGTGGCGAAAAGCTTTCGCGCGTCAAGCAGATCGTCGAATGGTTGGGCTCCGACTTCGAGGGAGTGATCGTCTTCGACGAGAGCCACGCCATGCAGAACGCGGTCGGGGGCAAGGGCGAGCGCGGCGACCAGGCGGCCTCTCAGCAGGGGCGCGCGGGCCTGAGACTCCAGCATGCCTTGCCGAATGCTCGCGTGGTTTATGTGTCGGCGACGGGTGCCACCACGGTCCACAATCTCGCTTATGCCCAACGCCTCGGCCTGTGGGGCGGTGCCGACTTCCCGTTTGCCACGCGTGCCGAGTTCGTCGAAGCGATCGAGCAGGGCGGGGTCGCGGCGATGGAGGTGCTGGCGCGCGACCTCAAGGCCCTCGGTCTCTACGCGGCCCGATCGCTCTCTTACGAGGGCGTCGAGTACGAGCTCGTTGAGCACCAGCTGACGCTGGAACAGGTTCGCATCTACGATGCCTATGCCGGTGCGTTCAGCGTCATCCATAACAACCTCGATGCGGCGATGCGAGCCGCCAACATCACCGGCGCAACGGGAACGCTGAACGGGCAGGCCAAGTCTGCGGCACGCTCCGCCTTCGAAAGCGCGAAGCAGCGCTTCTTCGGTCATCTCCTGACTTCGATGAAGACCCCGTCGCTGGTCCGATCGATCGAGCGCGACCTTGATGCTGGCCACGCCGCTGTCATCCAGATCGTGTCGACGGGCGAAGCGCTGATGGAGCGCCGGCTCGTCGAGATCCCGACTGAAGAGTGGGGCGACGTCCAGGTCGACATCACCCCGCGCGAGTACGTGCTCGACTACCTCGCCCATTCCTTCCCGGTCCGGCTCTATGAGCCCTTCACCGACGAGGAGGGTAATCTCTGCTCCCGGCCCGTCTATCGCGATGGCCAGCCGGTCGAGAGCCGGGACGCCGTCGCACGCCGCGCCCGCTTGATCGAAAAGCTCGCCTCGCTGCCGCCCGTGCCTGGAGCGTTGGATCAGGTCGTCCAGCGTTTCGGCACCGACATCGTCGCCGAAGTAACGGGTCGCTCGCGCCGCATTGTTCGCAAGGACGACCGGTTGGTGGTCGAAAATCGCGCGGGTTCGGCGAACCTCGCGGAGACCTCCGCCTTCATGGATGACGTCAAGCGCATCCTCGTGTTCTCCGACGCGGGCGGCACGGGAAGGAGCTACCACGCCGAACTGTCGGCCCGGAATCGAAGGTTGCGGGTCCATTACCTGCTCGAGCCCGGCTGGAAGGCCGATGCCGCAATTCAGGGCCTCGGCCGGACCAACCGGACCAATCAGGCGCAGCCGCCGCTGTTCCGGCCCATCGCGACCAACGTGAAGGCGGAAAAGCGCTTTCTCAGCACCATTGCACGGCGGCTCGACACACTGGGAGCCATCACACGCGGTCAGCGTCAGACCGGAGGGCAGGGCCTATTCCGGCCGGAGGACAATCTCGAAAGCCAGTATGGGCGTGACGCCTTGCGTCAACTCTACACGTTGCTCGCGCGAGGGAAGGTCGACGGCTGTTCGCTCGAGAGGTTCGAGAATGCGACCGGCCTGAAGCTGACAGATTCCGATGGGCTCAGAGACGACCTGCCGCCAATCACGACCTTTTTAAACAGATTGCTCGCGCTCACAATTGAACTTCAGAACGTCCTGTTCACCGCTTTCGAGCAGCTCTTGACCACTCGGATCGAGGGCGCGGTTGCGTCGGGTACCTACGACCTCGGGCTGGAAACGCTCCGCGCTGAGAACTTTGTCGTCACCGACCGGCGGACGATCCATGTCCATCCGGGCACCGGCGCCGAGACCCGGCTGATCACCATCACCCAGCGCCAGCGAAACCATCCTGTCGGTTTGGATGACGCTCTTGCCCGTCTCTCCGATCGCCATGCTGTTCTGTTGATCAACGAACGCTCGGGACGAGCTGCGGTGCAGGTCCCGACGCCAAGCGTCATGCTCGACGACGGCGAGATCGAGCGGCGTGTCAGCCTGATCCGGCCGATGGAGCAGCACCGGGTCCCCTTGACCATGATGGTGGAGAGCCATTGGGCCGAGGCGGACCGTGAACGCTTCGCCGCGGCCTGGCTGGCGGAGCTTGCTGAGATCCCAGCGTTCACCGAAAGCACGATCCACGTCGTGGCGGGCCTTCTGCTCCCGATCTGGAAGCGGCTGCCGAACGAATCGACCCGCGTCTATCGGCTTCAGACCAATGCAGGCGAACGCATCATCGGCCGCAAAGTTTCGGCCGCGTGGGTCGCAAACGTGCTTGCGACGGACGTGCCTTCGCTGACGTCGGACGCTGCCTTTGCCGCGCTGACGGACGGACGGACCGTCCTCGACCTCGCGGAGGGACTTCAGCTTCGCCGGGTCCGGGTGATGGGTGCACATCGCATCGAGCTGTCGGGATTCAACGACACGATACGCGATCGCCTTCGTGCTTACGGCCTCTTTGGGGAGATCATCTCCTGGAAGCTGCGCATGTTCGTACCCACGGACGCGAGCGGCATCCAGGTCCTGTCGAGGGTGCTCGACACCTATCCGGTTACGGGCGTCAGTGAGCGGGAGGCCGCGTGATGTCCGGCGATGTCTCCGAGCTGGCACGCCGCCTCGCGCGCGAGGCCGAGGCGGTGTGCCGACACTATCTCCCCAATGGTAAGCGGGCGGGGCGGTACTGGGTGGTTGGCGACGTCCACAACACCCCGGGCCGCTCGCTATTTGTGCGGCTCCAGGAATCGTCGAAGGGCCCCGCCGGCAAATGGACCGATGCCGCGACCGGGGAGCATGGCGATCTCCTCGACATCATCCGCGAAAGCCTTGCCTTGCGAGACTTCCGCGAGGTCGCCGAGGAGGCGAGGCGCTTTCTGAAGCTGCCTCGTTCTAAGGAGCAATCACTCCCGAGACCTGTTCGTCCAGTCGTGCCGGCCGGATCGCAAGAAGCCGCCCGTCGACTTTTTGCGATATCCGGTCCGATCGAGGGGACGTTGGTGGAAACGTATTTGCAACGTCGTGGAATAAGCCAAATCCACCATGGTGGTAGCCTGCGCTTCCATCCACGTTGCTACTACCGACCGGACGAGCATTTGCCGACTGAAACCTGGCCGGCGATGATAGGCTCTGTCACGGACCTCGAGGGACGGATCACCGGCGTGCATCGCACCTGGCTAGATCCACACGGCTTTGATCGCGTGCGGCTCGGCAAGGCCCCGATCGACACGCCACGACGGGCCATGGGCGACCTGCTTGGTAACGCCGTTCGCTTCGGCGTGGTGGACGACGTGCTCGCTGCGGGCGAGGGGATCGAGACCATGCTGTCGCTGCGTTATGTACTGCCGACCCTGCCCATGACCGCTGCTCTCTCGGCCAATCACCTCTCAGCCATGTTGCTGCCGTCTGGCCTACGCCGACTCTATATCGCCCGTGACGCAGATGCCGCCGGAGATGCCGTACAGGCTAATCTCACCCAGCGCGCAGAAGGCGCCGGCATTGAAGCGATCGCATTGTCGCCCCGGCTGGGCGACTTCAACGAAGATCTGAACATCTTCGGACTCGAGGCCCTCCGAGCAGCGTTGCTACTTCAACTCGTACCGGAGGACGTCGTCCGTTTCCTGCATTCGTCGATGGCAACCGCGGAATAGCCCCGGCAATTCGATGAGCGTCGACAGGTCGGTCGCGGTGCGGCCACTGCCGGAAGAGGACGCGACCACGGCCTTCTAGAGGGCGATCGGACGGCAAGCGGCTCGGGCCGGCAATGGCTGCGTCCGGCAATTTTCCGCCGCGCGCCGGCGACGAGAAGACACATTAGCCATCTGGCGAGCGCGCTTTGCATCGCGAAGCAAAATAGCCGGCCTCCGCCATCCTCCGCTGCGCTTCGGCCCTCCGCTCTGCTCTGGGTTCTGGCCCATTCCGCCTGCCGTCTGAGTGATCGCCACGAAGGCCGCGATGGTCGCGGCCGATCCGGCAAAGGATCGCCTCCATGACCGACCACGATGACATCGAACCGCCGCACGCCGCATCTGCGACCGAACAAGTTCTTACCGAATTGCAGCTCTTCGGTTACCGCCCCTTCGACGACCAGCCCGATCCACGGCCGCTTCCCGAGGGCAGGATCATTACCGGTGCCGTCGCTGACATCTTCGATGCCCTGGTCGCCACGTTGAGCGACACGCGGCTCGAGCCGGACCTCGACGATCTGCTCTGGTCGACTGTCAACCTGTTCCACCGAGCCGTCGACCGCATCGGACGCCAACTCGACGACAACGAACAGGCGCAGCAGAAGCGCCAGCGCGAGCAAGACGGCTCCGAAGTTCGGTCGGTCGAACTCGAGCGCGCGACGGCGGAAGGCATCTCGCTGATCGAGCGCCGCAACTGCCTGGAGCTTTTCCGTGACCAGGCCATCGAGCGCTTCGAGACCCAGACCGGCTCATTCTGGCGTCCGCGATCGGGATCACTGGTGAATCATCGCACGCTGACGGCAGCTATGATCGACTCCCGCGATTTTCTTGCGGCCAAGCGCCGCGCCGAGACCGAGATCATGTTGCCGTCGGGACCGAAGATCGCACTCACCGGCGGCCTCGACTTCAACGACCATCACCTGATCTGGGATCGCCTCGACAAGGTTCACGCGAAGCATTCCGACATGGTCCTGCTGCATGGCGGCTCGCCCAAAGGGGCCGAACTGATCGCCTCCAAGTGGGCGACCAACCGCAAGGTGCCTCAAATCGCCTTCAAGCCTGACTGGACTAAGCATGCCAAGGCGGCGCCATTCAAGCGCAACGATGCCATGCTCGAACTCCTGCCGATAGGCGTCATGCACTTCCCGGGCACGGGAATCCAGGACAACCTCGCCGACAAGGCGAAGCGCCTCGGCATCCCCGTATGGAGGTTCGGCGACGCGTGAGCGCCGTCTTCCAGCCTCTAAAGGATGAAGCGGATTTGCATGCGCCGCAACTCCGCCTCCTTTCGATTTCATATCCAGATTTGCGCCGTGGTGGTGGTGGAAGGCGCGACTGGTAGATCTATGCACATGGAGCCACCACCATGCTCGCCCTTGGGCTCGTTCTCAACACACTCGGCATTGGCTTGTTCTGCTGGGCGATTTTTGCGCTCGCTGTGTATGCCTTGCCGTTTTTCGTCGCGCTGAGTCTCGGGATGGCGGCGTTTCAGAGCGGCGCCGGCCTCATTGGCGCCCTGCTTATCGCAACGGCCGGCGGTGCGCTGACGCTCGTCCTAGGCCAGGTCGCCTTCGCTGTTACTCGGTCCTCGGCCTTGCGCATCGCGATCGCGACAGCATTTGCTGTTCCCGCCGCCGTCGCTGGCTATCAAGTGGTGTTCGCCGTGTCCCACATCGGGGTGCCTTCGCTGGCCTGGCGTGAGGTCTTCGCTTGCCTGGGTGCAGTTTGCATTGGCGTTACGTCATGGACGCGCTTGATGATTTTGGCGGAGACCCGCCCGTTCGTGCCGGGTGGGTGGTGGAGAACCGGTCCTAACCAGTTCTTACGGCCGCATGGACCGAACGATGTGCGCTTTCCGCCTTCATCGTCGAACAGGCTCGCGTAGATCGGCGCGGTGAATGGCGATCATCGAGACCTGAGCGCGGCAGAGGCAGTCCTCTTCGGAACTCGTCGACCAAGCCGCCGGCATTTCGGTTTCGCCCACGCAGCCGCGGCGGAGCGGTGTTACCTCGATCCGTTCTTGGGAGACGATACCGCCTTTTGCAGCGGATTGTTTCTCTTTCCGCGCTGAATCCTTCCGACCTGTTGTTCATCAAAACCAAGATGGCCACGCTTCTCCAGAGATTGTGGTTCAGCACGCGGACGCACGTGGCCTCGTTGATGGCTTGATCTGGCCGAAGACCGGCTTCGCCTCGATCGTCTGAGCCGCAACGCCGTTGATGCGACTTTCTTCCCCTGGGCTTCGCCCATTCCTCGCGAGACAAGAAAGTCGCCACAACGACGTCCTCCGCTGCGCTCCGGCCCAAGCGGGTGCGTCGCCGATCGTCCTCGGCCCTAGATCGCCATCGAGGCCGCGGTGGTCGCGGGCTCGAAACACAACAGGAGAAGTGACATGGCTAACATCGGTTCTTTCAAGAAGGTCGGTAACGAATTCCAGGGCGAGATCGTGACCCTGAGCCTGAAGGCCAAGGGCGTCCGCATCGTCGCCGAGACCAACCGATCCAACGACAACGCTCCCAGCCACCGCATCTATGTGGGTCGCGCGGAGATCGGCGCGGCTTGGTCGAAGCGCTCCGAAGAGGGCCGCGACTACCTCTCGCTCAAGCTCGATGACCCCTCGTTCAACGCGCCGATCTACGCGAACCTGTTCGACGACGAAGGCGGTGAAGGCTACACCCTCCTCTGGTCGCGGCCGCGCAAGACCGGCGAGTAGGGCCACTCCACCAAGCCCCGTCCGGTCCGCCGGGCGGGGCTTCTTATCCTTCTAGGCGTCGTGAGCGCGAACCGGCCGCCGGATCGAGCGGCTCGACATCAATCACTCGGCCTGCCCCCGAGTCTTTTTCTTGGTGCTTGTGGGCGGGCGAGTGAGCAGGTCGGCGGCCTCGACACCCAGGCTGCGCGCGAGCCGATCGACAACGTCGATACCCGCCGCATATACGCTTCGCTCGAGTGCGCTGATATAAGTGCGGTCAATTTCAGCACGATGAGCCAATTCCTCCTGTGACAAACCACGGGCCTGCCGGAGCTTCCGCAGATTGATTGCAAGTATCTCGCGTATATCCATACGCGAGAGGGCATGTCCTTGAAGAGTATTTCACCACGGAGTATTCTCGACAAAACGCCCTCCGGACGGCTCCCGCGACAGTTTTAACGCTTCTGCTCCGTCCGGCCCGCGTGTTAGAAATTGTCTAATCTAAGGCGTGGAGTCTTATGAGGAAGCCGCCGCTCGACCCAGACGTCGCCGATGCTGCGCCTGCAGATCAAATTCTCACTGCCTACGATGAGCGGCACGTGGTGACCTACATGCGCCTTCTGCAAGCCGAAAGCGAAGGGGCGGATTGGATGGAAGTCGCTCGAATCGTGTTGCATATCGATCCGGTGCGGGAGCCGGACCGTGCGCGCAGCGCATATCAGAGTCATCTTGCCCGCGCCAAATGGGTGACCGAACAGGGGCGCCTCTTACGCGGCACTGGCTCCAAATAGAAGAAAATCGCCGGCTGACCACTTGAAGGCAGAACTATTTTCTTTTGATGACGGGTGGTCATTCCGGTGCACCACGTGGTGCCAAACTAGGGACTTCCTACAACCGCCTCGTTCATACCTATTGCGCCGCAATCCTTGTTAGCTGAGTGCAATGGGGCGGAAGCAATGCCTGAATTCGACTGGCGGTCGCCGGATTCCTACAAGAGCCTACAGGACGCCGAGATCACCGACATCGCCTGGGAATGTCTCCGCCGTAACGCGGACTATCGACGCGAGTACGAGGTGATGATTGCCAATAGCCCGAACGGCGAAGTGACCGCGGAATTCAGGAGGAAATGGGGCATCTGCTTTCGCCCATGACCCGCAGAGGTCGTTCGACGAGCAGACGATCTTTTGGGCGCCTGAGGTTCTAGCGGCGGTCGTTCCGGTCACGGCAGCCGCCTCGGCTGTGCCTCGCCAGTCGGCGTCTGAGCTACTATTCGATCTTGCAGCCGGCCAGGTGCGTCGCGCGCCTGATGGCTGGCATGCAGTGCTGCGCATCGGCTCGGCAGAGCACCGCCTTTGGTCCAAAGGACCGCCGGTGGTCGGCGCGTCATACGCAGCCGAATTGTCGTTTGATGGCGATTTCGATGCGCGGGCTTATGCAGCCCGGCGGCTGTGGCGCGCGATGAACGGACGCGCGCCAGGACCTGCCTTTCATCAACTTTCGAAACAGCGGCGCGAACGCTTGAGCGCCGCGATCCGTGCGCTCGATGCGCACAACGCCGGCGGCAGCTATCGCACTATCGCCGAGGCACTCTTCGGCAAAAAGAGGATCCCCGATCGTGCCTGGAAGACGCATGATCTGCGCAATCGAACGGTCCGCTTGGTGCAAGGCGGCCTCGCCTTGATGCGCGGTGGTTACCGCAAACTTCTGCGGCCCGGGCGCAGGGGCGGGTAGTGCAGCCCCCGAGGGTGCCGAAAATCGTGCCCCCAACATTCGGCATCCCCCTGCGAGATCTTGCTTCTCCATGATGACCGCACGCACGCCGGCCTAGCCAGGCGTGGTGCGCTGTCCTCTTGGAGTTCTCAAATGCCCGATTCGATGACCGGTCTACCCCCGCGATTCCTGCGTACACCTGAGGCGGCGCGCTATCTTGGCCTGTCCGGCCGCACGCTGGAGAAGCACCGCACATACGGCACCGGGCCGACGTATCGGAAGATTGGCGGTCGCGTCGTCTACGCCGTCGATGACCTGAAAGCATGGGCCGACCGCGGCGCCAAGACGTCGACGTCCGACCCCGGCCAGGGAACGGTGCTGCCGGCTAAGAAGCATCCGGCGCTGCGGCCCTATGCAGGCCAGGAACGTCGCTGACTCCCGCGTGAAGGTAACGATCATGCGGCGCAAACACCAGTCTGAGCGCGAGCAGCTTGAGCTCTTTCGGGCGCTGCCCGGTGATCTTGCGCCCCGCGACGCGCAGGATCTGATGGCTTATCCGTTCTTCTCGCTCGCAAAAACCAAGCGGATTGTGCCGATCGATTTCCGAGCCGGTGCGATCGCAATTCGTGTGGAAGCGGTGCCGGAACACGGCGTGGCGACCATCTGGGATGCAGATGTCCTGATCTGGGCCGCGTCCCAGATAGTCGAAGCCCGTGACGCCGGCTTGAAGACGTCGCGCCTGATGGCTGCAACGCCTTACGAGATTTTGACGTTCGTCGGCCGCGGAACCAGTGCACGCGACTATGATCGGCTGAAGGCGGGTCTGGACAGACTACAGTCAACGACCGTGCTGACGTCGATCCGTCAGCCGACAGAACGACGGCGGCATCGTTTCTCCTGGATCAACGAGTGGAAGGAGACGGCGGATGCAAACGGACGTCCATTTGGACTCGAATTGATCCTGCCCGATTGGTTCTATGCCGGCGTCATCGACGACGCGCTCGTGCTGACGATCGACCGCGCCTATTTTGAACTGACGGGCGGACTCGAGCGGTGGCTCTACCGGCTCGTGCGCAAACACGGTGGACGCCAGAACGGCGGCTGGAGTTTTGACCTTGTGCACCTCCATGCCAAGTCCGGCATCCTCTCGCCGCTCAAGCACTTTGCTTACGACATACGCCAGATCGTCCAACGTCAGACATTGCCCGGCTATCAGCTCGTGCTCACGCGCGATCCGAACGGCATCGAGCGGCTGAACTTCACCCCTCAGCCTGTTGATCGCTTAACGGCACGCCTGCGCCGGCGCGGTCTCATTCCAAATTCGGAGGACAACCTGTGAATCAGCTCGTGCTATCGGGGACCGCAACCCTCGTGCTATCGGGGACCCGATCCTCGTGCTATCGGGGACCGGAATCGAGCTTAAGAGCTTGTTTCTTCGCGCTTTCCGGCTGCTCTAACTTTACTAACCAGAAATCCTTCGGATTTCTTCTAACGGAACAGACGACAAGCCGCATTGGAGGCGACCGGCAGCGGGGGGCCGTCAATCCTGCTCGCCGGCAAAAGCCGCGCCAGTCCTTCACCGCCCCCAAAGCTCACGGCTCTCCGTTCCAGCTTCAGGGAGCGGTGGCATGAGCGATCTCACCGAAGTGGAGGTGTTGTGGCTCGAGAAGCGGATCGAAAACCGCATTCGGTTCGGTCGTGTCGTCAAGGAACGGAAGCTTGATCGCCATCGGCGCGTCCTGTCATTTGCGCCCGGCAGCATCTTTGCCTTCGTCCGTTGGACCTCCAACGACTTTGGCACGATCATTTCGCGGATCGACATCTTGCGCGCAGTCGCTCCGGGACAGCGCTGCTCGACCGTCCCTTATGTGACGCCCGGCGGAGAGATTTTGTTGCGTCTGTCCGGCTGGCCGAAGGTCGAGCGCGTGCTGCAAATGACCGATGCCGTTGAGGCACTCGGCATCGATCCAGCTGATGTCGCGCCTGATCATTGGCATCACATTCATAACCGCATGTCCGTCAACGAAAACCCGCGCCCGTATACGAAAGCGCGCCATCAGGCCTGGCTTCATCGCCAAAAGGTGATGCGATGACGGGCCGCATAATGATGCTGGCCGTGACGATTGGGGTCGCTGCTGCGGTGATCGCGACGGTGGTCCTGGAGCCGCTTCCGCTTTACATCTGGAACGCATCCGCCAGCGTGCCGATCGGTCTCTACCGCCTCCGACCGGCGGACCAATTCCAAGTCACTGAATTGGTCGCCGTGCAGCCGCCGGAGCCGCTCGCGACCTTCCTCGACCTTAACGGCTATTTGCCCATCGGCGTCCCCATGCTGAAGCGCGTGCTCGCCCTTCCGAGGCAGAGTGTTTGCAGAACCGGCCTCACGATTTCAGTCGGCGACGTCGCGGTGGGCGAGGCGAAGGATCGCGACGGACACGGCCGGCCGCTGCCGAAATGGCAGGGCTGCCGCGTCGTCGGAGACGGCGAGCTGTTTCTGATGAACTGGCAGTCGGACGACTCTCTTGATGGCCGGTATTTTGGATTTCTTCCGGCATCTAGCGTGATCGGCGGTGCGGTCCCGGTGTGGACGTGGGAGGAGTGATCGTGCGTATGCGACGTGTTCTCCTCGCCATTCCCTTGTTCGATCGATTGCGGGATCCTTCCTCCGTCTCGATCGATGTCTGCAAGGCTGGCGCGAGCCCTACCGCGTGCTTGAGACGGTCGGGCACGCGCGTTTGTGCTGTCGTTCCCCTGATGCTTCTTCTGACCGCGTTCGACAGCGCTGCTTTGGCCCAGAGCGGATCAGCCGCCCAGCCGGCGATCAGTCAGACCGCTTACCCATTTGCCGGTTTCATCAACGAAGCTTCACGGCGCTTTGCGATTGCGCCGAACTGGATCCGATCAGTCCAAAGCATCGAGAGTGCTGGTGACGTGCACGCCAGATCGCCGAAAGGCGCAATGGGCCTGATGCAAATCATGCCGGCGACTTGGGCGGAACTTCGCGAGCGCTACAATCTCGGGAACAATCCCTACGACCCGCACGACAACATTCTGGCCGGAACGGCTTACTTGCGCGAACTGCTCGATCGGTATGGCTCGCCTGGCGTGTTTGCCGCGTACAACGCGGGACCAGCCCGCTACGAAGAGTATCTCGCGGGCGGTTCTCTGCCAGACGAGACGCGAGCATACGTCGCAAAGCTTGCAAATCTGCTTGCCATCGAACTGCCGCCGAGGTGGACGTCCAGCGGCCAGCCATCAGCAGCTGCGACGCTATTCGTCACGCGCCCCGATCTCATGAAAGCGCACGATGGGTTGCGGGTGCTCATGCCGTCGAGCGGTGTCACGACCGCGATCGCGGCGCCCGATGTTTCGCCCATGGTCCCCCGGCCCATTGGCGTGTTCGTCCCTCGATCGGATTCGGGAGTATCGCAATGACCAAGTGTGCGGGTTCGCAAACCTTGGCGTGCTTCACCGAGCAATTGGTACCTGCTGATGGGATACGGGCGATGCCTTCGGCCCGCGCTCTACTCGTCGCTTCGCTCCTCACCGAGCCACCCTTCGGGTGTCTCGGCCCTTCGGGTAACGATCGCTATCGCAAGCGCTCGGAAGCAGTGGGGGCTTCGCGAGTTGGCTGCCAAGTCGCGGCGGCTCTTTCGGGAACCGGCGACCGGGAGACAACGACGGCAGGACGGCGAGATAAAAGAGGCTCGCCGGTCGAACCGCAAGCCATTGGCATGGCTTGGGTTCTCGCGTGCCGGTCGGTCGGGGCGCGTGCCGCGCCTTGCGTTTTGAACAATGTAATCAAGGGCATTTTCAGCACTGTAGCTGTTTTAGTGCTGTTCGAGGCTCGGCCATGACCGTTGGCGACAGCGATCTACGCATTCGGCCCGGGCGTATCCGCAGCACTCGCGCGCCGAAGCAGAAGAGTTTTATCAACCAGGTGCTACGCGCCGCGAAGAAGGCTGGACATACCTCTGGTCAGGCTGCGGCTGGCAAGCGTTCTGCGGCCTATGGGCGCTCCACCTTTGGCCGCGGCCGGCTCGCCTTTAGCCGCGCGCGGTTGTTCAGTTCGGCGCGGCGCGTCGTGGTGAAGGCGCGGGTCGTTCGCCATAAGGGACGAGCCTTCCGCTCAGCACCACTGACCGCCCATCTCTCATACCTGAAGCGCGAAGGGGTGACCCGAAGCGGCGAGAGGGCCGAGATGTTCGATGCCGGCAGCGACCGTACCGACGGCGCGGCTTTTGCGGAACGCTGCAAGGACGACCGTCATCATTTTCGGTTCATCGTCTCGCCCGAGGACGCGGGCGACATGACCGATCTCAAGGCGTTCACCCGCGACTTGGCCAAGCAGATGGAATCCGATCTCGGAACACGGCTTGATTGGGTGGCCGTCGATCACTGGAACACAGATAACCCTCACGTCCATCTTCTGGTCCGCGGCGTCGATGAGCAAGGGGCCGACCTTGTGATCTCCCGCGACTACATCAGTCGAGGCCTGCGCTCACGCGCCGAAGAACTGGTCGCCATCGAACTGGGACCAAAACCGGAGCACGAGATTCGCAATGCGCTGGAGAGGGAAGTCACGGCAGAGCGATGGACGCGGCTCGACCACGAGATCCGGTTGGCCGCCGACGAAACCGGCACTATCGATCTTCGTCCCAAGAATCCCGGCAGTTCTGATCCCGAGATCCGGCGCTTGATGGTTGGCCGCCTTCAGCATCTGGAGAAGATGGCCCTTGCTGCCTCTGCCTCGCCTGGGGAGTGGATGGTCGGGCTTGAGGCCGCGCGCAGCTTGCGCAACCTCGGCATGCGAGGCGACATCATCAAGACCATGCACCGCGCCTTCACCGAGCGTGGGGAGCCGCGCGGGCTGTCCGACTACGTCATCGAAGGTGGACAGCCGGTGTCCCCGATTGTCGGACGGCTGGTCGATCGGGGTCTACATGATGAATTAACGGGCGAGGCCTACGCCCTGATCGACGGAACAGAGGGACGCGTGCACCACGTCCGCCTCCGAGGCATCGAGGCCTTCGAGCATGCTCCGCCGATCGGCGGCATCGTCGAAGTCCGGCGCTTCGGCCGAGCCGGTGATCCGCCCCACACCTTGGTCCTCGCGACCCGTTCCGATCTCGATCTTGCTGAGCAGGTCACCGCGAAAGGCGCCACCTGGCTCGACCACCGGCTGGTGGAACGCGATCCGATACCGCTCGCCATGGGTGGATTTGGCCGCGAGACCCGCAGCGCAATGGAAGCCCGTACCGAGCATCTGATCCAGGAAGGCCTGGCGCGGCGGCAGGGCAAACGGATCATCTTGCAGCGCGACCTCCTGAACACGTTGCGCCGACGTGAACTCGACGAGGAGGCAGCAAAGGTCTCGGCCGACACCGGCCTGCCTCACGTGAATGCCGCCTCCGGGGAACATGTGGCGGGAACGTATCGCCAGCGGCTGACGCTCACCTCCGGACGCTTCGCCATGATCGACAATGGGCTCGGCTTCCAGCTCGTGCCCTGGTCGCGTGAGCTCGAAAGGAGGCTCGGCCAACACGTCACCGGCGTTGTGAAAGACAGCGGCCGCATCGAATGGGGCTTTGGTCGCAAGCGCGACCTGGGCCTGTAACCATCTCACCATTGCAGTAGCGGAAGGGCGTTCGGGATGACCGGAACCAAAATCCTCTGGGGACAGGTGATCGTTGTCGGCTTGATTGTTCTGCTGGCGATCTGGGGAGCAACCGAATGGACGGCGTGGCGGCTCGCCTACCAACCGGAGCTTGGCCGGCCCTGGTTCGAACTGTTGGGTTGGAAAGTCTACTACCCGCCGGTGTTTTTCTGGTGGTGGTTTGTCTTTGATGCCTATGCGCCTCAGGTCTTTGTCGAGGGAGCCTTCATCGCGGCGTCTGGGACCTTCATTTCGATCGCAGTGGCGATCGGCATGTCGGTCTGGCGGGCACGCGAGGCGAAGAACGTCGAGACGTATGGCTCTGCGCGCTGGGCTTCCTTGGAGGAAGTGAAGGCCGCCGGGCTTCTCGGTCCCGATGGCGTGGTGCTGGGCAAACTCGACGGCGACTACGTTCGCCATGACGGACCGGAGCATGTGTTGTGTTTCGCACCGACCCGGTCTGGCAAAGGCGTCGGTCTTGTCGTTCCATCCCTGCTGGCCTGGCCGGCTTCGGCTATCGTTCACGACATCAAGGGCGAGAACTGGCAATTGACCGCCGGCTTCCGCGGGCGGCATGGCCGCGTCCTGTTGTTCGATCCGACCAACCCAAAATCCTCTGCTTACAATCCGCTCATCGAGGTCCGGCGCGGGGAATGGGAGGTTCGCGACGTCCAGAACGTCGCCGACGTCCTGGTCGACCCGGAAGGCTCGCTCGATAAGCGGAACCATTGGGAGAAGACCAGTCATTCGCTCCTGGTCGGGGCCATCCTCCACGTCCTCTATGCCGAGGCGGACAAGACCCTGGCCGGTGTGGCCGCGTTCCTGTCCGACCCCAAACGGCCGATCGAAGCGACGTTGAAGGCGATGATGACCACACCGCACCTTGGCGAACACGGCGCTCATCCCGTGGTTGCCTCGACCGCGCGCGAGCTCCTGAACAAATCGGAGAATGAGCGCTCCGGTGTCCTGTCAACCGCCATGTCGTTCCTCGGGCTCTACCGAGATCCCGTGGTGGCCCAAGTGACCTGTCGTTGCGATTGGCGGATCGCCGACCTGATCGCCGATGCCAGCCCTACGACGCTGTACCTCGTGGTGCCGCCCTCCGATATCTCGCGGACCAAACCGTTGATCCGTCTGGTGCTGAATCAGATCGGCCGGCGGCTGACCGAGGACTTGCACGCCCGCAACCGCCGGCATCGAGTCCTGATGCTGCTCGACGAATTCCCGGCGCTCGGGCGGCTCGACTTCTTCGAGTCCGCGCTCGCCTTCATGGCGGGTTACGGCATCAAGAGCTTTCTGATCGCGCAATCGCTCAATCAGATCGAGAAGGCCTATGGGCCTAACAATGCTATTCTCGACAATTGTCACGTCCGGGTCAGCTTCGCGACCAATGACGAGCGGACTGCCAAGCGAGTATCGGACGCGCTGGGGACGGCGACCGAGATGCGGGCGATGAAGAACTATGCTGGCCACAGGTTGAACCCATGGCTGGGGCACCTCATGGTCTCACGCCAGGAGACGGCAAGGCCACTGCTGACCCCCGGCGAGGTCATGCAGCTTCCACCGATGGATGAGATCGTCATGGTGGCGGGCACGCCGCCGATCCGAGCTAAGAAAGCCAGGTACTATGAGGATCGGAGGTTTACCGAGCGGGTCTTGCCACCTCCTGATCCGGCGTCGTCGGGTCGATCATCGCGAACGGATGGATGGTCAACGCTCGGAACGTTGATGCCAGCGACGGCGCTGACCAACAAAGCCGCGCAAGAAGGGGAAGACACGGCGAACAGTGGTCTTCGCCGAGAGCCCGAACTGCCCGATCATGTTGCGATCGTCAAGGAGACGACCGAGCCGACGCCGGCAGAGGAATTTGCTGCCGTTCTTGACGATGACGAGGACGCGGTCCGTCAATCGCGGCTCATACGACAACAGATGCGAGGTGTCGCCCGCCAGGTCGCGCTCGATCCGAATGACGGTATGGAGCTCTGAGGCATCATGCGCGACCGGATGAACGTGTATTTCCCGCCAGAGCTTCTCAAGCAGATCTCTGATCTCGCCGATCGCAAGAAGCTCTCTCGATCCGCGATCGTGGAAGCTGCCGTCGCTTCATTTCTATCGCCGGACGGCGCCGACAGGCGGGAGGCTGCGTTTGCCCGGCGCTTGGACCGTTTATCGCGCCAGATGCAAAGGCTGGAGCGTGATGTTGGTTTGACGGCCGAGACTTTGGCTCTATTCATCCGCTTCTGGCTGACGATCACCCCACCGTTGCCCAACGACGCGCAGGCTTCTGCCCAGGCAAAAGGACGGGAGCGATTTGAAGGATTTGTCGAGGCGCTTGGGCGCCGTTTGCAAAAGGGGCAGAGCTATCTCCGTGAAATCCCGGAAGATATGGTTCGTGACGACATGGCCGCCAAACTTGATTGATCCGCCAGACAAGGTACTTCGCCGGTCCTTCCTTTTACTACGCCAGCCCACGACAGCAGCAAATTAGGCAAAGCCAACAAAAGCTGGACGTGATCGGTTCGAATGAGCTGTCGACGATAGAGCATGTTGCCTCACCTGTACTGAACGGTCTTGACCACTCTCCGGCACTCGAAATCCATTTATACCGATGCGCAGGCGACCGATCAGCCGCTCACGAAGCCCTTCCCGACGAGGTCGGCGCATTCAACGCAAGAGCTTCAGGCTCCCCGTAAGGGACCTGATCCACTTATCGGATCCGTAGAGACCCACACCATCAATGATCTCCTTCGTGAGTGCGCGCTGTGGGAATTCGGCTAGATACTGCTCAAACTGATGAAGGGACCTGGCGAAGCGCGGAAACGGCACCACGATTGCGCCGTCTACCGTTTGGGCACGCTGTAGCAATGCGTTCAACGCTTCAGGAGGCGCTTGCAATATCGGGACAGGGCGATTGGAGCTGGTCCGGACAGTGCGCCCGTCCATATCGGTCAAGAAAGCTCCTCCAAGCTCCTGGGCTGCGGCGCCGATTCCGATGCTTAACGCAGCGACCGTGTTGGCGATCAGTCCAAGAGGCAAGTCTGGGTTGACGATGATGGCGATGCGAGTGTTCTCAGTGTTCATTCGAAAGGGACCCTGTTATTGACAGGTTGGAAGAGCAGAGGGCTGCGGACGGATCATTCGACCAAGATATCGGGCGCCAGCTGGGCGGCGGGGTCAATTGCATAGACAGAAAAGTCGTTGATCCCCTGTGATCGCAGAAATTCCTCATCAATCAAAGTCATGCCCGTGAGGGTGCGGCTGTCCTGCGAGACGATCAGCTTAGCTGCATCGGCCATGATTGATGCGGCACGGCAGCGACGATACTCCGACTCGTAGTGGACGCGCACGGCGTCGGTCGCGATCATTGTTTTCGGCCACAGCGCATTGGCAGCGATTCCGAAGGATCGGAATTCCTCGGCCAGCGCCAGCGTATACATGGTCATGTTGTACTTGGAGGTGGCGTAAGCCGGATACTTCCCGAGCCAAACCGCTGACTTCGGCAGCGGAGGCGACAGGGTCAGGACGTGGGGATTAGATGATCGCTTGAGATGCGGCACCGCATGGTAAGCGCAGAGATAAGTCGCCCGGCCGTTTACGGCACTGAGTAGATCGAATCTCTTGGCCGGTGTGTCGAGCAGCCCGGTCGGGCTGATGGCGCTGGCATTATTCACGAGGATGTCGAGTCCACCGAATTCCCGAACCGTGCTTTCGATGGCGTTTGCGAGCGCATCTGCGTCCCGCACGTCGACCTGGAGCGGGAGCGCTTCGGCGCCAAGTCTTCGGATCTCGCCGGCCACGGTATGGATGGTTCCGGGAAGCGAGGGATGGGGCTCGCTCGATTTGGCTGCGAGAGCAATTCTAGCTCCTTCCGCTGCAAGCTTGACTGCGATCTCGCGGCCTATGCCGCGGCTCGCTCCCGTAATGAAAACGACCTTTCCGTTCAGGGATCCCATGCTCACCTTCCTCCAAATACTGGCGAACGCCTGTCGTGGAACGCCGTCAGACCTTCGCGAAAATCTGCGGACGAGGCGCAGTCGACGAATGCGGCAAGCTCTGCCGACAGTTGTTCGTCGAACGTCGCCGTCTCGGCACTCCAGATCAGGGCTTTCGCTGCACTGCTCGCGTCGGGCGAGTTGTCGCGCAGGACCCGCGCCATCCTGACCAAATCGGCTTCGAGTTCCTGCTCCGCGCATAGCTTCGTAATCAGCCCGTGCGACAGGGCCTCCCTCGCGGTCAGGCGGTCAGAAAGGAGCATCAGTTCGAGCGCGCGCCTTGCTCCCGCGAGGCGCGTCAGCGAATGGGTCATGCCGCCATCGGCAGGAACAGCCAAACGGCGGTACGCTACCGAAAATATGGCCGTATCGGCGGCCAATACGATATCGCAGGCCAAGGCCAGTGACATCGCTCCGCCCGCGCACGCCCCATGCACGACGGCGACTGACGGCTTTCCTGATCGTCTGAGTGAGAGAAGCGCGTCATGGAAGGTGGAAATGATGTCCATGGCGAGCCGCGGGAAGGTGGCACCGGCAGCAGAGAAAGCGCTAAGGTCTCCGCCGACCGAAAAGTTCTTTCCGCGGCCGCGAATGACGACGACTCTGACGCCTTGATCACGCTCCAAATCGAAAACGGCTGTCTTGAGCGCCGTGGCAAGCTCCAGGTCGATTCCGTTGCCGTGGTCCGGTCGGTTCAGCCAGATGGTGGCGATCTCGCCGGCAATGACGAGTTCGAGGGGTGGAGATGCTGTACTCACTTTGTCATCATCCTTCTCGTGCTAGGCGCGGATTGTCCGACGCCCATTGCCTCTATTTCTTGAGCAGCGGACATTTGGACTCGGAGACGGGGCGGAAGGCGTCCTCGCCCTTCACGGTCTTGACGATCTCCAGATAATCCCAGGGCTCTTTGGACTGCTCGGGCGACTTCACTCTGGCGAGATACATGTCGCGGATGACGCGTCCGTCCTCGCGCAACTTGCCGCCGTGAACGAACGTGTCCTCGATCGGCAGCTCGCGCATCTTGGCCATCACCTTGGCCGGTTCGTCGGTGCCGGCGGCCTTGATAGCCTTGAGATAATGCAGCACCGAGCCGTAGACGCCGGTGTGGATCATGGTCGGCATCACCTTGGTGCGCTCATAGAACTTCTTGGACCAGGCGCGGGTTGCCTCGTCCATGTTCCAGTAGGACGCCGTGGTCATGTAGGTGCCCTGCGCAGACTTGAGGCCGATCGCATGCACGTCGGTGTCGAACATCAAGAGGCCCACCAGTTTCTGGCCGCCCTGGACCAGGCCGAATTCGCCGGACTGCTTGATCGCGTTATCGGTGTCCTGGCCGGCGTTGGCGAAAGCGACCACGTCGGCCTTTGAGCTCTGCGCCTGCAGCGCGAAGGAAGAGAAGTCGGCGGTGTTGGTCGGATGCCGGACGCTGCCGAGCACCTTGCCGCCGAGCTTGTTAATGAAGCGCGTGGCGTCCTTTTCGAGTTGCTGACCGAAGGCGTAGTCGGCGGTGATGAAGAACCAGGACTTACCGCCTTCCTTGATCACGGCCGAGGCCGTCACCTTGGACAGCGCATAGGTATCATAGGTGAAGTGCACGGTGTTCGGGCTGCACAGCTCGTCGGTCAGCGAGCTCGCGCCGGGGCCGGAGAGCAGGGCGATCTTGTTGCGCTCGCGCACCATGTTGTGCACGGCGATGGCGATGCCGGAATTGGGGATGTCGGCGACGGCGTCGACCTTGCCGTTGTCGAACCAGCCGCGCACGATATTGACGCCGACATCGGTCTTCATCTGGTGGTCGGCGCTGATGATCTCGATCGGCTTGCCGAGCACGGTCGGCCCGAACTCCTGGACCGCCATCTTCGCGGCCTCGACCGAGCCTGGCCCGGAGTTGTCGCGGCCCCAGCTCGACAGGTCGGTCAGTACGCCGATCCGCACCACGTCATCCGAGATTTGCGCGGAAGCGCTTGATGCGGTCATCGCGAGAATGGCGATCGCCAGGACATGCGTCTTCATGTGGTCTCCCTTGTTTTATTTGTTGGGCGATTGATCGATGTGAGCCGGCTAGTCCTGGCCGAAGCGCGGCTTGCGCTTGTCACGAAATGCGCCGATGCCCTCGCGCGCATCGGCATGGGTCAGCAGGAACGGAAAGCCGTCGATGGCATGGCGCATCTCGTCGCCGCCGAGGCCGCGGTTGTAGAAGGACTTCGCCATCTGCACGGCAAGGCGCGGCTGCGCGGCGATGCGCTCCGCGAATGCAAGCGTTTCGGCGAGAAGGTCTTGGTCGGGCACGACGCGCAATGCGATCCCTAGACCGCAGGCTTCGCCCGCGCTGAGGGGATCGCCGAGCATGCTCATCTCCTTGGCCTTGGCGCGACCGACGATGTCGTTGAGGCGCACGATCGCGAAGCCGGGCAGGAGACCAAGCTTGATCTCGGGTGTCGCAAAGCGGGCGCTGTCCGCGGCGAAGATGAAGTCGCAGGCGATCGCGAGCTCGAAGCCGCCGCCATAGGCAATTCCATTGACGGCGGCGACCACCGGCTTGCGTGCGCGCTCCGGTGCGGTCAGGACGTCCATGGCGTCGATGAAGAAGGCGCGCGCCTTCTCCGGATCGAAGTCGAAATTGCCGATGTCGGCGCCGGCGCAGAACGCCTTGTCGCCGGCTCCGGTGATGATGCTGACGCGGACCTGATCATCATTGTCAGCCTGCCGCAGGCCCTCGACGATGCCCGCACGAATGCCGGTCGTCAGCGCGTTCAGCTTGGTCGGCTCGTCCAGCGTCAGGATCGCGATGCTGCCGCGGACCTCGTAATTCACGCTCCCCAATCGTACCATGTGGTCTCCTGACGTTGTCCTGAGAGAGGCTATTGCGAGACGGGGTCGGGCTCGACGACCGCGACGATGGCGTTTCGCTCGACGGTATCGCCGGGCTTGAGATGGATTGCGGTCACCACGCCATCCACTTCGCTCGCGATGCGCAGCTCCATCTTCATGGATTCCATGACGACGGCGGGGTCGCCCGCCCGAACGCGAGTGCCGACGGCGACGTTGATTTTCAGGACCACGCCGGTCATCGGCGCACGCAATTCGCCGCTGATCTCCGGGCTCGTGCTGATGTACCGGAGGTACGGAATCGCTGTCATGGCATGGATGCGACGCGGGTCGTGCACGAAGATGGCCTGATCGTTCTGGATGATCCGCACGGTTTCGCGCCGTGCGTTCGTCGCGGCGACGAAACTGTCGTCGCCGAGGGGCGTCAGCGTCACCCGGATCCTGTCATCGCCGACACCGATCAGCATCGAGCCGTCGGGCCGCAGCGGCGCAAAGCGAATTTCCGCGCTGGCGCCGGCCGTATCGAGATGCAGGACCGGGATCGGGGACAGGCCGTCGTCCTCTGCGCTCATCTGCCAACCGGTCAGGCCGGCGGACTGCCAGGGATTGGCCGAGGCGCAGGCGCGCTGGCGCATCATCCAGAAATACGCCCCGGCTGCCACGGCCTCGGCATCGATTCCATAAGCGTTAGGGACCAGCGCATCGCGCAGCTCGTCGATCAGGCGGGTATGAAAAGTTGCGACCCGGGTCGCGGGGAGAACAATCAATCGTCGGAGGTAGTCACGATTGGTGACGACGCCGAAGATCGAGGTTTCGTCGAGCGCATGGTCTAGCCGATCGAGCGCCTGATCGCGCGAGGCGGCGTGGGCAATCAGCTTGGCGAGCATCGAGTCGTAGTAGGGCGTGACGGTCGATCCGCTTTCCACCCCGGTCTCGACACGGACATCGCTGGAGGGGAACCTGGCATAGGCGATCTCGCCGGTGGACGGCATGAAGCCATTGTTCGGATCCTCGGCGCAGATGCGCGCCTCGACCGCATGTCCGCGGCACACGACATCGTCTTGTGCAACCGGCAAGCCTTCGCCGGCCGCGATACGGAGCATGAGCTCGACGATGTCGATCCCGGTCACCATTTCGGTCACGGGATGCTCGACCTGGAGCCGGGGATTGACCTCCAGGAAATAGTAGTCGGCGCCACTGACGATGAATTCGACCGTGCCGACGCCGCGATATCTGAGCCGGCGGCCGAGCCGGCCGGCGTCGTCAAGGATGCGCTGGCGGAGTCCGGCCGGCAGATTAGCGGCCGGTGCTTCTTCGATCAGCTTCTGGTGGCGGCGCTGCAGCGTGCACTCGCGCTCGAACAGGTGAATGACGTTGCCGGCGCCGTCGCCCACGATCTGCACCTCGAGGTGCCGGCCCTGCAGGATCAGTTTCTCGACGATCAGTCCCGCGTTGCCGAAGGCGTTCTTGGCCTCACGCATCGCGGATTCGATCTCGTCGCCGAGCCCGTCCAGGCGCGAGATGGCGCGCATGCCCTTGCCGCCGCCGCCTGCCGCGGCCTTCAGCATGACGGGCAGTCCGAGCTGGCGGACGACGCGCTCGATCTCGGCCCGATTTTCGCTCGGCGCCGCGCTGCCGGGGACGGTGGGGACATCGGCGGCGACGGCTTCGCGCTTCGCGGACGCCTTGTCGCCGAGGCGCTCGATGGTCTCCGGCGTCGGTCCGATGAAGACGAGGCCGGCGGCCTCGACCGCGCGGGCAAAGGCGGCGTTCTCGGCCAGGAACCCGAAGCCGGGATGGACGGCCTCCGCACCCGTCGCCTTCGCCGCGGCGACGACGGCGTCGATCCGCAGATAGCTTTCCGAGGCCGGTGCGGCGCCGATCGCGATGGATTCACCGATCGCCCTGACGTGCAGGGCGTCGGCATCGGCAGCGGAATGCACGGTGGAGACCGCGATGCCCAGACGCCGGCAGGTGCGGGCGATGCGGCAGGCGATCTCACCCCGGTTCGCGATCAGGATTTTTCTGAACATGGCGGTCTCCTGCAGCTACATCCGGAACACGCCGAAATCGGTGTGCTGATGCGGGACGCGGCCGGCGAGGTCGAGCAGCAGCGCCATCACGCTTCGGGTTTCGAGCGGATCGATCACCATGTCGCACCAGGTGTTGCGGGCGAAGTTGTAGGCATTGGCGAAATCCTCGAAGGTTCGCCTGGTCGGCGCCATATAGGCCTCGCGCTCGGCATTGGTCCACGTCGTGCCCTCGCGCCTGTGCACCTCGTCGCGGACCATCGCGAGCGTGGTTGCGGCCTGGTCGGGGCCCATGATGGCGGAGCGGGCATTGGGCCACATCATCATCGCGTTCGGCCGGAACGCGCGGCCGCACATCGCGAGGTAGCCCGCGCCATAGGCGTTGCCCATGATCAGTGTGTATTTCGGTACGTTGGCGCTCGCCATCGCCGTAACCATCTTCGCGCCGTTCTTGGTGATGCCGCCTTCTTCCGGCTCGCGGCCGACCATGAAGCCGGTGACGTCGGCCATGAACAGCAAGGGAATGTCGCGCTTGCAACACAGCTCGATGAAGTGCGCTGCCTTTAGCGCGCTTTCGGAGAACAGCACGCCGTTGTTGCAGAGGATGCCGATCTCGAAGCCCATGATCCGGGCAAAGCCGGTTATCAACGTGTCGCCGTAGAGCTGCTTGAACTCGTGGAACTCACTGCCGTCGACGAGACGGGCAAGGATGTCGCGATTGTTGGTGGGAATGCGCGGATCCGAGCTGATCAGGCCGTAGATCTCGTTTGGATCGAATTGCGGCTCGCGCACGTCGGCGACGGTCCGACTCTGCCGAGGAATCTCGCCGAGGCTTGCCACGATCTCGCGGGTGATGGCGATCGCGTGGGCGTCGTTCTCGGCGAGATGATCGGTAACGCCACTGACGCGACTATGCATCTCGCCGCCGCCGAGCGCCTCGATGCCGACTTCCTCGCGCGTCGCCGCATAGACCAGTTGCGGCCCGCCGAGGAACATGGCGCCCTGGTTTCGGATGATCACGGTCTCGTCGCACAAGGCCGGGATATAGGCGCCGCCCGCGGTCGAGGGGCCGTGCACCACCGCGATTTGCGGGATGCCTTCGGCTGACATCCTGACCTGGTTGTAGAAGATCGAGCCGAACTGGCCGTCGTCGGGAAAGATGTTGGGCTGGTCGGGCAGATTGGCGCCGCCCGACTGCACCAGCGTCACGCAGGGCAGCCGGTGCTGCCAGGCAAAGCGCTGGGCGCGCACATGCTTCTTGCAGGTGATGCCGTAATAGGTGCCGCCCTTCACGGTGGGCTCGTTGGCGATGATCATGCAGGGGCGACCGGAGATCATGCCGACCCCGGTGATGATGCTGCCGCCGGGCGGCACGCCGTCGTACAGGCCCTCGCCGGCGAGCTGACAAAGCTCGAGAAAGGGAGATCCGGGATCGGCCAGCGCCGCGATCCGCTCACGCGGCAGCAACTGGTCGCGCTCCTTGTGAAGCTTGCGCGCCCGTTCCGGTCCACCGCGCATGGCCGCCGCCCGGCGCTGCCGCAGGTCGGCGATACGCTCGGCATAGGCGCTGCGGTTGCGGGCGTATTCCTCGGTCGAGGTGATGACGTCGGATTTCATGACGGCCATGTGCGCGTGGTCCTGTCTCGCAAAAATCTAACAAGTGTTAGAATCGATTTCGCGCGGATGCAAGCAGAACTCACGCGGGTCCCTCAGGCTTTTCGGAAGCGCGGCAGAACGACGTCGTCGGACACCTGGTCGAATGCCAGCTCGACCTCCATGTCGAACGTGACGTCAGCGGGATCGCTCCCCGTCAGGGTGCTGATCATGCGCGGTCCTTCCGCGAGCTCGACGAGCAGCACGGCATAGGGAACGTCCGCCATGAATGCGGGGCCGGGGGCACGATGAACCACGCTGAAGGAATGCACCTTGCCGCGGCCGGTTGCCGGCCTGTGCTCGAGCTCGTCGCTGCCGCACGCGCGGCATGTGGCCTGCTGGTAGTACTGCACATGCCGGCAGCAGCGGCAATCCTGCAGCAGGAGCTTGCCGTGTCGCAGGCCCTGCCAGAATGCGGCGGTGTCGGCGTCAGGCGCGGGCAGGGGCTTTCGATTGGTCTCTTCGGATGCCATCACAGCGTTCCCCGCGTGCCTAGGATGGTCGTGGCATTGGTGGCAAACCCGGCGCCGAGGCTGTGCACCAGCCCGAGCTCGGCGCCTTCCACTTGCCGCTCGCCGCATCGGCCGCGGAGCTGCGCGATCACCTCATGGAAGTGGAACAGCGAGCCCGGCATTCCCGAATGCGCGAACGACAGCAAGCCGCCATGGGTGTTGGACGGAATCTGGCCGCCATAGCTCATTTGTCCGTCGGCGACGAACGGGCCGCCTTCGCCCTTCCGGCAGAAGCCGAGATCCTCGAGCATCATCACCACGGTTCCGGTGAAGCAGTCATAGATACCGGCGACATCCACGTCGCGCGGCTGATAGCCGGCCATCGCGTAGGCGCGGCCCGCAGATTCGACGGCACCGGTTGTGGTCAGTGACGGCATCAGGAAGATGTGCTCGTGGGTGTAGCATTCACCGCAACCGAGGATGTAGATCGGCGTTTCGATCCCGAGCGACATCGCATGTTCGACTGATGTGAGCACGAATGCCGCGCCGCCGTCCGAGATCAGCGAACAGTCAAGCTTGTGATAGGGCGTGGTGACCATCGGCGAATTCAGCACGTCCGCAACCGTGATCGGCGTCGTCTGCTGCGCGCCGGGTGTGCGCGCGGCGTGACGCCGGTGCACGGCCGCGACCTCCGCCAGTTGTTCTGGTGTGGTGCCGAACTCCTTCATGTGCCGGTGTGCCGTCATAGCGAAGGTGTTGGCAACGGGAATGCCGAACGGCATCTCGTATTGCTGGTCCCGGCTCTCGGTGAGCGAGCGCAGCGCGAGATCCGGCGTCAGCCCCGTCATGAGGCTGTCGGCCGCGACCAGCAGCACCG
Organism: Bradyrhizobium diazoefficiens; assembly: GCF_016616425.1. Lineage (NCBI taxonomy): Bacteria > Pseudomonadati > Pseudomonadota > Alphaproteobacteria > Hyphomicrobiales > Nitrobacteraceae > Bradyrhizobium > Bradyrhizobium diazoefficiens. The sequence goes on from NZ_CP067101.1 coordinate 2,543,287, forward strand.
TCTTGGCGAGCCCGCCGTGAATGGCGGCCGCGCCGATGCTGAACATCGTCGCCGCGGTCGCGCCGGAGACCTGCAGCGTGTTCGAGAAGGTCGGGCGGATCCCGAAATATTCGCTGAAGGCAACGCTGAAGCGATGGAACGGGGAGGCGAAGGCATGGCTCGACAGCACGCCATCCACCTCGCTCTTGGCAACGCCGGCATCCGCGAGCGCGTTCCTGGCTGCTTCGGCGGCGAGCGAGAGCGGACTGCGGCCCGGCACCTTGCCGACCGCCGACAGTCCGATGCCGATGACGGCGACCTTTCCGCGCAGGCTGGTGTCGCTCATGTGGAGGCTTTCAACAGGCGTTCGAGTTCGTGGCGCTGCACCTTGCCGCTGGTGGAGCGGGGAAATTCGTTGAACGCAATGAAGCGGAATTCGCGCGGCCGCTTGTAGCTCGCGAGCTCCCGGCGGCAGAGTTCGACGAGCTCGGCCTGTGCCATGGCAGCTCCCTCGCGGCAGGCGACGAAGGCCACCGGCGCTTCGCCCCACCGCGCATCGGCGGCGCGGACGACGGCGACCTCGGCGATCCGATCGTCGCTCAAAAGGACGCGCTCTATCTCGGCGGGGTAGATGTTCTCGCCGCCCGACTTGATCAGATATTTGGCGCGGTCGACGAAATCGAGCGACCCGTCGGCATTGCGCCTGAACACGTCGCCCATGTGGAACCAGCCGCCGCGGAAGTCGTGCGCGTTGGTCTCCTCCGCCCGCCAATAGCCGGAGAAAAGCGTCGGGCTGCGGATCGCCAATTCGCCGGGCTCGCCGGGCGCGACCTCGTTGTCGGACCCGTCGACGAGCTTGATCTGGCAGAACGCGTTCTGTCGCTTCGACAGGCTGGCCGGTATGTCGCCCGGCGCGATCAAGGCCCGCGTCGCCGGCGGCAGCCCTGTCTCGGTCGAGCCGAAGCTGTTGAGATAGGGAGCGCCGAGCAATTCGGTGACCTCGGCGATCGCATGCGGGGGCACGAGATCGGCCATGGCGCCGCACACCCTTACGCCCATCGCCGTGATGCGCTGCGACCTCAGCCCGTCGGCAAAGGCCTCCACCATGCCCGGTATCAGCACCAGCCAGCCAATGTGGTGGTGGGATACGGCCGCCAGCAGCGGGTCGAGCTGGAATCCGTCGATCACGACGACCGTTCCGCCGCGCAACAGCGTAGCGAGCGCATGATCCGTCGAGGCCATGTGGAACAGGGGCGCCCAGGCGACGAATGTGTCGTGCGGCGCGATGCCGAGCTCGGAGGAAAACACCAGCGCCCGCATCACCATCGCGCGATGCGAAATTACCGCGCCCTTCGGGAGGCCGGTCGTTCCGCTGGTGTAGAGAATGACGAGTCCGTCTTCCGGCGCCGCGACGGAAGGGATCGCCCGTCCATCCTGTCGCGCGAGCTCGCTCTCATAATGAGGACCGATCTCCAGGATCGGGTTCACCTGGACGGCGACGGGGAGGTTTGCCGCGAGATCGGCCTCGACGAGGAGCAGCTTGGGCGACACTAGCTCGATGCAGTAGGAGAGCTCGCGCTCCGACAAGCGCCAATTGAGGCAAGCCGTGATGATCCCGAGACTGGCCGCTGCGAGCTCGATCTCGAGATATTCCGCACGGTTGCGCGACAGCAGACCGAGCCGGTCGCCGCGCTGTAGGCCGCGCGCGGCGAACACGGCCGTCAGGCGGCGCACCCGGTCGCGCAGCTCGCCATAGGTGACGCGCCGGTCGCGGTGCTCGATCGCGAGCCTTGCGGCGTGAAGCTCCGCGCAGGCCTCGAATAATGCGCCGACGGTTCCGATCCCGGATCCGGCGCTCGTCTCGATACTGAATCCGGCTTGCATCGATGTTTCCTCGGGCTCCGTCTTACGACATTCTTGTCTCGGACCGGTGCTTGCGCCGGCTGGCTACCAATTCTAACACCTGTTAGAAATGATTTGGTAGCACTTCTTATGCGCCAAAAACGGGAAGATCAATATGTCCAATCGATACGCCGCCTACACCAAGTTGAAGCTCGATTATCCGGCCGAGCGGATCCTTCGAATCACCTTCGATCGCCCCGAGACCTATAATTCCGTCGATGCGGAGACCCACACGCAGCTTACCCACATCTGGCGGGATATCGACGGCGATCCGGACATCAACGCGG